>CAMDKS010000005.1 GCA_945900755.1 Bdellovibrio sp. ZAP7
CCCGTTAAAATATTCCTGATAGCAAATGGACAATCGTCGTATACCAGCAACGTCCAGGGGGACAACTCTGTTTAACACCTCTGATTTGAGACTTCGATGAAACCTCTCGCAAATTCCGTTGAACCATTTTTGGTAGAGTGGTTGCCCTGGTGGAGCGCGTCGGACAACGATATCAAAATAACGCAGGAAATCATGTTCCATCCACTTGCCAAAAACACCGTCATTGTCGGCTATAAGACCCGAAGGCAGCTTGTACCGGGACATCTCGGCATTGCAAATTTGCTGTGTGATCCAGTGTCGATCCGGATTTAATGTCGCATTGATTGCAACAAGTTGTCTTGTTTGAAGATTCACAACCGCCAGTATAAAGACTTGCACTCCTTGAATGTCGAACACACACGTAAAATCTAAGGCCCAAAGATCCTTATGGGCTTTGAGGAAGGCCGTCCAAGTTGGAGGTGTAATGCGAGTTTTCGGCGGGACCATGCCATTTTCAAGTAGTATACGTTTGACGGTCTTCTTGTGTACATGGATGCCAAGTAAAAGTAATTCTTGAGAAATGCGCAGCGCACCCCAAGACCAGTTTGACCGTTTCATGTCAAGAATCAGTTCAACCACATCCTCGCTAATTGATGGTCGTCCGCGACCTTTAGGCAGCCAAAGTGCCTTTGCCCGTCGGAATATTCGACGAAAACGCCCACTGCTATCAGCCACGTAAATCCCGCAGAAGTGGAGGAGATGCGTAGTACGCCCATAGGTCTGATAAAAGTTGACTTAGAACGCGCATAGCGAATTTCAGCAACAAACGAAGTTTTATGACAGGATCATCACATGAAGCGACTCATACCAGAGAGAAATAAAATCGGCAATGAATTCATCAACATTGATTATTGCGGCACTACACATTAGGATATGATACATAAATCCGAATCAGCGGAGGTGTATGCGATGAAATCAGCTTTAAAAGACCAAATTATCAGAGACGTGGAGTCGTTGCCGGAAGATCAGCAGCTTCGGGTTGCTACGTTTATTAAAGCCTTAAAAAACATCGCGGCACCCAAAAGCATGACAGGTAAAGAGGCTGTCCGCCTATTTGCGGGAACTATGGACGAGACCTCTGCCCGAGAAATGAAGCGGGCGGTTGACGAAGGTTGCGAGATTGTTGATGCGGAAGGCTGGTAATCGCCCGTGTATTTGCTCGATACCAATATCGTCATCGAACTGTTTGCTCAGAGCCCCAGTACCATCACATTGATTGATGGGCTTAATGGCGTAAGTTGCTGTGATATTGTGCTTGGTGAACTTTACTACGGCGCTTATAACTCAAAGAACCGTGACGCAAATCTTCAAAATATCGAGCGATTCGCAGCCCTATTTCCCATCATTGCAACAGACCAAACAACGGCGAACATCTATGGTCAGCTAAAATATAGCCTCAAATCAATCGGAAAACCTGCTCCCGACAATGACATTTGGATTGCGGCCATTGCAAAGCAAAATGATTTTTCAGTGGTTACGCGTGATCATCATTTCGTGAATATATCAGGAGTGAAAGTCATTGGGGTCAAGGGCCGATAACCCCAGGAATTGTCAGATCGTAAGGCATTCAACGCCTATTTGCAAATATCGGGCAGCACATGTTTTGCCACTTTTTTGAACATCCCGTGCTAGATTTTGAGCTCGCCACGCTGTTATTGGGCGTGCAAGAGGTGTCGCTCCATGGGGCGACCGTATTTTAGTCAAGATCTTCGTGAATGTTTAGATTTTGGCATTAGGAGGCCTGTACTACCGCTTTATTATGCTGTCCGCTTAAAACTGGTGATAAGACCGTCCACTTCAGGCGTCTTGGAGTATCGAATCGCGGGAATTAGGGTCTGTAGACTTTCTAGCTGGATGACTTTGTCGGTGTTTTACCGTTGATTCCTTGGTGCGGACGGCGTCCGTTAAAATATTCCTTTCGCACATAGCATTCAGTGATCAAATCTGAAAATTCGCTCAGACTTACAACAAATCGGGCCTAAGTTTTTGGGTCATTCTAATGGATTCTTCTCGACGCCATTTAGCAATGGCCTGATGATTTCCGGACATCAGCACCTCGGGAACTTTGTGCCCGTTCCACTCTGGGGGACGCGTATAGCTTGGATATTCTAGTTTCCCATCAAGACCGGCACCAAAGGAATCCTCAGTGGCACTTTGCTCATGGCCGAGAACTCCAGGGACAAGGCGAAGAATACTTTCGGCCATCATCAGCGCGGGTAATTCACCGCCTGCCAGCACGACATCACCAACGGAGTATTGTTGGTCCACATACTTGTCAATAAATCTCTGATCAACACCAGCAAAACGCCCACATATAAACACCAATGATTCATCACCGTCGGCAAACATCTGTGCATCCTCTTGGGCCCAAAGTTTGCCGGTAGGAGACGTAAAAATAACGTTCACTTTTTCATTCGCTAATAGATTTGCACGCACACTGTTCAACGCCTGAGACAAGCAATCAGCTCTCAAGACCATGCCATCACCGCCACCGTAGGGAGCCCCGTCTACGGATCCGTGTTTATCGGCTGCAAAATCTCGCAAATCGGTCACAGAAATTTGGGCGAGCCCACCCTCCTCAGCAGATTTAAAAATCCCGAATGGGCGGTAGCTCTCAATGATTTTTGGATGAATTGTAATAAAAGAAATTTTACGCATAAGCAAAGTTATTTCTTAATCCTAGGATTCCAAATTTCCTCAAATGTTGAGGCTGGGACAACCAATTTTAATTCTTTTCCGCCCCGTTGAAAACTCATGTCGATATAGTCCGAAATCATCGGAATATCGACATCTGCTGATTTATCCAATTTGGCGACAACAATATTAATGGAAGCTGGCATTGGCACGACATCTTCGACATCGCCAACAATCACACCGTCTGAATCAATAACCCGACGGCACATAAGGTCTTTCAACAAAAATTCTTTAGAGTCATCTACTTCTACAAAAGCCTCTTCAGCCCAAATCGTCATACCAGTCAGCAATTCAGCTGCGGTGCGATCAGAAGCAAGCGTACATTTTATAGTTGGACGATTTGTTTGCCAGCCGTGCGTGATGACCTTAGTCTCACGAGCCGACTCAAGAGTCCTACCAATTTTGACCGTGACGATTGAAGAAGAGATGGGTTCATCACGCCCAGATACGAAAAAAAAGCCTTGGAGTCCCAAAGCTCTTCCTACGATGCCTAACTTCAGAAGCATTATTTAGCTGGCTTCTTAGCTACTGCTTTAAGTGCTTTAGGAGCCTTAGCCACTTTTGCTACTTTCGCGGCCTTAGGCTTCTTTGCAACGCCAGTTCTTGGAAGCGTCGTTTGAACTCGCTCAAGCTTTACGCCTTTTTTAACAAGAAGGACTTTTAGAGTATTGCTAATGGTAGCTCCAACGCCGTACCAGTACTTGATCCGATCTTCTTCGATGACTAGCGTCGAAGGCTCAGTTGCTGGATCATAATATCCAACTTTCTCAAGAAATTTCTTGGTCGCCGAAGCTCGGCTATTTGCGGCTACGATATGATAGAATGGGCGGTGAGTATTGCCGTGACGCTGCATACGAAGGGTGGTTGCCATGAATCCTCCAAAATCAAAAATACGAGGGGTTACAAGTCAAAAACTGGGACGTTCAATACGCTCAGCCTCTGCTCTTTACGGTACTGCGGGCTGGCGACCCATTGCTCTACCAAAAAGGAACGAGACATATAGCACGTGCAGGCAATAGATTTCAAGGCAAATCCTGCGTCCAATGACGATATTAATGCAAAGACTTTAAGCTGACTCGTCAGGGGCTTGATTTATGCCGTAAAAATAGACACTATGCTTGGATTTATTAGCTCCATCTCTCCTGAGCAGATTCGACACTTCGGCGAGACTACTTTTGGCAAAGTCACAGGAACAACCTCAGCCCTTTTAACCATAATATCCTCCATATGATCGCATTTTAGGCAATCATATGGAATCATTGCACTTAATACCGAGACCACTCGCTTCGAGGCACCTCTTAATGCCGGAATTGTGGCCAAATGGTCGGAAATTTCTGTCGTACAGTTCATATAATTCAGTGGCTTATCGCCCCACTTCGTCATAAACAGCATCCAGGATCGAAGTCCAATCGAATTGACACGCGAAACCGCCGAAAAATCAATGGCCTGAATGAACGGCGGCGTTAACATTGAGGAAAAATCTGATTCCTCGTCAATGACCCCTGATAAATAAGCAATATCACTAATGCGAGAAACCTCCACATGAGCCCCCTTATTTTCTTAGAGCTATATTTCCATTTAGGTAAAAAATGTCAGATAATATAGCTAGATAATAAAAGTATCTGAATTGGGCTCGTAAATCAACTAGTGCAGGAATTTATAGTTGGAGTTTCGTTTGAAAGTCAAATTCTGGGGAACCAGAGGCTCATTGCCACAAACACTTAATAATGGCGACGTTCACGCCATCGTTAACGAGCTCCTTGCGGCCTCCGAGCAGCAGGGCATCAGAACTTTAAGAACGTTTAAGATCGCCCTTGAGCAAGGAGACTTTGGGGTTCCCATCTCATATGGTGGAAACACTAGCTGCACTGAAGTACTTCACGGGACGCAAAGTTTTTTTGTAGACATGGGCTCAGGACTGCGTGAAGCTGGCTCATTCTATATGCCAAAGGGTGTCAAGGAATTTCACATTTTTCTGACCCACATGCATTGGGATCATCTCATAGGCTTACCATTCTTTATTCCGATTCATGTGCCTGGATATACCGTTAAAATATATCACGTGCACAGAAATGCTCCAGAGTACGTTCGTATTAAATTTAATGGCGTAAATTTTCCGCTGACTTGGGAGCAAATTGGGGGAAAGATTGAGTTTGTTCAAATGAAACTCTATGAACCCCTGAAATTTGGAGACGTTTCGGTCACGCCATTTGTTCTAGATCATCCAGGCGGGTCTTTCGGATACCGTTTTGATGCGGCCGGAAAATCCTGCGCAATAGGCGTTGATGGTGAATATAAACGCACCACTGCGACCGAGCTCGCAAAAGACCTACCCTTTTATCAAAATCTTGACCTGCTAATTTTTGATGCGCAGTATGAAATTGCAGAACTTGCAAGCCGATTTGATTGGGGCCATTGCTCACCTAATATTGGCGTTGATTTGGCTTTAAGAGAGTGCATTAAAACGATCGTATTTACTCATCACGACCCATGGGCAAATACGGCAAAACTTAGACGCATGCTCAAACAAGCGTCAACCTACATGACCAACCAATTTCCCGCATTTAAAGACCGATGGGCCGCCGCAGGGCAACCCAACGGCCCGAAACTTCTCACCGCTTGGGACAGCTTGATCATCGACCTTGACAACCCATAAGTATAGCTAGCTTTAATACGACAATTGCTGGGTATTTACTCGCCATTTGCCATCGTTTTAGCCTGACAATTCGCCTCGACAAATCCTAGTCTCTGGTACTAGACTGCCCTCTTGTTCAGAGCCTTAAGAAACAAGAGGGTAGCACCATGCACAGCAGACTCAAATATATTGCCGCCATCGCGATACTAATATTTACGTTATCATCGACCCAACTTCTTGCGGTAGGTAATCCTACTGTTACAGGAAGCATTTCACGGGGAGGCACGTCTGGATCGTTCAAACTTACGGTTGTTATAACTGGCATAACAAAAACCACTGTCTTTGCCGAAGAAAAAAGTCTCCTTCAACGCATGCGTGTTTGGTTAACTGATTTGAGCGCCTCAACTGATGGTTATGTCAAGGTAGCTGGCGACACCACGGCATCACCTGACGTTAATTTTACGATAAGCGAAATCAGTGAACCAGTGTCTTCAGCGGGTTCCGTAGCAGACACAACCACGTTTACTTACACGTTAACCATTTCCGAGAGCGCCAAAGGCAGTTTAAAAAATCTTTTGACCGTCCATGGAGCAGGATCAAGCCTCAAAGTTCAGGTTTCATACCTTGAAAATAACGTCACCATCAGCACGTCTGTCATCACTACAATCGCGAATGACACCTCAGTCGTTCAAGAATCTCCTAACATCTTAGCTGTCGTGCCCACTCATAGAGCTCTCAATGTCACCTGGAAAATTCCTGAAACCGTAACTTGGAGTGACTCGGCTGTTAGAGCCGTCACCGAAATTACTGGACTAGCCATTGCCAGCGACAGTGAAGTGCTTAACCTGCCGTCGTTTATTTACGATAAAACAGCGACAAGCGATGCCGCAGGGGCTGAAGATGCCTGTCAATATATTCCAGATTTTGTCGACGGAGGGAGCTGTATTTCTTGTCCTAATACCCAGGCCTACCTTGATGCGGAGGGGCTCAACAAACTAAATAGCGCCGGAAAATTTGTGACCACAGGCACAGTAAAAGATGGCAAACTTGCCATTTCTGGCCTGGAAAACGACAAGGACTACGGCATCGTACTTTTTTACCAACCAGGAGGATTACTGCGCAGTACATGCCTACATGGCACCCCTGCAAAAAATTTAACTTGGTCAGAACTCAACGACGAAAAAGAAGCCGCTCTAAAAGATCCAAAGTGCTTCATAGCTACGGCAGCTTATGGTTCACCACTCCATAAAAATCTGAGGCCACTACGTTGGTTTCGCGACCACGTACTACTCCAAACCAATTTTGGCTCTCGGTTTGTCGAATGGTATTATGAAAATGGCCCACGCGGCGCAAGGGTGGTGGCAGGCAGTCCCACACTTCAGATGACTGTACAGATGTTGCTATGGTTACCGGTGATTGGAATTTCCGCTTGGATGGCCCTCCTGAATGCCGATCCTGTATTTCTAAAATTGGCGCTCACAGCCGTCTTTGCAAGTTTAATAGTGGCTGCCTATGTCAAACGAAAAACTCGCGAGACCATCTAAAAATGCTTCTTCAACACTCAGTTTTCCATGCAGCTTTGTTCCCGTCGGGAATGAATTCTGCCGCCAATTCTGGGGATAATGAGAACTTAGATTTCGTTTTGCGCCGTCATTTTCATTTTAATTTACCTTTATCGACTAAATTACACGACACACCACTTGTTATATTTGATACTGAGACCACTGGACTAGACAGCGAACTGGATCGCATCATCGAATTTGGCGCCCTGAAAATTGTGGGTGGGGTCATCATAGACACGTTCGAGAGCTTCGTACAAACGGATATTGAACTTCCCGAACATATCGTCAATTTGACCGGCATCACACAAGCTATGCTTATAGGCCAACCTGACATTTCCGCAGTTCTCCCAAAATTTTTGGAATTTATTAGAGGCTCCATCATCGTCGCCCACAATGCGGAATTCGATATGGGCATGTTAAAAGCCTCGGCTAATCGCCTCGGCTATGAACTTACCTGGCCTTGTTTCTGTACCGTAAAATTGGCCCGAAGAGTTCTTCCCGGTCTACCCAACTACAAATTGGGTACTCTAACCGAGCACTTTCAATTGACAAATGACGCCAGCCACAGAGCTGTGGGGGACGTAAAAGTATTAAATACAATTCTTCAGGAAATTCTCAATGACGATGAACTCGAAGTTGCCACATGGGGAGACGTAAGTGACTGTGTCATTACTTAACTGGTGACCTGGTTTCTCAGCTGCAAAACGAATAGACTATGAAATGAAAAGATTATGAAAATTCAGAGCCAAATCCAAACCAATAGCACAGAATACAAAGCCAACTACCAAGCCCATTTGGCAGAAGTCCAAGACTTTGCAGCTCGGACAGCCCAAACCATGGCTCGACCGGCGTCGACCTCAAATTCAAAAAAACTATCGGCAAGAGAACGAGTTCAAAAACTAATCGACCCAGGCACTGAATTTATGGAGCTAAGCTCCCTTGCAGGCGAAGGACTTTACGAAGATAATGTACCTTCGGGCGGTATCATCACGGGCGTCGGAATGTTGCACGGGAAACCTGCAATGATCGTTGCCAATGATCACACCGTGAAGGGTGGCACCTACTATCCGATCACTGTAAAGAAACACCTTCGGGCTCAAGAAATCGGTCTCCAAAATAAACTGCCGTGCATATACCTTGTAGATTCTGGCGGTGCCTTCTTACCGATGCAAGATGAAGTTTTTCCGGATAAAGACGATTTTGGACGAATTTTCTTCAATCAAGCCCGCATGAGTGCTGCGGGTATTCCTCAAATTTCTTCGGTTCACGGATTTTGTACCGCTGGCGGAGCGTATATTCCTGCCATGAGTGACCAAAGTGTGATTGTGCGCAATCAAGGCACGATATTTCTAGCGGGTCCTCCCCTCGTAAAAGCGGCCACAGGCGAAGACGTTACTGCGGAAGAACTCGGGGGAGCCGATGTCCATACATCAATTAGCGGTGTTGCCGATCATTTGGCCGATAACGACGAGCATGCCCTAGCTATAGTGCGTGACATTCTCAAACACATGGGTAGCCGACCATCAGCTCCTCTAAAATTAATTGAGCCTCGTCCACCAGCCTACGATCCCGATGAAATTTTGGGGGTTGTGCCTTCAGATCCTCGGAAATTTTTCGACGTTCGCGAAGTGATTGCAAGGATTGTCGATGGAAGTGAACTCTTTGAATTCAAAAAGAATTACGGCAACACCTTGATCACAGGCTTTGCACACATCAATGGAATTCCTGCAGGAATAATCGCCAACAATGGCGTACTTTTCTCCGAGAGTGCCCAAAAGGCGGCACACTTTATTGAAGTCTGCTCCCAAGAACAAATTCCATTGATCTTCCTGCAAAACATCACAGGCTTTATCGTCGGCAAAAAATACGAGCACGGAGGCATAGCCAAAGACGGTGCAAAAATGGTTCACGCCGTTGCCAATGCCAAGGTGCCAAAAATAACCATGGTAGTGGGCGGCAGTTTTGGTGCTGGCAACTACGGCATGTGCGGCCGAGCTTATGACCCTCGTTTTATGTTCATGTGGCCAAATGCACGAATTTCTGTGATGGGAGGCGAGCAGGCTGCCGACGTGTTGGCAACAGTCAAACAACAGCAACTTGCGCGCAAGGGTGTGACGATGACTCAAAAAGAAATCAACGAACTCCGCGATCCGATTCTAGAAAAATATACGCGCGAAGGCAGTGCTTATTATTCCTCGGCACGACTTTGGGACGACGGCATTATTGACCCACGGCAATCGAGAAAAATTCTTGCGATGTCCTTGGCAGCCACTCTTCATCACGACTGGGAAGAAACAAAATTTGGAATATTTAGAATGTAGTGCAGCAAACCTATCGTGCACGAGAGCCCGAGAACAAAACCTCCATCAATGCGATTGATAAAACTTGAAGGGAACTAAGACCATGACTAAAAAAACAAAAATTCGCATCGGCAACGCTGGCGGCTACTGGGGGGATGACCCTGACGCCCTTGGCCGACAGGTTCGCGGCGGTCAATTAGACTACATCACCATGGATTTCCTCGCTGAAGTAACCATGTCAATCATGCAAAAGCAACGTAGCCACGATCCAAAACTGGGCTACGCCCGAGATTTTTTGGCCATGCTTGAAGACGTACTTCCTGACCTCCTAAAAAACAAAACAAAAATCATCACCAATGCGGGAGGCGTCAATCCGGTCGCTTGTGCTGAAGCCATTGCAGCTCTTGCTGCTAAAAAAGGCTTAAAACCAAAAATTGCCATCGTCTACGGTGACGATATTTTAGAAAATCTAGATGCTCTATCAGCCAAGGGCTGTGCCTTTAAAAATATGGAAGATGGTCGAGACTACTCGGCCATCAAAGGTAACGTTGAGGCTGCAAATGTTTACTTTGGAGCAGGTCCAGTGGTCGAAGCCCTCAAGTGGGATCCTGACATCATCGTCACAGGACGCGTCACAGATACGGGCATTACTGTCGCGGCCATGATCCATGAGTTCGGTTGGGATTTTAAAGACTGGGATAAACTTGCGGCGGGTATTGTCGCTGGTCACATCATCGAATGCGGCAGCCAGTCCACGGGCGGTAATTTTACCGATTGGCACTTGGTGTCAAGTTTTGAAAATATGGGATATCCCATCATTGAAATGAATGCCGACGGCACCTTTGTCGTAACAAAGCATTCCAACTCTGGCGGCCTCGTCTCTGTGGATACTGTTCGCGAACAGTTATTCTACGAAATGGGAAATCCAAAGGCCTATATCACTCCAGAGGTCGTTGCCGATTTCTCTAGCATTAAACTTGCTGCCGACGGTAAAGACCGGGTCAAAGTTTCTAGCATTAAAGGCTTTGAACCTACTCCGTTTTACAAGGTATCCATGGCTTACCAAGACGGCTTTAAGGTTCTCGGTACCATTTGCATTTCTGGCCCAAACGCCCGAAAAAAAGCAGAAACCTTCGGCAACATCTTCTGGTCCAAGGTCGGCAAAAATTTCGCCGCCACAGAAACCGAATATTTTGGCTGGAATGCCTGCCATCGAAGTCTTGGACATCAAGAAGACGGCAATGAAATTATTCTTCGCGTCTCGGCACGAGATCCAGACCAAGCAAAACTACGCCGATTTAGCAAAATGGTGCCGGCCTTAATTCTAAGTGGCCCTCCAGGAGTTTGTGTGCTCGGCGGTGCGCCTAAACCAGCTGAGGTTGTCACCTATTGGCCTGCACTCATGCCAAAATCTGCGGTACGTCCCCACATCGCCCTTTTTGATCTGAATAGTAATTGCATCACCAATGAGAAGATTGTCGATGCCGACGTCATTGGAAGTTTCGAGCCGTCGAACATGAATACCCAGAGAGCAGACAAACCAAAGAGCACCGTTTTGGCAGCCATACAAAGCGGTGAGGGTCCAAAATCTGTGGCTCTTTCCTCGATTGTTCTTGGACGTTCGGGCGACAAAGGAGATATGTCAAATATTGGAATTCTTGCTCGCAGCCCCAAGGCGTTTGAGTGGTTGGATAGTTGGCTTACCGCTCAAAGGGTCAAAGATTTATTTCAGGAGATCTGCTTTGGACCTGTGGTGCGATACACACTCGACAATATGAGTGGCTACAATTTTCTATTAGATGCCTCCTTGGGTGGTGGAGGGACATTGACTCTTCGCACGGATGCCCAAGGAAAAACATTTGCTCAAGCATTGCTTCGCCAGATGGCGCCCATTCCTCAAGATGTTCTTGATGACGTCAAAAAACATGCCAACGCAAAATGATTGGACCAAATGACTGATCAATCTCAAATAGCAGCCACAGGCACAGCGCAAACCACGCTTTCATTCACGAGCCTAAAGGGTGGTGGACGTACTGCAAAATTGTTACTGAATCGTCCAGACCAAGCCAATGCATTCTCAGCCCAAATGATGGATGAGATCTCGGCCCACGTCGCCACTCTCAAAGCTCAAAATGACGTCCGCGTCCTCGTCGTGACGGGATCTGGCAAGCACTTCTCCGCAGGTGCAGATCTTGGTTGGATGCAGGCCTCTGCTAAATTATCGTTTGCTGAAAACATGCGGGACGCTGAACGCCTACGCTCCATGTTCGAGGCTCTCGCTAACCTTGAAATCCCAAAAATCGCAGCGATACGCGGCGCTGTTTATGGCGGTGCTGTTGGACTTGTGGCATGCTGTGATTTTGCCGTGGCAGATTCTGCGGCCAAATTTTGTTTGAGCGAAGCCAAACTAGGACTATTACCAGCCGTGATTGCTCCCTACCTACTTCGAAAAATGAAGATGGGACAACTACGACGATTAGCCTTAAGCGCAACCGTATTTACTAGCAGCGATGCTAAGGACTTTGGTTTGATTGAGTTGATTTGTGCAAATCAAGGGGACGATGATTTAGAATTGGCCGTCAACACAGAAATAAATGCTCTATTGGCCTGCGGTCCCGAAGCCCAAAAATCTATTCTTCGGCTGTTTGAATCGCTTCGCTCTAAGGGCAATCCACAAGGCGAAGATACTGTGGAGGCCATTTCCAAGGCTCGCACTGGGGCCGAAGGACAAGCGGGCCTAGGAAGTTTCTTTTCCAAAGTGGCACCACCATGGTCGAGATCATTAAGTTAGATCTTCAAATTAATAAATATGAGCAGGGTTTTAGCCAATGGTCAAGCATACAAAAGTCGAGAAAAAAATGACCGAAAAAAACATCGTCGGCTCAGGCAATCATTCGCCCACAGTCAAGAGAATTTTTATAGCCAATCGGGGGGAAATTGCCCGCAGAATTGCCCAAACCGCACGTAAGCTCGGCCTTGAGACCGTCGTATTAACCGACAAACGAGTGCCCCCAGCATTCCTCGCCGATGTGGTCACAAAATTTATTCACATACCCGAAGAAACAACCCAAGTTTACTTAAATCCCGAGCTTATGATCCAGTATGCAAAAGCCAGTGGCGCTGATGCGGTCCACCCAGGCTTTGGATTTCTTTCTGAAAATGCTGTTTTCGCTGAATTAGTAATGAAATCTGGCCTCACGTGGATCGGACCCAATCCCATAGCGATCACCGCAATGGCCAGCAAAGCAACCGCCAGAGAGCATGCTGAGAAAGCGAAGATTCCGTGTCTTACTGGTCTCAACGGCCTTGATCTCTCTAAGGATGAAAAGAAAGCCCTCGCGGACCTCGAACAATTTGCCGTGAAAGCGGGTTTTCCGTTATTGATTAAGGCAGCGTTCGGCGGCGGTGGAAAAGGCATGCGAATCGTCCAAAAAAAGGAGGAGCTCGCAGATAATGCACGCCGTGCAGCTGCAGAGGCGATTAGTTCTTTTGGAAATGGCTCGTTAATTGTTGAAAAATACCTAAGTGCACCACGTCACGTTGAAGTGCAGGTCATGGGAGACAAACACGGAAACGTCGCTGTGTTCGGCGACCGCGACTGTTCTCTGCAACGTCGCCACCAAAAAATTCTTGAGGAAGCTCCGGCACCAGAAATTCCGGTCCATGTTCGTGCGGCCATGCATGCCGCAGCCAAAGGGCTGACCTCAGCCGTGGGCTACGATAGTGCTGGGACCGTAGAATTTCTGTTAGATGAAACCAATCGCAACGACGTGAAATTCTTTTTTCTTGAAATGAATACGCGACTTCAAGTGGAGCATACAGTCACTGAAGAAGTTTTCTCTGTGGATCTAGTCGAATGGCAGATCCGAGTGGCTCAAGGTGAAAAACTACCACAAGAATTTAGCCACCTAGCACCTCGTGGCCACTCGATCGAAGTGCGTATTTATGCTGAAGATCCTGGGACAAACTTTTTTCCGACCCCTGGTCCCGTACGAGCTTTTGTTCCAGCACAAGGTCGCGGCATTCGCTGGGAAGTTGGCATGGATACGGTCGACGAAATCACAACGAACTTTGACCCGATGATCTCCAAGCTCGTTTGTACGGCCGGCAATAGGGAGCAAGCCTTAGAACTTTTAGCTCAAACTTTGGAACGCACTTTGTTTGCGGGACCACGCAATAATATTCAATTTCTCATTTGGCTTGCACGTCATCCGCGTATTTGTGAGCGTCCTAGTGACACCCATTTTATTGCAGCCCACGTCACCGATGCATTAAAATGCGAAGCCACAGAACGCGAATCCCTTCAGACCGACGTTGACGCACTTATGCAGGCCATTGAGGGGCGAAGAATTGCCGTACCAGGGTCCACCACTCATTTTTACGGAGGTGTTGCCACTCACGCCAACGTCACCCTATCGGCTTTTGCCCGCGAGGCTACGCCGTCATCGTCGAAGCCGTCCTCAGCTCGATCTCAAATTGTGACGCATATCACAACCAAACACATGGCCTGGTCCCCCGCTGATCCGCGATCAGTCAGTCGCTATGGTTTCGGCCTCTATGAAATGGGACAAGGATCCTCGGCACCATTTAGTTTCGTGGTATTTCAGTCCCATGACCGTATTGAATATTGGCTCGGCTTAAAGGGCCACAACTGGGTAGTGGTCGACGAGCGGACGTCATCCACCGGATCTGGAGGGTCCAACGATCAATCGGATGGAATGTCGGCTCCTGTCCCTGGTAAGGTCATTCAAGTTAACATCACGGCAGGCAGTTCGATTGAAACTGGACAAGTTTTATTTGTACTTGAAAGCATGAAGATGCAATTTGAGGTGAAGTCATCAAAGACTGGATCCGCTGCCAGTGTCTTGGTCAAACAAGGAGATCAAGTGACGGCAGGTCAGCCCTTAGGAGAGTGGGTTGTATGACTAAAGGTGCCACCCGACTGTCCCCTTTTTCCATTTTTAGGCGTACTAAAGGTGCCACCTTTTCAAGTTCAATTAAAAATGGGACAGTCGCGCGGCACGTTTTTACAAGAGGGGAATGAAAGATATGAGTTATGAACGAAGCTGGCCGGATGGATTGGTTATCCGAGAACTCGTGAGCGATGAATACGCTAAATTAGTCATGCCCCATCACGGAAGTATTTTCACCGCTGATTCGCCGAGATTTTTGTATGACGATTACTGCAGCGATGAGGAAAAGGAAAAGCTAAAAGCCCTTCGCTCCACCTTTCAGGGATTTAGGCTGACGATTGGCGCTTTTTTTAACGGTAAATTTGCTGGCTGGCACTTCGGGAGACAGGACAGTCCGGACACTTACTATATGACTAACTCAGCAGTCCTACCTGAATTTCGCCGCCAAAAAATTTACCAACGCCTTCTCGAGTCGACCATCGAGTTGGTAACAAGCATTGGATTTCAGTGCATTAAGAGCAGTCATCACCCGTCGAATAACAGTGTCATCATTCCTAAACTAAAAATTGGCTTTTGGATTTGTGGAACTCAAACGTCAGACACCTTTGGCACCCTTGTCAACCTTGTTTGGTACCCTAAACAAACACGCAAAGATGCCTTTGAATTTAGAATTGGCTACAAATTTGCGACGCCAGAACTGTCAGGTCTAACTCGTTTGCGAGACTAAGGGACTATACTAAAGGTGCCACCCGACTGTCCCCTTTTTCCTTTTTCGGCGTACTCACCCGCCAATAGACTGGATATATTCATCTGATCCGAATGGTCGACCAGTGGCAACTGATTTACGCAATCGCTTCAGAGATTTTTCATCATCTTTTAAAGGGTCATATGAAAGATATTCAGCCCACGTGCCACCCGGAGCGTAAATTGGTGAATATCCACTTTTTCCGTTCACAGAGAATTTGCATGCGATCTCTGCGCTACTCCATGGGTACTCTCTTGGGTTTGTGCATAGTTTCCCACGAAGTGGATTTAGCTCGATATAGCGAGCAACAAATGCTGCATTGTTTGGCTCAACTGGGCACGAAAAAAAACGGCCTTGCCAAAGATGACCAGTCCACCCCTGTGAGCGATTGACCGCTAATGCGTAAGTTTGATGGAGGTGCCCCATCCCGTCGCGCAATGAAGCGATGGTGGAGGGTACTATTAGCAAATGAATGTGATTTGGCATAAGACAATAGGACCACACTTCAAAATCGAATGCTTTTGCAGATGCAGTGAGGTAGTCAAGGTAGGAATGATATCCATCGTCGTTGAAAAATACTCGCTGACGACGATTGCCGCGTTGCGTCACATGGTGTGGGATTCCTGGCAAAATTATTCGTGGTTTTCTTGGCATTGCGAGGAAGGTAAATGGAATGTGAAATGGAATCAATATAAAAGTGTAAATTCGCTAATTTGACTGGTGCAGACAAAAGGGAAAAGGGGAAAAAGGGGAAAAAGGGGACAGTCGGGTGGCACCTTTTCTCTCCTTTTCTCAGACAAAATGGAAAAGGGGAAAAAGGGGACAGTCGGGTGGCACCTTTTCATTTCTCTCCAACCAGGCGTTGAATGCCCTACGATCCTCAAAGCTTTTCCAAAACTCGAAGTATAATTCCTGGAACCACTTCGGTCTCCTCTAGCACTTTATAAGTTTGCTTATAAATTTCAACCCGCCCATTTTGAGGGGGATACTTTCCGGGAGTATAATCCACATAACCTATTCGAGTGGCCGCTTTGACTAGGGGCCCGTAGTGAGGCGAATAATTTGAAACAGTCGGCTCAAGGATAATCTGTTCATTGCTTAAAAAATTGGAGGCATAGGCCAACCAATAGTCCGCATAGCCGTAGGTTATACCCCGAGTCTCGAATTCATGAATGATGGCTTCAAAAGGGAGATTTCGCGGAATACTTAGGTCATTGTAAATCGACCTTGCACCCAAACCCACAATTCCCAAGTAACCAACGATCGCCAACCATTTGATTTTTGGACGATGAATCCATAGCCAGTGAGTGCCTAAACTCAACATTAACGCACTAACCGGCACCATCAGAATCAGGTAACGCATACACACGATATCAACAACGGTCTTGGAAATGACGAAAATGACAAACACGACCACATACACAAAACAGAACACAGCAGTCGGTGGCCAGAGGGAACGAGAACTTCTGACATATTTTTTGAGGCTGATCCAACACATCCAACAAAATCCGACCATACAACCAAGAAAATAAAGTGAAAATGGCCAGGTCCAAAATTCTTCAAAGTGTAGCAGTGCCTTATGAAATTCCTCGTAAACCCAAAGCCTTAACTTTATTTCCGGCCAGTTGCCGGAGGCTAACGCCTGCTTATTTGAGTGACCGCCTGTCAAAATAAATAGGATCGCTGGGCTGTAACCCACAAACCAGCCGACGGTAAATAGTTTTGCCATCCGCTGTTTTAGGCTCGATAACTTTAACGCGTCGATGACCTCAACTCCAGCCCTAGGTAGCAACATAAGTACAGCAGCGCCAAACAACATTTGTAGTGCATTCCACTTTATGAGCCTGCCGGAAAACACGACTGGCTCGGGTACAAAAAAGCAAATCACTAATGCAGAAAGTCCCAGCAACCAGCCCACAACCGAAAGCCCTTGAATCATCCGGTGAAGTGGCTTGTTCAATATTTTTTTAAGGCCATTTGGTTGCTGTTGAGACTCGGCCCAAGGCATGCGCCAAGACGTGAACCATGTCTTGGGCGTGGCACCAAGTGGCTTACGATAATACATGACGGCTAGCGCTGCGGAAAACGCCAGCAGGAAATACACGGTGATGGCAAAGGTGTAAAAAGCAAATCCTGAAACAATTCCAAGCAGGATAATTCTCCAGGCTTCGATTGGAGCCTTCGCCTCATATTTAGTTCGGACGTGGTCAAAGAGCAAAAACACCAAACCGCCCAACAACAATGCCTCCGGAAAGTTCGGCAGCGACCGCAAATTCAATTCGTAAAAAAGTGGCACACTAAATACCGTCGCCACCATGGTCAAAGCCGCAACTCTAGCTCCAAAGGCTCTAGAAAAAACACAAGCCCATACTCCAAGCGCCAGCCAAAGGTACATGGTCGACGAAAAATTAATGGAAATTGGATTGACCCCGAAAATTGAAAAAAATCCGGCCATGGTATACGCCTCAAGAATCAGCCCTTGGTAGCCCACAGCCCACACATAGATAGGACGCTCACCACGTTCGAGGATGTATTTACCCATGAGACCGATTAAAGCAGTATCGGATGAATATCCGATCTCCCATGCCACCAAATAATTATAGGTCATGAGGCTTAAGCCTGTTATAGCAAAAGCAAACAGCACCCATGTGGGCCAGTCATATTTTGTTTGCTTGATCAACGCAGCACCATCCTCAATTTGATTTCGTCAGCTCAATCATGCTCACAATTGATTAAATACAAAATTTTTGAATATGACCTGATAATATCGGTTACTTCAGACGCTGACAATCAATTACGAGGATTCCGCGCCCAGCAATGTTTCACATGGCCAAAGCTACAAAGGCGAATAAATGGACAAATCGGAGGCTTCGTTTTCAACCAGAGCCAGGACTATGCTAAAATAATTACAACTCGACAACTTTTAGGCGATTCAACCACCATAAATAGGCGGATTTTGACCCATGAATTCAAACATTCAACGTTTCCTACAAGACTCTGGACTAAAAATCCTAGCTGTGTCTGATTTAACGGCCTGCGAATACTCCCTCCTCACCTTTTTGCTCAATTCTGCCATGACTGGCCTAGACAATTTGCTAAGTAGCGAGCATGAAATTTCTACGATTATCGGCTATTCCGCTAGAGAAGTAAGGCAGACTATCGAAGATTTGCACGCCCGCCATTTTATTAAATCTCGCTACGGGAATGGAACTGCAGCTCCAAACATGCAGAGCCTTACCCTCCAAATACAGTGGGATATAGAACGCTGGAAGCTTGGAGTTAAAGAAACTCCCAGTCACAATGAAGCGATTATTTTGCCATTTCGCCGTGCCATCACACGCCTAGCTGTGGTGGAAGGTCGCCATGTCGACTCCTCCTCCCCTAAAGAAAACCTAGGCAGGAGTGACGCCCACCTGGACACATCAGAACGAATCGTCGATGCCTTCAATAATGGTCGAGAATTAGACGATCGCGATCTGCAAAAAACAAAAGAAGTAAGTGCCGTTCTAATTGCGGCACACCCCATTGACCAAATATTACTTCTGATAAGGCACTTTGGCAGGCGCATTCCAACTCTTTCGATTTTAGCGTCTAACTGGGCTCAATACGCACAACAATTTGAAGATGAGCACATGACTCTCGATTTTGTAGGCCTTCGCCAAAAGCAACACGATCTGGATCAAAAAGTTCGCGACGCATCCCTCAAAGCCTTGGAACGTAGTCACGTCACCGATCTTTCCGATGAAGAGAGCAATGTTCTAAACGTACTTGCCTACCATCGCCATCCACGCCGCCAACTATTTTGGGCATTTCAAATGCGTAATCGCTATCCAAAACTTGCCGACTTCTTCAAGGATACACACAGCCTAATGCTCCCCATCACCGAAGGTGACAAGGTTGTTAAGATGCCTACCGATTGATTCTGGTATTCACCGTTACAACTTTGAACGAATGCTCTCAGTTTTATTCTACCGGTCTAACAAACCGCGCATAAAATCAGCGCCAACAAAGGCTCGAAGGTCGGCAGCTTTTTCGCCGACTCCAATATATCGGATTGGAATCTTAAACTGATCGGCAAGACCGATAATGACGCCACCTTTTGCAGTGCCGTCTAATTTTGTTACGACAATGCCAGAAACTTTTGTGACCTCGCTAAATGCGCGAACCTGCTGCACTGCATTTTGTCCTGTGGTCGCATCAACCACAAGCCAAGTTTCATGGGGAGCGCCTTCATATCCTTTGCCAATGGATTTATTGATTTTTAAAAGCTCAGCCATTAATTCTGATTTATTGTGTAGCCGCCCAGCCGTATCAATGATCAGTATATCCATGCCACGAGCCTTAGCTGCCTGAACGCCGTCGAAAGCAACCGCCGCAGGATCTGCTCCGTGATGTTGCTTTATAACGGGAACTTGATTCCGTTCCCCCCACACCATCAACTGCTCAATGGCCGCTGCCCGGTAAGTGTCAGCGGCACAAAGCATCACCTTCTTACCTTCAGCGGTAAAACGGGCGGCCAACTTACCAATGGTTGTCGTTTTACCAACTCCATTAACGCCCACGACCAAAATGACAAATAATCCTTCACTTGGCGTATTTAGAGGACGTATCGATTCGGTAAAAATACCTTCGCCCAACTCGGCAAGTGATTCCTTAACCTTTGACCAATCAACTATTTGCCCTGCCAATTTAAGGCGAAGGCCGTCAACAAGGCGATCCGAAGCTTTCACGCCTACATCGGCCTTATAAAGAACCTCGTGAATCCGCTCCAGCATCTGATCATCAATCTTAGCGCCCGATAGGAAAAGGATTCCAAGCCCACCTGCAAAGGCATCGCGGGTGCGGGATAATCCACCACGAAGGCGTCCGATCCACGACTGAAGATCCTGCGCCTTGATTTCAGATATATCGTCCATTGTCGAAGTTTGGGCAAAACTTGGTGCTACTGTGGACGCTGAAGCCGGAGAAGTGACCGAATCAATTGTGTTGGGTACCTCGGGGGTGGTTTCCGGCATAAAATTTTGAGGTGATTTATACTCAATTTCAAGGTCTCTTTGCTCACGGGCGCGACGAACTTTAACGAATACGATTAGAATCACCGCAACAGCGGCAAAAACAGACAAAGGACCAGCTACTAACAGCCAAGTGTCAGGATGATTTCCCGCATTTTGTAAATACTCGAAAGGATCGCTTTGCATCTGTGGCTCCAACCTTTATCATTAGAAAAGCACAAGGCGCTCGTTTATACCCTAGAAAAGGCTCACGACCATGCAAAAAAACACTTTATTCCTTAATGTACGAAAACTAGCCTTCGTCCTGCTTATTCTAAATATTTCGCCAGTTTACGCCGAAGATGCGGCTCCTTCGGGCGATAAAATGATGACCGTAAAAGCGGACCCCCAAGGAGTGGCCCTCAATGAATGGGATAGATATGTTCGAAAATTTCGCCGCGACCACAATTTAAGTTTATCCATCGGTTTTGCAGAAACTAAATGGGAGGTTCGAAAATTTGGAGATCTCCGGGGGAAAAATTACAAGTCTACGCAGGAGAGCTTCATTCTCGACTATTCGTTTCATATTCTAATTGCAGGTAAATCTGGGTATTTCCTCGGTACGAATTCAGGTTATGTTTACACTCGACCTGACAATATCGACAATGAATTTCGACCTTCCCACTCCTGGCTGCTTCCAGGTGTTCGTGGTGGCGTCGTATATAATTACGACTCCTCTGGCCGAATATTCATCGGCGGAGGCGCTCAACTAGAAAGATTTAATGAACTACGAACGCACCGCGTGACGGGAGATTGGAATAACGCGGCTATGACGGGAGAATCCGTTCAAATGTTCGCAGGGATGGATTTGTTTTTCTCACTAAATTCATCCATTCACTTTGCATGGACGGAAACCCGCTGCACCCTCCAGAAACCGCAAGAATCCACCGACTACCTTGTAAATGCCACAATTGTGAAACGTTCCCTAGGAGGGGAATTAGGCCTGCTATATCACTTCCTTTAGGCACTCTTGCCGCAAATGGATGATTGCTGGATTTCTGACCGAATCTGAGAGAGTGCATGCTACAATAGAAGAAGAAACTCTAAGAATTCAAGTTCGCTAGTCTTGTAATAAGCTTCAAGCAACACACTAAGGAAAATACACTTATGTTTGGAAGTAATAATAGCAAAAAAAAAGGCGACGAAAATGCAACTCTTGCCACCTCAAGCGCACGTGGCAACATGGATGAATACGAGGCATTGCGCACTATTGTTGCCGAGAATTCTGGGTTATTGAATCGTGTATTTGATAAAATCCGCAAGACTAGAGCTCTGGGAAAAGATTCCAAAACTGAAATTTCTGGGGCAAAGGAACCTGAAAAAGCGAAGTAGTCAAAAGACCTCAATCAATTCAAATTTCCTTCGCACCACGAGAGCCCCAACAGCCATGAAAATACTTTCTATATTAATTTTGATCCTCTCGAATCTTACACTGTCAAACTGCACAACATTCACTGCAGACAAACGCCCAGAAGGACCTGTTGTAGAGCGAAATAAGGAAGTCCAACCTACCTGGGTTGACTCACCATCAGATCGCCTTCTCGTAAGCTCTACAGAAACAAGATTCCACTATTCCTCACTCAAACAACGCGACTTAGCCATAGCCGTCAATACGTCCCAGGGTCTAGCCATTGCTGCGAGTTATAAACTTTGGCTTCCCGCCTTCAATCAACGGATAGATGATATTCCACAATTAAATGGCCTGCGATCCTCGCCCCGAACCCAAGTTGAAATGGAATCATTGCTAGAGCGCGTGAGCCACAAAGTTCATACTGAAATTGCCAAAGTTGAGGACATCTATTATGAACGAATTCGAATAGATAATTATAAGCCCGTTCCAGAGCTCCTAGGAGTTGCCGAATATTTTGATGTTCACACTCTCGTGCAGCTGGTTTCAGTCGACGGTGAGGCGTTACATAAAACGCTGAGCGACGCATTGTTGGCTTCAAAAAATACAGAAATGAAAAAGGTGGGCAAAGACTTGTCCCGTCCATCCGCGTCGAAAACAAAATAACCTTTTGGACTTCATATTTCGCATGCCATTTAGAATTGGTAGCTGACTTCTATGTGAGAGTCGAAAACTGGAATGTGTCCACTTTCAAAGACAATGCTTTGTCGATCCTCAATATATGACCAACCACCGTTCATGACTTGCCCATTAACCGAAACTTCGATTGGCGTTTGTGGGGCTGGAACTATCGACAATTTAAAACTCGAAAGTTGATTGGAAAAATTGTCTGCGAGATTGCTCAGGCCAGTCGCCCAGTCGTCTGAGGCGATATCCAATTTGAATCCGCCACTAAGAGTGCTAGCCGATAATTGCTCGGCACCAACTTCATGTTTTTTGAGGATTGAACGACCCCTTCCTCGATGCATTTGTGGGACAAAGTTCACGATGCTAGACACGCTGAACTGCCCATCAGGCTTTACGGAAGACAAGTAGGACACAAGATTTTTTGCCGAAAAATTATACCTGGTCCTTCCTAGGGTGGTCCAATTTGTTCCCTTTTCATCAACACGAGAAAGCCCGACTCCGTCATCTTCCTCGTCACTTACCAATACGACAGCAAGAAATGAATGCTCTCTAACGAGTCCAAAATTGTCACCTGCCAAGCTCAATTCGACGGATTTTTTTGCTGCACTCAAACCATGCTCAAACGAAGAGCCACCTGTGCCTAATTTTACCAATTCAGAAAATTTAAAGCGTGCGTCTCCGTCAACACCGCTAATGACAGTGTTTCCAGCTATTTTTCCACGAAGACCTGCAGTAGTCCTAGCTTTGTCTGGACACATAACTTGAGTTAAATCTTTGGGTCGCAATTCCGTACACATGTCTGTGGACGTTACGGCCATTTGAAGATCTGCATTCCAAGTTGAAATCTGATCCAAGAACGTGCCAATGTTTATCGACAATTTATCCTGATATTCCTCCATGGAGGCTGAATTATCGATGACCCACAAAACATCAATCTTAGATCGTGCTGCTTGAGTAAAATTGTCGACCTTCCTGTGCAGTCCGCTGCCTGAATCTGACTCAGCAGAATCCGCGTCATGGGTTGCACTCCAAGAATCCTCGGCAACCACCCTGTCAGAAAAAACCACCTTAGAATCACAAGACGAAAGTCCAGAGAGTACGGCCAACGAAGTAAAAACATTTTTCATTTTCAGATTGAGTGTGTTTTTCATAGGTACCTCCTACTTTACTCTTCGTACCAATTGGAAAAAGCTAAACCATAGGGACTATTCCAACACGCAAAAAAATAGCGCTGAAACAAATAATATTAGAGTGTTAAGATGTAGTCTGTAAATTCCATTATCCAGCCATTAAGCGTGGCAACATAGTAAATAATTCCCAAAAAAATCAGCCCCGCGCCGATTCTTAACCACCCGCTCGCGATAGTGCGAGGTGATTTTTTTAGATTCTTGAAAACCATGCTCAAATTTTGCGTCTCCGTAACCTCATCTATGGGTATGGGAAATCCATGCATTAGTGTCATAAGCTCAGGAATTCGGTCAGCTTCTCCAGGCATGGCCGCATCAGCGACTCTCAGTGCGCTTGCAAATAATTCTTCAACGTCACTGACACTGTTTCCAACGATCACCGCAACTTCATCCCGTGAAAATCCAAATCGTCCATGGAGAAGAAAGACTTCCCGAAGTTTAGGCTGCAATTGACGCACAACGTGCTCCAAGGAAACAAGATGGACAGAATTTCTATCGCCACCACTGCCTGGAGACACGGTATAGGACGAATTCTCAAGGCGAGATGTGTCGGAATTCCAATTCTCGATTGTGAAGTTTCTCGCCGTTTTGTAAAGAAGAACTAGAACTTCCTCAAGTGAATTCTCCAGGTCTAATGCTGGCCCAACCGCGACTATTGCTTCGTCAGCAATATCAAGTGATTTAGAAATTTGGCCCGTCATTCTAATTAGAAAATCGTAAAGTCGTGTTTTTTCGGATGCGAAAATATCCCTGAGCCCATTCTCATCTCCAGCTTTATACTCTTCAAATTTCTGCTTCAAATTTGCCGGTCGGTAACGCATGATTGGGAAGTACTCCAGTGTTTCTAGGTGGCAGAATCACCCTGCCAAGTTAAACGAACCATCACAAAATAGTATAACAGAGAAAGTGGAACCATATAAATAATAAGGCGACTTGTATTTTGCTCGACCAAACCAGAACACGCAATAACCGCATAAACTGGGATTATGTACAAATGAACGGTCGCGAATTTCCGCCAATATTTACGCTTAAACCAATTTTCATGGCCGAAATCTCCCCCTAAAATCCCTAGTAGCACTGCAGGAGATAACAGTAGGAAATCAATGGGCCAAAAGAGCAAAATATTCAAATTGTGATATAGATCTGAATGCTGTGAGAAGGCCCAACCCCAAAAATGCGTCAGCCCAAAAAATCCCGCCGTCATTCCCCACCATAAACTCACTAATCCAAAAACCCGATTTTGCCACCTTAATACGATTCTTTTACCCTCCAAACGTCGCAAAAACAGAGAAATTAGAATGGCAAAAAGCGGGATCCCAGCCACAAGCCATGTCAATAAGTATCCATCCATTGCTTGACCTTCGGGCTCGGGAATATCAATCAACATGTGATTATTAATGAGCAGGCCTTGTGCGGCAACGGGGAGCCCTAAGTCATTATAGCTCGACATGGTTGACAAGTGCTCCCGCAATTTTTTTGGATAAAACATTTCATCCCAACGGCGTAAGGGACGATCGGTGTCGCCGTTAAAAATGGCGTCAAGACCCCACGCCACTAGGGAATTGGTTCCAAGATTTTGGCGTGCATAGTCTCGATAAGTTATCGTTGGCACCACGACATCTTCCATACTTGCCTTAAGCGCTCCCGACAGCGCATAGTCTATGTAATCTCGCGGAATGGTCGCACAATTATTGCGAAAATACTGATACGGATAAAATATATTTTCAGGTTTCATATTCTCTTTAACTTTGTCCATAAGCCGTTTTTTTTGGCTCAACGTCAAAGCGAACTCATCCTCAACAATTCCTCGAAATTCAGTTTTTCGGTAGTAACTAACGGCACGTTTAGTGGGGGCAAATCCCATGCTATAAATTAAAATACCTTGAAAAAATTTAGGTATGAACAGTGGATCTGAAAAATCAAATTGCCCCCAGTGGATCACGAAATCAATATCTTCTGCAGAGTCTTGAATCCTCAACATGGTGTGACCAAATCTAGTATAGAGCTCAACACCATCATTTACGGTAAGTAAACTAATCCTAGTAGAATTTAATTCGGTCGGCATGGTCGGTAGATATTCCGAGCTCTGGCCCGAAACTGGTGTTAAAAGTAGGCTCAAAAAAATTATAATGTAAACAATCACGGCAAGCCTCAGCTGTTCTGACCGAGTCGAGCTTGAATTTCCGTTTTTAATTTCAGACGATTGGCCCTACGAATTTGCGCCGCGGCATGCCGTCGACGTTCGTCATCAGACTCGATCAACAATGGTGGAATCGCTGTTGGGCGATTGTGGCTATCAAGGGCCACGAAGGTCAAATAGGCGGATGCGGTATGGAAGGATTCTCCTGTTATCGCATTTTCCGAGCGAACAATTACACCAATCTCACAGCTTGTGCCGCCGACATAATTAACCGAAGATTGGAGCGTGACGATCCAGCCCAACCGAACAGGGGCAAGAAAATGCAAAGCATCCACACTAGCGGTCACCACTTGCCGCGCGCAATGGCGCATGGCACAGGTTGCTGCGGCGATATCAACCCAACTCATAATCGTTCCACCAAAAACACTGCCCAAGGCATTAGTGTGCTGAGGGAGTACCATTTCTGTCATGGTTACTTGACTTTGACGTATTGGCTTTGGTGGCAATGGAGGTGACGCTGACATTATGGAAGCTCTCTCCTATTTTTTTTCGAGGTACCCTGAAACGGATCTTGCTGCTGATCCTTAGCGTTCACGATGATCACTCGGTTCTTCCCACCTCGCTTCGCGATATACATCGTCTCGTCGGCTAACCGAATCATAGTGGCTTTGTCCCAAGCATGATCAGGGCAGCAGGCTACGCCAATCGACGCGGTAATATGAATTTTTTGCTCTAGGCCTTCTGACAGAAACTGCTGGCCATCGATGCGGCTTCGAACTCGCTCTGCCGCCATTAATGCTTGCCGGCTATTGGCTCCAATTAATACAACGACAAATTCATCGCCGCCAAAGCGGATGACGCTATCGACATCTCTAACAGCGGCCAAAATTTGCACTCCAACTTGTTTCAATACACTACTGCCGGTTAAATGCCCGTGCACATCATTTACTTGTTTAAAATTATCGAGATCAATAAATAACAGGCTAAATGGTGCATGAAATCGCTGATGACGACGAAGTTCAGCATCAATCGCCACGTCCATAAAGCGATAATTATACAAACCTGTCACTTCGTCTAGATAAAGTAAAACCTGTGAATTGTCCAGTCTGCGAAGCCAATGTGCCGACTGTTGAGCTGTGCGCACGATATAGTCCAAAACATCAGCGGTTGACATAGCTTTTGCGTCGATAATGGCGCCGGGACACAGCCTCGCTAGATTATTCTCCCGCCAAACCAATACCCCACGCTGTGTTCCTGGCTCATCAAACTGAGCACAATGATAATCTACTCCGCCAACTTGAATCAAATAATACCCTTGTCGCACTTCATCTTCGCCTGCAACCACTGACTGCAGTGCGACACGAATAGATCCAATTACATTTTCAGGAATGGCGGGAGCATGTATAAACTTGACGATGCGGCGTTTTTGTTCGCTGTGGACTGTCTCCAAGGTCATATAAACGACCTCTGCAAGTCCAAACCAATCAGAGAGCATGCCAACAAAGCGCCTAAGTAGGCTACTACATGAGATTTGAGTGTTTAGTTGCTCATTACAAAAATGAGCAAATTCCAAAGTCGTCCCTACAAAAGTAGGAATTGACGTAAATGCATTTTGGTTTATCTCTCCCGAAGGCGAGTGGAGTAACGATGTGCTCATCTTCACTATTGACCTCCTGAAAACATAAACAAAAATTCTGACCCCCATATTAGATAGGTCACAGCGCCAAGAGCAAGGTAGGGACCAAAGGGAATTTTTGTTTGCCAGTTCGCTTTGGGGGAAATTAACATTGCACTTATTCCTATGATACTACCAACTATGCTTCCAAGGAATAGGGTTGGAAAAATAGACTGCCACCCCAGCCAACCACCAATGGCCGCCAATAATTTGACATCACCAAACCCCATTCCGTACTGCTTTCTGAAAAACCAGTATGTCCATGCTACGAAATAGAGGAGCCCACCGCCCGCCAATGCCCCAATTAGAGATCCTTGAAGGGTCAAATCAGGATGAACCCAAGCAATAATTGGCGACAAAACAAGCATACCCAAGCTCAACACGTCAGGAATAATCATTAGTTTGGCATCAATTAAACTCATAACGAGCATCAGGCTGATAAAAATGGCAGCGTGGCTCCACCGAATAAAGGTGGCTAACTCAAAAGTCCCAGATTCCAAAGACCAGCCTGAGAACGGAAATCTAAAATATAATAATCCAAAAATTATGGCCGTTAACATTTCTACTGCCGGATACTGCCAAGAGATTTTTGTTCCACAACAATTTCCCTTACCCCGTAATATTAAAAAAGATATGACTGGAATATTAAAATAAATGGGGATTAATGCGCCACAAGACGGGCACACCGATCGTGTGTTCTTGAAAAACGTGCCCTCAGGCAGTCGCAAAATACAAACATTTAAAAATGATCCAATACAGGCACCCAGCAGCACTACGGTCCAAAAAGTAAAGGATTGCAATCCTAAAAATGCTTGAATCAAAATAGTATTCACTGGCCACCCTCACCGTTTGAATTAGATTGAACGTCGCTCTTAGACTCAATTATTGGTACGGGAACGGTCACACCTGCTGGCACTTTGACCTCGTTTTCAGAAGTTCCTAGCTTTTCTAACGTCGCTGGTGCCGGTGTTGCGGCCGCCGGTGTATCCAAAGGCGGAGCACTAACTGGATTTTCCTCTAGAGAGGTCCCCTCGTTTTTAATCTCTGAGGCTCCCTCCTCACACTCACGATCGCCCCTACAATCGTCGACATCTCCGCCGCCATACCCAGCAATTGGATTTCCAAAATTTCCACGAGCTAGAGCGGTGCTCTTTTGCACGTCGGTAATATATCCGCCCAAAAAAAGATTGTTAACAATATGAGCAAATCGACGTCCTCCAAATGGGGTCAACGACTTGCTACGCAGCCCCTTGCTCCATTTATTTGGACTTGGGATAACCACCGCAAGATGGGCTGCTTGTTCGATGGTTAATAGCTCAGGCCGAGTTTTGAAATAGTATTGGCCGGCAGACTTCACACCGTAGATTCCGCCCCCAAACTCGCAAAGATTGATATACCACTCGAGAATTTTATCTTTTGGCAGCAAAAGCTCCATAAGCACGGTACCGGTCGCTTCTCTCAGTTTACGAACGATCGTTTTTTCACGGCTCAAAAAAACCATTTTGATTACTTGTTGGCTAATCGTCGAAGCCCCACGAACGTAGCGGCCTCTCTTTTTATTTATCTCAATCGCCTTTTCAATCGCCTCAAAATCAAAGCCATTGTGCTGGTAAAATTTACCATCTTCTGCCACGACAACGGCATTGACGACATGCCTTGAAACCTTCTCAATCGCCACCCATTGTTTTGTTCCTGGCCCGACCTCAGTGCTTATTGGCTTTCCTTTTCCATCAAGGCGCGCCACGGTAATTGAATCAAAATAGAGTGCTGGCACAAACGGCACAAACCACACCAATAGGACCCCACAAACAAACACGCTGCCAGCGGCCCATCGCAGCTGTTTCCGGGACAGGATCCTTTTTTCCATTTTACTGGGCCTGACCTCGACTAAACTGAAATTGTTCGATTTCAGGGAGTTTTCCATCCTTATTTGACATCATGGCCATGAATTGACTGGATTTAGTATTCGTGAAATTAACTGTATACCGTACCTGTATCTGGTCGCCTCTAGCCTGTCCATCGGTAAATATGGCTTGCACGACTTTACCGTATCCTTGGGCCTCAGCAATTTTTAAAAGAAGTTTCTCCACCGGTTTTTTTGTCAGAGTTTTAATGTCCTCTTGAGAAAGTTCTTTAGATTTTTTCACTTCACCAGGCTTGTACCAGTCGCCAACTATCTCAAGTTTTTCAATTTTTACATCTTTTACTGGACGATCGTTGGCAGCCTTCACTAAGGAGATTTTTTTAACGACGTCGTAACCAGAAACGACTTCACCAAAAATAGAGTGTTTATCATCAAGGTGTGGAACATCTTTCACAGTTACGAAAAATTGACTCCCGTTTGTATTTGGCCCACTATTGGCCATGGATAACATTCCAGGCTTCGAGTGCCTAAGCGCGGGAGTAAATTCATCAGCAAACGAGTAGCCTGGGCCACCGGATCCTGTACCCTGTGGATCTCCGCCTTGAATCATAAAATCAGGAATGACTCTATGAAAAATGAGGCCATTGTAGAAGCCCTTCCGTGATAGCTCAACAAAATTTGCCACTGTTTTGGGCGCCTCTTTATAAAAAAGTTTTGCCTCAAACGTACCCTCGGTCGTCGTAAATTTAGCACGAAGTTCGGGATCACCGGCGGCGGAAACCACTGTGGTTATGGTCAGTGCAAAAAACCATGCTGTTATTGACGAAAGAATGGCCGATTTAATAATTCCAGAACTTCTCATAGTTCGCCCCCTGATTATAAAATTATTTTGTAAACGTCCCAAATATTATCAGAAATTTGGAGGCCGGCGCAAGGAGCAAAATTTACAGGAACCTATATTGGGACATACAGCCTGTAGTTAGAGCTTGTTCGGAGTTCTCTGAATCAAGGCGCGAGGAGTCGGAAAGGCGGAGTTTACTTCCGGTAAATGAGCATTTTCCGGCGACAAGCAACGCCGAGTCAGGGAACTCCGAACAAGCACTAGTTAGCCACGTGTTCACAGTTTAGTCGCCGATATGGAACCACTGCCCACCAGCCACCAACCCTATAAAAAAACCTCCCTGTGCCGGAGTCTCCTTCAAAATGGCGCGCTCACGGGAGATGCCAAGTCGCAGCCACATGAGATCGGCAACAGGAAAATCTAGGGCCACACTGCCACTGACATGCAGCGCCCATTTTAAACGATCGGCCGGTTTTGAGTAAATGGCAGCAATGCGGTCTTCCATCGTTCGATGAACTCGCACCGCACCAGCTCCCGCTCGTATTCTTAGGGCGTGAAAGCCTTCAAGAAGTGCAAAGGAATGCTCCAAAACCAGATCTAGGGAGCGAGTGGATAATTTTGCATTTTCCGAATCGAGATCGTGCATGGACCCATCAGCCGAAAGGCCAAATGCTGTCGCAGGCCGCACGGTCCATAGCGCTGTCACCCCCGCACCCACACCTGGACTTGGAAAGGCGTAGGCGCCACGAAGGTCAAGCCTCAAAACGTCTCGTTCGTTAGATAATGCCGTCCCAGGAATCTCGGCCTGTGCGGCCGTAACAGCGACAAGCCCGAGCAGAATAAATAACAGAATAAATCGCGAAATAAATGCCCCCATGCAAACCTATAAACGTCACAGCCAAGCAGCCTCGACAAACCCCACACCTATCAACTGGCACATTCTCATACAAATCGTAGGACATCACAATATCACATTGCTCGATTGTGCATTATTTTGAACTCTTCTTTCTAATTAATTGTGTTGATGCTAGAGTCTTTGACCACTCTACGAGTAGTAATTGAACACTTTTTGGAGCGCTTATTTGGGTGGCTTTACGAAATGCTAATTGGAGAACTCAGGTGTTCCTGCGAGCCCGTCCTAATTTAGGTTTTTTCACCGTCGCCATCGCGGGTATTTGCGTCGTCGCCGTTCTAATTTTTGGTGGAATTTACGCTTATTTGTGGTCCGAGGGTGTTTTAGAAAGTGAACAAGATCAAATCCAGAAACTAACCGCCGCAATTATTCCCGACAATTCCACCGTTCTTGATCGCACTGGTGTTAAAATTGGCGAGTACTTCAGCTACTATCATATTCAGATCCCATATGAGAGCATTCCTCGACCTATGATCAACGCGTTACTGGCCGTTGAAGATCGAAAGTTTTTTGAGCATGCAGGGGTCAACTGGACCTCAATCGGGCGGGCGTTTGTCTCCGTGGCCACGTCCGGTCACCTTAAACAAGGCGGCTCAACCATTACGATGCAGCTGGTTAAAAATTACCTTTTAACCCGTGAAAAAAAAATATCGCGTAAACTTCGCGAAATAATTCTTTCTTACTATGTCGAAAAGAACTTATCTAAAGAAAGAATTCTCGAACTCTACCTGAACACGATGTACATGGGGCATGGAGCCTACGGTGTCGGTGCCGCTTCAATGGTGTACTATGGCAAGCCACTTTCAGAACTTTCCCTTGCCGAAATGTCTCTGCTCGCAGGATTGTTTAAAGCGCCAAGTGCCTATGATCCTCACAAAAACCCCACCGCAGCCATTAAACGCCAACAGGTTGTTTTAAACGCCATGGTGGCCGCCAATTTAGCAAGCCCTGAAGAGATTGCCGCCGCAAAAAAAGCGAGGCTTGAATTCAAACCCTGGACGCCGATCAATGAGACCGTCGCACCTTTTTTTATTGCGTGGATTCGCACTGAAGTAGAGCGTCTTTTGAATGAAAATGAAATGGTGCTGAATGATCGAGGTTACAAAATTTCGACCACTTTGGACCGAAAAATTCAGGAGCTCGCCAACAAATCCGTTCTAGCTCATTCCGCCCCCCTTGAGGCCCTTCAGACTCGAGTTAATCTACATCGCAAGAAAAAAACGACTGAACGCATAGAAGCGGCTCTTTTTGCAACCGATGTGCGAACTGGAGCTATTTTATCGATGGTTGGAGGTCGTAATTTTCAGGAGTCACAATTTAATCGCACGATCTCGTCAAAGAGGTCTCCAGGCTCTTCATTTAAGCCAGTCCTTTATAGTTTGGCCTTAGAAAAAGGCATGACTTGGGCTGATTTGGTTTATGTAAGCCCGGTTGACGTCGGTGGTTTTCGTCCCAAAAACCATGTTGGCGACGAAATGACTGAAGTCACATTGATTAAGGCTTTAGCAAAATCCATAAATACGCCCGTCGTTAGCCTTGCCCAAAAATATGGAATTAAAACAGTCATCGAACGAGCCCAGAGGATGGGCGTGACGTCTCCAATGAATCTTGAAACAGGCATCGCCATTGGCGGCTTCAGTGCCACTATGCTGGATGTAGACTCGATTTATAGAACGATCGCAAACGACGGTAAACAAAGCGCGGCTTTCGCAATTACAAAAATTGAGGATCGCGACGGGAAAGTTCTCTATCAATTTGATCCTACGGTGGCCACTCATGTTCAAGTTTTCTCACCTGAAATTGCTACATTGCTTAGATCTGGATTACAGGCGGTTTTGACCAACGGTACTGGTGGAGCCATCAGCCACATGGCGCCCTATGCTGCAGGAAAAACGGGAACGTCTGACGACTCACGAGACAATTGGTTTGCCGGATTTACAAAGGAGTTAGTGGTGACCACCTGGGTTGGTGGTGACGGTCATTCATCCTTGGGGGATGGGGCCAGCGGGGCCTCTTTGGCTCTGCCTATTTGGGCCCAATTCCTTACGGATTCAATGGCAGCTGGTTTTTTGGCCACGCCTTGGACCACGCCCGAATCACTCGTTTCTGTGACCATTGACCCAGACTATGGCAGCCCTGCTGACGTTGGCATTCCAGCTCTATTTTTTAAAAATAAAGTGCCACAAAAATCTCAGGCCGCAGATGACATGAAAACCTTAAAACAAGGCAACGGCAGTTACCGGGAGCTAAAACTTGGTGAATGAATCTTGCCGCCAGGCATCCAATCAGCGTGTCATTTGGCCAATTTATATCTTTTTTCTCTCACTCATCATGAGTGGATGCTCTTTTATTGGGGCAAATCGCAGTGTTGAAGTCGTCCTAAGCACAAATGAAGTCGTAAAAGTGGATCTCACTCCGAGGCATTATCGGGCTTTGAGTCATTGCCAGCAGGCCATATCTTCCATCCCTCAAAATCTTTTTGCGTCTCTTGCACCATTGACTAATGAGCAGCGTGCATTGCTTAAATGGCCTGCACAGTTGACCAACCTCAAAATCAAAGACTGTAGCTGGTTTCAAAAACGGGGAGAAATCTTAGACGAACTTGACAGTCTGTTTTCATCAAAATCTCAGCGTATAGGCATCATCTTACCTCCCATCTCTGCAAATGAGCCTGCGTTAAATATAATAATCGCTCAAATGCGTAAAGAGCTGCAAAGAGAAGGCTTTCATTCGGATGGAACCCTAATTATTCGCCGCGTAGAAAAAAATAAAATGGACGCCTTAAAAGTGGCGGCAGAATTAGTTCACATGGACCGTGTCGCCATGCTCATTGGCGGCCTTCATCCAACGCACGCCAGCGCCATTGCCCAAATTGCGGATCAGTCGCAAACGCCGGCCTTGATCATCAGCGCTAACGCCCCCCTTGGGCGAAGTCGTCAGACCATGCGTGTCTATCCGCCTCTCAAGCGTTTGGCTTTGCGGCTGACCGCTGCTTTAAAAGAGCAAAAAGTGCAGGATGTTGTTGTGTTTTATCCAGCAAATGGCAATTTGGAACTCTTCAACATTATGAAGGGATTCACCACGTCAGGGCTTCGCTACTCACAGGCCACCTATAGCCCCGACGATCCAGCCTCGATCCTTGCGGCGATTAAGGGACAAACATCAAAGATTGGCAACTCCCAGGGACGACCTGCCGTTTTAATTTTTGATAATTTCAGAATGGTTCGACATATTGTGAATATGGTAACAACGGCTCTACCAAATTCGAACATTTTATTTGCGGGCAATCAGCAGTGGCGTTCCCCTGCCCTGGTCGTCCCAAGAGACGAGGGACTTCAAGGCGCCATATTCGTCGATTTTATCGGAAGCTATCGCAATTTACCCGATCTATTTGAGGCTCCAATGACTGATAGCGAATATTTTACGACGGCTGAAGCGGCCAGCCGCCTTGACTATCTCATTATCGGGCATCGTTTGGGGAATTTGGCTGCAGAGGCTGCCCGTTTTGGTATTAACCGCCATGAAGTAGCCGCTCGATTTCAGAGTTTGAAGAATAGATGGGATACCTATTTTCCGACATCAGAACTCGCCTTTGACGATGGTAGGGAAAGTAGTTGGCCGGTTTTTCTATTCGGCGTTACCGACAACACAATTAAGGAGCTGTAATATGCATGCGGAATTGACTCATCTCACCAACAACACATTAGAAACTAAAATTCGAAATCACATTTTTATGATGGATACCCAAGCCTCTGCGGGAGGCGACAACAAGGGTCCTTCCCCCAAAGAATTGATGATCGCCAGCGTCATCGGATGTACGGCTATGGATGTGCTTGCGATCTTGAAAAAACATAAAATGCTTCCCACCAAACTGACTATTTCCGCTGATGCAGAACCGCGAGCCGAGCATCCGAGAATCTTTAAGGGGGTCGATATTTTATTTGTGATTGAGGGCGCTGAAATTACTAGTGAGCGTGTCAACGAGGCCATTGAAGCTAGTCTAACAAAATTCTGCGGGGTCAGTGCCATGATCTCAAAGATCGTACCGATTCGCTACCGCACGCAGCTCAATGGCCAAGAAATCGCACACGGCGAAGCTAAATTTCAGATTTAGATAGTCCGCTATTCGCGTAAGGCTTCAAACTCGCCGAGTTTTCGGTTTTTAGCAACATTATCCCAGTTAAAGACTCGGCCGTTCATTGCAATGTAGACTCCCGCAGGGAGCGACTGCACAAATCCCACCGCACAGCCCAAATTGAAAAGTCCATCAGAACTCCCAAATTTAAATGGGATCATGGCGCCTGTAAGAATTATAGTTTTATTCAGTTTTGCCTGACCCAAAAGGGTGGCCGTTTCGACCATGGTATCTGTCCCATGAGTAATAATAATGCGATTCTCGGCACAGCGAGTACAATTATCGCGAATCGTAGAACGATCAAGTTCGGTCATTTCAAGACTATCGAGCATCATTAATGTGGTTGAGGTGAATTCGACTTTGCAACGCCCGAGCTTTAAGATCTCATTGATGTGAGTGTCTTTAAAGAATAGATTGCCGTCTATCTCATTATATTCCTTGTCAAATGTTCCACCTGTTACAAAAATTCGAATCGCCATACCAAATCCTCACTCAAAAACGTCAAAGATTCAGAGAACTCCGCACAAGCACTAACTCTTCAGCACGACACTGCGTGCAACCGAGGAGAACCCATGATAACTGCGTTATCATGGGTGATTCCCGTTGCCCTCCAAACATGCTGAATAGTAAACTTTTTACATGCCTAATGCAGACATCAGCCAAGAGTGCGCCGATTGGAAGAAAGGCACAAACACGAGACTGATAATCGCCATCAGCTTCATCAGAATGTTAAGTGACGGTCCAGAGGTATCCTTGAATGGATCTCCAACCATATCCCCAACCACTGCAGCCTTATGCTTATCGGTTCCTTTGCCTTCATTTTTCTCAATATATTTTTTTGCATTGTCCCAGCCGCCACCAGAATTGGAGGTCGACAAGGCCATAACAAGGCCAGAGATCATAGAGCCGGCGAGAACCCCAGCAAGAGCTTCCACACCAAATACCACACCCACAACTAATGGCGAAAATATCACAAGTATCGCAGGTGCGATCATCTCTTTAAGGGCAGAGTTAGTGGAGATTGCAACGCAAGCTCGGTAATCTGGACGGCCAGTTCCTTCAAGAAGTCCTGGTATTTCACGAAACTGACGACGAACCTCGTGGATCATCCCTTCAGCAGCTCGTCCCACCGCAAGCATTGTTTGAGCGGTAAACAGAAACGGCAAGACTCCGCCAATGAACAGCCCAGAAAATACAATGGGAGTCAGCATGTTTAGAGCTTCAAAATGGGCCCGAGTTAAAAAGGCTGCGAAAAGAGCCAATGCGGTTAGCACGGCTGATCCAATGGCAAAACCTTTACCAATGGCTGCGGTCGTATTACCAGCCGCATCAAGTAGATCGGTGCGATCACGCACCTCTTTACCCATATGGCACATTTCAGCAATACCGCCTGCATTATCTGACACAGGACCGTAGGCATCGATGGTCAAACCCGTCGCAATGGTTGAGATCATACCGATTGCAGATAGAGCGATGCCATACATGCCCGCCATCGTCCAAGACGCATAAACAGTAATTCCAACGGCAATGACCGGTATCACTGCAGATTCATACCCAAGAGATAAACCGTAGATGATGTTAATGGCTGGACCTTTATCAGAGGCCGCTGCCAAGCGACGAACATGTTTAAAGCCATGGGACGTATAGACCTCAGTGACCGCTCCGATCACCATTCCTGCCCAAAGACCTGCTAATACAGAATAGAGAACCTTATCGGGAGTAATTTCTACGCCGCCAATGGAAAAGTTTTCCGTCATCACGGCTTTCGTGACAAAGTACAAAGCGATCGACATAAGAATAGTGGAGATAATCAATTGACCGCGAAGAGTTGGTTCAACTTGAGTCGCGTCAGGCTTGAGGCGGGCAAAAAGTGCCGTGATCAAGCAAACCGGAATCCCGACCGCACTAATCAATAAAGGATAAAGAAGTGCGTTCATGTTTTGAGCTAGGTACGCTGAGGTCGCGCCAATGACTAGTGCAGCACAAGTAGCCTCGGCACAAGATCCGAACAAGTCAGCACCCATACCAGCAATATCACCAACATTGTCGCCCACGTTATCCGCGATAACGGCTGGGTTACGTGGGTCATCTTCAGGGATGCCAGCCTCTATTTTACCAACGAGATCTGCCCCAACATCAGCAGCCTTAGTATAGATACCGCCACCTACACGACCAAACAAAGCTACGGTTGAACCACCAAGTCCAAAACCTGCAACCAGTTCCATGATGTTATGTTTTTCAATTCCATGAGCCGAAAGGAGGCCGTCGAAAACCAAGACCACGATGAGCATCCCCAAAACGGCCAGTCCCGTTAAGCCGAAGCCCATCACAGATCCAGATTGAAACGCAACGCGAAAGGCTTCAGTAATGCTTCGACTTGCGGCGACAGAGGTTCGAACATTGCCGATGGTCGCAATTCGCATTCCCATAAATGCACATACACTCGAAATAATGGCGCCGATCACAAAGGCAAGAGCCGTATAGACACCTTCATTAACAGCGGAAGTCTCAGGATTGTCCAAAGCAAATCCAATGATAACGGCAAAAGCAGCCACGAACATGGCCACGTACTTGTACTCCTCGGCCAAAAATGCCATCGCCCCCTCGGAGATGGCACCTGAAATTTCACGAAGTCGAGCCAGTGTCTGCTCCGACCCGCCAACAGATTCGACTGTCAATTTTAAAGAATTAACTTTATATGCGTAATAAGCTGCAACGGCCAAAGCCAAAATCGCACATCCCGCAATCACTCCAACCACACCACCACCAATAACTGACTCCACCAATACCTCCTAAAAACGAGTTCGTTTAATCTTGCAAAAATACTTAGAATCGAGCCCCCATTTATGCCAACTAAACGGATACGTTTCAATAGGTTTAGAGTGCGAAATCTCCAAATGTCGCCTTCTCAATAAAAAGTGATCAAAAAAATGACAAAAAAAAGCTCTGCCTGGGCAAAACCCTGACAGAGCTCAATTTCAAAGGACCTCCTAAAACGGAAGTCCCACAGAATTACTTCTTCTTAGCAGCTTTTTTGGTTGCTTTTTTAGCAACTTTTTTGGTTGCTTTTTTAGCAACTTTCTTAGTTGCTTTTTTGGTAGCTTTTTTAGCAACTTTTTTAGTTGCTTTCTTTGCTACTTTTTTTGTGGCTTTTTTCGTCGCTTTTTTAGCAACTTTTTTTGTGGCCTTCTTAGTTGCCTTTTTGCGAGTTGCTTTTGCCACTGGGGCTCCGTGTTCTGCATTATCCATTTTACAATCCTCCTAAAAATTTGTTCTTCGTTTCGCTTCGCTTCAGATCCCGATGCCGTACTCTCACGAGTATGGATTTATTTCTTCACTTAAGAAGTGTCTTAAAAAAATAATAACACAACATGAGATAAAAATCCAAGTCTTCTCAAGAAAATATTTTTTTTTTTTGGGACGGGGCTCCTCGCAAGACCAAGTTTCAGATTTTGAATACCCCCAAACCTGTCATTTGTTTTTTCTCAATCGGCCAAAGCTAAGTCAAATTGTGAAATGACGAACTTCAACATTTAATACGGAAGCATTGAGCAACAAGGCGTTCATGGCAATTTGGCAAACTTAAAAATGTGCGACTAGTCCCGCGGCTAAAGTTTCCCGGCAATGAGACGATGAGTTCAAGGAGAGACGACCGGCCCCCTTGCCGACCTCTCCGCCGCAAAAATGGATCTGACAAAAAGGATTCCAGGAAGATCTCCTGATCCGGACAGGGACCGATGACCACAGATACGATTGGAACATTACTGACAGTTGAGGACGAAGAGGGCATTCGTGAATACACGAGCATGTTCTCGGAAAGCTTGGGCTTCAAGGTGTTCCAGGCAGAGGATGGACTTGCCGCAATGGAAATCTTGAAAACCGAGACTCCCGACATTATAGTTTCCGACATGAACATGCCCAACATGGATGGCATGACTCTCCTTCGGGAAATTCGAAAAACCGGAGCTCATCCGCTTTTTCTATTCATATCTGCCTTCACCTCGAATAAGTACACCTTAGAGGCATTAAGCCTCGGAGCTTACGACTACCTCGAGAAGCCCTTCATGCCTAAGCACCTCCAGCCATTGCTGCTTGAGATGCTCCGCGTCCACAATGAACGTAAACGCTTACTCGCCATGCCCGCGGTGATTGGACAATCCGTTTTTGGGACTGTTGGCCCCGAATTTGAAATCCTAAAGTTGACGTCCATTAGATCAAGTTCACTTCCCCCTATGACCCTGGAGCCAGAGTTCGAGAAATGCATTGATCACAAACAGAAGCTCGTTCGAACATTCTCTGCCCAAATTAGGTCTCAAATTCCACATACCTTTAAGGCACTCTCAGCCCAAAATCACGATGAATCACTTAGCTCACGCCTTGGGAGCCAATTTAGATTGATGCACTCAATAAGATTAACTGGAACGGCCCTCGACTTGCCTGACATCGCAGATCTATGCAAATCCCTAGAGGCGACCTATATACTACTTCGAGTGCGACCCAACTATTTGAATAAAATGACACTGTCCACGTTGAATACGGGTCATGAATTGCTAATTTCCCAAGTGCAGTCCATTGCCCTAGAAACGGGCCTAAGCAGGGAAGAGAAATCTGAACTTTCCCAAGAAATTGCAAAAATCGTCACGGATTTGAATAATGTCATTAGGTCATAACGGCATCAGAGGCGGAGTTTACTTCCGGTAAATGAGCATTTTCCGGCGACAAGCAACGCCGAGTCAGGGAGCTCCGAGCAAGCACTATTTGGGAGACCTTGGATTTAGCAACCGCAATGCTTCTTCTGCGCGTGAGTTCAACAGTGCCTTTTTCTGAGGGGGCTCACTGGCTTTGATAATCACAGTAGACTTAGCGACGGGAGCCACAAGCCGTTTTCCTTTTATTTCTGCTTGAACAACGGCCCCTTCTCGACGCGGGCCATCAACCTCTTGAACCCCATCCAATTCGATACTCGATGCGGCCCCGGTTCCCGATTTCTGTAATACCCCTGCAAGCTCCGAATCACTAACGAGCAAAAGAACTGGCACCCCGCCATCTCCGACAAAGGAATTTAAAGCCTTCAAAAAACTCGACCTTTGAATTCCGGGCACAGTCGCGTCAGCCCACCGATAGACGACCACAACCGAGTCCAGCCTAGATGGCCACAGTGATGCTGCCGCAAACCTCTCATGCTCCTCGACTCGCACAATATCCAATAATGCTGCACATCGTTGAGAGGCGTCCACAACTTCGCTTACGCTGTTTGACGATATATCTATAGACGGCAGGCCAGCTTGAGAGAATAACTTCTGCCAGTCTCGGTTCAACTCTTCCAGGCGAGAGGCAATCCAAACGCTAGTAGACTTAGCACCCATGGCGCGAGAAGATTCATCCAGTCCCTTTTGAATGCGACTGCGTCGACCGTCGCGATATCGCAAGGTCGCTTTGGCTTCGACAATTAAAAATGAGACATTACTCAGATCCATTAGTTTTTGGCTACCTATGATAGTCCACCATTGCCGAACATAGGCCTCTAAAGCGGCATGCACCGCCACACGATCCGCCACCCTCAAAGCTAGGTCCTCTCGCGAATGCATAATCATTAGGTATTCGGTTGCGTCTCTAAGTAAGTCTGAGAATTGCTTCATTCCAATGCTCTCGCTAACCCCAAGATCGGCTGCCGTTTTAGCCCACTCCTCTTTTAAGCGACTATGCTCAATGACTGCCTTTTGCAAAAGCACACTGAGGGCTGAGGAGTCTTTATCTAAGAGGGCCTTGGCGTCACCAACCACGTCGCTCAATCCCTGAGATGTCTGTAATGCGTATTCCGCTGCGATTTTAACGGCCTCGACCTCTTTTGCCAAACGAGCAATCCAATCTCGTTGATGCCTGAGGGCGGGCTCTGCGTCCTTAAATTGTTCATCCACTACCTTAGTGGACCCAGATTTAAATCGTTCAAACCAATTCAAAGTTTTTGATGCGACCACTTGACGCAAACCAGATTTTTGGGACCATTGACTTGAACCCTGATTTGACATCGACCGAGACGGTTGCGAGGAATATCGATCAACCTCTTGAGCCATTTGCTTAACCCCAAGCAGCATACTCGCAAGACAGCTCTCAATATCCTGGCCATTTGTGCGAGATCCCGCCAAGAAATCCGCCCAGACTTTAACTCCTTCATGGTTGGAGGGTCGAACCTTCTTTTCCATGATTATAGTCACACGATTAAGATTCTCTATAAATCGACCCCACGCCCGCAACGCCACCAACTGATCCAATACCTGACACGAATCAGGCAGCTGATTGATCCATGTGAGCGTCCCTTTGGTCCATTTTTCCTCGATGCCCAAAACCCGTTCACAGAACGATTCATGCATGGCTGATAAGCGTGTAAATGATTCGCCTCCACCATTGATGCGGCGAATCAGCTGGTCAATTTGATTCAAAATATCTACTTCGCCCTGGATGGCCTCGAGACTTTTGTCGCTGTCTGCTTTCGACTCCCGCATTTCTCCTAGTTGCTCTGCCTGTCGATTTAGCTCCTGAAAGGCACCCAACAAACGAGAGGAAGGACCCGCGATACGGGACAATTTGTACGGATCAGCATAATCTGAAATTTTTAATTTTTGAGCACATTGCTTGGCCAATTCTTTTGCGGCCGTCAAACCAGCCACGTCAGAGTTCTCGTGGCGCCCTCCAAGATCCCAAACTGTCGCAGCCACATCTGATCCACGACCAATGATCTGTCGAAGCTCCAAGGGAGCGACCAAACCCTCGGCCTGACTTAAGCTTGCATCCAAATCCAAAAGTGACGCTAGAAGTGACCTTTGCGCCTCCTCAATAGATAACAGTCTAGAATTTCGCCGAAATACAGTTCCTTTTAACCCACGCTCAATGGTCCACACGTCTCCAGCGTCATCAGCCGCATCTAACCAAACTTCTTCAAGATTTGCAGATCTCTTTCCAGACAATGCAAATTTCAGCGCTAATGCAAATGTTTCAAGTTGGTTATCGGTACCAGAAATCGTGACCACGGGCCGCATTTTGCCAATACCGGCAGATAACTTCCAACCATGAACCTCTTTGGCGCCATGTTTTCGAAATCGTATTCCAGTTATATACACTCTGACCCCCCTTTGCCCTTAATGTTTTTCGCAAACATCCGATAAGAATTCAAAATCGATCAACCCGTATCCGGAGATTTCGGTGACCATTAAGCCTAGCCACAGATTTACCTTCTCAGACCTAGATGCGATGAACCGAGATCTCATCCGAGAACTAGCATGTCAACACGATTTCTTGCGCATTTCATGTTACCGCTTGGCAGGCTCCGACGCCACACTAATTCTCGACACTGGGGATGATCCAAGCGCCACATGGCCTGCAATAATTAATTGCCTTAATTATTATTGTACACTAAAAAATAAAGCACACCTTACATTTGGATGGCAAGAGACTCCCGGAAATCTAATTAAACTTTTCCCGTCACTAAAGGGCACAAAATCTTACCTTCCTCCGCAAGAATCGTGGGCAACAAAAACACTATTTATCGTCAAAAGAAGCGCGCGATCTCCTCGAAATATTGGAGGCCTAGATGGTTTTTTGGAAGCTTTAGCGCGAAAATTTCATTTTTGGCTTGCCAACGATGAATTACGTCATTTTCTTGACGACACGACAATCCAAGAGCAAATTCACGCCTTCGGATCACAGGTATCACGAATCGTGAGCCATGAAATTCGAAACCCAGTGATGAATCTATTAAGCCTTGCTCAAACTCATATCTACTTGTGGAAAGATTCGGGAGCAGAGGTCGAACAATTCGCCTCAGAGGTCGAAAATTACACGCAACGCATCTGTGACGTCATCCAAAAACTGGAGGTCCTTGAAGCGAATGGCCATGATGAATTCCGACCATCCGAAGTGGCAAGGAATATTGATCTAAAGGCCTTAATTTCCTCAGAATGCGCAACTTGGAGCCGTGAGCTGCCGGCCAACCTTGCCCCAAATCAACAAAAAGTAAGCAAACTCCAAATCAGTATGGCTGACGGTAACTATCAAGTGAGTGGAGTCCAGTCTCTGATAAAAATGGCACTTCGAGAAGTCCTACAAAATGCTTTCATTTACGCATCAGGTACACCAATCAGCGTATCACTCTATGGTACAGGCGAAAATGTGATTCTCGACATTTCAGATGACGGAGCCCCGATCGCACCGGGTCAGGAGGAACTGATGTTTATGCGTTACTATCAGGGTCAAAAGGCTGCGAGCAACAAAAGCACCCTGACACGAGGCCTTGGACTTGGACTGTACTTGGCCCGCTTCATTTGCAACTATCACAATGCTCAGTTAATATTTGTCCGCGGAGTAGGAAAAAAAGGTGTTTTCCGTTTTATTTGGCCACAATCTAAACCAGTATCTAAAACATCATAAACTAGGAGAGACAAATTATGGCATACATCATTTTAGCAGAAGACGAAATCCACATTCAACGACTAGCCAAGGTTGTGCTTGAAAAGGGCGGGCATACCATTCAAACTGTGAGCAGCGGCGAAGAGTTATTAAAATGTCTTGAGACCGTAACCAGCCTTCCTGATCTCATGATTCTTGACATCATGATGCCTGGAATTGACGGCTTGCAGGTGCTTCGAACCCTTAAAGCACAGCCAAAGTATGCAGGAATTCCCGTAGTCATGCTGACCGCCCTTGCCCAAGAGGCGATCGTACTAAAGGGAATTCAGCTCGGGGCTAAAGATTATATCCGAAAACCCTTCCATCCTGTCGATCTGCTAGATAGAATCAATCGGCAATTGCCGCAACCAGTCTCCAAGGCCGAAGGAAGCTAACGCTCGATGACCGATGCATTTGATAAAGCAGGACGCTATCTCACCGCGGGCCTTCGTTTACTACCGGCAGAAATCGCCCATGATGTTGCGATGCTTGCCATGAAACATGGCGCCCTTAGGTGCCTTCCAAAACAACAACAACCCTCGTTCGCCGTACCGCTACATGTCAATGTTCCAGGTATCGGGCGACTTCGCCACCCGATAGGCTTAGCGGCAGGATTCGATAAAAACATTCGCTGCCCAAATGCGTTTGAGCTAATGGGTTTGTCATTTCTTGAAATGGGAACTGTGACCCCACGCCCCCAACCTGGTAATCCGAAACCTCGACTTTTTAGACAACCCGAAACCCTATCTATTATTAACAGAATGGGATTTAACAGCGACGGATCAAGGCTTGTTGCAAAACGCCTAAAGGACTTGAATTGGAAGCCCTCTCGCGTTCCTTTGGGCGTAAACATCGGGAAAAATAAAGACACCCCTCAGGAACAGGCCATCAATGATTTTGTCGCTGGAGTTGAAGTGTTTAACGCCCATGCTCATTGGCTAACGGTAAACATATCGTCACCCAATACCCCTGGTTTACGAAACTTGGCAACTCCGGAGTTTTTGCGTGAACTAGCACAGTCAATCGGAAACATTCGCTCAAAATGCTGGATTAAGCTAGATCCTGATATGGATCAAGGGTCCTTTCGAAAAATGATCTCAAGCATTCAACACGAAGGTTTTCAAGGTGCAATTCTATCAAATACTCACCGTGTAGAATGGCCGGAGGCTGGAGGACAAAGCGGCTATCCGCTGCTGTCACCGAGTAACTCCTGTTTGGAGTGGGCTTGGGATGTCACAAAAGGATCTCTTCCTGTAATCGCCTCGGGCGGCGTATTATCGGGAGTTGATGCCTTTCATAAGTTGGCAAGAGGCGCCTGCGCTGTTCAAATCTATACGGCGTTAGTCTACCGTGGGCCTGGTGCCGCCATGCGAATCTGCGAAGAGCTTAGCCGCGAGTTGAAACTCCGTGGGTTTGAATCCGCTGAAGAGGCCATCGGATGTTGGTATTTGTGAATATATTTGCAAGCAAAGACTGGAAAGGAAAACGGTATGGACATAAAAAGACGCATTCGAGATAATATCCACGGCACCATCGACGTTTCGGCTTTTGAAGATTTGGTGATCAGCCACCCAACATTTCAGCGCCTGCGCCGCATTAAACAACTGGCCTTTTTACAGTATGTTTTCCCGGGCGCCAGTCACAGCAGGTTTGAGCACAGCTTAGGTGTCATGCACCTTTCGGGCGTTGCGTGGCAGAAACTGTTTGAAAATCAAAAAACACTTCGCAACGCTACTAAAAAATACAATAATTTTGCGCAATTGGAAAAAAAAACCACTCCAAGCCATGAATTCCACGGATTGCTGAACCCCACTTTTTCTATGATTGATGAAATCAGTGCCGATACATACCCTCTGCAGGCTTTGCGACTAGCTGCTCTCATGCATGATCTAGGTCATTCACCTTTTTCACATAGTGGCGAGGGCTTCATGCCGACTTGGCAGCAAATTAACGATGCTCGCGCCGATTACCCAGAATATATTTCCACTTTTATTAAGACCCAATGCGAAACATTTCGCACCAAGGGCCAAAATCCAGCCGTCATCCAAGTTCGCCACGAATTATATACACTCCTTGCCATTGATAGCATCTTCTCGGATATTTACAGGGACAATCCCGATCTTAAAGGACCCAAAATCTCCGCTCAGGATGTAGCCTCTATAATTGCGCCAGAGATTCCCCCGTCCAAAAACAGCCCCTTACTAAAATATGGAATTCACCAGCTTTGCCATGAGCTCGTCTCCGGTGAGTTTGACGTGGACCGCATGGACTATTTACTTCGCGATAGCCGGGAGTGTGGCGTTGTTTATGGTATATTTGACGAAAGCAGAATTCTCAATTCCTTGGCGGTATATTGGGACGAAAACGAAAAATCATTGCATCTCGCCATTCAATTTTCGGGCCTTGCAGCTTTTGAAGATTACCTCCGGGCACGCCACTCCATGTACCTCCAGCTATATTTTCATAAGACGTCCGTAGCGGCCGAAGCCATGATCAAAAGAATCACAAAAATGATTCCAACATGGACCCTCCCCTTGAACATAAATGATTATGCGGCGATCGATGAACACAATATGCCAACGATCTTGCTTGAGGCTGCGACAAGTCTAATCGCAAACGATGAAAAGCGAGAAGAATTTAACACGCTTGTAAAAGATCTTATGTACCACCGAAAATTGTGGAAGCGTGCCTTCGAAGTGGCCTCGAACACCGGGCCAGCCACGGGGATCGAAAGTATTGATGAAGCAGCTACTGTCATAGCCAGTCTTGGTTATAAATTCGAGAAGGTTTCGAGCAGTAACTCCTTAACTCGCTTTAAACCGCGCTCGGCTAATGAGCCAAGCCACCAGGCACTTCGCCTCATCAAAAAAGACGAATTTCAGTTCCCGAGAGTCATCCCTATTGAGGATCAAATGAGTCTTTTAGATCAAAATTCGAGGGTCCAAATTACGAGACTCTACGTGGAAAACCGCAAAGACACAAAAACAGGTCAAAATTCTGTAACCCAAATCCGCGATGAGTTGCAAAAACTCGTTCGCACCCATTAGATTTTACCGAAAAATACTTTGATCAACTGTTTTTTTGATCCTCAATCGTCATTAAAAATCGAGCGCATTCAACAGCGGACACAGGATCGTAACCAAATCTCCGCTCGAGCTCTAAAAGGGTCGATTTAGCTGAAGCCAATTCTTTGGAGCTAAATTTTTTCTGAGCTTCGCTGTCAGGCGCCAGAATGGCCTTTAAAGTGGAGGTAATAATTTGTGATTTTTGATCATAATAATGCTCTTTAATGCGCTGTAAGTGATCGAAAAATATAAGGCTAAAATTAATTTCCTCTTTGGGATTATCAATTTTATAGCTGGCAATCCGTGACAATAGACTTTCTCGAAACCTTAGAGGGTCGCCGCCGCTGACTCCCAATATTACTTCGACGTCATTCATCTGCATCTCAGATGGCGCCTCAGCACTTTCCTTTTTTTGATTGAAAATTTGTTCTTTTTTCACGAAGGCAACGGCCTGCTCTACATATTTTGAAAGGACTTGCTCGTATTGCCCCTCCTCAACCAAGGACATGGCCGAAAGTAGCTCTCCTTCAAAGACTCCAGCAAACCAGTCACGCACATTACGGATGAAAAACGCGGCATCATGATACTTATTACGCGCTTCAAATTGCAGAAAATCGTAGACACTTCGCTCTTTGAGAAATCGTTCAAGCTCCGTCATGATAACCATCGGGGTAATGGTCGTAAACTCCGTATCTTCTCCCACTCTGTGAATTAATGCTCGAACCTCGCGAGGCGAAGCGCCAAATCGCCCCTCGTATATTGCATTTCCTGCTGACTCGTTGAGAATTAATGGACAAATCTGCCTAAGGACCGCCTGGTCAGCCGCAACGAACGCATCACCCGTTGGGCGACGGTCATAGAGCATCGCTTTCGCAAAGGGCTCTAGACGGTTAATGACGCCTCTATATTCATTTGGATAAGCGTCAGAATCTGGATGCATTAGGCGAGTCAAGATGGCCCATAATGCCAACGACTCTATTGCGTGTGGTGAGACCTTCTTCACTTTAGAAATAGCTTGCACATCGCGATTGTAGATTTTTACTTCGTCTGAAATCTTGAGCAAATAGGGAACCGTTATGAACTCAAACCGGCCACGAAATGAGCCGAAATCTGGCAAGGTTTTAAAGGCATCAAGGTGCGTTTCGTTGGCGGTCGCAAAAAAAACGACATCCAAATTTTGTACCGCAGAAGGGAGGCCAAGGGTCGCACGCTCAACCGTCGTTAGCAGATACTTAAATGTCTCAATTGGCCGTTTCAATAGATCGCTAAACTCTAGTATTCCCCTATTGGCCTCGACGATCTCACCTACACACTCAGTAAATCGAATATTGTGGAGCACCGCTGGGAGATTCGCTATATTGCGGTCCATTGTTAGCTGTTTTTCTTGAGCATCCATGGACATCTGCGGTTCGACCGTCGAAATTCCGACTCGGTATTGCCTCGAATAGAAGAATCGTTCCACTTGAATATGTCTGAATACCTTTTGAACTTCGCCATCATAGGCCACCAAGAGGTTTTCAAATATTAATTGATTCCTTTTGCTCAACCCAGACAAGAAAATGTGCGACGGAAGCTCCGCTTCCCGAGGATCAATCCGATCGGCGGTAGCGACATACTCTCGCAAAATCTTTTCGCGAAATGGCATCGGAATAAGGAATATTGGGTTTTCTTTGAATTCGCTTTGTAGTTTACTCGAGATTTGATTCTCACCGAGCGTGGCAAAACTTTCTTCCTTCGCCGCGCTGGCTTCATACTTGGAAGAAAATCCAATTTTTCCGGCCTCACCACTTATGGCACGGGGAGTCGAACCTTTGTCCACTGGAAAAATCCAGTTAAAACGGTAAACCGACCCTTCATCGGTTTCGCTATATTTTTGCATGGCATGGGAGATAGCTTCGACCGTTGACGATTTTGCGGAGCCGTTTGGTCCGTGCAAAAATATGACTTTATTAGCGACTCCTTGCCGAACAAATGCCTGCATGACTCTGAAAATGTTCTGCTGAACGGCCTCGCCCCCGACAATGGGAATTCCTTTATCTGTTCCAATGTCAAAAAGCTTAAAGCGACGAAAATCGGCATTTTCGTTCGGCTTCTCCGTAGTTGGATTGGTAACACCAAAATGTAGAAAACAATCTCGCAGGTACTCTGAAGCGTTACGCATTAGTCGATGCGGATTTGCTCTGACGAGATCTAAAAACTGGTCAAACGACAATATGCTCTGCCGTTCCTTATATAGGTGTTTTATTTCCGAGGAGATATTTCCAACTAAATCCATTTTTTTCACCGTTACTTGAGTAATTTTCCTATTTGGGCAACCAACACTTCAACAGAAGCAAATGGCTTTTCAAGAACTTCATTGCCACCAGCGGCCAGTGCTTCTTTCGCTTCTGGCTCATCCCTGCCATGTCCCGTCATAACCATGATGGGGATTGTGCCATTTAAGCTACGAATTTTGACAATGGCCTCTTTCCCTGACATTTGTGGCATATTCAAATCCGTGAGTATGACATCAAATTTTTCATTTGCAATGCACGCTATCGCTTCAACAGGGTCACTAAAGGCTCGCAGATCGAAGTCGTCCTCTAAAAGGATCTGTAAAATTTCTATAATTCCAGAGTCATCATCCATGGCCAAAACCTTAGGCTTACCAGCTTTAGCCGCCTTCGCAACTACAGGCGCAGCCACAGGAGAAGGAGAAGGCGCAGCCACAGGAGCAGACGCTGGCGTATAGGCAGGCCCAGCTAATAATTTTTGAATGTACTCGATGATTTTAGCAGGATCGCCAAACGGTTTAAATAACACGCCGCTAGCTCCCATGCCCAAAGCTTCCTCCTTATCCGCCGCAGTTTGCGCATGGCCGGTGATAAGAACGACGAATACACCTGGCCTGACCGTTTTGACATGCTTTGTAACATCAAGACCTGATAGATACGGCATCCTAATGTCAGATATCACCAAATCATAAGGTTTTTTTGTAATTTCCTCACAAGCGACACGCGGGTCAGTGAAGGTCGTGACGTCAAAATCATCTTCAAGGAATAAGCTCAGCAACGCACCTATCTCGGGCTCATCATCGACGATTAGTACGGTGTTTTTAGCTGCCATTTACCCTACTCAATATCCCATGGCGAGATTAATTTCCCCACCATCACTATTCTACCTTACTATTTGCTAGAGATCACTAGTGGCCATCTCGGCCCCGCACTGTGTTTTTTATGCTCCCGTGAAATGCCTGCCTTAATTCGCTGACTTCACAACGCTCGTTTAGAAAATTATCCATTGTTCCAAAAACGGAGGTTTACCTTAGGCTGAAAAGTTAATAGGATTAACAGTCGCTACTTTGATTATTTAAGGGCGGCCACGCAACAGATAGTGGCACCCTGGGTAATCACCACCACCCATCCAAAAAGATCTTCGGCCCAAAAACCATGGTTTGTAATATTCGCGAAATTGACTGCCAGGAAGCCAAAGTATGGGCTGCGCCGCTGGCTATTGTTGGCGCCAAACTATGGAGCGCTACGTTTACCGGTCTCGCCTATTACACACCTGAGATTGTTAAAGGCTACACCGACCTTGCTTTTACGGATGCTGTGCTTGAGTCCGAGCTATCGGATCCGAAAAATCGTTTTCTCGCTGTCGAAAGTAATGGAGAAGTAGTTGGCTACGCAAAGTTGGAAATGCGTAAGTCGGAACCCTGTATTCAGACGAAAAATCCAATGTACTTGTCTCGTTTCTACCTCGATCGCTCGCACCACGGGACTGGACTGGCAAAGAAACTGCTTGATGCGGTCAATGACACTGCCACGTCTTTAGGATTTCTTAGCCTGTGGCTAAGTGTTTGGGAATTAAACGTGCCTGCTGTCAAATTCTACACCAAGCATGGCTTTGCCAAGGTCGGTGAATGGGAATACCCGTTCACTAGCCAAGGCAAGCAGTACGTCGACATCGATTGGCTGATGACCCGACCAATAAAATAATTGAGCCATCTTCTCGACCTATGTGTTAATCTGTTACAGCACAATTACGATCCAAATCAAAATAGGCATCTGAAGAGGGCATTGCATTATGAAAAAAACTTTTGTAATCGACACGAATATATTACTGAATAATCCTGCTAGCATTTTTAAATTTGACGACAACGATGTCGTCATTCCCATTTCTGTGATTGAAGAGGTCGACACCTTTAAAAAGGACCTTAGTGAAAATGGCCGCAATGCTCGTGAAGTGAGTCGTATTTTAGATCGCCTCAGAGAGCGCGGAACACTTTCTGCGGGAATTCCTCTTTTTGAGGGACGAGAAGATAGTGGTCGACTTTTTATAAATCTCGGCGCCGATTTTGAGCTGGTTGGGAGACTGGCTCAAAATACTGACAATCAAATTCTTGCTGTGGCACTTACACTGCAAAAACAGTACGGCGATGCGCGTAAAGTCGTAATTATCACCAAAGATTCCAATCTCCGAATCAAAGCAGATGCTTTCAATGTAGCTGCGGAGGATTTCGAGGCGGATAAAGTTGATATCAATCACATGTACAAGGGAATTTCAACCCTTCGCGTCAGCGGCGAGGTCATCAATCAATTTTACTCTCGTCGAGAATTGAAACTCGAAGACAAAACCATTCTTCCAAATCAGTTTGTCATTTTAGAAGATGAGACTGACGCGAATCAATTTGTCTACGGCATGTATGACGGACAAGATCATGTGCTTCGAATGCTCGACCCTCATAGCGAGGGTGTATGGGGAATATATCCGCGCAATATCGAGCAAACTTTTGCGCTTGAAGCTCTTTTGGACGACAACATTAAACTAGTGACTCTGAGTGGCGGCGCAGGAACTGGCAAGACTTTAATGGCGATCGCTGCTGGTCTGACTAAAACAACAGACGATAATGAGTACCACAAATTATTAGTCGCTCGTCCAATTTTTCCACTTGGTAAAGACATTGGATTCTTGCCTGGAGATCTTGATGAAAAATTGAATCCTTGGATGCAACCCATTTTTGATAATCTGGAATTACTACTTAGTGGCGGCCAGCAAGGCCGCACCAAACGTTTTAGCAAAAGCTATCAGGAATTAATCAATCAGGGAATCTTGGCCATTGAGCCTCTGACTTACATCCGCGGTCGATCCCTTCCAAACCAATTTTTTATCGTCGATGAGGCACAAAATTTAACTCCTCATGAAATCAAAACCATTCTCACGCGCGCCGGTGAAGGAACAAAAATTGTTTTGACTGGAGATCCCTATCAAATTGATAATCCTTACATAGACAGCGAAAGCAACGGCATGACCTACGTCATTGAAAAGTTCAAAAATGAGCGCATTGCTGCACACATTACCTTCAATCGTGGGGAGCGAAGTGAGCTTGCAACCCTGGCTGCCGCCCTACTCTAAAAATTGGATAACCATTCCGCATGTTTGGAAGGCAACGGGAATCACCCATGATAACTGCGTTATTTGCTGTGGTGCGACCCTCATGTACCAAATGTACACTCGGCTTCGCTCCTCGCAAATGCCTTGTTCTCACGGGCTCTCCTCGGTTGCACGCTTACCCTATTTCAGGAGAGTCTAGTGATTTCAGGCACTTAGACCAGAGATCCTTCGCTACGCTCAGGACACGTCTCTGGCGCTTTCGCGCCAGAGACTAATTTGCGCTAGTTCCTTTTGATTCTCGCTGTTTCATGTTTTCAAACGATTGCCGAATGTGTTAGAATAACCGGCTTATGGGCCCTTTTAGCTTGGCTTTGAGGCGTCCCCCTAACAACCTATGAGGAGTATTTGTTTGCTAGTTATCAATCGTGCCGCCGCTCGCAGTTATACGAAAATTCGCCTTGTTGGCGAAGAAGCCACTGAAGTGATGTCGGTTCTAGAGGCGCTCTCACGCGCAGAAGAATCAGGATTAGACCTCGTAATGATCAGTGACAAGGGAGACTTCCCGGTCATGCGTATTCAGGACTTTAAAAAGGTCCAGTACGAAATTAAAAAAGCAAAGAAGAAACAAGTTGTCCAAGAATTAAAAGAAATTCAGCTTAAACTCAATATTGCTGAACATGATTTAGCCACAAAAATGGGTGCCATAGAGAAATTTTTGGCTCGCGGCGACAAGGTCAAAGTAATCGTGCGCCTAAAAGGGCGAGAGCGAGAAAACCCAGAACGCGCTCGCAACCTTCTCGAAAAAGTTATTGTCGGCGTAAAATGTAAAGCAAGCTACGTTCCAGGACCGATAACGATCGCGATCTTAGAATCAGTAAAATAAGCTCTGCTGCAACAGCCCGATGTTGGGCGCCTTATAGACAAAGCCCCCCGGTACCTGCCGACATTTTAAGTCGTATGGTACCGGGGGGCTTTACATAGTGCTTGCCTGTTAGGCCTTAGGTTTTACCTTCACATAAAAGCGCTTCTTTGCGATTGGCAATTCTGTGCTAATCGTGTCGTCAAAAATCAACAGGTAGACATAGTCACTGCATACATTGCCTGGTCGATTAGAATAGTCACAAGCACCCAACACATCAACCGACGTCTGAACCACCTGATTGGGCCCTGCAATCGTAAAGTCAACTGGCCCTTGTTCTTCGCCAACCCAGTGGACTGCACCTTGCAATGCACCACGGTCTGATTTGTAGAGCTTGGCACGCAATGGATAATGGAATTGAAAACTATCGCCGTCAGAAACTGAAAAAGACAAATTCATGGTTTTTGTTTCTGTAGGGTCTAACTCTAGGCTAATGTCGTTGCCACGTCCGCCGGGCGCCGTCGCAGTGACTTCGACACCGTTGTATTTCAACGAAAGATTTGCCGCCAATTGTCCATCACGAACAAAGTTACGCTTGACGATCGCATCGCTAATCAATGCACTTAACTCACCAGGCGCACGAACACCGGGGCGGCCCAGCTCGTCCGCAAAAATCATGTGGTCAAAGAAATCAGCAGCCGTCAAATGAGGATGATTGCGTGTTAGGCGCATGGTTTCAAGTGTCAGGTCAGCGATTTTATGCGTGGCTGCGGCTCCGAACTGCGCAATGGCACCTTCGAGAATATCATGCATGGCACCGCCGTAGGCCTCACCGTCGTCATGGACTTCATTGGTTAACACGAAGCCTGTGTTGTTGTAGATCCTCATCTTATGGCGCCCAGGAAATTCCGAGCGTCCAACCGCAGTTTCGATAACGAGGTTAGCCACAAAGTCAGCCATACCTTCGGACAAACCACCAGTATCCGCTAATACTACGTCACTCATGAGCCGGTCCATCAGTCCATACTCAAAACCCGTCAACATGTATCTGTACCTTTTTCATCAAAATCTACTTACTAAGGAATATACAAAAGCGGTTGCATTTTTGGATGCATGGATATGAGCTATTTCTCTTCATTTAACCACAGTCCAAACAATTAGGACCAATTGAGACTATTTTCATAGTTTTTTTTCTTGGATAGTCAACCCCCCCGAAACAACCCTTGCCACAAGGCAAATTTGGGCAAAAATAGGGTAATTTTCACTTCCGAGGGGCGGTTTATTGACAGGACCCCTCATTGTGTCGTCTAATTTTTATAGAGACTTTTCATTTATTTGTTTTGAATTCGCCTAGGCAGGATGCCGAGGCTCCGCTGTTGTCACCGGTTTATCCAATGTAGCCAAACGGTATTTGCCGTTCACTAGAAACCAAGGAGGTATTTACTATGAAGAAAATTGCCGAGAATCGATATCCCCATTCGGCCACTCTTTTCAAATTCTGCAAAGAGGCTCTCGCCATCCGCTACGAAGGTAACGTCAAAGTTATCGACCAGGATGTCGGAGCTATCCTAGGCTATGACCCTGCCGATTGCAGCCATTGGAAAAAGGGCAAGAAGAATATTCGAGCGCTTTCTACGTTGCGCGCCATCGCAGATCACCTTGCTATCGACGATCGCCTGCTAATCGAAATTGCAGCCGGAAAAGTTGGATTTGATGAGGCGGTTTTTGAATTCCGCGGCTACGGCTCATTTGGTCTAACTGGTCGCACCAGTGAAAACCTTAAAAAAGAATTTTTTAAAAATCCGGCGCGCTACCAAGGCGACAACTCTAAACTGACATTTGAAGAGTTATTTGATCTTGATCGACCAAGTGTGTGCAAGTCTGTAGATTCGATTATTTCAACTGGTAAGTTCGAGGAAGCACCGATTTACATCCCCGAAATTTGCAACCTCTTTCCGAATTTTAGCATTATTTCAGACGACACACTTACGACTGGGGTAGACATTAAAACTGAAGGCCAAGACGCAAATCTCCGAGTAACAGTACGGTACACCGGCAGCGACATGCGACCATACCTTCGCTTCCTAGTGGCAAAAGAGCTATTCAAATATTTAGTCCACAGCGGCAGCATGCATGTGGCAAATATTCGCTCCTGCCCTGACGAAGTACTAGATATCCGAGCTAACATCTTCGCTGGTCTTCTACTTGTTCCGGGAAAAATGCTTCGCAAGGAAGTTGAAAAAATCGATGCTGCGTACGATATTGTCAATCAGCTTGCGGAGACCTTTTGGGTGTCTAAGGCTATGATGAATCAAAGACTACGTGATTACATGGAAAATCTGACCTAATCTGTTTTGCATAAGTAGTGCTTGTTCGGAGTTCCCTGAGTCGGCGTTGCTTATCGCGGGAAAGTGCTCATTTACCGGAAGTAAACTCCGCCTTTCCGACTCCTCGCGCCTTGATTCAGAGAACTCCGAACAAGCACTAAGTGACTGAAGCCAAAGGGGCAACCCTTTGGCTTTTTTGTTTTTACCAACCCAATTTACATCCAATCGTCGCCTCAGAACTAAAGTTTTTAGCCCGTCAACCGATACACTCACCATGATGACGATATTAGTTTCATTGCAATAGGAATTCCTCATGAGCAGTGCATTCAAACTTAAAAATGGAAACATCCTTCTTTCCACGGAAGCACCCGGTGGAATATATAACGCATCCCAGTTGAAGAAAATTGCTTCCCTCTGCGACAGAGAATCTATAATAGTCAAAGCGACGGAAGATCATCGCCTCGCACTTTTTGTTGACCCAGAAAAAGCCACGCAAATCGCAGACGAACTAAAATCCATCGGACTCGGCATTCGCTTATATCAAGACGGGCTACACCAGCCAGTTAGCTGCATCGGAGAATTGTGTGAGGACCATGAGCAAGATGCCCTTGGCACGGCATTAGACGTCACTACGGAGCTTTCGGCTCTGACCCTAGATAGTCCACTGAAGATCGGGATTAACGGCTGTGCAAAATGCTGCACTCCATGCCATACCCTTGATATAAGCGTCGTTGGAGACACAAACGGCTACCGAATTTCATTGGGTGGAAAGAACTCTCAGCTGCCAGAGATGGCGAGCTTCATGGCTGATGGAGTTCCCGCATCCGAAACCCCACGGGTCATCAAATCAATAGTAGAACTCTTCAAGCAAAAGGCTCAAGACGGTGAAACCCTCCAAGAATTAATTGAGCGAGAAGGGGCAGGAGCATTCATAACGGCACTAGCTCCCTGGAGCCAAGATGCCGCCGACACCTCGGATCGCTTCACGACTGAAGCCGCTGCTACGGACACCCCAGACCCAGATATGGCACTTGAGCCATTAGAAGACGATATCCCAGCTGAACTCCCTCTTGATTTAGACCTAGATCTACCAGCCTCTGATGATTTATCAGAAGCATCAGAATTGCCTTCTATCGATGAACAAGACACCATTAGCCATGCTAATTTATCAGGGGTAGAGGTGTCGGACGACGAGCTTTGTCTAGATGATACACCCCTTGATCCCGATGCGTTAACGAACGATCTTGCGTTCAATATTGTGGCCAAGTCTCCAGATGTAACAGCAGACAACCTTGAGGATATTGCCGTAGACGTGCCAATGGACGACCTTGATTTGTCAATGGACCAAGATATTTCAGTTGCTGATGACCCACATATTTCCCTACAGGAAATAGAATTAGCAGACGAAGTCGTTGACACTCTTGAGGAGTCTTTCGTTGACGATTCCCTTGACGGCATGGATAGCCTAGAAGAAGAAACGGCAGCTTCCGGCCAGGATTCTCTTGATGCGGCAAGTACAGATGAATTATCAGAGGAGGACTTTTCCGACGTAGAAATCGAGATCTCGGACACTGACCTAGCAGATGACGTCTCGACACTCGTTTCAATGCCTGACAGCGCTCCGAAAAACATTGCCAGCTATGATAGCCGAAAAAATCAGGACTTGAGTGAGTCGATCATAGATGCTGGTGATGTTTTGAATGCCCCTCGCATCACCGTTGCAGAGACAAAGGACAAGGCCAATGTTGTGGCCCAGGAATTAGAACAGGACACTGAAGATGCCGATTTCGCAATGCTTAGTAATAGTATTGACACAATTGAGAAGGAATCAGAAGAGTCCATTACCTCGCAAAATAATCTCAATGAAGGCGCAAAGTATTTGGACTCGGACGAATCATCAACCGAAGGCAGCGAAGACGATTCAAGTTACGAATTGATCGACCATGAAAATTTGGAAGATTTGGAAGCCATTGAAGACGACGCACATTCCGACGAGCACGATGACGAACACTTCGACGTTACCGAACATTTGCCACTTTCAGAAATAGTCACGGCAAAACAGTTCTCCAAAAAATCTAAAAAGCCTTCAAAAGCGGCCTGGACCATCGCTTCATTCGACGTTGACGACCTGGGCTGTCCGATGATTACTTGGACGAATGGCATCTCAGTCACGGTAACTCAGGAAGCCATTGCCATGGGTAAGATTCGCATCGGAGGCAATGAATTGCGGATCTCAAATACCGGCTCTGGTGTCCTCGTTGAAATTGACGGTGTTCGCATGCTCTTGCCGCTTGCCGCATAAATTGATGCCAATTACTCCTTGAGAATTGTTGCTAGCCGATATAAATTATTGGCCTGTACAACGCCATAATTTGCAGGGGTAACATTTATGAGACTCATTCACTTTGCAGTCACGGCCATTTTTTCCACAGTGCTTATTTTTTCTGTTACAGGGATGGCCGCAGTCGCGACAAAGCCGGTACTAAATGTCTATACTTACGACTCATTTGTTGCTGCGTGGGGACCGGGCCCGTCACTTAAAAAATCCTTTGAATCAGAGTGCGCTTGTGAAATTCAATGGGTTCCAGTTGCTGATGGTGCGGCTATGTTAGCTAGACTTCAACTTGAGGGAGCTTCGACTAAAGCAGACATTTTGGTTGGAATCGACGACACCTTATTGGCCAATGCAGACAAATCTGGATTATTTGCCGACAGTGGCATTAAGCTCTCAAAATCAACCATTCCTGGCGGGTATGTGGCCTCCTCAAAATTTGTACCTTATGATTTTGGTTATTATTCGTTTATGTTCGATACTAAAGCTAAGCAAAAATCTGGAAAACCTTACACAAGACCAAAATCAATGGATGAACTGCTTTCCGCAAAAGATCTCGACAAATCAGTTATTATTCAGGATCCAAGAACTTCGGCTCCCGGCCTTGGTTTGCTCCTATGGTTTCAGGCGATGTATGGCACTGATGCCAGCAAAAAACTCAATGAATTGAAGGGAAAAGTCCTAACCGTCGGAGGTGGATGGTCTGAAGCCTACGGCCTCTTTACGAAAGGCGAAGCACCTATAGTTTTTTCCTATACAACTAGTGAAGCCTATCACCGGGACTCCGAGAAGACCGACCGCTATCAGGCCTTAGAGTTCAACGCAGGGCACTACCTTGCAATCGAAACAGCAGCCATCGTAGCATCGTCAACCAAAAAGGAGCTCGCAACAAAGTTTTTAAATTTTTTGATTCGTAACCCAGCCCAAACAACGATCGCTTCGATGAACTGGATGTATCCTGTTATCTCGGTCGCCAAGGGCCTTCCTGCGTCTTATAGCTCACTCAAAATACCTGCAAAGGCCCTGCGGCTGTCGTCCGAAGATGTTGAAAAAAATCGCCGGCAATGGACTCTCGAATGGATGGAAATATTCCGGAAATGAAATCTTGGAGTCCACCACACCCAAAATTTTCTTGGTTTTTCGTTGCCCTAGTCGCACTGACGGGGCTATTGCCGTTCTTGACTGGCATGTTAGCCATCGTGATAAAAACCCCATTCCCGAGCTTTTTTGATTCTGGACGCAGTACTGCTATTTTATCGTCCGCTTTTTTCACAATGAAGCAGGCGACCATCTCAAGTCTGGTCGTGGGATTACTCGCTCCTGTGTTTGGGGTGAGCCTCGTGTTTGCAACACCGAGGGGGCTCCGAACTTCTTACCTGTTACGCACACTAGTTTTTTGTTTACCATCCCTCGTTGTCGCCTCTGGCATTATTGTGGCGTGGGGAAAAAATGGATTGGCGACCAGACTTCTGGAGTCTCTGGGCATTGATTTGCCGATTGCTGAGATTATTTATTCTCCTTATGCGGTTGTCCTAGCGAATACGTTAATGAACCTGCCGTTTGCATCCCTGATGATTTTTCGCTGCCTAATGGAGCTTCCTGGAGAACAGGTTGACAGTGCAACCCTTCTAGGACTCCGCCCCTTCACTGCCCTTAAATGTGTTATTTGGCCAGCGATTAAGCCAGTCTTATTTTATTTTAGCGGCATGACGTTTCTTCTGAGTCTCGGATCATTCGGGGCCCTTAGCATTCTTGGCGGAGGACCTGCAAGTCAGACCCTTGAACTTGGAATCTATCAGTCCATTTACTTTGATGGTGATTGGCCTGCGGCAGCGTTGTTCGCCTTTACCCACGCAAGCCTAGCGGGCTTTGTAGCCCTCCTTTTTATCGGACCTCAGTACCGATGGTTAGATGCCTATCTTTCACAACAAATCCCAGCGAACCTCAGCGTTAGTAAATTGAGACCTTTATTCTATCGCAGCAAGTCCATTCACTGGATGCTTGTCATGACCAACTACGCCTTAGATCTTTGCATTTTGGCCCCCATTACTGCACTGCTAGTCAACTCGTTTCAATTTTTAATCCTTGGTAACAGCTCGACCTTGCAGCTACTCGCCCCGTTATTGGAGAGCCTAAAGGTATCGCTAGGCTTTGCGATACCGGCCGCGATGATCGCTACGTTCATCGCGTGGCTCGTCACCCGCGCATTTTGTAGGTACAAGTTATACCAGAGGCCGAAATTTGGCGTGGCCATGCTCCTTGGAGTTTTTGGAGCCGGAATAATCCCAGGGATGGCCGCAGCCTTTGGGCTTTTGGTTTTGCGCTCCATGTTACCGGCTCAATTCTTTGGATCACCAGCGATTATTGCCATTCATACCACTCTCATTCTTCCCTTTTTAATCAATATTTTGTTGCCTCTTTATAGCCAAAAGCTAATGCCCTTTGAAAATTCTAGGATGCTTTTGGGCCTAAGTGAATTTCGGTGGCTAAGGATAGTTGAATGGCGTGCTATGGGTCAAGGACTTGCCTCTGCGCTTGCCGTAGGCCTGGCCCTAAGTTTAAATGAGACGGCCATTGTTAGTATGCTTGGAGATCCTTTGCGACCAGTCCTGACGACCACGATGATACGGCTAATGGGCCATTATCGCTTTGGCGAATCCGCCATCGGTTCATGCCTGCTAATTCTAACTACGTTTACGGCGATACTATTTCTGTCGCCGCGCGGGAGACTATTAAATGATGCTGCTTGAATGTGACAAACTAAAAATGACCACCAACAAATGGTCATGCGATTATACAGCCTCCTTTCGCCCTAGCGGTTGGCATGTACTTTGTGGATCTAGTGGAGCGGGGAAATCGACCTTATTGCACCTGCTCACCGGGGTAGTGACTCCCCAATCTGGTGACATTAAAATGGGTGGGAAAAACGTGTCTCATTTGCCACCTCATCAGCGGCAACTTAGTTTTATGAGCCAATCAAATTTTTTATTTCCCGGCATCTCGATCTTAGAAAACTTGTTACTAGCCCTACACGATAGCCCGGCATCGCCAATTGAAAAGGTGCGGCAGGCCAGGGAAATGGCTGATCGCCTTAGCCTCAAACAAGAAATTCTCGATCGACCAGCATCGAAATTATCGGGCGGCCAATTATCACGATGTAACCTTGCACGCACATTACTGCGGCCGTGTTCTTGGTTACTATTGGACGAGCCATTTTCAGCAGTGGATCGACCGACCAGACTATCCATTCTCAAATGGCTTCAGGATTGGCAAAAATCGACCGGTGCCGGCATCATTTTGGTGTCCCACGACTTGGATGATATTTTTACGGTAGCGACTGATGTGCATATAGTGGAAAACGGAAGCGTCCTAGAAAGTGGGACCCTGAGCGACTCCCTAGCTCACCCTCGTTCTATCGCAATGGCTCGTACCCTTCGGGCAGGCATCGTTGTCACCACCCCCTCTGGGCCAGCCTTTATAGGCTCCCAGAACCTCTACACGTCTTTATCTTTAGCCCCCGTCAATCGGGCAAACCTTCAATCCATTGCGCTACGCGACGCACAAATCACAAGGCTCGGTTCAACGATGCGCATTATTGATTTACATCATGGTTACGATGTGGTGATGCCCTGGGACGAGCACTTTGAGGGCACACTGTGGTACGCACCGATCACGGCAACAGGCCTATTGCGGTCCAACGGGGAAACGATTGTGGAGTATGCAAAATGAGCGCTCCAGTTCTTGCCATTGATTACGGGACGTCTAACTCTCTAGTAGCGGGAGCCTTGGCTGGGAAGGTTATTCAGCCCCTTGTGCTGGATGCGACGGCCGATGATCCAACCGTCATTAGGAGCATCATGTTCACGCCCGATCGGGGTGTTTGGTATTATGGAGACAGTGCGATTCAGCAGTATCAGGATTATGCGGCGGGTGGTCGACTGTTGCGTTCGGTAAAGAAGTATCTCCCTGAGCCTTCGTTTAAGGGCACACAACTTCACGGTGAGTTTCGCAGTATTGTCGAACTCATTGCTATTTTTTTACGAGAGTTGAGGTCGCGGGCCGCCGTCATTTTTGGCGAAGAGAGCTCCTCGGTCGTCCTTGGGCGCCCTGCTCTTTTTTCCTTGAATAAGGACGACGACGTCCTCGCTGAGAAGCGTTTACGCGACGCAGCTAATTTGGCGGGATTCAAACATGTTTATTTTTTAGCGGAGCCACTGGCTGCGGCCTACGAATTCCGGCATCAATTGACCGAAGAGAAAATAGTCCTTGTAGCAGACTTTGGCGGTGGCACGTCTGACTTTACTTGTTTAAAAATGGGCCCTAGGGATCTAGTGGATCAGGATGTATTGTCCATTGGCGGCATCCCGATTGCGGGAGACATGTTTGACGGCGGCATCATGAGACATCAAATCGCTCGTCATTTTGGCTCTGAGGTTCGCTACCGGATGCCAATGAGCTCTACGGATTTGGAGCTTCCAAAAAGCTTAATTTCAAAAATGTGCTCCCCTGCTGACATGTCACTTCTTGCACGAAACGACTTACTTGGAATTTTAAAGGACGCCCAAAGGTGGTCTTTGAGTGAAGAGGACGGCAAGAAAATGAATCGTCTATTTCTTGTTGTCGAAGAGCATCTTGGTTACTCGTTATTTAGGTCTATTGAGCGAGCTAAAATAAGTCTCTCGAGTGCCGCCGAGACCATATTTGAATTTGCTTTCGATGACTTGAAACTCAGTGAAAAAATTAGTGCTATAGAATTTGAAAAACACTCAAGCCACGACGTAGACTTGATCGTAGGCGCCATGGACAGCACCATCAAAGATGCCGGCCTCAAGTATTCACAAATAGACGTCGTTTGTGCGACAGGCGGAACAGCCAAATTACCTGCCTTGCGACGCGCACTAGACACGCGCTTAGGCCGCGAGAAGGTGCGCGAGCATCGCCACTTTCACTCCGTGGTGGGTGGGCTGGCTGAGAAGGCTAAGAGTTTTAGCTCAGATTCGTAACAAGACATTCGGGAAATTGGTGTACACGGTGGCGAGGCAGACAAATCCCAATATCAGCCGTGAGTTTCGTCACTTACTCACGATTCTTAGGTATAATGTGTGTTGCTACTACAATCTCTCAGCCTTGCAGCTTTATTTTGATTTCAGCGAGTGTCATGCGTTTTTTCTTGAGGGCCTGTATCTGGCGGCAGCGATCAATCGTTGCGGGATCATACAATTGATATCCAGATTCCGAGACGTCCACTACATGGAGTAGTCCCTCCTTCGTCCAAAAACGAATGGTAGGAACTGTTTCGCCAGCAGCTTTTGCTATTTGTCCGATTTTTAATTTCAAATTATCTTCTTCTAACTGTGAATCGTCGTCCTCGCCTTTAACCGCCTTTAAATATATGTCGAGAGATCTGCCAATAGCCTTCAAAATCAGGCGCTCATATTGGATTTTTGGGCCACCAAGCTGACCGCTCTCTAGTCCGCTGATATAGGCTAATCGGTCACGCGGTCGAATGATAGCTGGTGGATAGCCATGCATCATCAAAATCAAATTCATAAGAAGGCGGGCTGTCCGGCCATTTCCATCCACAAATGGATGAATCGTTACCAGCCGGTAGTGTGCTTCACTTGCGAGTGCGGCTGGGTGGAGGTTCTTTTGGCCTTTGAGCCAAGCAGCGAACTCTTCCATTAGGACTGGGACCTTGCGGAAGTTGGGAAGTACCACTGATGACCCAGAAATTCTCACGGCCACATCTCGGTAGCGTCCCGCATTGGAATCGTCGATTCCTGAGAGTACCATTTCGTGAATTCGGAGAATATCCGCCTCACTCAAATTCCGATTTTTTTTGGAAACGAGTTCTCGAACGATGTCCAGTGCTTTGGCGTGATTGATGGCTTCAAGATGCTCCTTTAGGCTTTTACCGCCAACGGTTAGTCCCTTTTCAATGACGATCGCTGTTTCACGCCTGGTAAGCGTATTGCCTTCGATCGCATTGCTTGTATAGGTCAACTCAACTCTGAACCATTCTTCGAGGTTTCTCACCAATGCGGGTGGAAGCGGTCGAATGGAGTCGAGCTCGTGTTTTTTGGAATTGAGTACTGTCCAGTCCATTGCTCGATTATAAAGTATAAAGTGTAAAGTGTCACTTAATGTTTTAACTTAACAAAATTCCGGTTATGTTGCTGATTTTATAGCTGTAGTGCCGCAATAATCAATGTTTATGATTTCATTGACGCTTTTATTTCTCTCTGGTACGAGTCGCTTTTTGGATGATCCTGTCAAAAAACTTCGTTTGTTGCTGAAATTCGCTATGCGCGTTCTAAGTCAACTTTATAAAGCGGTAGTACAGGCCAATGATGGCCGACCAATTTCCCGAATGTCTTGGTTCGCATCTGGGATCCGGAACATGTTCTAACCTCCTAACCTCGCCTGTAAAGGGACAGCAAACAAGGGTATGTGAAAAAGTCTTACAAAACAAGAGAACTAGGACAAACAGCCGCTGCGACACGTAGTATAAGCATTGACGCCTAATAATTAATCAGGCATACTGCGGCCGGCGACGATGAAATCGCCGGAATTCATTGTATATTTTTGAATTATTTCTAAACGACGACCTACTACTCGGAGAATCAGAATGACCGGATTATTTGCAGACTTAACAGTCATGGTGTGCTCGAAGTTGCTAAAGCCAGCAGGGTTTATGACCGTCGTTTCCATGTTTATTGCAGCAACTCATCTGACCTCCTGCCACAAAGTTGATGCCAAGAGCCACTCAACTGCGGCTGGTACTGAACTCACTTATAGAGGGATAACCGTTGATGGGGGCGCTTTAGAAATCACAGCCCCCAGTCCCTGGCAGATTGCAGCGTCTCTAACGTCAGGGGCCCTTGTTGCTCTTGTTCCTCACATTGATGGCCAGTACATATCTACGGCCAATATCGACATGGCGCATCGCCAGACTTTTGAATCTATGGCAAGTAGCCCTGCTTCCAAGCTGACGAATAGTTTGCCAAACCAATTAAAAATGGACCCACTAGGAAAATTTCTATATTTTAAAATGGACGAAAATAACAACGAGCATTTTAACATCTATCGTTTTGATTTTTCGACTCAAGAGATGTCCAAACTCACGGACTCATCTTATGTGTCGGGATATTCGGTTAGCCCAGCGGGCGATCTAATCATTTATTCGAGCCGTCGGGATGTGGCCGAGGGTAGCATTGTTGACCTTAGGCTTTTGAATTTGAGCACGTCGGAAGACAAAATATTATTTACTGACGAGCACTCTGAAATCAAATTCCCCTGGGGTAATTTTTCTTGGGACCAAGCAAATAATGCGGTGTTCATTGTCGGTCAGTACGGCAATGACAGGCAAAAAGGCACTGTCGTTCGTCTTAGCCTAAACGGTGATTCCACGATTGAAGATCTATTGCCACGCTCATCCTCCCGTTCGTTTCCTTCGCTTGATTTAAGCGAAACACACACCTCAGGTGATGATTTGTATTTTATATCCCCAGAAAATGGTTCTCAGAATTTAATGAAGGTCAGCCTCAGCTCGAAGGTCGTTACCAACATTTATTCGAGCCTTGGCGCAAGCGTCTCTCAATTTACGGTATACAAAAATTCTAACGATGTGATGGTAAATGATCGACATGCATTGGTAAACATAAAAAGTATTCTTGGGACCACCTTGACGGAGGTCCGAGTATCTAACGGCGTAGTGTCCAGCCACACATTGACTCAAATTCCTGGGACTGCAAACATTTTATCAGCCGATTCTCAAAATGTTTTGGTTTCACTTTCAAATGAGTCGGTTAAGGCGAGCATCCAGTCTTTCAATATTAAATCAGGTGCCACGGTAGAAGTATTAGGTTCAGAACAAAGCGCATTAGATAAAGCGGTGCACTGTGATTCTAGAGTTGTTCGGTACGATACCTTTGACGACGTTAGTTATGACGTAAATGGGGAACACCTCGTTGGAAAAATCCACGCTATATTATACACACCTAAAGTCGTCAGAACGAATTTGCCAAAAATTGCAGTAGTGCAATCGTTTTATGGCGGCGCACGCAATTTCGATAGTAGAATTCAATCTCTTTGTGCAATTGGCGTCACTGTTATGAGCCCCAGTGTACGTGGCGTCTCAAATGTCGGCAGTTATTTTGAAACGCTCAATGACGGCGACCTCGGCGGCAAAGAAATGATCGATGGTCAGTACGCTGCAAAATGGCTCGTTACCGAGCTGGGCTTCGATCCTCGAAAAATCGGGACTTGGGGACAAAGTCACGGGGGTTACGCAGCAATGCGTCAAACGACCTTCCCAGCCACATTTAATGGTTTGCAGCGAGAATTTCAATGGGCGTTTGGAATATCTGAAGCCGGATTTTCGTCAATCGTTGGAGAACACGATCAGTCGAATATTAAAGCGTGGATACTTAAGGAAGCCGGCGGCACTCGAGAGAATCCGGATTCCGTGGCTGATTGGGAAAATCGCTCCCCGATCAATCACCTTGATGAGTTGAAGTCTCCGTTACTGATGGTACACGGCACCAGTGACGCCCGTGTTCCATTTAGTTTGAGCCAACAGCTTTTCGACAAAGCGACGGCCCTCGGCTTAGGCTCACTTGTAACTCTCACTCCAATTCCTGGAGCAGGGCATTTAAATTTTACCGGCGCTAACTTCATTTTGGCAAATCAGTCTATTTACACGTTCTTGCAATCAGTGTTTCCAGAATAATCGGTTTGACTGTACTACCGCTTTATTAAGCTGCCAGCATAATAGAGCGGTAGTACAGGACAAATTCTTAAAATCTCCACCTAACTTTTTTTCAGCAGAATATTTGATAAAACCTTTAAAATAAGAGAGTCTCTATGAAATCACAACGCTCTGTAATGCCTCTACTTTGTTTATTGCTACTGGGGTCAATTTCCGGTTGCGGTTTATTTCGTAAACGCAATCATTCGACGACGCCTCCCACCAGGCCTGAAGTTTCTTCTAAACTGACGTTTGGGCCTCAACAAATTGATATCGACGAATTTTTTTCTAGTTCAGGTTTTGGACTGACCTTTTTTGTAAATCCCGAAGACAACTCCATGTTCCGGCATGATATCACCTCTTCGACGAGCGTCATACTTCGGCACTCTTTAACCGGTAACCTCTGGGATCCTAAGTCAGGTGAGTTATTTTCTGAATTTGGGCGCCGCGCCTTCAGCAGTCCTAAGTACGATCCTCAAACCAAAAAATTATTTTTCATTAGTGATGTCACTAATAATGAGACCTATAATGTCTATTCGCTCGACCCCATCTCGAGAAAAATTGAGCAAATCACGGCACTAGGTTTCGCAAACGCTTTCACTCTGATACCCGAGAAAAAGGTGCTGGTGATTGGCCGCGAGAGAAAGCTTGGGCCGGATCCTGTCACGTGCCTTTGGGAGCGAGGCGTGGAATCTTCCGCCACAACAATCACCAATCTTTATTGCGACGATCAAGACCCAAAAAATGCGATCTACGCCTATTCTGCGCCGCTTTTAAGCGAGGACAACAAAAAGATCGCCTTTGTTCGACTTTTAGAAAAGAAATACGAGCAGCAGCAGATTATGTTGTTTGACCGGGACTCGAAAAATGCCACTTCGGTAACGCCTGCTTTCAATGACATTCAACTGGTTAGCTGGAAAGGAAATCTCATCTTCTACATGGCTAATAACGGAATGCAAACTTCTCTTTATGTTTACAATCTAGAAACACTGACAAACGAAGTTGTTTTCAAGAATCAAGATAAGTGGGCAGGTAAGGCAGTAGCCCTAGCCGAAAAAGATAAGATTTTAGTAGAGTTTTCTTTACCTCAAGAAAAAAAGGCGACGTTATATTTTTACGACGCCGCCGCAAGGAAAATCGTTACAGAAGTATCTTCATATGAGACGGGAATTAATTTTCGTTCGGGGCCTCAGGTTATGAAAGATGGCTCCTACGTCTTCTCCTTCAAATCCCCCACCAGTCTCGAACAAGGAGCAGTGCAGATTCGTGCGGATATCGGAGCGAAAACCCTCGAACTGAATAAACTTTACAGTTCCACCGCCAAAGCTGCCACTGCGAGTGCCTGTGCGTCAGAAGAGGTCTACTATCAAACGTTTGATTCTAGGAAAACCGCCGAAAAAACCGGTGACGTTTGGAAAGCCGTGGAACGCCCACGCAAGATTCACGCCGTTTTATTTAAACCGACCTATCAAGCTACCAAAACTCAAAAGGCCGCACTGGTTTTTGCCCACGGAGGGCCGGGAGGAAGGTCTACGAGCAGTTGGTATCCCGATATTCAAGTGCTTTGCCATTTAGGATATACGGTGATCGCACCTAATCCACGTGGCAGTTCTGGCGGCGGAGAATCAGATGTTGAACTGGACGGCAGCGGGAATGTGAAACTTGGGTTGGACGGTAACCCCGTTTACGGCAATTTTCAAGGTATGAATGATCTGGACTGGGGTGGCGGAGACTACAACGATTACGAAATGGCAATGAAATACTTGGCAGAGACACAAGGGATCCCGCAGTCACGAATCGGTATTTACGGCTTTAGTTATGGTGGGTACATGACCAACTGGGCAGTAACCCGCCCCCAGGAAGGCCGAGTATATCAAAAATTTAATTTCGGAATAAGCATGGCAGGGGTGTCGGACCTTCTGAATTTTCTTTCAGGATCGGTAGTTCCGATTGCTGTCACCGGTGAAATGGGAAACCCCGTGGCAAACAAGGCTTTGTACGAAAATAGATCCCCGTCGCACTTCGTCCAAAATGTGGACATCCCAGTTTTGATCATGCACGGGTCTCAGGACAATCGGATAAATGTCTCGGAAAGTCGCGACTTCTACGCTGCAATCAAGGGTGCGCGTCCAGAAGCTGATATCACTTTTCTCGAACACCAAGATGAGGGACATGGAAACCAATACCGGGACAATAACTGCGAGAAATTTAAAACCATGTTAGATTTCCTCTGGCGCATCGCGCCCGTGGAGTAGTTGGTTGTTAGCGACGAGTGGCACTTGTACTACAGCTGTGGCTGGCGAATTCCTAGTTTGCGCTTAAAAGCGGCGATTTTGCGGACTTGCAATCATTTGGTTTTTCGGACGCTCCCAGCGTAAGTGTCCCCATTTATCGGCAGTGGAAAGATTACTTTTTGGATTTTGGGCTCTTCTGATGGATCCAAAACGAAAAATCCCGGCTTCGGTTGTCCGAAAATCGCCTTGATTGTTGAGAATACGTTTCAGATCGAGTTCGACAAGGATGATGTGCGCCGGATTTTGAACAGGTATTTCAAACCAACCCAGCCAGTTGGCCCAGGCGATGGACCGTCTTGGCTGACTTTTTTTGGCGATTTCAAAGACTCACTCTGGTCACTGGACTTTTTTCGCGTCGAATCAACGTCTCTGCAGTCACACTGGGTGATGGTCGTTATGGATCAATATTCGAGAAGAATCAAAGGTTTTGCTATCAAGGCCGGGTCGGCCCTGGACGCATCCTTTCGTGGAAAGGCTGATCGGATCATGCCGGAGAGAATTTACGGACCACACATTCTTCTTCACCGAGATAGACCTTCGGCGCAAACTAAAAAAATACCAAGATTGCCACGGCCGTTTTCAGGTCCCTGCAGCGGCGTAATTATTAATTCGCCAGCCACAAGTTCCGGGCTCGACGCCACGCCGTTTATTTTTTATTTAGACAAGGCAGATTGCGGCGCGAGGCGGGAGCGTACACATAGTACGTGACCAACGAGCGCCGGAATCTAACGCAGTATAAATGAAAAAGAAACAAGTGGGATGGCTCCTCAGGACGGATTTGAACCGCCGACATAGTGATTAACAGTCACTCGCTCTACCGACTGAGCTACTGAGGAATAGTGGTAGGAGGGGAAACTACCTGATATGAAGCTTGGGTGTCAACAACTTTTTTGGTGTGTGAGCATTAGTTAGACGTATAAAATTGACTTGTTAGACGGGGTTATTAGCTGGCGCTAGGTAAATTTTTACGGATGGCTTGGATGAGGTAGTCGACATCAAAGGGTTTGCCGATGAAATCATTAGCACCCAACTCCATGGCTCGCCGGATATCATCTGTGGACTTGTGGGCTGAGACCATAATGACGGGAATTTCTTTAAGAACGCTGTGACTTTTAAGGAGTTGTACGAGTTCAAAGCCATCGACCCAGGGGAGGGTGATATCTAGGAGGATGAGGTCTAGAAAGGATGCGTCGAGGAGGTGGCTTAGGGCATATCCATCTTCGGCGACTAGGACATTGAAATTTTCGCCTTCCAGGACACGCTTCAGCGCATTGCGCATAATATCATCATCATCTACGACGAGAACTGTTTTCTTTTGTTTTATATTTTTGTTACTGCGGTAATCTGAGAGGGAGATGATTTTGGTGTCGGAAGCTTTTTGCCGTGTAATATTATCAAGCTGTTTGCGGAAAAATTTTCCGGTCTCATTTGACATAATTGGCTTAAAACTCATCCGTAAGTCCTTTTCTGCAGCACCCTCTTGGAGCTGTGTCGGTTTACCGTGTACCGTTCTGTTATCGGCAGGATTTTAGAGATCTTGAATTCGGACGGGACATTTGCCCATTCAGCCACCCATATAACTGATTGATTTTATTAAAAGAAAAGAACCATGCCGCAACGCCATCAACTCACCATTTATGTACCGGGAGCTCCGCCTGCGGACACTCCCATGGACTCATTCGAATGGGGATCTGGGGAGATTGCGGGGGAGGAGGCCGAACTTTCTTTCGCACTTTTTGGGGATGCGAATGTTTATTCCATTTTGGTTGCGGCATTTTCGGCAGGTTTATCGAGAGACACTGCATGGAATTTAGCAAATGTTGAGTCTAGGTTTTTGCATTCATTTCACCTTGCTGGCAAAGTATTTAAACGTGGCGTTACTTTTGTCGGGGATATCGAAACACCTATCAGACATAAAATTGACGCCGAGCATTCTTACTGCGTGAAACAGGTTGATAGGCTGGAGCAGTGTTTTGAAACGGTGCGAAGAGACGACGTTGTCATCATTGATCAGGGTGTTGCGGATTACTGGCGCCTTCAAATTCCTGGGAAATTCCTGTGCTTTAAATTTTCGGAGGTAGAAAAAAACCTGCTGACGGTTCGGGCCATTGTAAATATTTTGCGCGCCCATCAACCGCCTCGGTCCCGAGTCATTGTGGTTGGGGGTGGAGTTGCTGGAGATCTAGTTGGCTTTGCAGCAGGGATTTTGGGGTTCCGGTGCCACTATATTCCAACCACACTGCTTGCGATGATCGACAGCTCCCTCGGCGGCAAGGTTGGGGTTAATTTTGAGCCTTGGGGAAAAAATCAGATCGGTCTGTTTCGTTCTCCTGTTGGCGTTTCTATTTGGACTGGCTGGTTAAGTACGTTAGATGATGTCCAACTTCGAAGTGGCTTAGTCGAGGCTCTCAAACATGCGTTGCTTGGCGGTCAAACACAACTATGGCACGATTTAATGGATGCTGCGAAGTCCACGCCTGTTAATGACCGATTGATTAGATCGAAGATTCTCGATGTTATTTCGATAAAGCAGGCTGTGATCTCTCGGGATCCGTTTGAGCGTGGGGAGCGTGCGATATTAAATTTTGGACATACGTTAGGACATGCACTTGAAACATTTGCGACCAAGAGGGGGCATTCCGTCACTCACGGTGAGTGCGTGGCTATTGGAATGATTCACGCACTGCGACTATCGGCCGAGTACTGTGGCATGACAGGCGTGGAAGAGATGATTAGTGATCTACGTTTGGTCTGCCCAAATTCAAAGAGACTTTGCAAAATGTTTGGGACGGCAGACGATCTTCCATCCGTAAAAGAGGAAATCTTAGGACTGCTATTAGCTGACAAAAAAGCATCATCAAACTTGAGTGCCGCCACAGATAGTGGACATGTCAAGTACGTGCTTTTAACTGCGCCTGGATCGATCGCAAGGAGCCAGTCTGGGGCCTGGACTGTGAGCCATCCACAGGCAACGGCCTGGCTAGACATCGTTAAGACATGGAATTTTTTAATGTCGACCTAGGCGCCTTAGCCCAGCGGCCGGCATTAGTGACTTAACTGGATATAGGGTGACGCCATAAAATCTGGCTCCCGAGCAAAGGCCAGACTATTCATCGACCCGCCACAGAGCTCAATATCAAGTAGCTGACGTTTAATATTGAGGCCACCTGCATACCCTACCAAACTTCCATCGCGACCGACGACGCGGTGGCAAGGAACGATAATGGGAACCGGGTTTTTGTTGTTGGCCATTCCGACCGCTCTCGCCACACTTGGCCGACCAATGCTGTCACCGATGTCACTGTAACTGGGGGTGGCTCCAAAGGGAATTTTACGCAATGCATTCCAAACAATCTTTTGAAACGGGGTACCAGTTAGGCTCACGGGAACTGTGAACTGGCGACGATCTCCGGCGAAGTACTGATCCAATTCTTTGATGGCTTGGTGCAGAAATGGGGAGCTTCGAAATTCTTTGCCTATTTTTCCAAATTCAATTTTTGTGATTCCGGCATGATTGGCTGTAAGGGTCAGCCAGCCAATTGAGGAATGGTGATGGGCAATGGCAACTTCAAACATTTCAGACCTCGAATTCTTTGAAAAAAAGTTTTGTTACATCGACCTGCGGTACCGTCCACCAAGGCGATATAGTAACTCAGATACTTCTCCAAGACTGGCATGGCGCACCGTCGTCATCAATTCTGCGAAGATGTTTCCATTTGCGATGACGACTTTTGCCAAACTGTTCATAGCCTGCTCTTTTGTGGTAGCTGATCTATCTTTAAAGTCTTGAAGCCTTTTAAGTTGATCGTCTTTTTCACCATAATCGGCGCGGGCCAACTCGACTTCGGCCCGTTCATATTCTCCAGAAATAACTTTTGGATTTAAAAACGTATTAACACCAATCAGCGGCAACTCGCCATTGTGTTTAAGGTGCTCGTAGTAGAGGCTTTCTTCTTGAATTTTGCTTCGTTGATACTGAGTTTCCATAGAGCCCAAGACTCCGCCCCGAGACGACAAACGATCAAATTCTTGGAGTACCGCTTCTTCAACAGAATCGGTAAGGAGGTCTAAAAAATAGCTTCCTTGAACAATGTTTTCACATTTGTTGAGTCCGTATTCTTTATTAATAATCATTTGGATGGCCATGGCTCGGCGCACGCTATCTTCACTTGGGGTGGTAATCGCTTCATCGTAGGCGTTCGTGTGCAAAGAATTGCAGTTATCCTGCAACGCGATTAAGGCTTGGAGGGTGGTACGAATATCATTAAAATCGATTTCCATCGAATGGAGCGATCTGCCCGATGTTTGAATGTGATACTTCAGCATTTGACTACGCTCTGAGGCTTTATAAAAATCGCGCATGGCGACGGCCCAAATACGGCGAGCGACACGGCCAATGACGCCGTATTCTGCGTCCACGCCATTTGAGAAAAAGAAGCTGAGGTTGGGTGCGAAGTCGTCAATTTTCATGCCGCGAGCGAGGTAGTATTCAACATAGGTGAAACCGTTAGCCAACGTAAAGGCCAATTGACTAATGGGGTTGGCTCCTGCTTCGGCAATATGATAACCGGAGATCGAGACTGAATAATAATTTCGCACCGATTTCTCGATGAAATGCTCTTGAATGTCGCCCATCAGTTTCAGGGCAAATTCGGTGGAGAAAATACAGGTGTTCTGAGCTTGATCTTCCTTTAAAATATCGGCTTGCACGGTGCCGCGCACTGTTTTCAAGGTGAATTCATGAATCGTTTGGTGTTCAGCAGGGGTCGGAATGCGTTTATTTTTTTTGATGAATTCGTCGACTTGTTGATCGATAGCTGTGTTGAGAAACATCGCCAAAATAATTGGCGCGGGACCATTAATGGTCATGGAAACGGAGGTCGACGGCGAGCAAAGATCAAAGCCGCTATAAAGCATTTTCATATCGTCGAGGGTTGCGATGGAGACGCCTGATTCACCGATTTTACCGTAGATATCGGGCCTGCGGTCGGGTTCTGCGCCATAGAGGGTGACCGAGTCAAAGGCTGTGGACAGTCGTTTTGCCGAGTCGTTTCGCGACAGGTAGTGAAATCGTTTATTGGTTCTAGCGGGTCCGCCTTCGCCTGCAAATTGGCGTTTTGGATCTTCCTCGGTTCGTCTAAATGGGTAGACGCCCCCAGTGTAAGGAAAGCTACCGGGAACATTTTCTTTCAGCACATAGTCGGCAATATCGCCTTTACTCGCAAACCTTGGCACTGCGACCTTCGGCAACGTCATTTGGGATAGCGTGGTGAACGACGCCTTTACGAGGACATCCTTACCACGAACTTTATAAGTAAATTCGGGGCTGCCATAATTTTTTGTTAGTTCGGCCCAGTTGTTAAGTACCTCTATGATTCCTTGAGGAACAAGCTTCCACGTTTTTTCCGCCTCGACATTTAACGTCTTGGCGACGTCTTCATTTCCGGTTGTGCGCATGTGGGACGCAGACTTTTCCAAAGCTTCTGCTTTTCGGACTAACTCCACATGGGTCCTGCGGTTTGTGTGATAGGTACGAATCGTTTTAGAAATATCGGACAAATAATTAATGCGATCTCCAGGAATCAACGCCCCACGATGGGTGGATTCGAGTGCGTATTTGCGAGTATTTGCGGGTGTGAATCTTGTCTCGCCTACTTTTGCGTTAATTTTCTGGCACAGGGCTTGATACAACCCGTTGGTGCCGTCATCGTTGAACCGGCTGGCGATAGTTCCGAACACAGGGTAAGCCGATTCTTCGAGACGCTGCCCTTTAAAGCGTGTGCGTCGCAGTTGGGTTCGCACATCTCTAAGGGCATCGGGTGCTTGCCTGCGCTCGAATTTATTGATGGCAATGAGATCCGCAAAATCTAGCATGTCGATTTTTTCAAGTTGAGTTTGAGCTCCAAATTCACAGGTCATCACGTACAGACTGACGTCACTGTGATCTAGAATTCCGGTGTCTCCTTGACCGATGCCGCTTGTTTCTACGATGATAAAATCGAAATCACGAGTTTTGAGCAGCTCTAATGCGACCTTGGTTGTAGGCGCAATTTCTTTACCTGCGGAGCGTGTGGCAAAACTGCGAAGAAAAACTCGGTCGTCACTAGCGGAATTTATCCGGATTCGGTCACCTAAGAGAGCGCCACCTGTGGCCTTTTTACTTGGGTCGATGCAGATGACGCCGATTTTTATTCCAGGGTTATCCCAAAGAAATCGAGAGATCAATTCGTCGGTAAGCGAACTCTTTCCAGCGCCACCGGTGCCGGTTATACCGACGACGGGAATCTGAGCGTGCCTTTGTTTAACGGGGGGCAAATTTTTGGCAACATCGGCGGCTGAAGCACAACCATTTTCAAGCAAGGTCATAGCGCGGCTCAACCGCACCCATTCGTTGGAAGATTTGTGGCGATCATTCCACCCGGTGTAAGCAAAATCCGTGTTATAGATCATGTGACCTATAATGCCGTCGAGGCCAAGTTTTGTTCCATCTTCAGGTCCATAAATTCGAGTAACACCGGAGGCATGAAGCACGGCCATTTCTTTGACCGTTATGACGCCGCCGCCGCCGCCGAAAATTTTAATATCCTTGGCTCCAGCTTTATCTAGGAGCTCGCGCATGTATTTAAAAAATTCCATGTGCCCGCCCTGATAACTTGAGATCGCAATCCCTTGGGCGTCTTCTTGAATGGCGGTGTCGACAATTTCTTGGGCTGAACGATTGTGTCCCAAATGTATGACCTCGACTCCTCGAGCTTGGAGAAGACGCCGCATAATATTTATGGACGCATCGTGACCGTCAAACAATGCCGTGGCGGTGACAAACCGGATTTTATTTTTAGGTTTGTACTCTTGAAGTTCTTTTGCTTCGGGCGTTGGTAGGATGTTTCCCCGAATTTCATTTGTAGACATAGTCGTTTAATCCATTCCAGTGACAGCTTTAAGGGACTTAACATAGCAGACGCGAGGGAGCGCGTCATTGCCCTATTATCCTAGTATTTCAAGTTGGTTATGATTTTTGTCCCCAGGGGCAGAGGCTCGCTCCATTTGATGGCCTCAATGTGTTCACATTTATTGCAGATGAATATTTGCACTGCGGCTATTTATGGCGGTATGATGTCGTGGGACTACATTTAACTATATCAGGAGACTCTTTATGAAATTAGTAATGTTTATGGCTATAGCTGCAATTTCAATATCTGGATGCGGAAAGAAAAAAACAACGAAATCTGCTGCCGTATCGGCAAAAGTTAGGTCGACAGGATTGTCGACACTTAAACTTGCGGGCTCAGACCTAGATTTAACGACCACCACCTTAGGTTCTGGAATGTTGGCCAATGTAGTGACCCTTGAATACTACAAAGTGCCCATTCGTAGAATCAATTTGATTGGTGGTGGAAATCATGGAGCCACGGGCTACACATCCGCTAGCGAAAATTTTTACACCTGTGATGCCGCAAAAACCGATGCCGAATGCTCCATTGATTTATCACAGGGCCTCACGGTAGATAACTTACTGGCGGGCGCAGGCGCAAGCGCCCTAACGGTCTCAGGCGATGTTACCTATGACGGTGCTGCGGTTGAGTTCTGCGTTGATGGAGCCGGAACTTCGGGCGGAACCTACAAAGTTAAAATCAAAGGCTCTGTTTTGATGGGTTCAACGACCTACTACACGAGTGCAACGAGTGGACTCTCATCTTCACTCACTGCGGCTGAAGAAGCAGAAATAACCATTCCTTGTTCTGGCGCTAGCACTTACTTCGCGGATAATGTGACCCTCGGTCCAGACAAACCTGTGTCGATGGTTATTTATGCCGATCCAAATGGAAACGTATTTGGCACGACCTATAAATCTCTTGCCAATTCAAACTGTCTCGGCGAAGAGACCTTGGCCCTTTGCGCAGGGGTTCCCTCGATTTTCCTTACGGTTGACACGGCCACTCCGACGGTGGAACGTTATAAACTCACCGTGACGACGAAGACTTCCACCAGCGCAGCGTACCGAAACTTGATGGTAAAAATGTTATTTAACAGCTCAGACCTGCCCATTGGCGGCACCCTTCAAGAGTACTACCTTAACGACACCGCAGATAAGTCGCTGCACACCGCATTTATGAATATTGGAACCGTAACAAAAAATGCGGACAGTACCTTTACGTTTAGTTATTCAGGAAATTCAATCATTGCCAATTTCAAGCGCGGAACGGATACAGGCAATAAAGTTTTAACGACGGTCACAGAAGTCCTGACCTTCGATCAAGCTAAGTTGCAATAGCCTGGGACATAGAAATCTACACTCTACGTCGCTTCAACATTCTCAGAGCCTCTTTCGGAGTCTTGCCAATTCTGGCAAGACCCGCCCCGCCAAACAGCGTAACAATAAAAATTGTATCGATCGCAATGCGAATCGAAGAATCTATTTTTCTTAAAAATACGGAGCTTGCTGTTGAAACATCAATTCCTAACATTGGAATGAGCGACCAATCCGAAAGAGTCGGAGCATAAAGCCCATGAATAGAAATGGCGAGACCAGAGCCCACGAGCAGTAATGCAAATGAGGTGGCGACTTGTTTCCACGGCACCAGAAGGCCATCTTTGGACATTCCTGCCATCAGCAACAAGCTGTTGATAGTCAACATCACTGAGGCCGTCATGGCTAAGCCTTGATGTCCAAAACGGTGCACCAGCATTGAATTTGCCAAGTAGTTGCCTGCGATACTGAGCAGGCTTACGCCCATTGGAAATTTGGTTCGACCGGTTGCATAGTAATAACTATTCAAAACTTTTAAAAGACCGTAACCGAGAAGTCCATAGCTATAGGCCTCAATGGCAATCGCCGTCGCGGCGGTATCGGCCGGAGTAAATTGTCCAGCTTCATACAGCAGGCGGGTAATATCCGTAGAACACAGCGTTAAAATCATGGTGCACGGAATCATGAGCCAGGCGACCAGATCCATGGCATTAACGACTTCGCCGCTAGCCTTGGCGTCCACTTTCCCGTGAGCCTCGGTGATTGACTTACTCAAAGCAGGAAGTACGGCTGCACCCACCGCGACACCAAACATACCAATCGGCAACTGAACCAGACGAAACGCAAAGTACAGCCAGGTGACGGCCCCCGTTCCAAGGCTGGTCGCAAAATTGGTATTTACGATCACGTTGACTTGACCCGCACTGGCCGCGATGACCATAGGAGCCATCAAGGTTAGAACTTTGCCGACATCAGAAGACCACGGCCAAGACGTAGGCCATAATTTTTTGCCTGAAAGCAGAGGCTTCCAAATTCCCCAGGCCTGTATTCCTGACTGAGCGGCCCCGCCGAGGAGAGTTCCGACGGCTAGTCCAAGAATACCTGCGCCGGCAAAGGCCTCCGCCATTGACTGAGGAATAATAGCGACCGCAAACGGCGCCAGCCATAGTGCTCCAGCGATGCTAAATAGATTGAAAAGTATCGGCGCCACGCCCGCTAAGAAAAACCCACCGCGTTGATAGAGAGCACCTTGTACGACTGCGCCGATTGATGCAAAACCGATAAAAGGAAAAAGCAGCTGAGTGAGTGCCACCGCTACGCCATGAAACTGATCGGAACCCTGACTCCCCTTGGCCACCGTCATTAAATTGACTAATTGGTCCGCAAAATAAATTCCAACGACACTAATACAAAGACTCATCATCACGACAAATTGCAGCGTCTGGACTAGTAGCCTTGAAGCGGCCTCTTTATCCTGGACGCATAAACTCGAATAAACTTTTGTAAAACTAGAACCGAGAGCTCCTTCGGCAAGAAGCTCTCGTAATAAATTAGGAATTCGAAACGCCACGACAAAGGCGTCCATATAGACGCTTGCCCCAAAAATGGCCCCAACTACGGACTCACGAGCAACGCCGCTTATTCGACTAAGCAGTGTTCCCGATGCGAATATAAAACTTGATTTTGCAACGGATGACTTTGCAGATGCCTGTGCAGGCTCCTGAGGAAATAATATTTTAATGGACGATTTTGAGTCTGACATCTCACTATTATATCGTCATTAGCCAGCAAAAATCGAGAAATATCTCATTGGCTCAAAAGCGCTTGGCCGCGCCAATAAAAATTTCACGCACGCTCAAATTATAGTTTTTCTGAGGTGTTTCTTCATCCAACGGCTTAGCGGGGAAACCATAGGACTGATAACCGGCGGTACTGTCCATTTTTACCGCCACGGTTTCCTGCAAAACACCTATATGTAAGGTGGTTCCAGGTTCAGGCGTCCACGACAGGGTGGATCCAAACTCCTTCATTCCAGCAGTAGTTTGCGTCAGGGCACCCGACTTGCCATAGTCACTGTTTTGAAGGACACCAAATTTTGTCCACGGGGCGACGCCACCGTTTAGGCCGAGCTTAATCTCGCTCGTTAATTTTTGTTCAATAGCCGCTTTCACTAAAACAGCATCAACGTAGTGCCCCGAATCTATGTTCTTGTACATAGACCGTCTCGCCTCAACACCCGGAATAAGGGAGGCACCGATTGAGGTCATTTCAAAGCGTGTGGAAACTGAACCTTTCAAACGAGAATAGGTGGCAGGAATAGACTCTCCCGGGCCTGCGGAAGAGATTTGCGTGGCTCCCAGCAAAAAAATTAAGGGTACAACAGACGTTTTCTGACGCCACCCAAGTTTCAAATCTAGCAAAACACCAGAAGCCGAAGTCAAATCCTCCTCTGCATCAGTGCCATCAACACGATCAGACGAACGATCTTTTAGGGGCATTTCAAGTATTGAATATTGAGCCGTTCCGGCAGACATTTCAAACGCAACGTGAGACTCGCTTGGAGGGGCCGCGATCTTCGTGGGCTGTCCAAACAAAGGGCGCGGCGCTTTTCCCTGTGACTGCGCTTGGGCGGTGGCTGCGATTAAAAAAAACACCACTGAGCCAACGATCTCGGGCCGAAAATTCATCCTTTAAACTCCAACACAGGGTTCATTCACCGCTTCCACAGGAAGGGCTGGAGGACAATATAACACAATAATTCATAAAATTGTATATAATTTAACAATATTTTTAAAGATTTATTGATTATTATTAAAAATAGGAAAATTAGATCAATGCACTGATATTATTGGTGTTTTTATTGGAAGACGCCTGGTTGTCGGGCGATTAGCGGCCTAAAATCGCTCGTATGATCACTTACGGTCGTTCAGTCGGCCATCATCATCTCTGCCAATTCAGTAAAAGACACTTTTGGCGCCCAGCCAAGGGACTTGAGCTGCCTAGGATTACAAACTAGTGTGCTGTCTTCCGTCACGAATTTAGGATTTATGACAACGTGCTCTTGCCATTTTTTGCCGACTTTAGTGAAACAATAATCGATCCACTCTTGAATGGTATGGGCGACACCAGAGCCGATCACGGCCTCAAATATTTTGTCTTGGTTCACCAATATCCATACAGCCTCAACCATATCGCCTGCAAAATTAAATTCTTTGCGAATATTGATATTCCCGAGCTCAAGCTTTTCAGCGCTACCGCCCGCAATCCGTTTGACTGCCGCCGTAATCTTCTGGTTCACATGTTTTTCAGTTCGCAGAGGGCTATCATGATTGAAGAAATATCCGACATAGACCTTCATGCCAAAGGTGTCACGATAGTACCTACTTGCGTACACGGAATGGATTCGAGCGACTGAATAGGCGCTTGTAGCTGCAAAGGGAGTCTCCTCATCAATAGGAGAGTTTGCATTTTGAAACTGCAGTGCACTTCCAGACAAGAAAACTCTGGATGACGGTGCATGCAAACGCACGCACTCTAAGACATTAATAGTGCCTGTAGAAATAGCCTTATGGTTTTCAAATAGTGCGTCGTGCCGAGCCGTTGAGTTTGCAGCAAAGTGAAACACATAGGCCGGCTGATGGGTTTTTATGAGACTTTCCACAAATCCAAAATCAGACACGTCGCCTATGACTCGACTATTTGATCGAGACACACTGATAACTTCGATGCTCTTATGTTTGAGCCATTCGGACAGGTAGTGGCCGTCCTGCCCATTGCTTCCAAAAATAATTGCTTTCATAAGTCTCTCTAGCGATGCTTAACCATACTAAATGATTTCAATTTCCGGCAATGGGAAAATGAATTTTCCACCTTTTGCCATGTATTCCGTTTCTCGGGCCAGAATATCATTTTTAAAGTGCCACGGCATAACCAAGAAATAATCTGGATTCATGGCGCGCACTTCGCGATCAGAAATAATAGGGATGTTGGTGCCAGGGGTATAACATCCAAATTTGTCTTCGTTTACTTCAGCTATAAATGGGATTTCATTTTTGGTGAAGCCACAAAACTGTAGGAGTACGTTGCCCTTGGTGCTGGCGCCGTAGCCGATAATTTTTTTGCCATCTGCGACTAGTGAGTGAACCAAATTGCGCAGGCTTTTTCGGTGCTCAAAAACGCGTGTTTCAAATTCACGATATGGCTTAGGAGTGTGTAGCCCCATGTCGTCTTCTTGTTTGAGGGTCCAGTTGATCACCGGCATGTTTGATTTATATGTTGCGTTCTTTTTACAAGCAGTAATGGCAAAGCTTCCGCCGTTAACGGCATTCATCTGCACGTCTACAACGCGCATACCATTTGATTCAAGAAGTGCATTGACAACGTGAAACGAATAAAATTCCAAGTGCTCGTGACAAATTGTATCGTAAGATGTCGTGCGAAGCATACTCGGCATGTAACTCTGTTCAAAATGCCAAACGCCATCATCTGCAAGAACCGCTTCAATATCACGAACGAATTTATTTGGATCTTCCAAGTCGTAGAACATTGCAATCGATGTAACAATCTTCGCTTTGTCTTTTGGAAACGTCGCCGTGAACACTTTCTCCGAGAAAAAATCCGGCAAAAGAGTGATTCCATCAGTATAATAGGCCTTGAATTTTTTTCCTGTCGGATCAATTCCAACACGGCGACATTTCGTTTTGTACGCGCGAAGGGATGTGGCATCGTTGCTTCCGATGTCGATCACGAGATCTTGTTCGGTTGGCTGCACGAGGCGCTCGAGGGCATGAATTTTGTTGGTTAAGTGTCGGACCATCGACTGATTCAAACCAGAGCGATATCCATAATTGTCCCCGTACATTTCATCCAAATCATAAGAGTGCTTCATCTGAAGGAGTCCACTATCTGGACACCAAACCAAATCAAGAGGGCCTTTTGTTATCGCTTCAGAGGGAGATTTAGGAAAAACTCCCGTCAAAGTTTGCTCCCCAAGCGACAGCATGGTAATGAGGTTTTTGCTTCCACTGATACGGCAGCCTTTTATTTCCTTATACATTTTCAAATCCTCTAATGATGTTTTTCGTTTTTAAAACCGAGTTGGCTACTGACACGTCTAACTTATTCTTCCGCCAATTTTTCTTTGGTGGCTTTTTTCTTTTTCGCTTTCGGCTTCTTAGCCGCACTCGTCACTTTTATTTTCGCGCCCGAAGCTACCATTTTAGCGGCGACAATAGGAAGCGCTATTTCCAGGGTGACCGTTTCTGGGTCTAAATCTTTGGGAATTGAGGCGCTAATCGTCCCGCATTTGATATAGGGACCAAATTTCCCCTCGTAAATGCCCATATCTTTTCCGCTCTCAGGATGTTTGCCCAGCTCCTTGACCAATTTCGCTCCAAAACGGCCTTTTTTCTCCTCTTTCAAAATTTCAATCGCTCGCTGGAGGGTGGTCGTATACTTGTCATCTGTTTTTTTAAGGGACCTCATATCAGCACCACACTTGACGTAGGGACCGAAGCGACCGTCGTAGAGCGTGATCAATTCGCCATTGTCTGGGAATTTTCCAAGCTCACGGGGAAGACTCAGATACTTCAAGGCCTGTTCTAATTGCAGGGTCTTCAAATCTTGATCTCGTGGAATCGATGCACGACGAGGTTTTTCTTTGGAGTCCTCAATTTGTTTTCCTACCTGAACATACGCACCAAAGCGGCCGGTCATCACATACACGTCTTCTCCCGTAGGAGGATATTTGCCGATACTCTCAGGTCCCTTCGCTTTTGTTTCAATAATCTGCAAGGACTCTTCCAAAGTCAAATCGGCGGGAGCGATACCCTCAGGAATAGAGGCAAAAATACCTTCTTCTTCTTTGATGTCTACTTGCGAGAGGTATGGTCCAAATCGGCCAATTCGAATTTCAACTTTTTTGCCAAGTTGGGGCAAATGGATTGAACGGCTGTCTTTAGGATCAATTTGTTTGGTCTTCAGTTCGACCAATTCTTTGAGTCCTTTAGGTCCAAACCAGAACGCTCCAAGATATTTTTGCTGATCTAGTTTGCCTTCGGCAATGCCGTCCAGGTCTTCTTCCATTTTTGATGTGAAATCAAGATTTACAAAATTATCGAAATGCTTTTCTAAAAGCTGAGTCACCGCAAATCCAGTGAAGCTTGGAGCAATCGCGCTGTTCATTTTGCTGACATATTTTTTGTCAAACAGCGTTGAAATGACGCTTGCGTAAGTAGACGGACGCCCAATGCCTGCTTTTTCCATGGCTTGAATGATTGAGGCTTCATTGTAACGTGCTGGTGGACGAGTTTCGTGGCCTTCGGCCGTTACGTCCTGTAGCTGAAGCGTGTCCCCAGTTTTCATAGCAGGCAACAAAGACTCTGTGGTCCGAGTTGCATCGCCAGACTCCAGCTCTTCGTCATAAGCTTTCATATATCCCGGAAATACAATTTTAGTACCCGTCGCGTTAAATACCGCCTCGTTGGCACTGATTCGCACCGACATTGAACTCTTTTTTGCGTCCATCATTTGGGAGCCGAGAGTCCGCTGCCAGATCAACGTGTACAGATCTAGCTCGCGACCTGTGAGGCCTGTTTTATCGGGAGGGGTAAAGGTTCCTGCGGGGCGAATGGCTTCGTGAGCCTCTTGGGCGCCTTTTGATTTAGCCGCATAGACTCTTGGCTCAGGGGTTAAATATTCTTTGCCGTAAGTGTCCTGAATCATCTCACGCGTAGCGACGATGGCTTCTTGCGCCATGGTTGTCGAATCAGTTCGCATGTAGGTGATAAAGCCGTGTTCATAGAGACTTTGCGCGACCCGCATAACGTCACGAGAGGAAAGTCCTAATTTTCGGTTTCCAGATTGTTGAAGGGTCGAAGTAATGAATGGAGGCTGAGGCTTTGCATGCGACTCTTTTTCTTCAATACTCTGAATTTTCCAGGTTGCGGATTTGAGGCTTGCAGAAAGTTTCTTTGCCTCTGTCTCGCCCAAGACAATCATATTTTTGTCCGCTGAAAGGGCCCCAGTTGTTTCGTCAAAATCCTTGCCTTGCGCAACTCTCTGGTCTCCAATTGAAAACAATTTTGCATCAAATTTTTTCCCTGAAGAAGACACGGATGCGAGCAAGTCATAGTAGCCTGCTTTTTTGAATCTCATTCGTTCACGCTCGCGCTCCACCATCATACGCAATGCGGCCGACTGCACGCGGCCGGCAGAGAGGCCGTAAGTTACTTTTTTCCAAAGCACTGGTGAAAGTGTGTAACCAACGATGCGATCCAATATTCGGCGAGCTTCTTGAGCGCGCACAAGCTTTTCATCTAAGGCTCGTGTGTTTTTTAACGCCTTTTCGATGGCTGTTTTGGTGATCTCATGAAACACCATGCGCTTAACTGTGCACTTTGGTTTTAAAATTTCTAGCAAGTGCCAGCTAATACTTTCACCCTCGCGATCCTCGTCTGTCGCTAAGTACAATTCATCGACGCCTTTTAGGCGTTCTTTGAGCGTAGAAATAATTTTAGTTTTGTCTTTTGGCACAATATATAGAGGCTCAAAATTATTTTCGCAATTAATTCCAATTTCTTTAGCCCAGGGTTCCTTCTTATATTTCGCTGGGATATCTGCGGCTGATTGCGGGAGGTCACGAACGTGCCCCATACTTGCTTCCACCGTAAAATTCTTTGGCAGAAATTTCCGAATAGTTTTTGCTTTGGTAGGAGACTCGACTATGACTAGGTACTGTTTTTCCATTAATTTCTCCCAGATACTTCCACGCAACAACAACCGCATAAAATCCGCTTATTTGCAGTTGCGCAAAGTCCTGTATTTTTTAATTCACATAATTTCAACAAAGACTTAGATACTTTGCATATTGTCGGCGGGATATACTACTGCTATTTAATTTAATGGCGCAATTGTGCTTATTAAAGATACATGAGGGATGCTTCAAGAGCAAATAATCAGCGAGATCCTTCGTCGCTGGTGCTTTTGCGCCAGAGACTAATTAAAAGCCATCAGTCTCAAAGGAACTGATGGCTTTTATATTTAACAGACTTCTTCGCGAAATTTTATTGCAGCACGTTGCGCCAACAACCAAATTAAGCCTTCACGCCTGCTTTTTCATATTTACGTTTGAACTTCTCAATACGGCCAGCAGTGTCCATAACTTTATGCTTGCCAGTAAAAAATGGGTGCGATGCACTTGTGGTTTCAACAAGTATCATTGGATATTCTTTTCCGTCTTCCCAAGTAATGTTCTCGTTGGTCTTAACAGTCGAACGAGTGAGGAATGCCCAACCGTTTGTTGCGTCTTTCATGACGACGTGGCGATAGTTTGGGTGGATGTCTTTTTTCATGATTGTAGCTCCCTAATTTCTAACTAATATGTTCTCAAATGATGAAATGCCGTAAAGGTGCGGCAATTCTTTAAGAATCGAAGATTCGCAATTTAGACAAAAAACCATTGAAATGCAAGTATAAACCACAGATTGCCCGCTCATTCTTAGAGGGGGGCTTTACTTGGTGTTTTCAATAGGGTATCCTGTTTGCAGGCAATAACAAGCAATTACAATGATTTTGGTCGTTTCTCGAAGGAGAGTGCGGCTAGGGAGAAACAGTAACATGAATGAAAAATGCTGCCCGCGTTGTGAACATCAGTCCATCCTCCGGCCTCGAGGCTTCAGCGACCAAGCCACTGCATCCCTCGTCACCTGGGGGGAAATGGACAAAAAGGTCGTTGGTCAACCTATTTGCGACGACTGCCATTCCGAGCTACGAGACGCTCTGATCGAGCATCTTCGAGCAAGCACTGAAAAAGAGCTGGAAGCTGGGCGCGCTAAGAACAAACGAGCCTCCTAAATTCCGGTGATGCGCTTTAAAGTCAACGGAGCAACCTGCTCATAGCTTGCGAATTTCATAGTAAACGTCGCACGGCCTTGGCTTATAGACCGCAGTTGTGTTGAATAGCCAAACATCTCTGACAACGCCGCATTAGCCTCCACACACTGAAGGTGGCCCTTCATGGTCACATTATTTACCTGCGCCCTCCTGCTGTTGAGATCGGTGATCACGTTCGACAGGTAATCATCGGGAGCGATCACCTCTAGGGCCATCACAGGCTCTAGAAGCAGAGGGCTAGCCCCTCGCAGCCCACGCCTAAGCGCCATGCTTGCAGCGACTTTAAAGGCGTTAGGATCGGGAATAGCGGGATCAAAGCGTCCATCAACTAGACAAGCTTTAACGCCTACGACCGGAAACCCGGCGATTGGTCCTGCGAGTAGCGATTCCTCAAGACCTTTCTTAACTTGCTCGACATACATTTTTGGAAGTTTACTTTCCTTAACCTTATTTTCAAACGTGAGGACACTGTCCCGAGTGCTAGGAGAAAATTCGATGGTGACCTGAGCAAATTGATTAATGCCTGCCCCTTCCCTACGATGGGTCTCTTCCACCTGACCCTCAGCCGAGATCGTCTCGCGGTAGCTAACTTGCGGCTTACCAACGTTACATTCCACCTTGAACTCGCGCTTCAATCGGTCGACAATGATTTCAAGGTGCAATTCGCCCATGCCCGATAGCAACGTCTGCCCTGTCTCCGCATTAAAGCTGACTCGAAACGAGGGATCTTCATTTTGAAGGCGATCAAGCGCCTTCTGCAGCTTATCAGAATCAGCAGAACTCTTTACCTCTAGTGCAATTGAAATCACCGGTTCAGGGAACACAACGCTTTCAAAACGAATCGGGTGTTTATGATCGCAAACAGAGTCGCCGGTCGCAATCAATTTAAATCCTGCAATGGCAACGATTTCGCCTGCTCCCACTGACTCAAGCTCCTCGCGATCATTGGCCTGCATGCGAAGAATCTTAGCAATTCGTTCACGCTTCAGCGTGCGAGTGTTAAGAACCACATCCCCCACTGATATCATGCCGGAATATACGCGAACGTAGGTTAATTGTCCGACGAACGGGTCACTCATAATCTTGAAAGCTAGACCGGAAAAATGATCATCTTGGGTGCGTTTACGAGTTAATTTTTTTTCTTCATCTTCAACGTCCATGCCTTCCACACGAGGGAGCTCGATGGGAGAAGGCAAATAGTCAAGCACCGCATCCAGTAGTGGCTGCACGCCTTTATTCTTAAATGCACTGCCACAAAACACCGGTACAAATTGGAAGGCAATCGTCGATCGTCGCGCCGCCGCTTTTAATTCCGCTTCTGAAATTGGTTGGCCTTCCAAATACTTCTCTGCTAACACGTCATCACAATTGGCAATCTGTTCAATTAAAAAATCGCGAGCGGTTGCGGCCTCAGCAGCCATGTCAGCGGGGATATTGGTCTCCTCCCACTTCTCACCCTTACAATCACCCACGCCCCATACGAGGGCCTTCATTTTTATGAGATCAATCACACCCGAAAATAAATCTTCCGAACCGATCGGCAATTGAAACGGAACAGGATTGGCGGCCAGGCGTTCGCGAATCGACAATACAGATTTAGTAAAGCTCGCACCAACGCGGTCCATTTTATTTATGAAACAAATCCTTGGCACCTTGTATTTATCGGCCTGACGCCAGACTGTTTCCGATTGCGGCTCAACGCCACTGACACCGTCAAACACGGCAATCGCGCCGTCCAGCACGCGTAACGAACGCTCAACCTCTATCGTAAAGTCGACGTGACCAGGAGTATCAATGATATTTATTTGATGGTTCTTCCACGAAGACGTGACGGCCGCAGCAGTAATCGTGATTCCACGCTCCTGCTCTTGCACCATCCAATCTGTAGTGGTGTTCCCTTCATGCACTTCACCAACACGGTGAATTTGACCCGTGTAAAATAGAATGCGTTCGGTCGTCGTGGTTTTTCCGGCATCAATATGCGCCATAATTCCGATATTACGAAGATTGGCTAACTCGGTTGGCTTTAAACTCATGGCATTATCCTCAGGAAGATTCACTAGATCATTCAACAGGACCTTAGCAAAATCATGCAAAAAAAGAGACCGATTCTTTCGAATCGATCCCATTTGAACTAATTGATCTGCAATCAAATACAGCTAAACAAATTCTAGAAACGGAAGTGAGCGAATGCTTTGTTTGCTTCAGCCATCTTGTGAACATCTTCACGACGCTTGATCGCTCCGCCACGCTTGTTTGCTGCGTCGAACAATTCAGCAGCTAACTTCTCGCGCATAGAACGACCCGCACGATCACGAGAAAACTCGATCAACCAGCGAATGGCCAGTGCTTGACGACGCTCTGGACGTACTTCCACTGGAACCTGGTAGTTAGATCCACCCACGCGGCGGCTCTTAACTTCTAGGAGTGGCCGAGTATTTTCAAGTGCGGCATGAAATATTTCAATACCGTTTTTGAAAGTGCCTAATCCTTGTGGGCCTTTTGCTTCGATTAAGTTCATCGCGCCGTAAAATGCTTTTTCAGCGGCTGATTTCTTACCATTAAGCATCATGCAGTTCATGAATTTTGTTACTACCACATCCTTGAATACTGGATCTGGAAGAACGATACGCTTTGCTACTACGTGGCGACGAGCCATGGTTTACTCCTTATTTCTTCTTGGCAACTGGCGCTGCGCCAGCTTTAGGCTTTTTAGCACCGTATTTCGAACGACCTTTACGACGAGTATTCACGCCTTGGCAATCCAGGGCTCCGCGAATAACGTGGTAACGAACACCCGGCAAATCTTTAACTTTGCCACCGCGTACAAGTACGACGGAGTGTTCTTGAAGGTTGTGACCCATGCCACCAATGTAGCTGGATACTTCCATTCCGTTAGTAAGACGAACCCGCGCTACCTTACGGAGAGCAGAGTTTGGCTTTTTCGGGGTTGTTGTATATACGCGAGTACATACACCACGGCGAAATGGGTTATTGTTTAGCGCCGGAGACTTAGACTTGTAAGTTACCTTCTGGCGGCCACGGCTGATTAACTGATTGATCGTAGGCATTAATTTCCCTCGTTATATTCAAAACGGACGCTACTCATAGCAAACCCCAATTCTCCTCGCAACCCCTATTTCACCAAAATGAAGAATTCCTTTGAAATCCTTCCCTTGGCTATTTAGAATGCGGTCAAAACCGGGCCTCCCTGGCCACAATTTGCGCCCTAATTCTATTACCTTGCAACTGCCTCTTGGCTAACTTCTCTAACAGCACGACCCTTATCAGCAACTGACTTAGATTTGAGGTCACGGTAGGCTATGGCGCCAGTTCCTGCTGGAATCAAGCGGCCCATAATTACGTTTTCCTTCAATCCTAGCAATTTATCAACACGACTGTTGATGCAAGCCTCAGTAAGAACCTTTGTGGTCTCTTGGAAAGACGCGGCCGAGATGAAGCTGTCTGTCGACAAGCTGGCTCGGGTGATTCCCAATAACAACGGATCATATTTAGCTGGGCGTTGGCCTTCGCTTAACTGAGCATTTGCAGCCTCAACAACCGCAAGATCTACCTGCTCACCGGGCAACATACCACGTACGTCACCGATCTCAGTAATTCTAACGCGGCGTAGCATCTGACGAACAATCACTTCAATATGCTTCGTGTTAATCTTTACACCTTGTAAACGATAAACGTCGAGAACTTCATCCACCAAGAAGCGAGAAAGAGCGACTCGTCCAAGAACTTCCAAAATCTCATGTGGATTTTGGGATCCATTAACTAGTGCATCTCCCTTACGAACGTAGTCGCCTTCCGCGACGATAATATGCTTGCCCTTTGGCACAGCGATATCTTTACCGAACTTGTCATCTTCGCCTTTCATCTCAGTATCAGAGACGCCGTCTGCATCTGTGATTTTGATAGTACGCTTGCCCTTAACGTCACTCGGGAATGAAATAACTCCCTCACGATGTGCCATGATCGACATTTCTTTAGGCTTACGAGCTTCAAAGAGTTCAGCAACGCGTGGAAGACCACCCGTAATATCCTTTGTTTTCTGAGCTTCCCGAGGGATTTTTCCGATGAAGTCACCGGCCAAAATGGGAGCGCCGTCATCTACATAGATGGTTGTGCCAACAGGAAGAGGATACCGCTTACCAGCCACTTCAATGGCAGGCTTGTTAGTAGAGCCCTTAGAGTCAACAACGGTCTTCCGGTTAATACCAGTCAACTCATCGGCCTTCTGCTCAATCGAAATTCCATCGATTAGGTCAATGTATTTCGCTGGACCAGAAACTTCAGAAATGATCGGCTGGGAGAACGGGTCCCATTCGCTTAGTGTTTGGCCTGCAGCAATAACTGCACCCTCTTTAACTTTGATGAACGAACCAAAGTTAATCGGGTAAGTCTCCTTGATGTGGCCGGCGTCGTCCACAATCGAGACTTCACCCGCCCGGCTAACAACCACAGAAATGCCATCACGATTTGTAACTGTACGAATATTCTGAAATTTAACTTTTCCAGAGAACTTAGCTTCAATCATATTCTGAGTCATTTTACCGGAGAACGTACCACCAAAGTGGAATGTTCGCATCGTAAGCTGAGTTCCTGGCTCACCGATAGACTGTGCTGCGATAACTCCAACCGCCTCACCAACGTTTACCAATTTACCAGTTGCCAAGTCGCGACCGTAACACTTAGCACAGTTACCACGAGCCGATTGACACGTCAGAACCGAGCGAATCATAACAAGTTCAACACCAGCAGTATCGATTGATTTGCATAGCTCTTCAGTAAACAATTCGCCAGATTTAACCAGCACATTTCCAGAAACTGGGTCGTTCACATCCTCAAGTGCCACGCGCCCAAGAACACGCTCACTTAGTTTTTCTTTAACTTCCACGCCCTCACGAAGGTGACCCATTGGGATACCTTCTTTGGCTCCGCAATCAAGCTCGCCAACGATAGAATCCTGCGCTACGTCAACAAGACGACGAGTTAGGTATCCAGAAGAAGCGGTTTTCAGCGCGGTATCGGCGAGGCCTTTACGAGCACCGTGAGTAGACGTAAAGTATTCAAGTACGGTCAGACCTTCACGGAAGTTCGACGTAATCGGCGTCTCAATAATCCGGCCATTCGGCTTCGCCATCAGACCGCGCATACCAGCCAACTGACGAATCTGCTGAGCAGATCCCCGGGCTCCAGAATCAGCCATCATGTAAATCGAGTTGGTGGAGTTCACTGTTTGCGAAACACCTTTGTGGTCATTTCGTTTCATGAACTTAATGTTGTTAAACATCTCGTCCGCAATGTCATCCGTAACCTTGGCCCAAATATCAATAACTTTGTTATAGCGCTCACCGTCGGAAAGAAGACCTTCAGAGTATTGCTCTTTAACTTTTTTAACTTCGCCGTAAGCAGAATCAAGCATCTGCTTCTTACGAGGCGCAACGACCATGTCGCCGATAGAAATGGAAAGACCGGCTTTTGTCGAATAACGGTAGCCCATGCTACGAAGTTTATCGGCAAGTAGAACTGTCGCTTTTGGTCCACAGATATGGAACGCATCATCAACCAGTTTACCAAGGTCTTTTTTGCCGAGAGTTTTATTGATGGCACTAAAATCAATCGCTTCAGGAAGCACTTCGCGAAGAATGACTCGGCCTGCTGTGGTTTCCCAACGCTTGCCCTCAATACGAACAGTGATCGGCGCTTGGAGGTCGATCTGATCATGGTCGTACGCTGCGCGAACTTCGTCAATAGAACCAAACACTTTACCAGCACCACGAGCGCCAATATCGTCTTTAGTCATGTAGTAAATACCGAGGACGATATCCTGCGTAGGTACGATGACAGGGGATCCAGACGCTGGCGACAAAATGTTATTTGTCGACATCATGAGGACACGAGCTTCCATTTGCGATTCCACAGACAATGGAACGTGAACAGCCATCTGGTCACCGTCAAAGTCAGCGTTGAAGGCAAAACATACGAGCGGGTGAAGCTGAATCGCTTTACCTTCGATTAGAACTGGTTCGAACGCCTGGATACCAAGACGGTGAAGTGTTGGCGCTCGGTTCAATAGAACCGGGTGCTCTTTGGTCACTTCTTCCAAACAATCCCAAACTTCAGGACGTTCTTTTTCAACCAATTTCTTTGCAGATTTGATGGTCGAAACAATTCCATGCTCTTCTAGTTTATTATAGAGGAAAGGCTTAAAGAGCTCGATCGCCATTTTCTTTGGAAGACCGCACTGGTGCAAACGAAGATCTGGTCCGACGACAATAACTGAACGTCCAGAGTAATCGACTCGTTTACCAAGTAAGTTTTGGCGGAAACGGCCTTGCTTACCTTTTAGCATTCCAGAGAGAGAACGAAGAGGACGCTTATTTGGGCCTGTGAAAACTTTTCCACGACGACCGTTATCAAACAATGCATCTACAGATTCTTGAAGCATGCGCTTTTCGTTACGAACGATAATCTCAGGAGCATTTAGCTCTTGAAGACGAAGTAGACGGTTATTTCGGTTGATGACGCGACGATACAGATCGTTAAGATCCGACGTTGCAAATCGTCCGCCTTCTAGGGGCACAAGCGGGCGCAGGTCGGGTGGAAGAACCGGAATAACTCTCAGCATCATCCATTCTGGCTTAGCGCAAAACTCGCCATTCTCATCCGTCTGGTTAAAGGCCTCAACAACCTTCAAACGACGTTGAAGTTTTTTCTTGCCGGCTTCAGACGAAATCACTTCGAGATCTTTACGAAGCGCATCTGCGAGTTCTTCGACCCGAACTTCACGAGCGACAGCTTTTTCTTCGCCTGTAACTTTTACAGGAGTATAATTTAGCTTTTCGAGGAGGCAATGCAACGCCTCAGCGCCAACACCAGTCTTGAACGTGTTGTTTTGAAACTTCTTATTCATCTCATCAAGCTCATCTTCGTTGATGACGCTTCCAATTTTTTTCTTGAGCTCTTTGTCAGCCAAGATCTCCTCAGAAGCCTCAAGTAGAACGTAAGACTCACTGTAAAGAATACGCTCGACATCCTTCAAAGCGATGTCAAGAATAGCACCAATACGCGACGGCAATGATTTTAGAAACCAAATATGCGCCACTGGTGTTGCAAGGTTGATGTGACCAAGGCGCTCGCGACGCACTTTAGAATGAATAACTTCTACGCCGCACTTATCGCATACGATACCGCGGTGCTTCATGCGCTTATACTTGCCGCAAATACACTCGAAGTCACGAACTGGTCCAAAGATCTTTGCGCAAAATAGGCCATCACGCTCAGGCTTGAATGTACGGTAATTGATGGTCTCAGGCTTCTTGACTTCACCGAAGGACCAGCTGCGGATCTTCTCTGGCGATGCAAGTGAGATTTTGATCGCACTGAAATTCAGCGGATCGTTTGGCTTATCGTAAAAATTAATTAAATCCTTCAAGATAGACTCCCTTATTCAGGTATAGGATTCAGCAACAAAAACTCAATTTCAAGCTGTCAAAACGGAACAAATACGGATCATAAACTGAAAAGATATGGACGACCCGTCACCGGGCCATCCACATTACAAATATCAACTTGGATTTGCATCCACAGTAATTTCCTGACCGTCTTTACGGAGCAGGTTTACGTCAAGAGCCAAGGACTTTAATTCCTGGACCAATACATTGAATGACTCAGGAAGTCCTGGGGTCATCATATTATTACCCTTAACAATCGACTCATACATGCGAGTACGTCCTGAGACGTCATCGGATTTAACGGTAAGGAACTCTTGAAGCGTATAAGCAGCGCCGTACGCCTCCATGGCCCAAACTTCCATCTCTCCAAGTCGCTGTCCACCGAATTGTGCCTTGCCGCCTAGGGGCTGCTGGGTCACCATAGAGTAAGGACCAATGGAACGAGCATGAATTTTCTCATCAACCAAGTGGTGAAGTTTAAGAACATACATCACGCCAACAGTTACTTTGTTGTCGAACTTGTTGCCTGTACGTCCATCAAACAATTCAACCTGACCACTAGGATCCAAGTCTGCAAGCTCAAGAGCAGCACGAATCTCTGGCTCTGCCACACCGTCAAATACTGGGTTAGCGAAATGAACGCCATCCTTGAATTTACGGATAAAGCCTTTTAGATCATCGTCAGAGGCGGTCGTAATAAACTTACGAGTCTCAGCATCCTGTGCTTCGTCTTTCCAAACCTGCAACGCCAACTTCTCTAAAGCAGGACGATTAAAGTTCTCTTCGATGTAGCGATTAAGCTTCTCTCCAAGTCCTTTTGCTGCCCAACCAAGGTGAGTTTCAAGAATCTGGCCGACGTTCATACGACTTGGAACACCAAGAGGGTTAAGGACGACGTCAACAGGGCGACCGCTACTTAGGAATGGCATATCTTCTTCTGGAAGAATACGAGACACCACACCTTTGTTACCGTGACGACCAGCCATCTTGTCGCCAACTTGAAGCTTCCGCTTAATCGCAACATAGATCTTGACCATTTTAATGACGCCAGGAGGAAGCTCGTCCCCCTTTTTAATTTTCTTAACCTTCTCATCTGTGAAGTAACGCTCAATATTAATTTTGTCGCGTAGACTGTCGAGGGCTTTTTTGAGCTCGCTATTTTTAGCTGAATCTTTAAGGGAAAGCTGTTCCCAATTCGAACTATCTAATGCGAGAACCATTTCGCGTTCAAGCTTCGTGCCTTTCGCTACAACCACTTCACCATTTTTGTCTTTAATGTCTACGGCAGTTACGTCGCCAGCAGCAATTCGAACAAATTTTGACAAAGCTGAATCGCGGTAAATCGCAATGGTATCGGCTTCATCCTTCTTGATACGGATAACTTCTTGCTCTTCAATTTGCTGACTGCGAACATCGCGGTCTGCGCCCTGACGAGAGAATACTTTTCCACCAATAACGGTTCCGGCAACTCCTGGAGGTACACGCAAGGACGTATCACGAACGTCGCCAGCTTTCTCACCAAAGATCGCCCGAAGAAGTTTTTCTTCGGGTGTTAATTGAGTCTCACCCTTTGGAGTGATCTTGCCTGCAAGAATATCCCCAGATTTCACTTCTGCACCGACTCGAATAATTCCAGCTTCGTCAAGGTTACGAAGTGCCTCTTCCCCAACATTCGGAATATCAGCCGTGATTTCTTCTTGGCCAAGTTTCGTGTCGCGAGAAATACACTCAAACTCTTGGATATGAACCGAGGTAAATAGATCCTCTTTAACAACGCGTTCAGAGATAAGAATTGAATCCTCGAAGTTGTAACCGTTCCATGGCATGAACGCCACGACCACGTTTTGACCAAGAGCCAATTCGCCCATTTCCGTTGCAAATCCATCGGCAATAATATCGTTCTGCGTAACCATCTCGCCCTTACGGACAATTGGCTTCTGGTTGATACAGGTATCAACGTTTGAACGTTTATACTTTTGGAGCTTGTAAATATCGACGTCGGTACCGACTTCGGTAGGACTGTTGTCTTTTTCAGAACTCTTAATTACAATTCGCTCTGCATCCACGAATACGACTTCGCCATTACGACGTGCGACAACGGTAGCTCCAGAGTCACGCGCAACAACCCGCTCAAGGCCAGTACCGATAAGCGGCGCAGACGTTCTGACTAGCGGCACTGCTTGGCGCTGCATGTTCGAACCCATCAAGGCTCTGTTAGCATCATCGTTTTGAAGGAAAGGAATCAAGGATGCGGCGATAGAAACCAACTGGTTTGTAGCAACGTCCATCAAATCCACTTCAGAAAAACGGACCATCTCAGAGTCACCGCGGCGACGTGCGCCGACTAGATCTTCCGATTTGTGTGAATTGTCTCTAAGAGCCAAAGCAATTACGTGGTCTTTTTGCTCATCACGAGCGCCGTACCAGCTAACTTTACCGTCAGCAACATTCTTATATGGGGTTTCGATAAATCCATACTCGTTCACTTTAGCGTAAGACGCCAAGCTTGCGATTAGACCAATGTTCGGTCCCTCTGGAGTCTCAACCGGACAAACGCGGCCGTAGTGAGTGGCATGAACGTCACGGACTTCGAATCCAGCACGGTCACGATTCAAACCGCCGGGCCCAAGGGCTGAAAGACGACGCTTGTGAGTAATTTCCGAAAGTGGGTTCGTCTGATCCATAAACTGGCTCAGCTGACTTGATCCAAAAAACTCTTTAACAACAGCCGATGCCGGCTTGTTGTTGATAAAGTCTGTAGGAAGCAAGGTCTCAACATCTTGCAATTGAAGACGCTCACGAATGGCTCGTTCAATTCGAAGAAGACCGATTCGGTATTGATTTTCTAACAACTCGCCAACCGCACGAACGCGACGGTTACCAAGGTGATCAATATCATCACGATCGCCTTCACCATTTTTTAGCTTAATCAGGTATTTCACCGTCTCAAGAATGTCTTCTTTGGTTAGAGTGCGATGCTCACGATCAACAGACAAGCCAAGACGTTCGTTCAATTTAATACGTCCAACGATACTCAAATCATAACGATCCGCATCAAAGAACAATTTGTTAAACAAGTCATTAGCGGAGTCAATCGTCGGAGGATCTCCTGGGCGCATACGCTTATAGACTTCGATAACCGCTTGATCGCGACTCTCGGTCTTATCCGTAGTCAACGTATTTCGGAACGATGCGTCCGCATTTACATTGTCAATGAATAGGACCTGGAAATCAGTGATTCCACTGGTTAATAGAGCCTCAAGCTCCGCTTGGTTAATCTCGGCGTTCAGCCGAACAACGATCTCACCGTTTTTGTCTTTAATATCGGTAGCAGAAATTTTGCCCTGGATGTCAGCGGCTTGAATTTGCTGGTACTCAACTTTTGCAAGCTGCATTTTGCGGATGGCGCCGATCGCAATACGACGACCTGCCTTACAAAATACTTCTCCAGTTTTAGGATCGATGATATCGAAACTAGCTTTTTGGCCTTTAAGAAGCTCAAAGTCCATTAGTTTTTCATATTTACCGTCTTTGTATCGAATCGTTTCACGCTTGTAGAACTGATCAAGCAAATCAGCATCGGTATAGCCAAGAGCTTTAAGCAGAACTGTTGCGTGAAGTTTACGACGACGATCGACGCGAACATGAAGAATATCTTTGGAGTCAAATTCAAAGTCTAACCAGCTTCCGCGGTAAGGAATAATACGCGCAGAGAAGATTGGTGGCTTTGAAGATGTATCACCATCTTTTTTGTCGTGGTCGAAAAACACACCGGCTGAACGATGCAGCTGGGAGACGATAACACGCTCAGTACCATTAATAATAAAGGTACCATCAGCCGTCATAAGAGGAATCTCACCGAAGTAAACCTCCTGCTCTTTCACGTCTTTGATGGACTTTACTTCCTTGTCCCAGATGACAAGGCGAATCACGACGCGAAGCGGTGCAGCATAGCTCATGCCACGCTGACGACACTCGTCTACGGTATATTTTGGCTCTTCAAAATGATAGCTTTCGAACTCAACTGAGGCCGTATCATTTGTATCTTTGATTGGAAATATAGACTTGAATACAGCCTGTATACCTATTGTCTTACGCTTTGACGGCTCGACATCGGCTTGGAGAAATAGCGCATAGCTACTTCGTTGAATCTCGATCAGATAAGGGATCGCGACTACAGGTGGAACTTTTGCAAAGCTTTTGCGGGGGCGATTGTAGCTTGATGCTAAGGAGGTCATGAAATTCTCCCGAATTATTGGCACGTAATGGACCGAGTTACATCATTAAAAACAGACTATGCGCCGGCATAACCTATCTAAAAATAACAGGCACTGCCAGCTCGGAAGTGTGACCACTCCCGAGCTGACCATATAGACCCCAACAAGTAATAATTACTTGACAGTGACTTTTGCACCGGCAGCTTCAAGTGCCTTTTTGATTTTCTCAGACTCTTCTTTGTTCACAGCTTCTTTAACTGCTTTTGGAGCGCCTTCAACTAGGTCTTTTGCCTCTTTAAGGCCAAGTCCTGTGATTCCACGAACTTCTTTAATGACGTTGATTTTGTTTGGGCCAGCATCCATTAGCATAACTGTGAATTCTGTTTGCTCTTCAGCAGCAGGTCCAGCAGCAGCAGCAGGTCCAGCAGCAGCTGCAGGAGCAGCAGCGCTTACGCCAAATTTAATTTCTAGTTCTTTTACAAGGCCAGCGGCCTCGAGAAGAGTCATATTTTCTAGGAACTGGACGACTTGATCTTTAGTAACTGACATGGTGTTTCTCCGAGTTTTTGTTTTATGCCAACTCTCGCTGACACAAAAATTGGTTGTTATTTCTTAGCTTCTTTAATTTGATTGATAACCTGAACAAGGCTTCTAGGCACCGCGTTGATGATCCCGAGGATCCCACGGTGAGGAGAAACCAATAGCCCCACAATTTGACCAAGCAGAACTTCTCGGCTTGGGAGGGCGGCGATAGCCTTAACCTCTGCAGCGGAAATTCCCTTGGAGTCCATGACGCCAGCAGTAATTTTAAAAAGCTCGTTGGCCTTCTCAAAATCAGTTAACGCTTTAGCGCCTGCTGCGGCATCGCCATAAAGAAACGCAATACCGACTGGGCCCTTAAGGCTAGCGGCAAGGTCTTTAGCGTTCTCGGCTTTACCAAGAACTGCTTTTTTGGCGACACGATTTTTAATAACTCTGAATTCGCCATTAACTTTCTTAAGCGCCTTACGGAGCTCAGTTAAGCTAGCAACAGTCAAACCGCGAAATTCCGCGATGATTGCTGCGTTGACTCCTTCAAACCGGCCTTCCGCTACGACACGGAGAGCATTCTTACCTTTTCTATCCATTGCTGTGTCCCTCTCTAAATATCAGCATGTTGTTGCGGAGGCTTACGCCCTAAATGGTGAGGCGTCGACTTTGACGCTAGGACTCATCGTTGCAGACATGCTGACTTTCTTAAGATAGGTGCCTTTTGCTGACGCTGGCTTGGCGCGAGCGATCGCTTCAAGCACGGCGCGAGCATTTCCAGCAAGCTTCTCAGCTGAGAAACTTACCTTGCCAACTGGTGCATGTATAATACCGGCTTTGTCCACGCGGAATTCTACACGACCTGCCTTAAGTTCATTAATTGCCTTAACGACATCCATCGTTACCGTTCCGAGCTTTGGATTCGGCATTAGTCCGCGAGGGCCAAGTACACGACCAAGTTTACCAACAACGCCCATCATGTCAGGGGTTGCAATAACTTGATCGAAATCGAGCCATCCGCCGCTTATGCGAGTTCCAAGGTCGTCACCGCCAACAGCTTCAACACCAGCAGCCGTTGCTGCAGCCGCTGCGTCGCCTTTAGCGAACACAACGATACGGACAACCTTGCCGAGACCATGAGGCAGAGGAACCGCGCCACGGACGTTTTGGTCCGCCTGACGAGGGTCTACACCAAGATTTACAGCGAGATCTACCGTGGAGTCGAATTTTGTATAGCTGGCTTCCTTGATCAGTTTGGTCGCATCTTCTAGTGAGTAGGATGTATTCCTATCCACCTTGGTAAGCGCCGCCTTATACTTTTTGCCACGAGCCATTTCTTTTCTCCGTAGTACAATCGAACGAATGAACGTTCTCCTACACGTTCACCCCTAACCACCATGGCCAGGGTAGAACAAAACTATTTCACAACCTCAAGTCCCATCGAACGAGCAGAACCAGCGATGATCTTGGCCGCTTGGTCAAGATCATACGCATTGAGGTCATCCATTTTCATTTTGGCGACTTCTTTAAGTTGCGCCATCGTCACTGTACCGCAAGTCTCTTTGCCTGGGGTCTTAGACCCAGACTCTAGCTTACAAACTCTTTTAAGGAGGCTTGTTGCCGGAGGACTTTTAGTAATAAATGTAAACGATTTATCACCATAAACAGTGATAATTGTTGGGAGAATATCTCCCGCAGCCTTCTGGGTTTTGGCGTTAAATTCTTTGCAGAACGCCATGATATTCACGCCTCGTTGACCAAGCGCGGGACCGATCGGTGGCGATGGGTTCGCTTTGCCGGCGGGGATTTGTAACTTAATAAAACCAACTACTTTTTTTGCCATGATCGATTCCTTTGCTCTTCCATCTATTGCTCAACGTTTTTGCACTTAAGCCACTACTTATACACCTAGATGCCGATAAGTCTGGCGATAAAAAAACGAGAATGCCGTCTATATGTAAAATCCACAAACATGTCAAGCAAGTATTCTTGATCTCCTGCATTTTAATGCTGGGACCTATCGCGCGAGCTCGTTAGCCTATTTTTTCAACCTGTGCGAAATCAAGCTCAACTGGTGTTTCTCGGCCAAATATACTGACCAGAATTCTCAGCTTCATCTTGTCGAGGCGAACCTCATCCACGACGCCATCAAAATTAGTGAATGGACCGTCTTTAACCTTAACATTCTCGCCTTTGCGGAAGTTTATTTCGCTACGTACAACCTGCTTCTGAGACTCTACCGCTTCTGGCGAAGTCAATCGAAGCACTTCAGCGTCCGTAATTGGACGGGGTTGGCGTTTTTTGTCGCCTGATGAAAACTTTGAATCTGAACCAACAAAGCCTGTAATCTTGGGCGTGTTACGCACCAAGGACTCGGTTTCGTCTGAGAAATCCATCTCTACTAAGATGTAGCCCGGGAAGGATGTTTTGTCGACGCGCTTCTTTTTTCCACTTCGGAGAAGAGTCTCTGTCGATGTGCGCGGGACAAAAATCTGTCCGAATCGGCCATCCAAACCCTGACTTTTAATACGCTCTAATAGGCCCTGACGAGCCTTTTCTTCAGACCCAGTATGGGTATGAACAACGTACCATTTTTTAGTTGATCCTGATACTTCCACGATTGAACTCCGCGAGTTAGTGTCTATGTTATGCAAGAATTGCCTTCAATATCTTGGCCCAAGCCATATCAAATACCGTTAATATTGCGGACATGATCCCGACTACGACGCAGACGATAATCGTCAACTTCTTTGTATTTTCCCAATCTGGCCAGTGAACTTTGCGAAGCTCGCCAACCGATGCAAGAAGATAGTCATGCCGCTCAGTATTACGCGCCAGCACGAGAGTAGCAGCGACACCGCACACCATGGCGACCGCAATACTCCCAATCCGGAACCCTACTTCGAAACGCTCAATCCATCCGGCTTTTAGACCGATCACCACAAAGAGCTTCCAAAATACAAATGCTGTCAGAAGAGTCCATACTGAAAGAGCTATCTGAAGCCATGTCGAATCATCTTTTTGCATATTTCACCCAAATGAGGACTCAAAAATCCTCTTAGAAAAGTGGCAGGCGAGGAGGGACTCGAACCCACAACAAACGGATTTGGAATCCGTCGCTCTACCATTGGAGCTACTCGCCTAAACTGTGTTTAATACGAAACACGAAAAACAAAACCAAACCAAACCAAACCAAAATCCGTCGTTAAACTAAAAAACAGTGGCCTCTTTCGAGGCCACTTTCATAAACTAAACTTCGAATCAATCAAAAATTTCAACCACGACACCAGAACCGACGGTACGGCCACCTTCGCGAATAGCGAAGCGAAGAGCCTTGTCCATAGCAATTGGAGTAATCAGCTCAACGTCCATTCCAACATTGTCTCCTGGCATAACCATTTCAACATTCGGTGGTAGTACGATCGAACCAGTTACATCCGTGGTACGGAAGTAAAACTGAGGGCGGTATCCTTTGAAGAACGGAGTATGACGTCCGCCTTCTTCTTTAGTAAGGATGTAAACTTCTGCTTTGAATTTTTTGTGCGGCTTAATCGCACCTGGCTTAGAAAGAACCTGTCCACGCTGAACATCTTCACGCTTCGTTCCACGAAGAAGTACACCGCAGTTATCTCCAGCACGACCTTCATCAAGAAGTTTACGGAACATCTCAACACCAGTACAAATGGTTTTTTGTGTGTCACGAAGACCTACAATTTCCATCTCTTCGCCAGTTTTGATGATACCGCGTTCAACACGACCAGTAACAACAGTTCCGCGGCCAGAGATCGAGAACACGTCTTCGATTGGCATTAGGAATGGCATGTTAATCGGACGCTCTGGAAGCGGAATGAACGTGTCACAAGCTTCGATAAGCTCGACAATTTTCTTGCCGTATTGGCTTTCTGGATCTTGAGATTCAAGAGCCTTAAGCGCAGAGCCTCTAATAACAGGAGTTTCGTCACCAGGGAATTTGTATTGGCTTAGAAGTTCGCGAACTTCCATTTCTACAAGCTCTAGTAACTCTTCATCATCAACTGCGTCGCACTTGTTCATGAAAACAACGATCTTTGGAACGCCTACTTGGCGAGAAAGAAGGATGTGCTCACGAGTCTGTGGCATTGGTCCGTCTGTTGCAGAAACAACAAGAATTGCGCCGTCCATTTGAGCTGCGCCAGTAATCATGTTTTTAACGTAGTCGGCGTGACCAGGACAGTCAACGTGTGCGTAGTGGCGAACTGCCGATTCGTACTCAACGTGAGTCGTGGAGATTGTAATTCCACGTAATTTTTCTTCCGGAGATTTATCAATTTGAGCTAGTGTCAAACCAGCTCCGCCATATTTCTTAGCCATGATAAATGTAATCGCAGCGGTAAGAGTCGTCTTACCATGATCGACGTGACCGATCGTTCCGATGTTAACATGTGGTTTCTTACGTTCAAATTTCTCTTTAGCCATTTGTCATGCTCCCGCTGCTGCTAGCTATAATATGAATCCAAAAATCGTTGATCACTTCTATTTTCGTACCGTTCACTTAACCGTTCATCACCCCAAAGTTTTAACACTCTATTGTGAATAAGACGCAAATACATATCACTGTTACAACCATCTGTCGACCCCCAGTTTCCAATTATTGTCGCAGTAACAGCTTATTCCGCTGCCATGAGACTGGTAACGCTGGAGCCTTGAACGGGACTCGAACCCGTGACCTCGTCCTTACCAAGGACGTGCTCTACCAACTGAGCTACCAAGGCAGCGATGGAGCGGAAGACGAGGGTCGAACTCGCGACATTTAGCTTGGAAGGCTAATGCTCTACCAACTGAGCTACTTCCGCACACTTGGGTCTTATTTCTAAGATCCCCCAAAAAACTCTGCTGAAGCGAACAATGAGCTGTGAATAGGACTGGGTGCTTGTTTATCGGGCATTGCCCATAATCAATCAATCCAGGTTTATCGCAGATAAGCCCATTATGTGACTGGTGGATGAGGAAGGATTCGAACC
>CAMDKS010000006.1 GCA_945900755.1 Bdellovibrio sp. ZAP7
ATCGTTAACAGAGGACATCATCAAGATATTCTCTAGAAAAGCCGCTTAAAACGCGAAAAATCAGGGTTACTGCTCTCGGGATCCTTGAGCGAGGAGATGGCGACATGCATAATAGTTGGGCTAAATCCACGCCTTGCTCGCGGTCATAGAACGCGCCCGTATGGATGTCGTGCTTAAGCATCTGAAATCACTGAATTTATAGCCTTTCTCGGGACACTTCGGTGGCCTGAGACATTCACTCATTTCGTGGCGAACGATCAGTTACATTTGCTTTTTTTATCGGAACAGAACATGATAATATCTTAAGGAATATTAACCTTTCTCATGGAGCAGCCAAGGCCTATGTCTACTAAAACCATTCCGCATCGTGATCTTGAAAAAGAGGGCAAAGGCTGGCTTGTGATGATCGTGATTATGTTCATGTTTCCGGCGCTATTTTATCTTTGCGTTTTCTTTCCTCTATGGACGGGGCTGACGCCTCGTTGGTAGATACAGCTTGCTGAAGAAGTGGAAACATCTGTGTGACCGCGTGCATGAGTCGGGTCAACGGTTCGTTTTCATGTCATTAATTGTTTGGATAGGTAAAAAAAAATGAATGTATGCTCACAAACCATGGACGCTTCTCTTGCGGCTACGACGCAAGTGACTTGGCGCGATTATTTTCAAATGACTAAGCCGACGATCACCCTACTCGTAGTCGTCACAGTATTTCCTGGAATTTTGCTAGCCTCCCCCACTGGGATTCCGCACATGACTCTAGTTTTAGCCAGCTTGATTGGGACGTGGTTAGCGTCATCTTCGGCTGCCGTTTTTAATCATCTCGTTGACGCTGACCTTGACCGAAATATGGTTCGTACAAACAAGCGTCCCGTAGCAAGTGGCCGAGTAAATACTCGTAACGCAGCCATTTTTGGAACGGTTTTAGGAGTTGTGTCCATCGTTATTTTGTATCAATGGACGACTCCGGTTGCTGCAGGTCTTGCACTACTTGCGAATGCGTTTTACGTTTTATTTTACACAATGTATTTGAAGCGTCGCACGGTTCAAAATATTGTTATTGGTGGTGCTGCTGGTGCCGTTGGGCCACTCATTGGTTGGGCCTCTGTTGATCCCTCTATTGGTTGGCCAGCGTGGATGTTATTTCTGGTGATCTGCCTTTGGACTCCCCCACATTTTTGGGCACTCGCGATAAAATATAAAGACGATTATGCAGCTGCAGGTGTGCCAATGATGCCAGTCGTTCGTGGGGAAGCGTACACACGTCGACAAATGTTTTGGTACACGGTTGCTATTGTGCCAGTGATCGCCTCGCTAACCGTATTTGGAGCCGCAGGCTGGCTTTATTTTGTATGTGCCATGGGGTTCACACTTTATTTTGTATGGATGGCTTGGCGCCTAATGAAGTCTGGTGATAATAAACTAGCGATGCCTCTGTTTCACTATTCCTGTCTTTACTTATTTGGTGTTTTTGGCGCCTTGATGGCAGATCGATTGCTATTGGCATTGTAAAAGTAGGAGGCTGAAAAAAATGTCCAAGCCATCTAAGTTAAAATCAAAACGAGCTCTACCAAAGAAATCTGGTGTATTTGCCCCGAGTTTTTGGCTTGGATCAGAGCAAAGCGCCGTCAATATTAACCGATTTTGGCTCTATTTAGGGGGAATTGGCTTTGCCCTTTGTGCCATTTGTTTGGTCCGCACAATTGAAACATTCGGAAAACATTGAGTTATTTGAGAATTCAGTCACATTTTTGAGAATGATTACGATTGACACTTTATTAATATTCTATTAGAAGTATATAAATAGATGGACAAATTTAAGCCTGTTTTATTTTCGTCTGTGAGATTCCTGTGGATAGAGGTTCTATATGATTGAACAAGTAAAAGAAATCATTGAGAAAGACATTAATCCGCAGCTTGCAATGCATGCAGGTGGCTGTGAGTTAATTGATATTGATGATGGAATTGTGACCATCCGGTTATTCGGTGGATGCTCGGGTTGTCCCTCAAGTCACATTACGTTATTTAATGGCATTGTTCCGATTCTAAAAGAGAAGTTGCCAGAAATTAGAGACGTAATTTTAGGGTAAGTATTCTCCGACTCCATATTTTCTAGAATAGCCCTTAGGCAAAAAGTGCCGAGTTAAGTGCTCTACCAAAATGCCGATAGGCCCCACGATGTTCATTACAAGTGGGGTTTTCATTATGCTCAGTAAAAGTTTGTGCGCTCACAAATACATGCGATGGTTTTTCTCATTTCAATTTTCCTTTTTTGCCTGGGCCGTTGCTACTCACGGTCAGACTAGTAGCAACGGCCCAGGCAAAGGTCCTCCCGCACCCGGTCAGGGATTTAAACAAACTTATCCGCAGCCAGCGAAAGCAAAAGTAGCTGGTCCCGAGCATATTGAGCCCGCTACCGAGGTTCCAGAATTTGCGTCCAAATCTATTTGGAAACTCACAAATAAGAAGTTTGCAACAGGTGCAAATCCCGATGATGTTCCCGTCTATTCCTTCGGTGGACTGAATGGTCGCCGCACTCTAGTCGGGCAGGCAAAAGTGGGAGAAGAAATAGTTTTAGAGGAGGTTCGACTGGCTGCAGGTCGCAACCACTTCAAATTTGTGTGGAGCGCTGCACCGCCGGCCAATCCCACACTTGCGGTTCAGCCGGAATACTGGATTGATGGCATAAATATAGAGTACATCGGAAAAAAATAATCAAAAAATACTGAGACCGAGAACCTTAAAAGTATGTCGCAAGTCCCATACCAACGGCAAGGGCATTGCCTGTCAGGCTACCTACAACAGTATCTTGGCCTGTGATTTCTTCCTTGCTGTCTCCACTCACAAGAATTGTGTAGCTGACGAAAGGTTTAAGGGCAACGTGTCCGCCCATGAATATTTTTGCGCCAAAATTCACGCCTAAATCAAGCCTCGACACCGAAACGGCCGTCTTTCCTTCGACACCATCTGTTGTGCTAGTCGAGGCTAACGAGGATTTTAGTACGTCAAGTCCAATAAAAGGCACTGTTGTGCTTTGGTGGATATTTCCCAAATTAAATGCAAAGCCCAAACCAAAACCTAGTCCATTAGTTTTTACCACGTCATTAATGGTCGGGGTAGTCAGGTTTGAAGAGGTATTTGTTTCTGTTGAAAACGCAAGCAATGGACCAACCTCAATAGGTCCTAACACTCTAAAATAGGCGAGCTGAAGGTGCAAAGACGCAACGGACGTTTTGAGTGATTTGTCGGAATATTTTAAGATCTCACTTTTTTTATTATATTCTACGTCCAAACCAACGTTGGCACTATATGGCTGTCCTGATTCTTGCAGTCCGTGGCCAACGCCCTCTCCAGCGGCGGCGGATTTTTTTTTCTTTTTCTTCTTTGACCCGACCGCGCTAGGGTTTGCTGCTGGGATGGTCTCGCCGCCGACAGCGGGAACCGCCCCGTCTTCTGGGGCTTGGGCATATTTCGCAGGCGTGGAATCTTCAGCCTCAAGTTCATCATCAAAATAATCTCGAAGAGCGTCATCGTTCACCGCTGAGGAAAGACTTTCTACAGACTTTTCAGCGGCTAACGCTCCGTCTACTAAACTGTAACCAAGTAGGCCAAATCCAAGCAAAAAAATTCGAGAAAATAGTACGCAAATAAATTTCATAAGATTTAAATTTCCTTTAACTGGGGCGAAGTGGTAAAAACATTTTGGCGCCTAGGCCATTATACCACAAAACGGTCGACCACTAAAGATTACTGGCAAATAAAAATTTCGCAAGTCGAACAAAATCTTCTGGTGTGAGTGTTTCCGCACGGCGGTTCAAATCGATGGGACAATCCTCCTCAAGTAATTTGTGCATGAACTGCTTCACGGCACTGCGGAGTTTTTTGCGTCGTTGGGCAAAGGCTATACGGCAGACGGTCTCGGTGTATTGGAGGAGTTTGCCCTCGGCGGGTAACGCCACTCGAGGGCGAAGGGTCATAACAGCGCTGTCTACTTTTGGTATCGGTGTAAAGCAGGTTTTATCCACCTTGAAATTGAAATCGCAATGGGCACGAAGTTGGCAATAAACGCTCAGGCTACCGTAATTTTTGCTGTCAGCCTCCGAAACGATGCGAGTGCCGAATTCTAACTGAACCATGAATATGGCTCCTTGAACGGCGGAAATATGCGGAAGAACCCACATCACTATGGGAGTCGAAATATTATAGGGAATATTTCCTACAACGCCACAAGGAGTGTCCCCTCCTGCCGCAATCCAAGCAGCGAGGTCAAACTTCAGGATATCGACATTTAGGACTTCGACGTTTTGCAGTTTGTTAGGTGAATCGGAGGAGATCATATCCTGAAGGCGTTGTGCGAACCGCGCATCTTTTTCGATAGCCGTAACTTTAATGCCAGCATTCGCAAGAGCAATCGTCAGAATTCCATTCCCAGGGCCAATTTCAATCACCCGCTTCATTCCTAAATCAAGAGCCTGCTCAACGACTCTCGTTACGGGCCACTCCGTGTTTAAGAATACTTGCCCGAGGCTCTTCTTCTGTGAAATAGAAGATCGTCCGCTGGATTGACTACTGTTTTGATCACTATAACCGCGTCGCATATTTCTATCCTTGGTTTGGTGTGGCTAGGAGTTCTTTGGCACGGTGTTCAAGGTAGGAGCTGAGCTAAATTCTGGGGCCATAAAGAATTCAAATGGGTATCTTGAGAATACATCCCATTCTAGCGCAGTTGAACAAGGCGTCGCAATTGCCTCAGACCGATGCTGAAAAAAAGCGAGAGCTGCAATCATTGCGCCATTGTCCGAACAATATTTAAGGGGGGGGAACCATACAGGAAGTGTCGTGGCGTGTGACATGAGTTCCTTGAAGCGGCCGTTAGCGGCGACACCGCCCGCAACAATAATGCTTTTAGTCGAAGGCCTAATGCCGAGGGCAATCGTGAGCTTTCGAAGTATTTGGCCCAGTGCCTCCTCTTGAAAAGAGTGCGCAATGTCCTCCATTCGATGCCCTGTTTTATTCATGTTTTGCACGGCAAGCGCCACCGCTGTCTTGAGTCCAGAATATGAAAATAAAAGCTGACTTTTTCGCTCCACCATCCGCGGCATTTTTACCTTTTGTGGCGTTCCTTGCTTCGCAAGTACTTCCACATGCGGTCCACCGGGATATGGGAGGCCCATCATTTTTCCTACTTTGTCGAAGGACTCCCCGCAAGCGTCATCAATAGTGTGCGCAAGAAGTTCAAAGTTAACGCAAGATTTCATATAATAGAGATTTGTGTGGCCACCACTAACAACGAGAGCTAGCGTTGGAAATATCTGTTCGTGCGGTGCGTCGATTCCAAGAAGTGCGCCGTGAACGTGAGCGTGAACATGATTGACCGCAATGATTGGTTTGCCTGCGGACTGCGCTAGTCCTTTTGCAAATGTCGCTCCGACGAGTAGGCAGCCAATCAAGCCGGGACCTTGTGTGACGGCAATCGCATCTATATCTGAAAGAGTCTTTCCGGATTCGGAAAGGAGTTGCACGGACATCGCACGAATGGCAGTGAGATGCTCACGCGCCGCAATTTCTGGAATCACTCCACCCCATTTCGCATGGGTTGCGATTTGTGAGGCGATCAGTGAGGAGAGCACTATTTTTCCGTCTTCGACGAGGGCCAAAGCCGTTTCATCACAGCTGGATTCAATTCCTAAAATAAGCATAAACAGTTTCCGATTTTAGAGAGCCCCAAACATATCCTCATCTATTTTTTTTCTTTGCTTGATTTGACGGATTTGGAGGATTTCAGGTATTTTAAGGCCTTTTTGGCCTTATCGCCCTCGGGAGTTCCTGGATATTTAGACGCGACCTCATCGTAAAAAAGTACTGACGTATCTTTATCGCCAAGCATCTTGAAGGCATCTCCGAGGCGAAGTTTTGCCAAGGACATTTGCTTGTCGGCCGGCTTGAGTTCAACTAGTTCGTTAAACTGCAAGGCAGCTTCCTTCGGGCGATTGAGCTTTAAAAGGGCTTCGCCATACATCATTAATACGGTCTCGCGGTCGCGTCCCCTCTCTTTTTTAAGTATGCTTGGAGCATCTTCAGCCACCTCTTTGTAGTGTCTTCGATCGAAGGCCAATGTTAGGCTCGCTAGATCAGCATTTCCTGAACTCGTAGGCGCTTCTTTTTTTGCGCCTATTTTATTGGGGCTTGCAGACATCCGATCTACAGCCGTGGCCAATTCTTGCTGTTGACTCTCTAAGGCCGTCAGCCTAGTCACGATATCTGAGAGCCTAGTCCCAATGGAGCCTTCGCTTGGCGTTTCTTGACCAGGCATTTGACCGGTCTCAATACCAACCCGAAGACCATCGATATCACCTTTCATCCGCTTTAACTCAATGCCCATTCGTTCGAGGTCGCCGGAATTTGCCGTCACTTGGTTGTGGCGCGAGTCTCCTGCTTTTTGATCGGTTGAGCGCCTGGTCGAAATTGAATCCTCTAATTGGACCATGTGAGTTTGTAGTGCAAATATTTTGTCGTCTTGTTCTCGCTTTTGCTGGTGGGATACACAGCCAACAAGACTAAATGACATTGTCCACAATAAAAGTACCGACGGCGATTTGATTCTCGTGCCACAAATGGAAGATGGCTGGCGATGTAAATAGGTCATAGTAACATACTCCTAAATATAGACCTGAAAAACGGGGCGTTCAAATAGTCACAGACCTTAACATTGTCATCAATTAACAATATTTGCCAGCAATTCAATGAACTTATTAGATTTAAAGCCGTGTTCTTAGATTTAGTATTTGAGTCGTCCAGCTGTGGCAACAGAAATCTGAACAATCCCACTTGAGATTTGACTTCATGGTTGGAGGCTTTTATTTAGGCAGTTGGCTGTTCATTATGCGATGATTTTGCCGCCAAATTTGCCAGAGCCTCGGCGCCTGCGCAAACTAACAGCAAGTCTGAAGGCTTTATTGGACTCGCCCTTCCAGACAGCGACAAACTCATTTGGGACCTTTTTACCGGTCCATTGCAGCCTTAAGTCTTCTTTTTCAGTAAGAACGGCATCAACGACCTTATAGAATCTTTTGATTTCTTGCTTCCATTCGTCGTCTATTCCGGAAATCGATACTGAGTCCTCCGCTTCCGCTTCCTTTGTGCTCAGTTCTCCGCTATCCTGTGGCGGCGCGCCATTAAGGGCTGCTGCGGAACCTTCTTCTCCGTCGAGATTTGGTTCAGCAGAAGTCTCCTCTAGTGGAGGGGTGTCGGTTTCAGATGACGCTACATTTGCAACATCGGTTGCAGCAGCATCGAGGGCTCCTGTGGGGTCGGAATCTCCAGCAGCAGTATCGGCACTTAACTCTTCGCTAGGTTCAATTCCGGTTTCGAGGGTAGCCTCGAGATTGGTTTCGTTTTTATCATCAGAATTCATGGCTCTCACCTTAATTGTGGCGTCATATTGAAGATGAAACGACGAGGACTCTATCGGCAGGTGCGCATATTTTTTGAGGGTGTCGTCGCAGGATTACGTAATAACCGACGGCACAAATTAATTGACGGGAATGAAAGAAGTGGAAGAATGACTTTAGAAAACAATGATTTGAATGACAGTGACGCAGCGGAAATGACCCTGCTAGAAAAGATAAGAAAGGCCGAAGCCAACGTGCTTACTGTGGCTACGTTTGAAGAGGCAGGCGTGTCGCCCGAGGTCATCGAGGCGATTAAGAAAGGTGGTTGGACCGCTCCGACACCTGTTCAGGGAATGTGTTTGCCACTGACCGTTCAAGGTCGAGATGTCGCAGGCTTTGCTCAAACGGGAACTGGTAAAACTGGAGTTTTTGTTATTACCGTGGCTCAACGGCTAAACGGGACCACACCACCCGAGCGTCAAAGAAAAGATGTCGCTGTTCCTGAGGTTCTAGTATTGACGCCAACCCGCGAACTTACGATGCAGATCGATGATGACGCTAAAGGCATCCTTGGCCCTCTAAATATTAATTCGGTACCAGTTTTTGGTGGTGTTGACGTAGACAAGCAGGCAGCATCATTTAAAGATGGCCCACGCATGATTGTGGCGACCCCTGGACGTCTAAAAGACTTTTATCAACGTAAAATGGTCGATCTTTCCCAAGTGAAGATTTTCATTTGCGACGAAGCCGATCGTATGTTTGACATGGGTTTTATCGATGATGTTGAATTTTTTCTCGATAAAATTCCAGAGAATGCTCAGAAATTGCTATTCTCGGCAACGACCAATGACAATGTAAAAGAACTAGCTTTCGAATATCTCAATCAACCAGCTTATATTTCAGTTAACCCAGAGATACTGACGCCGGAATTAATTGATCAGCATGCGGTCATCTGTGACTCGTCAAATAAACTGCAAGTCATTCTCGGGTTGCTTCGTGAGCATCAGCCGGTTTGTTCGATTATTTTTACGAACACAAAAATGACGGCTGAGTGGTTGCACTTTAAATTGAGTGGAAACGGAATTGATGCAGATTTAATTACCGGAGATTTGCCGCAAAAAAAGCGAATCGAACTCATTCAACGCATCAAAGAAGGCAAAGTCAAAGCCCTGATTGCAACCGATGTGGCGAGTCGCGGCCTTCATATTAGCAAAGTCACACACGTCTATAATTTCGACGTTTCAGATGATCCCGCAAATTACGTTCACCGAATTGGGCGAACGGCGCGAGCGGGAGCTAGAGGAAGCTCATACACCATGGTTTGTGAGGATTACGGTGAAAATATTCGTGGTGTTCAGGATATGCTCGGAACGCACACGACCTTAAAAGGTGAGTGGTTCAATCCTGAGTATCTCAAGATCAAAGATAATGCTGGAAATCCATATGCCGTTGGCGCTGCACTTTATCGTGACCCAAAGGATCGTCCTGACCGTAAAGGAGCTTTTGGTAAAGACGACCGAGGGTCTAGAGGCAAATTTGACGCAAAAGGTGGCGGTGACCGCCCAGACCATCGCCCATCGGATCGCCCGAACGGCGGCCGGACGGGTGAAAAAACAGGCGCCCCAGCAGGTGGACGAGAAAAATTTGGAGACAATAACAGCGGCAACCATCGTGGACCAAATCGTCCCAATCACTCCGATCGACCTCGGCACGAGGCTCGTCTGCAGACAGCTAATAGCGGCAAACCGAGTCATAGTGCGCCTCGGCACACTAATACACCGGTCGTCATTCGAGCCGAAGGGACACCAATCGGCTTGGTTGGTTGGGTCGTGAAAATTTCAAAAGCGATTTTGGGCCGTAAGTGAGGACTTGATTGAAACCTCCGAAGACCGTTAGAATATCTCTAGGTTTCAAATCGCTCTTTCGGGGTGCATAAATGTCACAAGTCGTAGTTACAACTGATAGTCTAAAAAATCGTCGCGACGCAAGCGCAGAAAAAGAAGCTCAGATTGACCGTGAAGGTGAATTTGAAAAGTGGCGTTTAGCGAGCATCTCAGGATTTGACCCTATCGCCGCTGCTGTTGGAGCCTTAATGCTTCCAATCGTAGCCAGCTGGTACTTGATTGGATTTATCGTAAAAGCTGCTATTTATGTTTCAATCGCTTTTAGCCGAGTCGTTGGAATATTCATTTCTAGAAAAAGCTAATGTGCCCGCTTATATATTAGCAGCAATTAATCCCATCAAAGAAGCAATCTCGGCCGTGGTCATCGGGCCTTTTTTGACAAATAGAATTTTCCCATCTTTTCCAAACACGACTAAATTCACAGAGTCGTCTTGAAATTCCCATTCTTTAACCAGGGATTTTTTTTGATCTTTGACATAGGTTGTTCGGGGAAATTTGGCCTGTTTGGCTTCAATATTACTGTTGATCAAGCTGTTGGGATACCAGGCGGCCGCCATATTAATAATGGCGATGCTGCCATGTTTTTCTTTTGAGAAACTGGCCTTATCGTAGGCCGTTTCTAATTCCTCGTTGAGCCCCTTTTCCTCGGGATCAACATAAAATAGCGAAATAACTTTGCCAGTTTTGGCGATAGAATCCGACGTCCAGGCTGCGCCACTAATGTTTCCGCCCAAGGGCCCCTCCAGCAAAATGGTAGAGGGTAGTGCTCCCACCACAAGTGGGGTGCAGAAGGCCGAGTTCGAAAACATAAAAGCAACACTTGTTAGAAGCACGAATTTGAAAGGACGAAAATAGGTAAAAATCATAAGAAGGTGCCTCCGAAAAAAATGTACAAGTTCAAGTGTGTGGAGTATATCCATCGCAAGTTGCAATTTAGTTAGGATGGTAGTTTAAATGAAATTAAAAATCGAGGAAAATTGGACTTCAAGCTGGACTGTGGCCGGTAGAAAAACGTCGGCTATTGCGTTTATTGTCCTAATTTTGAATGCCAATTTTTGGTTACTTAAGCGCTTTTTTGGGGAAGAATGTCCACAATGGGCTGTGTGGATCTTTATTCTTGGGGCAGTCGGTGCGTTATTGGGTTTTCTCATGATGTTGCCCGGGCTGCTTAACCCTCAGATTATTAATGACAATAGTAGTGAAGATTCGGAAAGCACCAACCGAGAAGACTAAGGGCGTAATATTTGCCCGCCGATAATAGAGAAAGTGTCGGGTATAATTTAAGAGATAGCTTAGTTTTGGCACTTAATTCCGATATTAATCGTTGTGACGAATTCTAAATGATTCGATCCAGTGAGGAAATCAAATGAAAAAAACAAAGGGCGAAAAAGGAAAAGCGATGCAGCCGCCTTCGAAGGCCGCAAGCGCAGTTCAAGAAACGGATCGCACCGGTCGCGATGTGCTCGACCAACGAATGGCGATTCAGGCTGCGGCAAGTGGCCAGCCAATATTTCGCCGCGCAAGCGATCCAAGTGCGTCAATCATTCCTGCTCGCAGAATCCATCTTACGCTTGAGCGTGCTCGCGGAAAAAGACTGTTAATCTGCATTAAAGGCTATCCAGATCCAGACAACATTGCAGCCGCACTATGTTTGCAGTGGCTCGCTCATCACCATGATATTCGAACTAAGATCGTTCATTTCGACGAAGTCTCTCACTATGAAAATCGCGCGCTTATCAAAAAGCTGGACATTGATATTGAGCATTATGATCCGACTATGAAATTAAGCGATTGGGACTACTATGCGGTCAATGATTCTCAAAATTGTGACTTGCCGATAAAATTTCCTCCTGAATGCCCGTTATTGGTGTTTGTAGACCACCACAAAGCACTAGGGACAGTTGCGGGCGAATTTGTCGATATCCGCGAGAATTGCGGGTCGACAGCTGCGATTTACGTAGAATATTTGCTAGATGGACCAACGAATTTTGAGGGAAATTCTCATGAGCAAACAAAAATCGCCACAGCTTTAATGCATGGTATTCGTAGTGATACCGATAATTTTTCGACGGCAATGCCGATGGATTTTCGGGCGAGCGAATTCCTGTCGAAGTATATGGATAAGGATCTCTTAAACCTTATTTCTCGCCAATCGATCCCTGCCAAAACCATGGATTTGACTCAAATCGCTTTACAGCGAAAAGACATCAAAGGGACGTTTATGTTTGCGGGTGTTGGTTATGTGCGCGAGGAAGATCGCGACGGTATTGGCCAATGTGCAGACTATCTACTACACCGTGAAGGTATCGATACGGTTATTGTTTATGGAGCCGTCGGTAACGAATGGATCGATGGGTCTCTGCGAACTCGTTCCCACACCTTGGATCCCGACAAATGGATTAAAGACGTGTTTGGGCAGGATAAAGCAGGGAAGTATTATGGCGGAGGTCGAAAAGACAAGGGTGGGTTTCAAATCCCTCTTGGAGTTTTCGCCAATGTCTCAGACAAAGAACTTCTTTGGATTCTGATCAAAAAAACGATTGATGAACTCTTCTACGATAAAATTGGAGTCGACGGAAAACCGACTCATGATGAAATTTTGATTGGCAAAATTTAATTCCATGGTGGCTTAATTCCGGTCGGAGCATAATTTGGCGATTCATCTTTTTACATGGATTGATCCTGTTCGTGAATCACACATGGATAGAGTTAGTGAAGTCCTAGCCAATGATGGCGTGATAGCGATTGCAATGGATGTGGCGTGGGTTTTTGCCTGCGCTGCGTCGAGTAGTAAGGCGGTCGAACGTATTCGGCGAATGAAGCCAGACCATCCCAAAAATCAACCGTTCAGTTTAGTCTGCTCATCGATCTCAATGGCCTCGAATATTTGTACGATTGGGGACCAAGATTATCGGTGGCTAAAAAAAGCATTGCCAGGACCATTTACCGTGATTTTGGGTAGGCATGGTTCACTGCCAAGGCTGATTAAGGATAAAAGACGAGAGGTCGGATTAAGAATTCCACGGGACCCGCTAGTGATGGCGATCATCGGAGCCTTTGGATCCCCGCTCGCCGTGTCGACCATTTCGATTGAGAGCGCTGACAACGGAACGAGTCATCCTAGTTTTGGCAGTCAGGTCGAGGAAGGTTGGGGGCATAGTATTGATTTAATTGTAGATTTAGGTGACGAGAGCCCTCGCCTACAAACTACCGTCATAAACCTCTGTACAGGAATTCCTGAACTTGTGCGGGCCGGGGCGGGTGATCCTGCATTGTTTGGCTTGTAAGCAAATTTGTTTACAGTTGACGGCAGATGCCATCCATCATATCAGTTGCTTTTCCGCATTTCTGGGAGTCCTATTCAATGTCCGATAGCATTTTGTTTCCAACCCCCCAAGAGCTTGCCGCTTTAAGCGAGCGTGTGGGAGGGCTTGTTTTTGCAAGATACTCGTTTCCTGCCGCTGACTTAGCTGGCGCAAAAAAAATGGCCGTACAGATTGCGGCAGGGCAGACCCTTGGCTTCGTTCCAGAGCACGTGGCCATTTACGCAAACTACGTTGGCCGCGTGCAGGCTTTTGATTTCGCGAATACTCGCGGAGTTGCCACTATTGCATTTCCTTTCCTGATTTTTGGCAATGACGTTGCGGGACTTTTGACGATTCTCTTTGGTAAGACATCATTTGCACCTGGCCTTAGGCTTGAGACTGTCCACGGTGACGACAACTACCTTTCTAAACTAAAGGGCCCGAAGTTTGGAATGGACGGCATCCGCAAACTTGTACGAAAAAACGACGATGGTCGTAACGGAGGCGGTGCCACTCGTCCTCTTTTGATGGCGATATTGAAGCCTGGGATCGGACCCTCGGATGATCCCCTAGCCCTTCAGTTCGGCAAACTGGTTAGTGCTGGCACCGACTTGGTGAAAGACGACGAAACTCGCATTGATTTGTCCCTTGCCGATGCCGAGGCTCGACTGCAGAAAGTTTTGAAGGCAGGGCAAGGCTCAGGAATGTACGTCATGCATCTTTCGGGGCCTGCGTTCGAATTGAAAGCTCGCGCCTTAAAATTGCAACAGGCCGGAGCGCAGGCGTTTCTTTTTTGTCCCTATACTTATGGAATTTCCCTACTGCAGGCCTTGTGCGAAGACCCAGAAATTAAGGTGCCCATTTTTGCTCACCCAGCATTTACGGGAGTTATGGGGCAAGGGCCTAGTTCCATTGCCATGGAAATCGTCCTCGGCACGTTCATGCGGTGGGCGGGGTGTGACGGCGTTTTATTTCCAAGTCCCTATGGTTCCATTGCTCTTTCGACAGAGGAAGCTCAAGCCATCCACCACGCTCTTTGTCGCCCAGAGGGCAAATTAAAAATGTCGGCATCCATTCCCTCCGCAGGCATTATGCCGGAATTTGTTGAGAAAATTCGCAAAGATTTTGGTGTTGATGTTGTGGTGAATGCCGGCACTGGCATGGCCAGGACTGGTGGCGGAGTTGAGGATGGTGCCAAGGCATTTCTTCGAGAAATAGACTGTCACTATAAATAATTGGAACGTCTATACAAGGAATTTTTAAACATGAAGTCGAGGCCTAATCCATTTCCTGTGCCGACGCCGTTGGAAAAAATTCTGCTTCGTGAACTTGCAAATGTGGCAGCACGTTGTTACGACCGCGGTTGGTCTTGGGGTACGGCTGGGAACTTTAGTATCCGCGGTCAGGGAAGCCTAATTTGGCAGAGTCCAACAGGCCTGTGCAAAGGTGAGCTTCGTCCAGATCTATTTGTTGCCGTGGACTTGAACTCAGAAGCTGCCGTCGAGCCGTGGACGCAAAAGCCGTCAGCCGAGATGCCTGTGCATGCAGGAATTTATAAGCATGTGCCGGAAGCAATGTGTGTCGTCCACACTCACCCACCTTTTGCCGTGATGGCCAGTCGCGGTAAAAAGGAACTTCGCTTTCAAAATGAAGAAATGGCCAAGGCCCTAGGCCTCCACAGTCATACAGGAATATTAAGTATTCCTGTTTTACCAAATGGTACTCCAGAAGAGATGAAACTTTATTCTCCGCGGGTCAAAGATGGCATTGGAGCCGTTGCCAAGGTTGTAATCTTAGAAGGCCACGGCGTGTGGGCTTGGGGTAAAACTCCGATGGAGGCGTTGGCCTATTTGGAAGCATTGGAGTTCTTGTGCCGACCAACCCAGTAGGTCTCATTAAAATTATAGATTTAGGCCGAATGGGTTATGGCGAGGCCTTGCGCCGGCAGATGGAGGCTCATGCCGACGTGGTGGCGGAAAAATCACTGGCGATTATTTTTACGGTAGAACACGACCCTGTTCTGACTATGGGAAAAAATTCAGATTTAGAAAATTTGCTGTTTCCAAGAAATTTCTATCAAGCGCAAGGTGTTGAAATTGTCGATACGGAACGTGGCGGCCAGATTACAGCGCATATGCCTGGGCAATTGGTAGTTTATCCGATTTTGAATATGTCGCGATTGAAGCTTTCAGTGCGAGAGTATATCAACGTCCTAGAAGACTCGGTTATTTCTACACTAAGTAAATATGGCGTTGCCGCGCACCGTGATTCCGAGCATCCAGGAGTTTGGGTGGGAGCGGAAAAAATTTGTGCATTAGGGGTACGTATAAAATCTCGAGTATCCATGCACGGACTTGCCCTTAATGTAAATAATGAGCTGTCCCTTTTTGAAAAAATTATTCCATGTGGCATTAAAGCACGCGGCATCACGAATTTGCTAAATCTTGCAAAAGACTGCCCTAGTATGGAGACTGTACGCAGGGACCTCCTCCAGGAAATTACAAGCAGACTCACTCCCTAAATCATAGGGTAAGTCTCAAAGGTGCCGTAAGTGCACTCACTTGTTCCCTTAACGAGAGCTTACGGCTGCTGGGTTCTCGGAATTGATTTCTGTAAGAGGCTGAAATTACGGCTGTGCCGCAGACTATACGAGACTTTTTCCCTTCTCAAGAATTGTCATGGACTGAATAGGGGAATTGGTTGTATTAATTTGCGCCCATGACTAAGATCTGGTCAGGTTTAATATTTCGGATTCGATTACGGGGAGAGAGCCATCATGTCAAATGAGTCATTTACAGATTTGAATATCGCTAGTGCAGCTACAAGTCCAAGCAATGCTCGTCCAGTGAATGAAGGCGATGTGGCTGTAGTCGACTACTCTGTTTTGATGAATGAGGGCACTCTTTTAGCTATTCCACCATGCTGTCGGCAAACAATCCGCAGACATGTGACTCATAATCCAATGATGGTCTGTCCCGATTGCAAGATCATGATCAAATGCTTCTCGAATGAGAAGGCTTTTAATAATTATGTAACATTTTGCCGCACCCGCGGGCGTCGTATTAAATCGGCACAAGATGTCGGTTTCTATTTTGTAATGTATAATACCTATCCGATGGCAATAGGTTCTGGCGGCTGAGCTTCTAGATCTTAAGTCACCGACCATCACTCACATTCAATCATAACTGCATAAGTATTTGCGCACAATTTTTCACGGACGATCTTTCATATCGTGACGTTGAAACATCGCGTAGCTTTTTAGGTAAGTAAATCCTGTGACAAGTTGCAAATCTTTTTGCATCAATTCCGGCCAAGTGCGAATGACTTTATTGATGCCCTGATTGGACGCAGCATCACTCAGATCTGTGCTTTCAATGTGCCCTTTGAGATCGGACTCTTTGCGGCGTTCACCCTCGGTACGCTCGGAGGAGTTTTTATCGGAGACAATAATGTCAGGGGTAATGCCTTTGGCTTGGATGCTGCGATCTTTGGGAGTGTAGTACCTGGCTACCGTGATCTTTAACCCACTACCGTCTGGAAGCGAAAGTAGAGTCTGTACGCTTCCTTTTCCAAAGGACGTAGTGCCCACTAGCAATGCGCGTTCATGATCCTGCAAGGCTCCTGCGACAATCTCGGAGGCAGAGGCAGAGCCCCCATTGATCAAGACCACGATAGGAAATGGGGGCAATGTACCCCGTTTACGAGCAAACTCACGTTCGATTTTTTTCTTGTCTCGACCAACTGTGCTAACAATAATTCCACTTTCAATAAATAAATCCACCACCGATATTGCTTGATCCAGTAGTCCTCCTGGGTTGTCTCGAAGATCTAATATCAGTCCTTTTAGTGTGGACGGCGAATGCTTTTGAAGTAATTCTTGCAGTTCATCCGTTGTTTTTTCCTGAAAACTTGAGATGCGAGCTAAAAGCGTACCGTCCTCAAGCAATTGACCGCGAACGGATTTCATTTTAATGATTTCGCGAACGAGTTTGAATCTGATCGGATCTTTTACATCCTTTCGACTGACGAGGATGTTCATGACGCTTCCAGGCTCGCCGCGCATTCGATCAACCGCATCCGCATTTTTTAATGTGGCTATGGCTTTGCCGTCAATTTCAATAATTTCGTCGCCCGCCTTAACGCCAGCAATGTGTGCGGGGGTGTCTTCGATGGGGCTAACAACAATTATTTTTCCTCTTTCTTGGGATATAATAATACCAACGCCTCCAAATTTACCTTGAGTGTCGGAAGTCATCTGCTCATAATTCTTTGGGGGCATAACCATAGTGTGCGGATCAAGATGGTCAACTACGCCTTTGAGGGCATTTTGGACAACGATGGACTCATCAACTTTTTCAGGATCGACATACATTGATTCGAGATAAAATAGCCCGCGCGCAAGAGTTTCTAGCTGCTTGTATTGTTCCGCCGGTTCAACCACAGCGGAATTGTCAGGGGAGGCTTTACTCGGCGGAGGCGAGGCGGCAACCACGAGATTTGAAAGGTTAAAAAGCGGAATGAGTGCAGTAATTAGTATGGGAACGGAAAGTGTTGAGCGAAAGCGCATGGTAGTCAAATTCCTTGTGTAAATTTTAACGTAGGTCATTATTCTTTGGCAGGACCGCTATTTTTGATGCCGAGTTGATAATTTCTGATTCTAATGCGGTCGCCTTTTTGGTCTCGGCAGGATTAATACCTTCAATTTTCTTGAAATCTTGTACCAATGCTAGTGCTTTTTTTGATTCGCCTTTGTTCTGATAGTAAATGGCCAAATGAGCAATCGGTTCAAAACAGCCGGCACACGACATTCTTGCAAGTTCCCAGTGCCCTTTGGCGATCTCTAATTTATGCTTTTCTTCCATCATGATCGCAATTTTGGCACGGCTAATGTAGAACGCTGGATTTTCCTCTAGAGCCCGTAAGTACGCCTTTTCAGCGGCCCCTGGGCTGCCCTTTAATTCGGCAATAAATCCTAAATTGTGATAAAAGCGCTCTTTATTTTTGTATGGAGGGGTTTCCTTCAGTCGCAACCCCGCGGTGATTATTTTTTGAGCGCCAGAGTAATCTTTGTTCTCAATGTAGGCTGACGATAGATTTAAGGCGTGCTGAGCTCTGGGGTCTAATTTCCATGCGATTTCCAGGTTCTTAACGGCTTTGCGGGGGTTTCTTAGGGCTAGTTGCGATAGTCCCATCAGGCTTTGCGCCATTGGATTATCAGGATTCTTATCAAGTATCGGGCGTAATTCATACATGGCCTTGTCTGGGCGGCCATCGTCAAGGAAAGCCCTTGCAACGTCCAGATTTGTGGACGTCTCCACTTTGTCAGGGGTGCTGGAGGCTAAGTTGATCGTTTGACAGGCAGATAAAAACAAGGCTATGCTTATGAATAGAAGCTGCCTTGTTTGGTTTTGGAGCAGCGCCCTACCCCAAGCAGGCAAATATGTTTTGATTGGGGTGGGTGAAAGAATCGATGCTTGAGACGGGAATCTCGGTGGTAATGATCGCGGCATAATGTTTCACTCCAGAATGTGTAATAATTGCTTTATATGAACCTAATTGTATCACGAACGGCATGTGATACCCTCTTTCTGAAGGTAATAAAGATGAACGATACGACAACTCTTGGTAGCCCCTCTTTAGGTCGAGAAATAAACCCTTGCCCCCGTGAGCAATTCGGTTGCTGGCTTCGCGAGGCGCGAGAAACTAGGGGATTTTCGGTTGAAGCCATCGCACAAGAAACAAAAATTAGTAAACTCTACATTTTGGGCCTTGAAACCGGTAAGCTCGAAGCACTCCCAGGAAAAGTTTTTGGCCGAGGTTTTGTAAAAAACATTACCCGACTGCTGAAAACAGATGCTAGCGAGGCTCTACGGCTTTATGACGCCTGTTGGGATGTTGTGCCAGCATCCGCTCGAGAATTTAAGCCCCTTGAATCAGTGACACCCTTTAAAAATAATGGACTCAGTTTTTTTAAAACGAAGCCTTCAAGGCCTGAAAAAATCACGTTTCCATTAAGCCCCAAATCCCTCATGGAAAATTATTTGCCGTTGGGCGGCAGGCGTCGAACTTCAGGTTCTTCTGCGGCGAATCAGTTACTTTCAAATGTCCATTTGCCCACTTGGTTAGTTCGAGGATTCAGTCCACAAGTGCGGCTGTGGGTGCTTGGAAGCGTTGCTTTCGTTTTTGTAAGTTTGGTATTTGGTCGTTGGGCTGCTAGCCATATTCATCAGTCCAAGCTGGCTACTACGACAGAAAAGGTTGCGCAGGTTAAGCCTCTGCCTGCTGCGCCCGTAGTCACAAGTGAAGTGGAAAGCTTTAATGTGCCTTCCACTAATACAGTGCAAGAAGACGCCACGCCTGCTGCAATGGTTCAATCCGCCAGCATTGAAAACCGAGAGGTGCAGCCGAGCCAAGTAGCAGCAGCCGAGCCTACAAAAAGCCTTCTTTCACAAGAAGACAATCCGCTTTATCTCGCCTCAGCTCCCACTGCAGCTTTTGAGCAAGTTCTTGAATTAAATGTATCAGGGGCTGTTGAGATTCGCGTCACATTGGATGGTAAAAAACAAGAGCGCTCATCGTTTACGCCGGATGCTTATAGATTCACATTCAATGATCGAGCAGAAATTTATATTGTAGACGCGAGTTTAGTCTCCTTAACCTACAATGGTAAGTCTCTTGGTGTGCTGGGAAGCAAGGGCCGAAAACGCAGAGTTATGTTTCAAGGAAAAGCTGGAGACAGTGACTTTCCTAAATAATTCAAGTAACTTACAATGACCTAATTTTGAGTCCGCCCATTTGAAATGAATGGGCGGACTCAAGTTTTTTTGGAACTCGCCGAAGTGTATATTGTAAGTCGAAAGGCTTACGAGAGGTCACAGTGGGATGAGCCAAGCGCTGCGTGCGTCGGGGCTCTTATGAAGATGGATGATGCTGAATCTTATGATTCACTTCAAAGTGTGGGCCTAGGATGGGCCGGATTGCCAGGAGGGCAGTTCTATAGTCTTCTTACCTGTCTGACTTCCGTTTGTTCTGCCAGTTTCCCGACCAATATCCCGACCAATATCCAAACCAATCATATCGTTATTTCTCTTCTATTCCTCGAGTATTTCAAGTAAATACACAAGGCGATCCTTTGTTTGTTTAGGTGGGGAGTTGTGATTTTGTCGTTGGAAGTAATCTTTGAAGTTTCTGAATTGAGACGCATCGTAGAAGGTTGGAAGTCTGAAGGCAATACGGTCGCCTTTGTTCCTACCATGGGTGCCCTCCACGAAGGTCACCTTGCACTTGCACGCCAAGCAAAATCTGAGAATGTGAAAGTGGTTGTTAGTGTGTTTGTTAACCCACTTCAATTTGGCCCGTCCGAGGATTTCGCGCGTTATCCACGAACGCTAAAAGACGATATCGAAAAATTAAAAACAGTTGGCACCGATGCGGTGTTTGCTCCTTCCGCGGCAGAAATGTATCCAGCTGATTTTCAGACATCCATCCACAACAAAGGCATGGCGACAGTTCTTTGTGGGAAAGTGCGGCCAACGCATTTTGACGGAATGCTGACGGTTGTCGCTAAACTTTTAAACATAGTAAATCCACATTACGCACTTTTCGGTAAAAAGGACTACCAGCAATGGCGAATTGTCGAGCGAATGGTGCGCGACCTAGGAATGCCCTTTGAGATTCGCGGCTGCGATACGGTTCGTGAGAGTGACGGTCTAGCCATGAGTAGCCGAAATCGATTTTTGGCGGAAGAAGAGCGAGTGCAGGCCGCGCTGATTTATGAAGGACTAACAGCAGCAAAAAAAGCATGGGAAAAAGGACAACGTTCGCTTGAGGTGTTGCTCACGGCATTTTCTCAAATCATTGCACGCTGCCCTAAAATGACGGTGCAATACGCCCAAATTGTCGATCGCTATACCTTGCTACCTCCTGCAGGGGCGGCTCCTGATAATGGACTCGTTATGATTGTGGCCATTTTATTTGGCGATGTGCGATTAATAGATAATTTAGAATTTTGAGGCCGGCATCATGACGAATGGATATTTGAGAGTTCAGTGGTTCGGATGGTTGAGATCCTTTCTGGAAAGTTGGGTCCGCGTAAATATTATACCCAATGAAGATATTCTTGAGACCTTGGCGGTAAATCTTGATACCCCCATTTGCTATGTACTTAAGTCGAATAGTATTTTTGATTTCTTAATTTTGGATATATTTTGTGCTCGTAAAAACATGCCGCGCCCATTATCCCAGGTTGATGAGCTTGGATCGAGCAAAGAAGCCGCAAGCATTTATTTAAGCCGAGTCGGAATTTTGAGAACCTACGGTGCGTATCGTCATGAGCCCCCGTCGCCGTTCTTTAAACTATTACGACGGATCGATTCGGATCCCGATTTTGATGTACAGATGATTCCGGTGAGTGTGTTTTGGGGGCGTAGCGCAGGGCGAACCCAGGTTTCACTATTTAAATTATTTTTTCCAGACGATGATCGTGCCAGTTTTTTTCACAAATTATTAATCGTCATTGCCCAAGGAAAGGGTGTATCACTAAACTACTCTAAACCAATTTTGCTCCGAGAGCAGCATGTAGACTCGGCTGCAATCGAGGAGACGGCTAGAAAATTGACAAGGGTCGTGCGAGTGCACTTCCAAAGCTTGCGAACGGCGATCCTTGGCCCGGGTTTGATTAGTCGAAATCGAATCATTGAAACTTTGGTGCGTGGTAAAGTATTGAAAGCGGCCATTGACGAGGAAAGCCGAAAGAAAGGTGTGCCCAGAGAGCGGTCTGAACTACTCGCAAAAGAGTACATTTCGGAGATTGCCTCGGAACTTTCTCCTGAGGTTATTGCTGGACTTGCTAGTTTGCTGAGGCGCCTGTGGAGCAAAATCTATACGGAAATTAAGATTGAAAATGTAGAGCGAGTTCGAAATATTCCGGGGAACACAGAGATAGTTTATGTCCCCTGCCATAGGTCTCATCTTGATTACCTGCTTTTGAACTCTGTATTATTTGAGAGTCGCTTGGTAAGTCCGCATATTGCCGCGGGTATCAACCTGAATTTTTGGCCCGTTGGCAGTTTGTTGCGCCGAGTCGGTGCGTTTTATATTCGTCGAAGTTTTAATAATAATCGACTCTATGCCGCAGTGTTTAGCGAATATGTGGCGTTTTTATTGCAAAAAGGCTATCCCGTCCAATTCTTTTTGGAAGGAGGACGAAGTCGAAGTGGTAAATTATTGCCGCCCAAAACAGGCGTGCTCGCCATGGTGGTCAATAGCTTCCTAAAAAATAGTGAGCGCCCAATTTACTTTGTGCCAGTCTATATGGGCTATGATCGGGTTGCTGAAGTCAAAACGTACCGCAAGGAACTGACGGGCGCAAAGAAGAAATCTGAAAGTGTTGGGCAACTGGTAGCGGGTAGAAAAGCACTTCGCTCGACCCACGGTCGCGCTTATGTTTCATTTGGCGAGCCATTTAGTTTGGGTGATTTCTTAGACAAGAAGCAACCAAATTGGGCGGAGTCCAATTACGACGCAGAGATCAAACCAACCTGGATAAATCCAGTCGTTCATGCACTTGCTAATCACATTATGGTATCAATTAACCAAACCGCAGCGGCAGGGTCCGTCGCCCTAGTGTCCCTGATCCTTCTTGCAACCCGGCAACGCGCGCTTCCAGAGGAGGAGCTCATTGCTCATGTGGAAATTTTTCAAAGGCTTGCCGCTGCTGCCCCCTACTCGCCTGAGTCACATGTGCCGTCGGGCACAGGAAAAGCAATTGTTGAGGAGGCGGAATCGTTCGCTAAGCTGTCTCGCTTCTCACATCCAGGGGGAGACGTCATTCATGCGATAGAGCCGCATGCGAGTTACCTGGTTTACTATCGAAATAATATTGCTCACTTGTATTGTTTGCCTGCCCTTATTGCTTATTTTTTACAGCACAATGACTCCATGCCAGAAAAAACTATTCGCCAAGGAGTCCTGGCGATATATCCGATTTTGAAGCGAGAGTTTTTTCTGCGCTGGGATATTTCTGAAGTCGATAAAATTGTGCAGGATTACATTAAAGTGCTCACAGATTTGGGGATTTTCATTCGCTCTAATAGTTCCGACCTCTCTCGGCCGACGATGACAAGTTTAGAGTTTAGTATTCTTAGGACTCTGTCATTGATTGTCGGCGCAGCGATTGAGCGTTTTGCTATTGCAACACACTTGCTGAATCAGTATGGCGGCGAAGCAACCTTTAAATTGGAGGACTTCCAAAAAAAGTGTTCGCTCATGTCGCAGCGCATTAGTTTGCTTTCAGGAGCCTCTGATTTAGAGCTTCCAAGTCCTCAAGTATATGTTTTCGTCTTAGAACAATTGTCAGTGTTGGGGATGATTGAAAAAACAAAGGACGATAGCTGGAGGTTGACAGATAGATTTCCAGAAATCCTTAAAATCACGTCGGCTTTGTTAAGTGTCGATGTGCGCCAGAGCATGGCACGCGTAAAGGGCTAATTCGTGGTTCGAAAAGGAAAAAATTGGCGACACTTTGAGGATGGAGATGATCAACACGATCGTATCTCTAAGATGAAGCCTCGCGATAAAAAATCCTCAAAGTCTTCTAACCTAGATAAAGAATTTTCCATTGCTGAGTCTCAATGGGAGGAGAAATTTCCAGAAGGATTTGCTGCCCGGGTGGTTGAAGTGCATAAGCGATATGCTTTTATTTCGCCCGAAGCTGAAGAAGGGCAGATTAAGACCCGTGATGTGTGGCTGTCCACAATAGCCAGGAAATTTCTCCAGGCAAAGCGCGAAGAACGCAATTTTATTGTCGTTGGCGACAGGGTATTATGCACAAAAACGTCAGAAGATCACGCAGGCGTGGTGACCGATCTTCCACAGTGCGTCATTCAACACCTGGCACCTCGAAAAACTTTGATTAAGCGACTTGATCCTCATCGCCGTGAGTTGGAGCATGTCTTGGCCAGTAACGTCGACCAATTGCTGATAGTCGCTAGTTATGCTGGTCCGACCGTTAAGTGGGGATTAATAGATCGGTACTTGGTTTTGGCAGAGTTACAGGGCGTGCGCCCGATCATCATATTGAACAAAAAAGACTTACTCGCCTCCGAAACAATTGAGTTTCAAGAGGATTGTTTAGCCAACGTAAATATTTATAAGGCGCTTGGCTATCAAGTGATAAGCGTGCAGGCAAACTCTGCCGGTGCAAAAAAGAATATTGATATTCAGGAATTGAAGATGACCCTAAAGGGGAAAGTGACCATGTTGTCGGGGCATTCCGGTGTTGGCAAAAGTTCGCTGGTGAATTTATTTGAGCCAGAGTTGGTGCAAGCAGTCGAAAAAAACGAAGCCATTTCCTACAAAGGTAGGCATACCACATCTTATGCAAGTTTTATTAAGTTAGGGACCGGCGGTTATGTAATTGATACGCCCGGGATTCGCAGCTTTGTTCTCCAAGATCTCTCATTTCGAGAGTTGTCTTCTGGATTCGTAGAATTTTCCGAGTGGGTTTCTAAATGTAAATATGAGGATTGCCGGCATATCGAAGAGCCAAACTGTGCGATTCATACCGCAAGAGACGAGGGCAAAATTTCGGAGCGTCGGTACCAATCTTATCGTGGGATATTATTGGGGACGACCGGTCGTGAGGGGCGTGCGCGGGATATTGCCAGAGGCAATATCCTTGGGCGCGAATTAGAGGGTGAGTTAGACGGTGAGTTTGAGATGTCAGACGAAGAAGAATAGTTTTTTGGTTTGATTGAGAAAGTTGTTGAGTCGTGCCAGAAAAAATTGAGAGGAAATGCCATGTCGTACAGTTATCAAGAATCAGACGAATTAAAATTATTTAGAGACTCCGTAAGTTCTTTTGCGCGTAACGAGATTGCGCCGCAAGCTCGAGAGCTTGATGAGAAGGAAAAATTCAGCGTCGAATTAACCAAGAAAATGGGCGATCTTGGGTTATTCGGAACGGTGGTAGGCTCAAAGTATGGCGGCCAAGGCATGGATTATTTGTCCTATATCGTGGCGGTAGAGGAGCTGGCGAAGATTGATGGCAGTCAGGCCGCAACCATCGCCGCGCACAATAGTCTTGGTGCTGCTCCGATATATTACTATGGGAACGAAGAACAAAAGAAAAAATATCTTCCGAGCCTTTGTACGGGGAGCGGGCTTTGGGGCTTTGGTCTCACTGAGGCGGAGGCAGGCAGTGATGCTCAGGCAAGCAGAACAACCGCTACCTGGAATGATGCCAAAAAATGTTGGGTTATAAATGGTAGTAAAATTTGGATCACAAATAGTGCCTGTGAATTGACAAAGGGAATTACCGTCCAAGCCGTAACAGGTCGACGCCCCGACGGACGGGCTATATTGAGTTGCTTTTTGGTTGAGGCCCAAACGGCAGGACTCACACGACGCCCGATGAAAGATAAAATGATGTGGCGAGCCAGCAATACCGGAGAGCTTTATTTCGATAATATAGAGGTGGCGCAGTCGCAGGTTCTTGGCGAAATTGGGCAGGGCTTCAAGATTATGATGGAAACACTTGATAACGGACGTCTTTCGATTGGAGCCATGGGGCTGGGACTAGCGAAGGGGGCGTTTGACTTAACATTGAAATACGCCAAAGAGCGCAAAACATTTGGCCAAACTTTGAGTAAGCATCAAGCTGTTTCATTCAAATTAGCTGAAATGGCAACACGCATTGAAGCGGCAGAGGGACTTTTGTATAAGGCTTGTTGGCAAAAGCAAAACAAGATTCCCTTCGAAAAAGTCGCAGCCATGGCAAAACTTTATTGTTCAGAGGTTGCCGAGTATTGCGCACGCGAGGGCCAACAAACCTTTGGAGGCTACGGCTTAATGAAAGAATATCCTATAGAGCGTCATTACCGTGATGCTGCTTTATTGCGAATCGGTGAAGGTACTAGCGAAATTCAACGAATCGTCATTGGTCGTCATATAGGTTGTTGAAAGCATGGGTCTACTAGAATTAAAATATTTTATAGCGCCCGTTCTCGCAGCCGTTTTATGGGCATCATGTGTGACGGAAAGTCGGCCAGAGGGATATAGCCAGCGCACGCTTACGATTGCTTCCTTGGACCTGTTCAGCCAGCAGGAAATTCCCCGCTCTGGAAAATCGTGGAGTGGAGATTGGCAGTTTCGACGGGATCGATTAGACTTAGTGGACGAAGCATTGCGAGATGTTCGGCCGGATATTGTCGTGCTGCAAAATGCGTTGCGACGTACGGGTAGTGTCTCGGAATCAGATGAACTAATTCTTCACTCAGGCTCGTTGTCCCACTATCCGTGGAAAGACGTTGTCATTGAGAAGTTGCCGGAAAGTGGCGAAGATCGATTACTTGCAGTGGCCCTCGCAAAGCCTCTGATGTTTGAGACGATCGCCGAGAATGTGAAAAACTATTCCCAATTTGGAATTGACGGTCACCTTGTTTTTTATTCGATTAAAAGCGAGGGCGGGAATATCATATTATTTAATGTGCTAATGCCGTCAAAAATAGATCAGTCAGGTCTCTGGTATTCAATGTTAGAAGAAAAAATTCGTGTTGCGGTTAAGGATTTGGATTCATGCTTGGAGCGAATCATTGTTGCAGGCTACCTACCGTTTGAGCAGGAGTCGCGAAGGTTTAAGGGATTTTTATCGGGGCTTGGGCTTAAAGATTCTGGTGTCGGATTTTGCCAAAATGCCGAACGCTGTCTCACCGCAACGCCCCAAAATGGAATTTTTTTGGCAACAAGAGGCAACGACAATCCGTCGCAAGTTGATAGAATTATGACACACCGCTTTGCCGCAGTTTCGGGTGCCGGGGCCAATTTTACTCGGTCTAGTGAAACGAGTGAATATTTTGAAAGCTACGGAATTTCGCGCATCTGGCCATCACAACGCTATGGCTGGGTGGCACAGGTTCGTTTACCGATTTGTCCCTCTAAGTAGTCTCTGGCGCGAAAGCGCCAGAGACGTGTCCTGAGCGCAGCGAAGGATCTCGGCGAATATAGGAATTCTGACTTTCTATCTCAATTATCTAGTCTCTGGCGCGAAAGCGCCAGAGACTAATTAATGAAGTTGGTCCATGTGCGCGTGGCCGGTCCCGTTTGAGTCCCGCCAAACTTGGATTCCGATAATTGGCGGCATCGTGTCTATTGGGGCTTGAGCAAGTTTGGAGAGGCGCACTCTTGCATCGTCAATAGTGCCAGCATGCATTGTGGTCATCACTCCGCCATGACCTGTTCGAGCGAAATCAGAAAGCATAGAGGCTTCTGGTCCCCTTAGCTCTCCCATGACGAGAAGTTTGGGTGATAATCGCATCATTTCCGCCACAACTCGCGAAAAATCTACGCCTCCTCGTCCTCCGGTATCCCTAGAGACCTCCACTAAGCGGAACCAATGCCTAGAGGTCAGGGGGATTTCCGGCAAGGTTTCAGCAATGCCTAGCCTAGTGTTCATGAAAAATTCACGCATGATAGCAACCAATAATGTAGTTTTTCCAGAGCCCGTGGCACCGTAGAACACCACGGATACTCCACTATTTAGCCATCTTAAAAAATCACTTGGTAAAAAATTTCTGCAATTGAATTGATCTAGACCAATTTGTTCAAAATTAAGTCGCCTGAGAACTATGAGTGGGCCGTCTGGTGACATCGGCGCGACGATGGCGTGCCACCGCCAGGCCATAGTGGGAATGACCCCACCAGCGAAAGGTTGAAAGGGATCTATCCTAGTCTTGGATTCCCAAGCGACTTCCGATAGAAAATCGGCGATGTCCTCATTTGTCCAATTCAAGGCAAGGTTTATCGGGTGGCCCTTACGGTCTACTCCCGCAATGCCATTGGCTGCACTTAAATAAATTTCCGACACGTTTGGGTCATTGAGGCATGGTGACAGCTCTCCTAGCAAACGTGCGAGGGGAAGAGGTTTGAGTGTCGGGGGATTTTTTTTGTTATGGAGTTTAAACATGCGAAAATCCATAGGAAAGATCCTCACAAAAGCTAGCTCATTATTAATTTTAGAACTGGGACATTGCCCGAGGAGACATAGACTCAACAATAATAACTACGAAAGTCACCTTGCAACGCACGTTCAAGTTTTACTTGATTGTTAGGTAGTCCATGTGCCAAACAGGCATCCAGAAGAAAGGCTCTAACATCCTCGTCGTCCCAATCTCGCGTATCAATTTCTCGAACACTTTCCAACAGACGTTCAGCCATATCAAAGGTGATAACGCCTCGAATTCGACAGGCTTCTATGGCATGCCATATTTCGTCGGAGATGGCTATCTTCTCCAAGGGGCTGTAGACCCTGTGATTTGAACTCGCAGGGGCAAAGACACTGAGTATATCAATTAGCGAGCCTGATGCCTCCGCCATTTCGCACCATTTTTCAGCGGCTTGAATCAGCTCCATTTCGAAACCTCTGTCAACCAGCTGATGTCGAAGAAGGCCATCATCTTCAAAGGATTGGCCATGACAACAAACTAAATCAGCGATGGCTTCAATAACGATTCTGAAATCATCGAAATCCAATTTTTCTGCCATAAGCCAACTCCCTAAAGCTTTTATTTATTGGATGCAGGAAGTGCGTCCAATAGATGTTAATCACTAGTGTAAATGGTGCTCGATATCAATGGTACCAAATTGACCGCCCAACTGGCAAGCATTGGGAGAGTCATCTCCATAATACTCTTTATCTGAATCATAACATTGACATAGATACTCAAGAAGCTCGTGTGGAGACGAGAAAGGGAGGGCTCCGTCAGTGATTAATTGACGAGACCCCTCCAAACGAGCGTCGTCATCACCGGTATCAAAAACATAGACGTCCCGACCTTGTTCCAGCGCCTCGTGAGCCGTTATCAACGAGCCTGAGCGTGGTGCCGCTGCCATGACTGCGGTGGCTCCACAGATGCCACTGACAATGCGATTTCGCGATGCGAAGTCTCGCGGTAAAACATCTTGAAACCAAAGCCGCTCTGAAATTAGTACGCCTCCCCGATCAAGCACCTCGGAAAATGCACGAGCATTGCACTTTGGAAACCTGTTGTGCAGGCCACCGGCAAAGACGATCGCCGCAGAAATGGTGTCCTTTCCACTGGACAACATTCCCTCATGAACGGCGATATCACAGCCCATGGCTCCCCCACTGACGATACTCCACGGTGACGACTCTGCAAAAACCATTCCAAGCTCGATGGATGCCCGAAGAGACTCATAAGAACCCTTTCTGGAGCCAATCACCGCAACAGCATCATTGGGCAGTAGGTCTTTGTTGCCAACGATAGAAAGGCAAAGTGGCGGACGAGAAATTTGTCGCAGCAACGGTGGATAGAAACTTGAATGAATGGAGATCGTTGAACCTGATCCCTCTAAGGCGCCTTGAAAATGTTTTACTGCAGCTTCCGCAAGGATTGAGAGTCCAATCTTTCTACCGCGCAGTGCGGCATCTAGCCACAACAGTCCGGGCTTGAAACTTGAAAGGTCCATTTCCAATAATTCCATCCAGGACCCTTGATCGATCTGTGCTAGCCCACCTTCGGAGTATTGATCGATGATGGCGTTACTTAATGGCTCGCAGAACATGGCCTCCGTCATTTTTGGAATCGGGAACCAACGCCCTGTTAATTGAGTGCCGACATGAGTAATTGCAGTTAATAATTCATTTAAAATCATAAATCCCCCTGAAGAATTGTTATCAGAGGGATTGTGACAGAAATTATAATGTGACCGCCAACGAGTTTACTACATCGATGTGGTGTCGCCGATTCGCACTTCTTTGGTGCCAACAATAATATAGGCCAAGGCTGATTCACCTAGGATTTCAATAACTTTGGCAACCGCGACTCTTTCTCGGATGTTTCTTAATTGAGGGTCTCGAATCTGACTTAGGTCTCGGATCGAGTTGTTCCCATATATGGAGTATAGGCCCCCAACAGACATGTCCTGTTTTTCGAGAAAAATAAAATCACCTTTTCCCGCGATATTTTTTCCATCGTCTAAAAATCCTATCACGCTAGACGCACCTGCGAGTGCCGGGCCGGTGATAGCAGGAATTGGAACGGTTCTTGTGGTCGCTATATATCTAGTGATAATATCTCCTGACCGAACACCTTTGCTCGAGCCAAAAACTAGACCCTCCATGATTTCCTCACTTCGCTTACGATTGATGCGGATATTTCCACTAAAATCGTACCTAAGGCCGATATTGTTTCCGCTTATATTACTTGATACCAATCCTACGGGTCGAAGTATGGTGTACGTTCCAATGTCTAAAGCGCTTGTCGCGGATGCGAAGGCAATTTTATGATCAGCTATCTGGCTTTGCCCATCGTTACCGCTGATAATTGTGCCGATCTCCTCGGGAGGACTAGCAAAGAAGAATGCTGGAATCGAAAATGAAAGATCTTTGGTCTCAGATCTTCTACCGGCTTCTATGAGCCCATCTAGTCCGCTATTATTGGCGGCAAAATCGTTTGGCCCTACAAATAAAATAGCATCCTCATTTATAAATCCTGACGTAGACCCAGTATTCAACAAGCCACTTTGATTCACGGAGGACTGTGCTTGGGAATTCGATGGGTATGCTGCTCCTCCACCGCCAGAAATGCTTTGTGAGCCGGCGATGCCTTGTGCTCCCGCGATGCCTTGTGCTCCCGCGATGCCTTGTGCTCCAGCAGCACCGGCAGCTCCGGCCAAGCCATAAGCACCCGCAGCACCCGCAGCACCGGCAGCTCCGGCTAAACCATAAGCACCGGGAGCTCCCGCAGCACCGGCAGCTCCGGCAGCACCAGCAGCACCAGCAGCACCAGCAGCACCAGCAGCACCAGCAGCACCAGCAGCACCAGCAGCACCAGCAGCACCAGGGGCTCCGGCAATTCCAGGAGCACCAGCAGCACCAGGGGCTCCAGCAATTCCAGGAGCACCAGCGGCACCAGCGGCACCAGCAGTAGGAATAACGTCAGAGATTAATTGTGATTCTTTAAGGGAACCTTTTTCTACGGGTAATAATTCGTCGTCACTGACGACTTCCAAATAAGGTGGGTTTTCGGCTGTTCCAGAATAGAATGCCAATTTCATTCCAGGGTAAATAAAATGTGGATTTTTTACATCTGGGTTAATCGACCAAAGTTTTGGCCAGAAGTTTCCATCATCAATGAGTTGATTACAGACGTCATACATCGTGTCTCCTTCCTCAACCGAATATATTTCAGGAGCCTCCCCAACGGCCATTTCACGTAGCGTACCAGGGAGTGGAGCCACGCCTCCGAATTCATTAGGGCCACGACTCTGATTAGAGTCAACGGGAGCAATACTACCATCGCCAGTCAAGGCTGCCTCAGCGCTCACTGGGGGGGCAACTGTTGCTGGCGGAGTGGGCGTAGATCCACCTGGCGCAGGCGTCGGTGTAGGTGTCACGCTTGTTGCAACTGGAGTATTCGAAGGGGTTAGGCCTGCTGGAGCGGTGTTGGTGGCGGGTGTGATCTCATTGGCTGGTGGCACTGAATTTGGGGTTGTCGTCGCTGATGTATTTTCAAAGAGGATATTTGAATTTTCCATGGATTCAGACGAATCTTGTGCCGAGTTTGTGTTTGTAGAGTCTTCTGAGTTTGAATTTACGTTTGCGACGTTACCCAGTCCAAAATCGTTATTTTCCACGGTGGCCGTCGCCGAATTTCCGTGAAAGAGAAACATTCCGATGGCGGCGACACTGTAGAGTGAATTTCTCATTATAGAGCTCCCTGAATATTTTTGAGTTCAAGAGAGGCCATCTCAGACTCGTCATTGCCTTCAAAATCCTTAATCACTCTGCGTAATTCACGTCTTGCCCGTTCCTTTAACCCTAATCCAACATAGACTCTGGCGAGATCAAGTCTGGTTCTGGCCACGTGTTCGCCTGACGGCCATCCCTTAAGGTAGGCTTCGAACTCGCCGCCGGCAGTACCATACTCTTTGAGGCCTAAATATGATTTTCCGAGCCAAACTCTCACGCTTCCATCGGCAGCATCGTTTCCAAACTCGCGACTAATGCCTGCGAGTTCTGCAATCGCTAAGCCGAAGCGACTCGCGTTATAATGTTCTTTTGCTTGTTGCAACTTGGCGTTTAAGGAGGACTCACCGTTACGACTTGAAAGATCTTCATGAACCGGCATCTCATTCTTTGGAAGGCTGAGATTTTCTGTCTCTGGCTTAGTAGCGACCTCAGATTTTTGAGGTTGTTTTTGCTTGGCCGATTTTTTGAGATCCTCTGGAGGAATTCCGGTTAGAAGTCCCTGCTCCAAAAGACGCACGGTCTCCCTTTGATGTATCAATTCTTTTTCAATCGAATCCATCCGAGCAAGAATTCGAGCCTGCTGCAAAGCGGCGTCGTTTTCTGGCTTTGGTGTAGCAGTCGCGGCGACTGGGCTAGCCTCAGCATTTGAATTAACTGCGGCCGTGGTGCTTTCCGTGGGGGCTTGTACAGGAGGAGTCGTTTTTTCAGACGTATTAGGCGTGTCAGACTTGTCAGGCTTGTCAGGCTTGTCAGAACCAAACGGCCACAGGCTGGCACACGATGTTGCTCCCAACAAGACGTACACTAATGTGATCGCAATTGTGTTTTTCATTTCAAATCTCCGATTTAAATGGCGTCCGCAAGAGCTGCACTAGCTAGAAACTGTTTTAAACTTTTCGTCACTTCGTCACTTACATCTAAAAACTGAACTCCAAATCTATAGGAAATAATCTCGCGATCCGCACTTCCTTTGGCGGCAGTAAGTTCGCTCGTTTTTTTAGTCCATCTAATGGCTGCCGTAATTTTGAGTGGGCGCTGCATTGGCAGGTGAAACAAGGCGCTCTCAACTTTGTTTGTCGAGCTGAGTGCGCGGCATACTGCAGGAAATCTTGAAACTAAGGATAGACCTCCAGCACTGATATCCCCCACCATGATGAGGGAAACCAAATCCCTTGAAGACTCAAAGAATGGAATGGTAGCCGAGTCACAGGCATCAGGAGTCCATGAGGTTAGAGACATATAGGCCCTTGAATTTCCAAGCGCAGGTATTCGGGCTTCTTTTCGTCGCTCGATGCTCTCCAGCAGCGTTGGAAAATTGACAATACAAGCGTTTTCCTGGAAACAAACTAATGTCGTCACAAAAACTATTTTGATTGACGCTAAAACAAATTCAATTTGAAATCCGGCTTCATAATTTTTAGATAAGTGCTCAAAGCCTCGGGCACTTATGTTTGCGATTTTTAAGCATTTGCCGTTTGAATTCTCGCTATCTGGTACGGCTCGTCCGCGTACAGAGACTCCCGGTGTTGCATTGGGTTTAATAATCAATGGGGAGCCAGAAATGGCAACTTTTCTCAAAAGTTCTTCAATCTTTTGAGGGGATGTTATCCGGATGGATTTTAGTTTCTCTGGTGCGGCCACAGTGTTCAACCTCTTTTGCAAATCATTCTAGAGTCCAAAGAATAAGCATTTTCAGTCATCCGTATTCCGTCTCAAACTGCAAAGGCGAATGACTGGCTACCTTTATCGTATCATCTGCCCTTGTGGTTAAATAATAGGAGGATATTGCCGCCCTAAGTACGCCTAATTCCCGAGTGCTAGGCATTTTTTTCCGACTTTGACGCAGCAACCGTGTCGGGGGCCAATAGGATTGGCTGGGCTGGGGATTGCGGGGTTCATGTAAGCAACCAATATTATTAAATGATTTAATGGCTCAACGAGCCCATTGGCGCACATCCGCCCTACCGAAGATCATTTTAATGATTGCATGAATAAACTTGAATAGTTAACCTAATTATATTACTATTCGTCTAATATTATATTGCGATTGGGGTGTATTATTATTGATTATATTAAAACTATATTTATGATTTGCTTTTGGGCTTTCTCCTTAAGCTCGACTCTCTATGCAGTAGATTTGAGTGACGTTACCCAAAAACCAGATCAGATGTTCTTCAACGAATTAGTTGCGCGACTTGGATGTGAAAAGGCATCCGATGTAGTGGCCATGCCAAAGGGTGGCTATAAAAATTTTCTTGAGACCTTAGAGAAAATGAAAGCAGCTGGCCTTGCACGAGCTGGGCGTTCAGATCGCCTGTCCTCTTGGACTAAAATGAACAAGCGTGAATTATTCGACCTGACCGCTATTAAGCAGCAGTGTCCTGCCAATCAAAATCAGCGCGGCATGGCCGATGGCTTGACTGACCTGCTGGCCCTTGCCCCTGAAGGAATTACAATTTTAAGTTTCGGAGGGTTTGGTAGCCACCGTGTTGCCGAGGGAGCGATTTCCAGAGCTCTTGCGACGTGGGAGTTATTGAAGCCTGAACTCATTAGTTCTGGGAAAATTCGTTTACAGAGGATTGAATGCTCGAGTAGTTATTCGCCCGACGAAACATTTTGTGCAAAGGACATGCTTGCGACCATTGTGCGTCTTGATTCGCAATCGCCAAACCCTGGACGACATAAATATGTGCTGTGGGGATATTCCAAAGGTGGAACAACCGCCATTGAAATGTTGCGCATAGATACAGCCTTGAGGGAGCGGACCTTGGCCGTTATTAGCGCAGGTTCTCCGATGCAGGGCTCAATGGTGATGGATTCACTCTCGCCGGCGATCGAAAATGCAGGCGTAGCGGGTGATCTTTCAGCTGGCGCAAACGCTGCTCGTGGATTGGCGATCCTGCCCTTAATTCAACTTTGGACCAACGACGGGCAGGCTACCGTTCAAGAGACACTTGATAGTTTTCCTATGTTTCGTGCCGGAGCGCAATCGATGACTGAAAGTGAAAGGGCTCGCTATATTGCCCAAAATTTTTCTCGAGGTCAATTTTTGCGCGCAGGTGGTAGTAAGATACCCGTCTTTCAAATCGCAGGATTGGTCGACCCAGAACGCCTGAAGCCAGTGTCCGTTTTGACTGTGCGCAATGGTAAGCTGGTTCCGGTCGAAGCATCATCCAAAAATCTAGACAAATCTCTGCTAGCGGGACTGTTGACTTCAGGCAAACACCCCATGTCTGATGCCTGCGTTGCGTTGGAAGAAGCTTTATTACCAGAGTCCTCGGCCCGCGGCGCTGGGCTTGATCCTCATTTTTTAGCTTTTCTTCGTCGTGATCACTTAAGCTTGCATTTTCGCGGCTCAAATGCCGAGCCGGCAAAAAATGCGGTAGATCATGCCATTATTGACTCGGCTCTATCGACTATCGCGCGGAGGATCATGCCATGAAATCATGTAAGCCTTCGAACTTGGTAGTGGCCTCCAAAACATTTCTATGCGCGAGCCTAATGGTGGTATTGTTTTCCGGCATGACCGAAGCTGCAACCAATCTTCTGCCTGTGGCCTTCTACAAATTTTCGTCTAATATTCCCGAGCAAAAATCGTCCGTCGTAGCTGAGTCCATCTCACGTCATCTCGCGGCGACGTTGGTGGACGTTTACGCGACCGAGATAATCGGAGCCAGTTCCTCTTTTTCACCAAAATTGGATCTTGCGGTGATCGGCAGTGCGACCTATGGGATTTCGGAGCTAGATATAGCGATGGAAAAAAGCGTGATGCCTGAAGTGGCTCCGATTCTAAAAACATTAGCTTCAGACGAGAAAGCGACCTTTGCCATCGAAATTTATTGGGCTGATGCGGAAACGATAGCTACCCTTCCTGCAGACTCTAGGATTGGACCAGGAATTATTGAAGCGATGCAATTGACAGGCAATGCCACGGCAGCAAGATTAATCGCTCAGCATTGGGTTGACATTGATGAGGTGGATCCGTCAGGAACTATTCGCGCAGCACTTTTTTCAACCAAAATACTTCGTCAATTGAGGGCCGAATACCCAGAGCAATGGATTCCCTTTAAGAGCGACCTTACCGTCACCATTGATCGCGGAGGAATTGGCCTAAATATATTTTCCCTAATGCTTCCAGATTTTTTCATGAAGGGCTTACATAAGACTCAACCAGGTGTCATTCTCGATGAGCTCGTGTATGCGCCTTCGACAACTAATGCCTATATTGACGTCGCCAAACTATCTATTAAGCGACAGTACACTGCGCGTCCATCCGATGGATCGAACGCGATGCATGTGGCCTTTGGAGCATGGGATGAATCAAAATTTTCAACCTGCAAAAGTGACAAATGTCTTGCGTCAGTTGACCGAGTGCCCACGTTACACGCGCGAGTCAATTTTACCGCAACGAGTTGGTGGGGGAGTCTTGTCGGATGGTTCAGATCTTGGATCATCTCAAAAGTTGATTTGAGAATCATGCTTCAGGATATCTGGCTAACGTGTGATCGTGAGACTCAAGAGTTATCCGTTGATCCATCAAAGAGTATCATTCCAATTGCCTTGACGACAGACGAGGCCTTTGGTTCAGGAGCGGCGTACATGCTCAAAAACAGCACGACGTCTCTCGGCTTTAATTTCTATGAGATGTTCGTTGGCACTCAAGTGACTTCAGGACTTTCAGCTGACCTAAATAACAGTGTCCGAGCAGCCGACCTTGCGTTGTCAGAATCCATCGCGAACGCACTCAATCATATTGTGCAGCCCTAAGAGTGCATCTGGGCGAAATGACACGACGACCGGCACCGACCTTGACTTCCATTTCCATAATGCTATTATAAAATTGGCAGCTAAAATTACAATAGCATTATGAAAGTGGAGGATCGACATATGACTGAATTCAAAAGATATCTCCAGATGCCTGAGGACTCGTTTCTTTTGATGGGACCGCGTGGTACGGGTAAATCGACATGGATTGAAGCCAATGTACCCTCGTCACTTACTATTGATTTGTTAGAAAGCGACCGTTACTTGGAGCTTTCATCCAAGCCCGCCATTTTGCGCCAACTGGCTTCCCCACTGAAACAAGGTGACTGGATTGTGATTGATGAAATTCAGAAGATTCCGGGGCTACTAGATGAGGTTCATTGGCTTTATCAGAAAAAAAAATTGCGCTTTGCGATCACAGGATCAAGCGCTCGAAAACTTAAAAAGTCTCAAGCAAATTTATTGGCAGGTAGATTATTAGATATAAAGTTTTTTCCGCTGGTTTATCCAGAATTTGGTGATGGTTTTGACTTGTCTGATTGTCTCAATTTTGGCTGTTTACCCGGCGTAGCGTCGTCATACAAGAAATCTGTAGGCATGCTATCTAGTTATTTATCCACATACATTCGACAAGAATTACTCGAAGAAGCCATTATTCGCAAACTGGATCCCTTTCGGCGATTTATTGATGCAGTGGGCACAATCAATGGACAACTGTTAAATAAGGAAAATATTGCTAGGGAAAGCGGTGTGAAGAGACCAACTATCGATCACTATTTCAGTATTCTTGAGGATACCTTGATGGGTGGGTATTTGGAGGCTTATTGTCCCGGATATAAATCCAAGGAAGTTACCCATCCAAAATTCTATCTTTTTGATACAGGGGTGGTTCGGGCCTGTGCAGGGCTTCTTAACCAAGGCCTGGAATCAGAATATCTGGGATTTATGTTTGAAACATTCATCTTGGCGCAGATCCGTGCATTCTTAAGCTACAACTTTAAGTATTTCCCTCTTTATCACTATTCAATTAGCGGGAGTTATGACATTGATTTTGTGGTGATGACAAAAAAGCCCGTCATGGCAAAAAAGGGAAGTTTTGTTAATATTGAGGTCAAATATGGATCAAAGTTTCGTCCCGACTGGCTCAAGGGTTTAAAGGATTTTAAAGCTGTTGCGCACAAACAAGACGTATCTTCACACATTGTCTATACAGGTAGAGATCTTATGAAATTGGATGACATTACTGTCTGGCCAGTTGCCCAGTTTTTACAAGCATTATTTGAAGGTAATATTCTTTAATTGCCCAAAACCTTCATTATTTTGCTTCTTACGAAGAGTCCGCCAGGTAAAAGCCGCCGAAGCTGCGACCATTAGCCAGATGCCTATTACAAAAATCAATTTTGTACAATGTTTTACAATGAAGAACCTCAGACATGCTGCGGACACGGCGTTTTGCAAGCACTCACTGATAGAACACAATCTTTTGCGACCAATACTAGAGTCCAAAGAGTCAGTGCAAACACAAATTCGCTGTCTTGTAGTGTGTTCTGGGTGATGCTACTGAGGACAATAACGGCGAACAAAGCCCATAGGCCTCGCTTCACGACCAAAGTATTCCTTGCGACTCGCGCCCACGAAAATGTCCAGACCAATGCGCCAAGCAGTCCCAGTAATCCGTAGTCCGCAGCAAACTGCAAATAAGAATTGTGGGCTAGCGTAATCGTGTCATTTACCCCAGCAGCTAAATAATAGGAGGATATTGAATCGCGACTTGCTCCTGGGCCGAGGCCATGAAACATGTGGTCTACAAAGACCCGCCAGTGAACACTCCAGTGGACAAGGCGCATATCTCCACCAATATTGGCCGTTGCAAGCTCCAGATAGCGAGAAAAAACTCCGTTAAACCAACAAAAAAGAATCGCGATAGTAAGTGAGATGGCTATTTTTTTCCAATGTGTCCTAAAACTTTTGAATGGAAAAAGGATGGGGCACGCCAACAGTGCTGTTAGCTGTGGGCCACGCGATCCCGACAAGGCCAAAAGTAGAGCGGAACAAATGATACCCGAAAGCCAAGCATTTTTTTCCCACTTGGAATCAGCGAGGCGATAAAGTGTCAAACAGGAGACCAATGATAACGCCAAACAAAAACCTAGCGTCAATGGGTGCCCCACTAGGCCGCTAATTCGATAAACACCATATGCAAAGCGACCCTCGCCAAGTGAGCTATAGAATCCATGATTCCAGTCAATCCCATATTGACGTTGTGCCATGCAATAGATTCCGTGGACGGAGGACGCTGCCCCGTAAGAATATGCGAACGCCTTTAACAAATATTTTGTAGCGGCTAAACGCCACATAAAACAACTATACCCGAACCAGAGGACGACGTATTTTACACCAAAATGGACAAGCCCATGTCTAGCGGCCTTCAGATCAACGGCCTCGGAGTCAAGGGCTGCCCAAACTCCAGCGATGATTAGCAATCCCCAAAAAATCAAGGCAGATATCGAAATAGGCCTTAAAATCTGGTAAAAATCTCTTTTAGCTGCTAACGATGGAGGCGATAAAATCTCTTTCCTCAAAATGAGCGTTGCCATGAGCATCCAAATTCCAACCACATACCCAGAAAAGACTGGCGTGAACATGGCTAAGGCCGATAACATAACAAGTATGATATTCACTTTTTTCAACAAATTACTTCCAGCAAAAAAAAGCCAATTTAAAATGGGTCATTGTATCTACGCCTATTCTACAATGTTTTTTACATTTGCATTGCTATTAAATGTTTGGTCGACGGCAGCTTGGGGCGAAGAGGCCAATTCAGCCCTTTTGCTCGAAACCGCCAATTATGAAGTTGCGCCAATGGCCTTTGCTCCGAATTACATCGGACTAATAGTTAATCAAAATCATCCATGGAGCTATGGCCAGAGGACTTGGGCAAAGGGAGGCCCGTCTTTTGGCGCCGAATACCGATTCTTTTATAAGGATTCTTGGACACTCGCAATTTCTTTGGGATTTAAAAAACTCGTAGATTCAGAAGGCAATGATAAATCATTGCTCAGCCAATCTCAGGAAAGTATGCGGATCATTCGCCTGTATCACCCATTGTACCTGGGTGTAGGTGGGAAATTTTCCCTCTACTCGCCAGTTCGTAAAATTACTCTTCCCTATGAGCGAGATGATACGCGAGCCATCGATAATGGTGTCTCACTTTGTCTCTCCGCACTTTGGCTAGCGACTCCGCGCATGACGATGGTGATGACAGTGAGTCGTTGGAGATCCCTGTCGACCACCAAAAGGCAGGGGCTTGAGGTGTCGATATCCAGTCTTTATAGATTCCGCTAGGATTTTAGAGTGATGGACTATTGGTGTCTAAATACTTAATCGCTGTGTTCGTTAAAACCCGCCCACGAGGCGTTCTAGCAATGAACCCTCGGTATACTAAATAAGGCTCATAGACGTCCTCTATCGTGTCACGATCTTCATTTATGGTAACCGCAAGGGTTTCTATTCCCACTGGGCCGCCATCGTATTGGTTCTGCATAACCTGAAGAATGCGTCGATCAACACGATCAAGGCCCGAGGCGTCGATGCCTTGCCGAGTCAGTGCCAGATCTGCTATTTGGTCATCGATGCAGGCAAGCTCTGCCATGTCTGCAAAATCTGCGACACGCCGCAGTAAACGATTGGCGAGTCGAGGTGTTCCACGACTCCTGCGGGCGATCTCTAACGCCGCCGCATCGGACAGTTGAAAGCCAAGGATGCTAGCCGACCGAAAGAGAATTTTTTTCAGAGCCATTGGGTCATAAAAATCAAGGCGTTCTTGAATGCCAAAGCGGCTAAGAAGGGGTCTTGAGATTAAGGACAGTCGCGTCGTAGCACCAGCTAGTGTAAACGGTGCTACGTCCATTCGAACGCTTCGCGCAGAGGCTCCTTGCCCAATAATTATGTCGATGACGAAGTCTTCCATGGCACTATACAGCACCTCCTCGACCTTCACGGAAAGGCGATGAATTTCGTCTATAAACAATAACGTCCCAGGCTCAAGTCCGGTTAATATGCCGGCAAGATCTCCAGGTTTATCGATGGCTGGCCCACTTGTCGCAAGGAATGGAACGCCAAGCTCGTTGGCAATAATGTTCGCAAGTGTCGTTTTACCGAGGCCGGGTGCGCCATGGAGAATCACGTGATCAAGGGGTTTGCTGCGTTTGCAAGCCGCGCCAACATACACTTCCAGATTTTTTTTGACTTCATCTTGTCCTGGATAATCATCAAAACTGGAAGGGCGAATCGACGGGGCGCGTTCTTGTAGCTCTAAATCCTCCCGAGTTTCGTCGGCAACAGAAAGGCGAGAAATCTGGACATTGGTTGTTCTAGTAATTTCCATTTATTAAGTGCCTACTGACATTCCGTCTCGAAGCGATTTTAAGGCGCTCTTTAAGACTGTTTGGAACTCTTTTTTTAGGCTTGAATCTGTTTCACGAATGATTCCTGCTAAAATCGGATTGATTTCCTTGTCCTTGTAACCAAGATTTGTCAGAGCACTTCGCACATCTGAGACCACGGCCTCCAATTGATCAGCCTCCGCGTCAAGGCCATCTATATCTGACATGGCTGAGTACGGGCGCCCTCGGCCGGCCTCTCCGTAATTTATGGAGGTTATCGTTGGGGCTGCAAAACTAAGTTTTTCCATTTTAGGTTTAAGATCAAGAATGAGTTTTTCGGCTGTTCGTCGCCCAATTCCTGGCACGGATTCAAGCAAGCCAATTTTATTTTGCAAGACCGTTTGGCGCAGAGTTCTGGCATCTAGTGTTGATAGGATGGCCAAGGCAATTCTTGGTCCAATTCCACTTACTGAGCGCAACATCATAAAGGCTTGGCGATCTTCAAATGTCAAAAATCCAAAAAGGCGTAAGGCATCCTCGCGAACATACGTATCAACCCAGACCGATATTGGCTGGCCGGGTGCGGGTGCTTCGCAAAGTGCGCTTAAGGGCATTTCAACACCGTAACCGACACCATTGATATCAATAATGAGGGAGCCGGGAAGGCGAGAGAAAACTTTTCCAGATAGATGTTCAATCATTTTAGCGACCTCTTCTATTAGTCAGTACTCATTTTTAGCTACTTGCTCTCAATACGTTGAGACATTTTAGTCATAAGGCGCTCAACTCCTGCGATAAGGAAATCTCGTTCGCCAATCTCGTTGGTGGGAGCCATGAGTTGCGCTTTGATTTGTTCAAGTTGTTCCAAATCTTGTTTTACCGTGGACACTAGTCCTTCGCTTAATTCGTTAACGTGACGCACGATGATTTGCAGATCATCGCCCTCCCGTTGTCTCATTTCAATTTTCCATTTTCCAGTCTCAATGAGGCGCAGGTATTTGATTAAACTAAACATTGGCCCCGCAACTTTATGCGTTAGCACAATGCCAAAGAGCATCTGAAAAACAGCATTGATTATGGCCGCGACAAAGATACAGGCAAAAATTGGCCAAGGTAAAAAGAAACCAACCGTTATAATTTTGAACTGAAATAGTGGGAATAATAGGAGAATTGCCGTGATGGCGGTCGAGATGAATCCCGCAACTAGTCCTGCCCCAGTGTATCGGAGTTGAAAATCTCGGTTTACGAGCCAAATTTTTTTTGCATTTACACGTTGAGTCATAGAATTACTATAGCGGTTATGCGGCTGTGGCCCAAGCCTAATCTTCGGTCAAATCGAACGTGGATGAGAGGCACAAAAATGCGCACGTTTTTTAAGCTAGATTTTGGCCTAAAAAACGTGCGCCTATTGTCTCAATTCTGCCGACTATTTAAGAGCGGCTTTGAGGGCGTCAACTTTGTCAAGACGCTCCCAAGGGAACTCATCACGACCAAAGTGACCGTACGCTGCCGTAGGGCGGTAGATCGGACGAAGGAGGTCAAACGTCTCGACTATGCCGCGAGGTTTGCAATTGAACACTTTGCGTGTCGCATCAGCAAGTTGAACTGGTGTGTATTTGCTTGTGCCGTAGCAGTCTACGAAAATAGAAACGGGCTCAGCCACGCCAATGGCGTAAGCTAACTGCACGAGACATTTCTGAGCGATTCCTGCCGCAACGAAATTCTTGGCGATGTAACGCGCCATGTAGGCTGCAGATCGATCAACCTTGGTTGGATCCTTTCCTGAGAATGCTCCGCCGCCGTGGGCGCCGTGGCCGCCGTAGCTGTCGACAATGATCTTACGGCCAGTTAGACCGCAATCTCCTTGTGGTCCGCCAATAACGAAACGACCAGTTGGATTGATAAAGTATTTTGTGTTTTTGAGAAGGTCTGCTGGAATTGTTTTTTTGATGCAGTTTTCAATCACATATTCTTCTAATTTTTTGTGAGACACATCTGGAGCATGTTGAGTTGAGATAACAACAGTCTCGATGCGATTTAGTTTTCCAGCCTTGTACTCAGCTGTTACTTGGCTCTTAGCGTCTGGACGAAGAAAGTTTACGTCCTTCGTGCGGCGAAGGCCACTAAGGTGTTTGAGTAGCTGATGGCTGTAGCTAATCGTTGCAGGCATCAATTCTTTTGTTTCATTTACTGCATAGCCAAACATCATTCCTTGATCGCCTGCACCCTGCTCATGTCCAGCAACTTCGGTGACGCCTTGAGAAATGTCTGGGGACTGTTCTTCAATCGCAGTGATGACTCCGCAGCTCTTGGAGTCGAAGCCGAGTTCGCCATCGGTGTAACCAATTTCAGCGACAACAGCGCGTGCGATGTTTGCGTAGTCTACTCGGGCTTTCGTGGTGATTTCACCAGCGATAACCACAAGGCCAGTTTTCACAAGTGTTTCACAGGCAACGCGGCTGTATTTGTCTTGCGCAAGAAGCGCGTCGAGAATTCCATCGGAAATCTGATCGGCGATTTTATCTGGATGACCTTCGCTCACAGATTCAGATGTAAATAGGTAGTCGGAGTGATTCATACTTGATGACATTAGAGACCTCGCTTCATGTGAAGTTTTATTTCGCCGCTTTCCAGCAGCATGACATTTAAAATTCCAAAACTTTTTCCATTCGGAGATTTAGCTAACACGCTATCCCCACTAAAACCCTTTTCCCCCGAAAATTGATGGCCATTTACTAAAACATGCTGTCCATCAATCAACCGTTGAGTCTGCAATGTATCATCGGCAAGCCACTCCGGCAAACCAATTTCTAGTGTATCAATCGGATTAATAAGGTTTTCTAGGGTGGAGGCAGCAGACGTCGCCTGTTCAATGTTGATGCAGTTTTCCAGCCTAAAACCCGCGCTTAATGTTCTAGTTAATTTTGTAACATGTGCAACGGTGCCAAGTTGGATCGCTAAATCAGCGGCTAAAGTGCGGACATAAGTTCCCTTACCGCAGTGCACCGTAAAGCCGATTTGAGGTAGCCTACAAAAATCCATGGTTAGACTCGAAATGTTAACGATTCTTTGGAGGTTCTCTAACGGCACGTCTTCTGCGGTTTTACCTGCGTGGGCGTATTTGTAAAGCTCTTTGCCCTTAAACTTAACCGCAGAATAAAGTGGAGGGACCTGAGTGATAGGACCAATAAATTGAGGGATTATTTTAAGGATGTGCTCATTTGTAACATGATCCCAAGGGGCGTCAGCGATAACATTTCCAGTGGCATCAAGACTATCGGTCGCGACACCCAGAAGCATTTCAAAAGAGTAGGCCTTTGAAAGATCCAATAAATAGTCTTGGAGTTTAGTTGCGCGTCCAATCAATACGGGCAATACACCGTCAGCATCGGGATCCAATGTGCCGACATGCCCGATTTTTATTTTTCCAAAACGGCGAATTAGTGCTCGGCTAACATCTTTGGAGGTCATTCCACGAGGCTTGTTTATAGCGATTAAACCAGATACGTCTGATTTTTCCAATTTTACATTGGATTTAGCTGTTTCAGACATTCCTATGGAATCTGACATGAGTAAACCGGACATTGAAGGCACCCTCGTGGTTACGACTAGTTTTTTTCCTTGCGGATCAAATCAAGCATCGAGTCCACAGAGGCGCCTCGTTCAACGGACGTATCAAAATAAAACTTTAGCTGGGGCACACGGCGAATTTCCAGGGTTTTCGCAAGTTTTGTGCGAAATATGCCTGCGGCACTATCAAGAGCCTTGCGTGTGTCGCCCTGAGTTTTTTCATCGAGGACGCGGAAGTGGACGGAAGCAAGTTGGAGATCTGGGCTGAGCTTCACACCGGTAATCGTGACAAATTGTAGTCGCGGATCATTCATCTGGCCGCCAGTAAGGCAGCTTGCGATAATGTCCCGGATTTCATCACCCATTCGTTCTTTGCGAAGACCCATGCCCAATCACCCACTCTTAAATGATTATAACGTCGGTGCAGATTCTTGAAGCTCAAAAGCCTCAATAACGTCACCTATGCGGATATCTGCATATCCTTCGATTCCAATACCACACTCGTAGCCGGTCGCCACTTCACGCACGTCATCTTTAAATCGACGTAGAGAAGAGATCTTGCCTTGGTAAATAACGACACTGTCGCGGATAAGGCGAAGCTTCGATTGGCGTGTAATTTTGCCGTCGAGGACAGACGATCCAGCAATAGTTCCGATTTTTGGAACACTGATGGTTTGGCGAACTTCGGCATGCCCAAGAACGCTTTCAGTCACGATTGGAGGCAATTTTCCGGCCATAATAGCCTTAACAGCGTCAACTAGTTCGTAAATAATAGAGAAGTACTTGAGGACAACCTCTCCTTTTTCTGCGGCTTCATCAAGTCCACGAGCTGCCCTAACATTGAAGCCAATGAGAACTGCGCCCGTAGCTTTAGCTAAGTCAATATCACTTTCGGAGATTCCACCCACCGCGCGATGCACGATGCGGTTCAGAACTTTGTCTCCTGATTGTTTGAGAATGGCTTCACAAACGGCCTCAAGAGATCCTTGAACGTCAGCTTTTACAATAATGGCCAATTCTGGACGCTCACTATTTTGAACTTTCGCCATTAGATCTTCAAGGCTAGCGGCACTTGACTTGCCTAGGTGGCTTCGTCTTTCTTGTTCATCGCGAAGGGCCACGATTTCTCGCGCTGTTCGCTCATCAGCCACAGCATTAACTTTGTCGCCTGCGCCGGGGACTCCTGCAAGTCCAATAACTTCAACTGGAGTTGATGGTCCTGCAAATTGCAGTCTCTGACCGGTGTGGTCGATCATAGCTCTTACGCGGCCAAACGTGCGACCAGCGACCAAGTATTGTCCAATTTGAAGGGTACCAGTTTGAACCATGACAGTGGCCACAGGGCCTCGCCCCTTATCAAGGTGAGCCTCTATAACGGTTCCTGTTGCCGGTCCAATATGACTAGATTTGAGGTCAAGAATTTCTGCTTGGAGCAAAATAGCATCCAAAATCTCATCAAGACCAGTTCGTTTAAGTGCAGACGTTTTAACAAATTGGTTTTCACCGCCCCATTCTTCAGCCTGAATGCCATGCTCTGAAAGCTGGCTAAATAGTCGGTCCAGGTTGAGGTTTGGTTTGTCAATTTTATTCACGGCAACAACGATCGGAACCCCTGCTGCTTTAGCATGACTTATAGCCTCAATGGTTTGAGGCATGACCCCGTCATCCGCAGCAACCACAAGAATAACGATGTCTGTCAAGCTTGCACCGCGTGCTCGCATGGAAGAAAAGGCTTCGTGACCAGGAGTATCAAGGAATGCGATTTTTTTGCCTTTATAATCGACCATGTATGCGCCGATGTGCTGCGTAATACCGCCGGCTTCACCTGCTGCAACTTTTGACGAGCGAATCGCATCAAGAAGGGAGGTCTTACCGTGATCGACGTGACCCATAATGGTCACGATCGCTGGACGTTCTTCAGGCTCGCCAGAGTCGGATGGATCACTGTTCTTAGACAAGATATCTTCTGCAGTTTTCTGCGTGTTCACGAGTTCATATTTGTATTCGGAGGCAATCAAGGTTGCTGTATCAACATCAAGCTCTTGGTTCATCGTGGCCATAACGCCCATAGCCATAAGTTTTTTGATGACATCAATGCCTTTAACAGAAACCTGCCGTGCAAGTTCTGAAACTGTGATCATGCCTTCCATTTCAACCACTCGATACTCTGCGCGAGGTGTTGTAACGACGGTTTTCTTTAGGTCTTTTCGGCGCTTTACATCTCGCTTATTGTAATTGCGAGAGACGGCAGACGGCGTGAAAACTCGAGCTTGAACTTCGACTTCAGACGTTTCTGTTGTCTCATCAGCTTCGTCGAATTGGTTGAGAATCGAACGCATGTTGAGACTTGCGCGTTTTTGTTTTGGAATCTTTGAACCAGGTTTTCCTTGTTCAGTTTCTTCTACTGGAGCCTCTCCTCCGCGACCGCGATCTTTACGTGGTGCGCCCCAGTCATCGACATTTGGGGCAGCTGTCGGACCGGCAGCTGATGGTGTTCCTTGAGGAGCTCCGGGGAAAGCTGGGCCGCGGGCGGCAGCAGCTTGTTCGTTTCGCTCACGAGACGATAGTAGTCCCATGCCGCTAACTCGGACTCCGCGGTTATCTTCTCTACGTACGGTGCGGTTTCCATGGGCTTCCGCAGCCTCGAGTTCGCGTTTTCTTTGAGCTTCAACTTCCTCGGGTGACGCTTTTCGAACGATGGTTGCACCGGCAGGTGCTGCTCGACGTTTTGGTGGTGCTTCTGGTATCGGCGTAGCTACTGCGGCCACTACGTTTGCAGGAGCTTCCTGGTCACCACCGGCGGAATCACCTTTGGTTGCAGCGTGTGCCTCAGGTTTTGAATCGACTGAAGCGCTAGCCTGTGCAGCCACGGGTGTGGACGGCGTGGATGCGGATGAATCAACGGGGCGTTTTTGGGTTTCGGTCTCCGTAGCGGCAACCACTGGAGCAGCAACCACTGGAGCAGCAACCACTGGCGCAGCAACCACTGGCGCAACAACCACGGGAGCGGCAACGACAACCGGTGCCTCCACAATGGCTGGCGCTCGACGGCGAATAACGACTGTTTTAGCAGGCGCTGTGTGACTGGCCGGAATCTTTACTGAACTAGTTAATTTCAGAGATTCTTCTGCGCTTAGCATATTCTGTGCGGTCGTAATCTCGATGCCGAGGAGTTTGCCTTTAGTTTGCAAATCTTTCCACTCTACGCCGAGTTCTTTCGCTAATTCATGGACTCGTTTTTTTGACATCTGTCATGTGTCCTTTTAGTATAATTCGAAAATCAATTTTTTCAGTCTTCAGTCTTCAGTCTTCTGACTCTAGGTGCTTGGATGGCACACTAGAATCTCTAATGAAACTCAACGCTGTAAATAACGATCCGCAGCCATTTGCACTGTGCGTGCAATACTAAGTGCGAGACCGGATTTGGAAGAGACCTCTTCAGCGGCATCAGCCACTAGATCTCCTATCGTGCCGTAACCTGCATCAGCGAGTGCGTGAGCCGTAGCTTCACCCACGCCATCGAGTTCAAGGAACAAATCAATGCGTTGCGTGCGAGCGTTATCGTAATTTGATGTAGTGCTGCGAGCTGCATCGGCGCGAGTAGGGTCGGCGCTAGAGTTTGCTAGGAAATCCTCGTGTTCGCCAACAGGAGCTGCTGCTTTAGCTGGAGCGGACCCGATTCCTGCGGCCAATAGTGCTTTAGCGGCTTCAACGACTTCCGCTCCCTCAGTTTCGTTCATATTGAGTAGGCGAACAAAGGTTCGTGGACTCATTTCAGCGACTTCTGCGAACGTTTTGATACCTTCATTGACAAGAATTTCAGCCCGCATCATTCCAAGGCCTGGGATAGATGCAATCAGCTCTTTGGTTCCTACCAATTCTTGAGTCAAGCGAGCTTCGCTTTTGATATCAAGACGCCAGCCAGTTAGCTGAGCCGCGAGGCGAACATTTTGTCCACGCTTGCCGATTGAAAGTGAAAGTTGATCATCGGCTACGATGACTTCCATGCTGTGGTTGTCTTCATCAACAATTACTTTTGTAACTACAGCCGGGTGAAGTGCATTACATACGAAGCGAGCCGGATCTGCATCCCAAGGCACGATGTCAATTTTCTCTCCGGCCAGTTCTTGGCGAACAGACTCAACACGAGCGCCTTTAAGGCCTACGCAGGCTCCGACAGGATCTACAGCCTTGTCACGAGAATGAACGGCGACTTTAGTCCTAAAGCCTGGATCTCGCGCAGCACTTTCAATCGTCACAATACCATCGTAAACTTCGGTGACATTTTGCTCAAATAGGCGGATGACAAATCCTGAGTGAGCTCGGCTCAGTACAACCTGGGGTCCACGAGAAGAGCGCTTTACTTCTAAAACATAGCCTTGAACACGATCTTTGATCTTATATTTTTCGGTCGGGATTTGCTCACGGAAAGGAATGATCGCTTCTGTAGCGCCGAGATCAACAACGATATCATTTCGTTCAAAGCGACGGATCGTTCCCGAAAGGATTTCCCCAAGGCGGTCTTTAAATTCGTCATAAACTTGAAGACGTTCTGCGTCACGAACTTTTTGAACAATAATTTGCTTAGCCGATTGAGCCGCAATTCGGCCAAAGGCCGACTTGTCTAGTTTCACCCCAAGGGAGTCGCCCATTTGTGCGTCAGGATCGAGTTTAGCGGCATCTTCAATATCAATTTCAATATCGTCATCAGCGACGTCATCAACCACGGTGCGAAATTGGAATAACTCAATTTCATCGGTGTCAGCATTGTAATGGGCCTCGAGGTCAGCAATTGGTCCATGATTTCGGCGTGCAGCATGGATGAGGGCTTGCTCAAGTGCGTCTATGATGACGGCCTTGTCGACATTTTTTTCGCGACTGACGGTGTTGATTACAGCCCGCAACGCGCCTTCTGGTTCATTTTGATTTTGGTTACTCATTTTTAAAATCCTCCTAGAATATAGACAAACTTCTACTTGATGCTTGTCTGTTGATAATGATTACATTGGTCGTTCTTGAATTTTACTCCAGTCGACCACCTTAGATGCTTTTAAAACCTTACTCCAGGGAAAGCTCCATGGGCCTTCAGTGGTTTTTAGGGAGATCATATCGTCGCCCCCAATTTCAGAGATAAAACCAACGCCTTTACGGCGGTTTTCAATTTTCTCCGTGAGTTTTACGTCAATTTGAAATTGGCCTTGGTGCGCTTCTCTAAAATGCTCGAGTGTGCGTATAGGGCGTTCGATGCCTGGCGAGCTAATTTCAAGATTAAATTCAATTGGCAATAATTTATCAATCTCGGGAGACTCGGTTAATAAGTGTGACGCTTTTGCGCACTCGTCGAGATTAATGCCATCTTTGTGATCGATGAATAATCGCAGAGTGCGTGACTGCGCCTCCCATTCAGCGTCAATACAGGTAAAGCCATTGGGCGCCAATACGGCAGTGGCTTGATCTGCGATCTCATGAAGTTTTGCACGGTCTATAAACAATGAAGCTCCTAAAAACAAATGATTCATGCCAACAAGTGAAACTTAAACGAAAAACGATCGCACGCACCTACACATCCGGCCCTCATCGACTCGTTCTATAAACGAATCTAGGTGGAAGTGTCTGGAGCAGCAAATTAGTGCGGAAATTTCGCAAAAAGAATGCCAGCTTTTGAAGCCAGACGGTTCAGAATTCCATTTTTTGGGTCCAACCTAGTACAGGCGGTCCCTTAAAAAGAATTCGGCCGGTCTCGAAAGAGTTTCAAGAGTTTGTCCTTTTAGCATGCAGATCGACTATTTGGCAATCGTTTCATGCTACTATTAGAGAGAAATATCTGCCTATACCCCCGGTTCAAAAGTATTTGTATACTAAAAGAGTACCAATGTGACCGAATAAGTATGCCATTTAGGAGCTAAGTCATGGGAATTTTTGATTTTTTCAAGTCCAAGGGAAAGAGCGAGAAAGATGCGGCGGCATCGATGCCACCAAAACGCTTTCATGCCAGGTACAAGCTCAATAATCCCGATCTTTGCCTGCTAGAGCACGCACGCTTCGGCCTATTTAGAGTCCTGGATCTTTCCTATCATGGATGCTTGGTCGAGGCAGTCGGCACCGGCTCATTTGAGCAGTGCACCTACCCCGGACTAATCGAATTTTCAGTTGCTGGATCTATCCTGAGCTTAGAGTCTAATCAGTGCCAGCGGCGTAAAGTTGGTTGGGGCCTAGTATTTAAACACAATGGAGAATCCTCGATTCGAAGTGTCGGAACTTTAATCGAACCTATGCGATGTGGCGATAGTGCCATTTTCCTGCCAGCCTCCACCGCTAAAGACGGCACACAAAGTCGGTTTCGGCGAAGGTATCAGGGGGACGGGCCCTTTGACCTGATGGTGGAGCAAAATGAAGCCGGAAAAATTATTTTCATCATGGCAACGGTGCGCCGGCTCAGTGAGTATGGGTGTGTCGTTTGGGATAACGGTGTGGTTGTCACTAAAAAGACTGTAGACGCTGACGGCGTGGGAGCGCGAATGAGCCAGACTGAGGGCGTCGATACGGCACTGGTCTATGTTTGTATTCTTACTTGCCTTGGACTTAAATTTCCAGACGGAGGAATATGTGCAAAAATCCTCACCGAGTGGCTGGGGGAACAAAGCATTATTCCATTAGCGAAGTCCAGCTAGTCGCTGGCGCTTTTGCACCAGCGACTAGCTGCCGCTTGAATTCAGGAGTTTATTCGCATCAGCAGTATTGGCTACTTTATGCCACCAAATTATGAAATCTCGAATGGAGTATACTGGTTCAAACGCTGAATCATGAATCGATTTTTTGGTGCCAGTAATTAGCTCGCCCAATTTTCCAGTGCTGTTTAATTGCGAGTATCCGGATTTCAGGATTCGGACCCCCCTACTCTCCAGCGGCATCCAGCTATCAGCATTTAATTTAAAGCCACCAAGTAAATCAGAGTTATTTATAGCCGCAATGTCGTTTCGGTCAATCACAAGATGTGATCCCCTCATAACATTGTGCCCGTTAATGATCGCATGGCCATTAATGATCGCATGGCCGTTAATGATTGCATGGCCGTTAATGATCGCATGGCCGTTAATGATCGCGTGGCCTCCAATGAGCTGGTATGACTGCGGCTGAGGAGCACGATTTGGAAGGCTTTCATCTGCAAATCCGAATACTTCTTGGAAAACCCATTCACCGGTAAGGGGCTCAAATCTTTGTGGACTTCCAAAGCGCCCATAGGAGCAGTCAGCACTCGTACGCATAAGGCGAAGTACACGGTCATAGGGATTAAATTTAATGCCGCAAGAAGGACTGCCGACTATACTAGGAGAATTCGCAAGACTGGTCAAGTCTAGAGCAATCAACGAGTTAGTATCGTTAGGACGCTCCATCGAAAGGCCGACGACCTCTCCCGAGAGATTTACGATAGGTCCACCCGAAAGCCCAGATTCCGCAAGGTCCACGGAGGTCTCGATGGCCTGAAGTTTGAATTTAATGAGGGGTCCAAAATTTGAGGTGTCGTCAGTTGGCCAACCATCCGGCGGCAAGTAACCGCGGCGGTGAACCACCTGACTGGTTTTGGATGCTGCAGGGAATCCAAATACATCTAGAGCGATGTCGTAGTTCATGCTGTGGGCGATGACTAGTCCCTGCAAATTAGCTGGGGTCAGTACCCCTGTTTCTAAAAAAGTAATTTCGGCTTCAGGAGTTAATAACAGGAGTGCTAGGTCGGCTTCCATATTTGTAATTAATAGGCGGGCTGATTTTGGCACACTAATTCCTGCAACGAGTAAATCATACGTCTCACCATCGTCAAACATGTCGACGGAACTATCAAGAATATTTTGAATTTTCCCGCGATGCTGTAATCCATAACTTTGCGGAAACAAATGGGCGGCAGTAAGTATAAATTTCGAGTCAGCTGGTAGGGCACGCAATTTTTCAGCGATTTCTGAACCAAAAATAGGAAACACCTTATTCGGATTGGCAACAAAAAAACCAGAACCCAAAGAGAAATTTCCATCAAGTGAAATTCGAACGGTCGAGCTTACAATTCGATTCGAATGGATCCATGGCAATTGGGAGGATGCTGCAGCACTATAATTAGCAGTCGGTGCATTACCTCTTGCCGTCAAATTTGTTGGGGGACTAGGCTGAGGGTGCAGCGAAGCCGTAGCTTCCGGGAGGATAATCCAAAAGATGCTATTTTGATGTTCATACTCTTGGCCGAAAATTGAAATACTGATGCTTACGCCAATCGTTCCCGTTGGGGCGTCAGGGGATAGGGTTAAATCTACAAAACAGAGAAAACCATTGGCAGAGCCTGCATCATCACATTGCGGCGGGGTTACTTTTATATAGCGACCACTTAAGCTGTAATCGGGTAAAAGCGAAACGGAATTTTCACGAGTCTCAGGCCATGATCCATGCAATTTTACGAGGAAATTCTCCTCTTTCAAGGCCTGAGCAAAGTACTGCTCAATGCGCAAAACGCGATTAACTGTTGACGGGCGAAGAACAGCAGGTAGGCCAGGAGGGTAAAGGAAGCGTTCTGCTGGGTTGTCGCTGACTTGCCACATAATTGAACTTAGGAGTTGCTGTTGGTCAAGGGGCTCAGAATAACCCTTTGATACAAATGAAAACGCAAGTACAACGGCCGCTGCTGCTGACACTAGTAGTCTGTTTTTTAAAACCATAGGCGCAAGTTTCATTTGGACAAATCCTTTATCCGGTGACTAACTTAAGCTAACCAAAACCAACTAAAAACATATTAAACGGGATTATCCGTAAATATACTCGCGATTAATCGGCAAACGCAAGTATTTAAATCCGCAGGAATTTTCTTGGCCGTTTGCTACCAGCGTCATCGATAAGGTTCGGCTATCAATCCTGCCGCCGGCGAGTATGGGTGCCTGGTCAAGTGCCTGAAATTCCTTGATCACGATTCTCCTGTGTAAAAGCTTTGATCGAAAAAATGCCATAACTTTATTTCGATGACACGGTCGTGAGCAAATCATAATGATGCGGCGCACCAATCGTTTGCCCTCGATATCGAAGATATATTGACTATTTAATTCACTTTGGCCGCGGGTGGGTATATAGATTTAATGACCACACTTTTAGTCATGGAATAGTATGTCACGCGAAACATTAGAGAACGCAATAAAATCAGCCAGAGACTGCCATACAAAGGCGCATTGGGATTCTTTTTGCTCAAAATTTGGAGACGTTTTATCCACCAATGCAAACTCAAAACTAGTATCGGTGGTCTTTAAGAAGCTAGAGTCAGATCCGCAATCTCTTTATTATGGACCCATTCTTTGGGGCTCCCTGCTCCAAGGAGCCATTAGTTGTTGGGACACGGAAACTGGCGTCGCTGTTGCGGAGTTTTCTAGAAGACTAACGAACCCACTGGTCAGTATTCCGGCAGCACAGGTTTTACTTGACGGTGGCAAGCCGGCGGTAAGTCGAGAATTTGCACAACGAGCTTTGAGGGTGGAGAGCATCTCTGACCTCGAGCGAATACAATTGAAACTAATTGTGGCCTCCAGTTTCGCGGAAGAAGGCAAGACAGACCATGCTGTTCGCACCCTTAGCAATGCGTCGGCCATGATTAGAACAAAAGAACTGTCTCTGTGGGCAAAAGCAGATTTGAGTGTGAAGCTTGGCCGCATACATTATTTTATTGGTCGGTACCCAGATGCTGCTGTGGCCTTTGAGGAGGCCGCACCGATCCTCATTGAGTTGCAGGACTGGGAAGGTGCCGCTCGGGCTCTTTTTAATGCTGGAGCATGCATTCAAAATGGTGGGATTGAAAAAACCAATGAGGCGACCGAACTCGTGGAGCGCAGCCGCAAACTTAGCGTGGAGCACGGTTTATCGGGGCCACTTTCTCATTGCGAAGCATTTTATGGTGTCGAAGCGTACCATAAAGGCTACTTCATGTCTGCTCGCGAGCATTTTCGTCGGGCCATGAAAGAGCTTCCCGCAAGTGATAAAACATTTAGGCGACTTCATATCATGTCGTTCCTAAGTTTTACCTATTTTGCTATGGGACGGTTTGGGCTAGGTATTAAATTTGGCCGACAAACTCTCGACTTGGCTGCTTTAGATTCGAGTGGTCGCTTTAAATCTCGCTATCAGTCCCTTGAGGCAGAGATTTTGTGGGAAGAAGGAAAAATCGAGGAAAGCATGGAAGTGTCTCGTGCCTCGGTTCATTTACTAGCCTTGCACGGAGTTAGAAATCTAGAAGAATTATCAACTCTAACAAAATATCAGATACACCGCGCGATCATTGGGGAGACCTCCCTTGAGAATTTTAAGATTGAAGCTTCTTTACAGTTAAATTTGTCGACTTGGCTTGAATATCTTTATTCCACGGCACTTCTAAAGTGTTCATACCAACATTTTGCCGAGAGTCTGGCCGAGATGATGCACTGTCTGGAGCTCGCAAAGTCTCTGGGCTCGCTCAACTACGAGGCCCTTAGTCTCCTGGCCATTGTTCGCTTACACCTGCAAAAACATGATCTGGTTAAGGCGCAGGAATGGTTGCCAACGCTCGAAGCGGCTGTGTCGCGACTCGGCGACTCTTCGATTCGGGCTAAATTGCAGATTGTGTACTCCGCGATCGCCTATCAGTCAGGTGATTTTGAGCGTGCCTCAAAATGCCTGCAAGCGATTGAAAAAATGGCGGCAGTCAGTTGGACAGACCGCTTCGCAGCACAAGCCTGTCTATCAACAGCGAGGGGGGAGAGTCCTCGCCTCCAACACAAATGGCAAGAAAATCTCGTGTCACGATTTGTGAGTAGCTATTTTGCGCCAACCCTAAGATTTGACACCTCGAATTTAGGGGGGTCAAGGAGCCAAAAGATCACGTCGTTTATCGTCTCGAATCACTACGTCGTAAACCTCGAAAAACACCCGGCCATGGCCGATTTGTTGGTTTACCTTTCAGACCGTACTCCGGGTGGTGCCAGCCTTGCAGAGATTCAAACGGACGTTTGGAAAGAAAGCTTGAATGCGCAGGGTTGGCAGCAAAAAATAAGAAACGCCGTGATGCGTGTTCGCGATCTATGCCCGTATACCATGGCGCCCATTGTGATTCACAATGACAATTTGCGATTTTTTGGTGAGGCGATCAGGGTTTTACGCGACTATGAAGATTCAGAATCAACAGAGGTTAAGGTTCAGCATCTACTGCTGGGCGGCCCCCTTTCGAGTCTCCAGGTGGCTGAGAAAATGGAGGTCTCAGTGGCCACCGCAAAACGACTTCTGAAAAAAATGACGGATGGTCATCAAATCCACGTCCAAAAACTCGGCCGCAGCGTGGTCTACCACACTCCGTCGAGCCAGTTGTAGATTTTGGAATTGATATCGTTTAAAATTCGCAATAAAAAACAAACGACGCAGCTATTATTGCTGCGTCGTTTATTTTTTGTTCTTCCTAGAACCGGAAGATCGAGCGACTATTATTGTCCTTCATTGGTTGAAGACTGCTGGGCGGGTCTGCCGAGATACGGTGACTTTTCTCTGCCTTGCGCACGATGCTGGTCGGCTGGAATCGGTTTTTCGAGGTCGTCCATTGTCTTTCTATAGGCTAAAAACTCGTCCATCGAAAGTTTACCATCACCGTCGGAGTCGAGCTTTTTGAATAGGCCCTCAAAAAACGACTTAAACCTCTCGGCTTCAACTCCGTTGTCTTGGGACTGCCTAATTTCGCAGTGTTTTTTGTGTCGGTCTTTGATCAGCAGCGAAATTTCTTCTGCTGATAGGCTTTTGTCATCACCTGCATATTTAGCAAAGAGCTCTTTGCGGCGAATTTTTATTTTTTCCAGAATCCCAGCTGGCAAACCCATTTTGGCGAATGGTGCTGAAAATTCATCTTCAGAAAGTGCGCCGCTTTTATCCGCATCGAGTCTAGCTATAATTCTAGCAAGGCGTTTCGCAAGTTTTTCGGCGCTGATCTCAACGCAAATGGGCTTCTTGCCGTCCACTGTCGGAGGAGGGTTGGTTGGTGGCATTGGGATTGTGGTCGTTTGTTGTGATTGCCCATTGTCTGGTGGTGGCACTGCTTGATCTACAAGGGCTAGTGGCTCGTCGGCCGCCTCGTCACCCAAGGCTAACGAAATTTCGTATTCCTCACGTGCGTAGTCATTTAGTTCTGGGTTGCCTTCCGATTGAACAGAGTTTGAATCGCCGGTACTGGTGTTACTAGGTTCCCGAGATTTCGTCATCGGTTTAGAACAGCCAACAAGTAGTAGTTCTACTAAACAAAATGCAACCGTTAAAGATTTGAACATGGAAAAAGCCTTCATTATATACTCCCCTATTTGGTTTTTGATTCGCCTGACTATCAATACGCTTATCGGCCAAAGCGAAAATAACTTGAGCAAATTTCAAGGAATACAAAATTATCATATAATTTCATGATGTTGTGCGGATGTTGTTGCCCCCCTTTGCCGAAGCGCGTCAGTAAAAAGGTTTTACAAGGTTCAAAAAGGCGCTAGAAAAAGGAGTCTTAAGTCTGGGCAGTCAGGATGTCTGTGACGGAAACTTCACCCCTGGAACGCCTTTGGTTCTAATAGTTGTAAAAATGCGCTTCATTGTGTGCTAAATGATTCACCAGTCAGAAAAGCTAAGGCTCTTAGTTGGAGCCCTCGTATTTCTCAAGTCATAAGGATTTTTATGCCAAGAATTGGGCCTAACCAGGCTTGTCCCTGTGGCAGCAAAAAAAAATATAAGAAATGCTGCTTTTTGATCGCCGTGAAAGCAGCAATAGGTGCTGTTATACCTGTTAACGCGGATCCGATGTTGTCCAAAACAATTGTCCAATTTGTTGGGTTATTTGAGCGAAGAGGCTGGGACGCACTGGCCAATAAAGGATTTTCTTGGCTGCCACAACCGGTGGGATCGAGACCCGACAAGATCTTTAAGATTTATCCCCATGAGAATGGCTTAGTCGTCGAGGGTCCACAGTGTGAGGCTGGAGTTTTTATAACCAAAGACGGCAAATTGATGTTTAGCGATGCTCGGTCACCCAGACCGAGTATGCGAATGCTTTGGCGCCTACTCGCCCCAGACAGTGAGCCCAATGAGTCACTCCTGAGCCGTTCAAAGACTGTGGTGCGAAATATTGTAATTACAAAATTTCAGTTAAATATTCAGGGTGCTACGCCGATCTCGGTCATTGCAAAACTTGTGGTTCAAACTAATATTTCTGAAAAGCAGCTGATTGAGTTCGGAGCCAAGGCCGAGGATATTTTTACTCAGCCGCTGCGCCATGTAACTGGCACGCCCGGAAAAGCGTGGCAGTCCAATGAAGCTGATCGATTGATGATGGGCACATCTTGGGTCTTGTCTGATGGATCGGTTATGGCAGAGAGTCAGTTGGCGATTCATCCTTACGGACTTTTGTTCAAGGGTGCAACGGCAATTGACCCACAGCAAGGGTGGCAATCCTTACCCTATGAATCTTCATACACTTATCCGTTCGGGGCCGTTAATGGTACAGGCCATGATTTCGATCACGATCACGATTTCGATCACGATCACGATCACGATCACGATCACGATCACGATCATGATTTCGACCATGACAACCGGAAAATGCCAAGTCAAGATTCCTCACATAATTCTAAATGTATTCCTTTCACACCCTTTCAGACACGCCGCTTCGAACATAACCCGGCTCGGCGAAATGAAGGTAATGTGAACGCTTTGCTTGATGGATGCTTTTTAAATTTAAGTAACCAACCAGTGTTTTTCGCGTCACCAGGGCATTTAATGCAGTCTATTGGAGAAAAACCTTTAATTAAAATTACGTCAGGCCATGCTCTGAGCCGAGAAAATTATTCTATTAATATTAATTTTCCAAATGTTTTCGTAACTCGTAAAGACACAAAAAAAATCGAGACTGGCGAATTGGTAGAAGTGGGCTTTAAAAAGTTTTTCAATTTAGCCACGGGAGTCCTAAACAACACGAATACGCATCACATAATGAGTGGGCTGCCACGAGGGCAAAGCGAATATGAGTTGTCGCGTCAGCAGAAAGTTGACCCATCCCTCATTTACACAGGTTTTTTTTCGACCGAGGAGTATTCAAGGGCTTGGACAATCGAAAGCATCGCGAAGATTAAGCAGCTCCACGGCGATATTCTGACCATCGAAAACGTGGTCAACGTTCCAACGGAGGACGTGCAAACGGATGTTAAGGTGTTTTCAGGTGCAAAAATTGGTGTCGTGGCGCAGTTTTATTTTTTCGACGGTCAAAAACGCGTAAATTTCGCGTTGCGTGACCACAATAAGTTTGTATTGGCATCGTTATATGGTGGACTATGTGCCCAAGATAATTTTTTCAATATGACAGCACGCCGAAAGGATAGAAATCTACCTCTGTCCGCACCGTTGATTTTTAGCCACCGGGGGATAGCGCTTTATTTAATCCAACGCATGGCAGGTATTGCTGTGCATGGCGCCGATGAAGGTCTTTCTAGGGGTGAGTTGGAGCAGAAGATTTTCACGGAAATAAGTGATCTGGCGATTCGTAGCGGAGCCCCGGACGTCTTGACGGCCGTTTACACCAAAAGAATTGTGTCGGACCTGAAATTGTTGATTAATGTTTGGCTTAACGAAGTTCAGAATAGTCCCAAAGGATATAGCATTGTCGATAAAAAAATATATGAAGTAGACTTCAACAAAAAGTTTTATCAATTTGTTTTCAGCTTGTGCCAATCGATCATTGAAATTTCTGGAGCCGATAGTTTCACAAAAAAGCACTCACGAGCCATGCCCCTAAAGGACTATGTTGACGCTCAATTTTGGGGGACAGAAATCGCAGTCCCGATCGACCGGGGTGCGGACCGGATCGGCCATTTTATAGGTGAAGGGGTGTCTGTATATATCGACAACCGACCGCTTGAAAAGATTTCTGCCGCTGATTTCAAAACAGAGATGGCTCTCGGTGAAAAAGACGGGTCGATCAACTGGTTTGATCTTCATCCCCGGACCTTTTTCAAGGGCAAAGAAATTTCCATGGAGGACGCTGTTAAGTTTGCGCGAGGAAGTTTGGTTGAGCACGAGGGCAAGTACTTTGTTGTTGCCAAGGGCAGTATACCCACCATTAAATGGCTAGATTTCTTTTGGAGTCAGGTTCGCCAGTCTGAGCCTCTGGATAAGGAGGAGAAGGAGCCCCATCCAATTTTCGCAGTGCCGCCGAACGAAGTATTAAACATGTTAGCGTTGAGCCGAGCCGGTATTCCCATCGTCGGCAGTCCGCGTTGGTTGGAGATAGAGGCTGCCTTTGATGAATTGGCGGCGAGAGAAGAATCCTCAAGCGAGGAGTTGACGACGAGCATGCGTGCTGACCTAGGAATCCCGCTTAAGGATTTTCAGGCGGTCGGGACACAGTGGTTTTTGGATCACTACAAAATTGAGGTTGGTGGAATATTAGCCGATGAAATGGGCCTTGGGAAAACAGTGCAAGCCATCGCCTTTTTAAAGTCCTTGTATTTGCGTGGTGAGCTGGGTCAAGTGTTGGTAGTCGTCCCTACGTCATTGACCTTTAATTGGCGGCGCGAGTTTTTAAAATTTGCGCCTGAATTGCCGATCGGCGTGTTTGATATTAAGACGGGATTTGGACCGGAAACAGGCATCAAAGCTCCAAAAATTTGGCTTGCTTCGTACGGAATACTTGCCGAGCACGAAAAGAAATTTATCGAGGCGAACGCTACCGGTGATAATGGTGGCAGGTGGAATGTCGTTATTTTCGATGAGGCACAGAACCTAAAAAATATTCGCGCCGGTCGCACTAGTGCGTCCCGTGCATTGCCAGCAAAAATCAAGTTTGCACTCACCGGCACTCCGATGGAGAACCACTATGGAGAGTTTTATTCGCTGGTGGACCTTGTGGCGGCTGGTGCACTTGGACGATTTGAAAAATTTATGAAAGTTTACGGCACGCAATTAACGATGAAAGAAGGGGATTCGATGCTGCGCGAGCAGGTAGGATTCCTTCGACTCAAAACACAGCCACTACTACTGCGCCGTACGAAGGACCGTATTCTTATTGAGTTGCCTGAAAAGACAGAGACGACAATTCCGCTTGAATTCGAAAAATCGCAAAAGAAGATCTACCGCGATACCGCCATCGCATGGAATGAAAAGGTGCAAGAACTAGTCGCCGATAAACACAAAAGCCTTGGCAGCCAGATTCACATATTGACCGCCCTCATGCGTCTTCGTCAAGTCTGTTCCTTCCCAGGGGCTCTGCCTGGCATCAATTACGAAAAGGTGCCTCCAAAATTTGAGGCATTGTTAGAAGCACTTGATGAGCTTCAGCAGAGAAAAGAGCCGGTGATCGTATTTACAAACTTCAAGACGACTCTCGACGCCTTGGAGAAATATTTAAATGCCGCCGGAATATTGACCTTGTGCCTTCATGGTCAGGTGCCTGCCAAAAAACGAGAAGTCGTTTTGGCTAAATTTGAGCAGTGTTCTGAGCACGTCGTGCTTTTGATGACTCAAAAGGTGGGGGGTGTGGGGCTGAACTTGACTCGAGCTAGTTACGTTTTTCACATGGAGCCGTGGTGGAATCCTGCCGTTGAAAACCAAGCTACTGACCGTGTTCACCGGATTGGACAAACGAGAGCGGTGCAGGTGTATCGCTATATTATGACGGAATCGGTGGAAGAGAAAATACAATTATTGAAGGTGAGAAAATCTCATCTTTTCGATGACTTGCTCAGTGAAGAGACCATCGATATTGAGTTGACAAGTGACGACGATAAATCAGCTAAGAGCTCGCAGTCGTCTAGGTCGAACAGCATTTCTCGTGAAGATTTTTCTTTCCTGATTGACGTCTAGGAGAACTAGGACAAATAGATGGGGCATTTATACCAAATGCGATAGAATTCGATCGGCACTTGCAATGACTATGTCAATTCCATTGACGGACTGCCTTCTATAAATACCCCTTTAGGGCCTGTCCAAAAATAACTTAAACTAACCTCTTTCATCTTAGTCTTGATGTTCGTATGAATATTGGTGAAGCTACGTGTTTGCAGATCTACCAATTCCGCAATACGCATTCGTAAAATTCTGAGTCACCTAAATAGATGACACCGCCAGTCGCAGGATCGCATACATATATTTGCGAAGTCGCCCAATCACTCTCCATTCGATGTGTCTGCTGCCGACCAGCGCTCATTTCTCAAATCTCTTGACAATACTACATATATGTAGTATTAATCAGTGATGAAGCGATTTGTCGATTATCTTGGCGCTGTTGTACTGCTTTCTGCGGATACTGAGCAACATATTGCAAAAGCGCATCCAGAAATCAATTTGGCCCAAATTCGTCAATCGCTTGGAGAGCCCGATGAAGTTCGGCGAAGCTCCTACAAAACAGCGACGACGCTGTATTATCGCCTGCGGACATCAAATAGGTATGCCTGCGTAGTGGTGAAAAAATGTGTCGATGGGCTCTATATTTCAACCGCGATGACTACAACGAAGCCAAAGAATGGCGAGGTTCTTTATGTCAAAGACAGCTAAATTTTATATTTATTACGACGCCAAAACGGACTATCTCGAAGTCTCATCGGGAAAGATGAAGACCGTTTCTGAAGATATTGGCAATGGTATTTTTATCCTTAAAAACCCCCGCGGTAGAGCCGTAGGATATGGTGTTTTAGACGCTTGCGATCGTGTCGAAAAACTGGATTTTTTGGACCCTCTCGTCAAATTCGCAGTTCAGGTCAAGATTGAGAGGCTAAAACGCGGGTTTACTCAGGCACAGTTGGCTAAGCGCATGGGAATCGGACTTCTTCCTTGCCAGCGACTTGAATCTGGACAAAACAACCCCACCTTGAAGACTATTTTGAAACTCAAGGAGATTCTGCCTGAAGTAAGCGTTGACGACCTCCTAGCATCATAATGCGCATAGCGAACGTCACGCGGAAACACACAACACGCGATCACCACATCGGGAGCTTTCACGGGAGTGACAGTCGGCTGAAGTTTTTGTCTGGCTTTGGCTGACAGCATAAAATGCGCTGATTTTTGCCGTTGAAAACGGCGCAGGTCGAACTCGCGGTGAGAACTAGGACAAATAGAAGGGGCATTTATACCAAATGCGATAGAATTCGATCGGCACTTGCAATGACTATGTCAATTCCATTGACGGACTGCCTTCTATAAATACCTGGCGTCATCAAAATTTGTATATGCTGTTTTAGACCGATTTGCTTCGCAAAAGACAATATGGACGGGTCAAACGCGGAATCTGAATACTTGCATTCAATACTCAAAACTGGTTTGTCCTTTACACAAATTAGAAAATCTACTTCTTCTTTTTCCTTATTTCGTAAATAGGACAATTGCCACAAGCCGTGTCCAGAATCTGTCCAATAATCACATGCTTTTAATAGGTGGCTCGCTACTAAATTTTCAAAGCGAGCACCCGGCCGATCAATTTCCGACCAATCATAAAGAAATATTTTTGGCTCTTTTTTTAGTGCCCGCGAAAGTCGTTTTGAGTACGGTCGAATAGTAAAATGATAGTAAAGGCTTTCGAGATAATTCATCCACCGCGTAACCGTGTCGTGGGACACTTCAAGGTCCTCACGGAGACTTTGAAAACTTAGAGGGCTTCCCACTTTATCTGGTAGCAATGCCGTCAACAATTCGACCCGACTTAGTTCAGGAAGCCGACTTAGATCGCGCAAGTCCTCACGTATCAATTTTTCAAGTCGGCCTAAACGCCAAAGGTTGGAAAACTTATGATCGGCATTGAAATATGGATCTGGAAAGCCGCCAAATTCCATCAATCGGACTAGGGCTTTTTGCGATGGCCCGCACTTCTTCTTTGGTGAAGCATCAAAAATTGCATTGATAGCAGCAATTGGGTCATCTGCCCTAGAACCCAGCAGTTTAGAAACGCTAAGTGGGTGTAGGCGAAATGAAAAATATCGGCCTAGCAGGCTGTCACCACCTTTTTTGAAAATATTTAACCGTGCACTTCCTGTTATTAAGAAATCAATCTGCTCGCTATGTAAGTCAAACAGTCCCTTTAAAGACGTTTTCCAACGCTTGTCTTTGTGAAGTTCATCAAGAATAAGTAAGGGTTTTCGATTTTTTTCGCGCAGTGTGGCATGTTCGAACAAGGAGAACATGAGCTCCTTTGGGCCTTTTTGCCAAACTTTGTGAAATCCAATGTCATCCCAGGTTTGATAGGAACCTTCACTTCGAAGAGACATAATGTGTTTTGCCATGGTCGTTTTTCCCACCTGGCGAGGCCCAGAAACGAATGCCATCTTCGAGTATTTGAATGCCAGATCTGTAATAATGTCGGCCAAGTATGTATTTTTAATCATAAATAAAGCAATCTCCAAGTGCCGCAGTCGGTCATTGACCAAATTCGCGTGTAACACGAATTTAGTCATAACAGCGTGGCAAAAGGATCATTTGCGCTGTGACTTGCCGATTCTCTATAGTGCCCGCAGTTGGCCGTTCTCTACCCGGAACTCCAGGACCTTTTCATCGCTCCAAGCTCGGTCGACACTCGAAACAGTCATACTTAGTTTGAAGCTTCCGCCGAGGGCTAGGGCTTCATCGGTGATGATATTTGTGAAGGGGCTCTGCGGGCCAGATAATGGCAAGAGAAAATTAACTTGATGCGGGTCGTCAATGCTCTCGATAAATGGTATTTCCACAACGTCTTCAATGAGCTTCAATTTTGCCAACTGAATTTGTCCTGCTTGTTCCAGCTTCACATATACATTGAGATGCTTGGCTGCTTTAATTTTTGAGACGGATACTTTGGTCATGAGTTGCAGCGGGGCGTCCTTCTGGGAGGACAAACTACGGGTATCCTCGCTATATAGAGATATTTTTTTGATGATCGGCTTAATTCCGTCGAACGATAGGTTGGCTCCTTCAAACTTCGAATCGATGTCACGCGTCGTGTCGTATCTAACTGGAGGCGGAAACTCCTTTTCACTATTAAAACGCATGCCTCCTATATTTCTGAATCGACTCTTAATTTCGTCAGACGCATGCCCTTTGGGTTGAGTTTCGAGTTCAACTGAGCGTGGGATCTTACTGAGGTCGGACAACATTAAGAGTCCTTCGACAAGTTCCAGCGGATACTCCGTTGCAAAAAGACTTCGAAGTGCTGCTTGTTTGGCTTCGGGATTACCTTCTTTGGCAAATCGCCTGAGTGCGGCGACGGCTGTTTCAATCTCATCTACAGTGTCGGCTCTAAGCCAGCGAAAATCTACGAGGCGCATGGGCTGGCTGAGGACATATCCAGTTCTGAAAAGATTGCGCCAGAATAGGGAATGTTCCCATTTCATGCAGGTACGTTCACTCTCCACCCTAAAGCCCTTACAGAGACCTTTCCACAGCTCCTTGCGAGGTAGGCGTGCAATAGCCATCAACTGATCATTCGTCATGCGGACGGCGCCGTAGCCCTCAAACCTGCCAAGATGCGTAGGCGTGACGTGAAGTCGATGGCGCAAGCTGCTGTCATTTTGAAAGTAGATTTCTTTGCGTCGCGCCTCTAATAGAGAAGGTTCGCGCACATTAAAGGCGGGAATTCCGTCTAGTTTAAGTTGGCTGAAGCGAGATAAAACTTCAAGATAATCATCCAAATTTTCAACTTCTATAAATTTGTCCGTGAGTGAAATGCTAAACGCAATGTCGATCGGGTTTCCTTCTGCAAGAAACTCAAATCGACTTTTGGTGTTGCCCGCTTTTTTGTCCGCTTCAACGACTTTTCGTACAAATAGATTGGCACGCAAGGACGTGGAGTAATCGCTGCTGCCAGTTAATATGTCCCATTTAGTTTGGTGAACGTCCTGTACGGCTTCCAAAATATGGTAACGTCCAGTAGCATCTGTAATCTCTATTACAGCGTCAGAATGTGTTCTGGCTGTGCGCTTGTTGGTTAAATAAACATTATTTCCAGTCGAAATACTTGTTTGAAAGCGTCGCTCTTTTTTTGTGTAAAAAAATGAAACTCCAGTTTGTTTTTTATCTTCGCGGGCCCTCAGCCACGAAACTTGCGAGGGCGCAAAATTTCCGTGGACAGCTTCTACAAACGCCGTTTTTGCCTCGCTTTCTCGAAAATCGTAGGAATAGACCCTGCCGAAAGCATCGGCGATAGCCTCCTCAATGCCGAAGTCGACAGGGAATACAGGTGCGGCGATGCCTTTCCAATAGGGTATAGTGTTCGCAAGAAGGTAAAATGCTTTGCCGAATTTGGTTTCAATTTTTTCGCCGAGCCGGTTTTGATCGACAAACCCAACCCACATTGTATTGGCATCTTTTTTTAAAACATTAATACGATATGATCCTGTTCTGAATACTGTAAATGGCAAACTCAAGTCTAATGCGCTTGGGCCTGTGGTCACTTGATCTTTAAATCCCCGAATTCCATTTGCCAGATCTAGGCCAAGATTGACTCCGCCACTAACCGAGTAGCTCTTAATTGCACCAATATCCATTAGATTTGTGGCTTCAATGGACAGTGGAAACGTAAATGGAACCTCAACGCGGTTAAATGGATCGTACATTTCATTGACGTTGAATGATGGCGGCAAAATAATTTCCATAAGCGGTAATAAGCCAAACCAGTTGTTTAGCGATGCGCGCCACATGGGTAGTTGTTTATTGTCTGCAATCCGCAGCGGATCCGTGCGCAGATAAATATCAAATACCTCCGTGGACTGGTTCGCTCCTAAAATAACAGGAATATTATTGAAGCGATAAAGCTCGCGACTATATTCGGGGGAGATTCCCATTCGATCCACGACGACATAGGCGCCATTTCGCGCGTTATAAACGTCCCTTGTGAGGCCTAAGTGTATGCCGGCCGAGCCTGTAAGAGGAAATTTCAGGTTGTTGTCCAGTAAACTATAGAAAAGCGAAGACATTAGGGAGTCGATGGAATGATTAATGGCATCAGCGCCACTGGATAGCCCTGATGCAAAAACGGGATTTGCGAACAGGCGATTGACCGAAGGACTTGAATCAGGACTATTAGACGACGAAGAACCGTCAGTCACCTCGATGATTTCGCTGTGCGACGTTTTGATGTCTCGTGACGTTTTCATCGTTTTTGGGGTGATATTGGTTCGTTTAATTGGTTTGGGTGAGTTTTTGGATGCAGATATTGGCTTTTGTGGAGGAATTTCAGATGTGGTTTTTGCGGCGACTTTGTTTTTGGGCGCAGATTCGCCCACATTAGCTTGAATAAAGGTCAATAATCCGAGTAAAATTTGTGCGAAATGTCTGATCTTCATATTCGAATTCCTGCATGCAGAAATCCATAAAAATGACTATATTTTTGAATGTCTTCTTGTTTTGCGTAGCCCAAATGGAGCTCGATTACAGCATGTTTTGAGGGGTAATAGACGCCGCCGAGTCCAACGAGACGGATCAATTTGAATTGATCATCATATTGAAACTTCAACCGCGATTGATCCTGGAGTTGGCTCAAATAACTTAGTCTAATATTTTGATTGAATTCTTTAGGGTCATAGGGATTGGTTGCGAATGCGCGGGTCATTTCAAGGCATGTTTCGGCACCAGCGCCATTGACGTTCAGCATGCCAAAGGATGCTGCGCGATGGAGGGTGCCGTCGCTGAAGCCTCCAATGACGAGGCGTGTTCCTTCAAGAGCGGCTATATCATACATGATGCGTCCAGCGCCGAGAGCGCGCTTTTCAGCGGAAAGTTTTCGGTCGGGATTAATTCCGTACGTAATCTGTATAGTCATATCAAGTTGGTTATCGTACGTGTAGGTCGCAAAGTTCCCAAAGGTCGCCTCAAAATTGTATAGACCCCAACTATAGTCAACATTTTTTCGCAAATTATGATCAATGCGATAGACGGGATAGCCTCGGCCAAAGCTAATTCTATGCCGAGAAAGAGCATTATTGCCAATCTGAATGAGTGACAAGTCTTGGATGGTTTCTCGTGCCGTCGTTTGTTTTGTCTGGTTAGAAACGTAGACACTCGAATGAGCTTTGGACGTGTAAGACAGCCAGGGCGTTACAAATAGAGAAAGGCGACCGTCCGCATGGTACTTAATCGGCGGCTGTCCAGCTGGGGGTGATTTGGATTTTACAGTGATCCAAGAGCCTGCATTTGCATTGATACAGGTTGTGATGGTTGAAGGCGGATTTTTGTTTGGATCATCTCGGAGAGCGCAGTCATTGTAATATAGAAATCTAGCTAGGCTCGGCATGGGCCAAGCACAGAGAGCTATAGTCATTAAAAAATAGAGACGACGACTCACGCAACCAACATCCCAGCAAAAGACTCACGGTAGATAATCGCTGTTTTATCAAATTTGTCGGGAATCGTCAGGATTTATTTTACTAAGCAGGCAACTAAAGCTTTAAAGGCCTCCACGGAAATATCTGTTCTTAAAAGGCGATGTTTTATGAAGTCGAGCGCTTCAAATCGGTTTCTCTTGTTCTGATAGCTCCTAGAAGAAGTCAGAGCGTCGAAAACGTCTGCTAGCGTGGCCATTTGCACTTCTGGGAGCAGAGAATTTTGTTGGAGTGCGTCGGGGTATCCACTGCCATTAAGGCGTTCGTGGTGGTGCAAAACTATTTCTCGGCTAACGTGGTGTAGGCAGCTATCCGCCATTTTTTTGTGGCCTTCAACGGGGTGATTTTTCATGGTGAGCCATTCTCCTTCAAGGAGTGGTCCACTCTTGTTGATAATGGCCATAGGTACCGAAGATTTCCCAACATCATGGAAGATACCGCCCATGGCGATGGTTTTGAGCGATTCCGTATCTGTTATGCCCATTTGATGTGCGATGGCGGTCGCATAGGCCGCAACTCGCACGCTGTGAAGGTACGTATACATGTCATGCTGAGCGAGCCCGGTGATGCCCCGCACGCAGCCTTGATCTTCTTGAATACATGCAACGAGGTGTGTCGCAAGTTCTTCGGCCTTATGGACACTTGACGCAGTAATATCGCCTTCGTACAAATAGCGAGTGAAAGTTGCGCCGATATCTAAAATTTTATTGAGTCGATCTTCGGGTCGCAGCGTTTTGTCAAGCTGAGGAAGTTTTGCCATTTTTTCGTAGATGACCGCTTTTGCAAAGTCTTCGGGGCGAATCCATAGATTTTTGTAACCCTGGTTCAACAATCCGGTGAGTTCGGACCGCATCCATTTATAGCCCTGACCGCTATAGAGAATGAAATGATTGCCGATGCCAGCAAATAAATCAAAATCGGTCACAGAATTGTCAAGCAATCGGTCGACAGGGAATTGATTGTAATCCGATTTTAAATTTGATGGTAAGCCGACAGGAAAGCTCATATTAATTTCCTCTAGTTCTATTCGATGGTGCGAACAACTAATCGGAAGTAATGGGGAGGACTTGAGAGGGTGTTTGTAAGTCGCTGTTATTGCTTGATTTCACGAGGCATCAATGAGCGTTGTCATCGTCATTATTTGAGACTACATCTGGTAGAAACGAGAGGTCCACTGTGGCGTCCACAGCTCCGGTCATTCGGGCTTGACAGGCGAGTCTAACATCTCCCGCAACGGATACTTGTAGTTTTCGCAGCAGGGCTTCCTCATCGGCCGTCATTGGCCGAAGGGCGGAGGGCTCAGATACTGTGATCACGCAAATTCCACAACTACAAGCAGCGCAGCCGAAGCGAATTGGAATTTTATTTTTGCGAGCTGCAACCAATAGCTTCATGTCAACAATGGCATCGATCACATGGTTTGAAGGAATGAATTTAATAACGGACATTATACCGACACCGAAAAATCTCGAAGGGCTGCGTTAAGCGAAGTTTTTAGATCAGTCGACAGCTTGCGCTCGCCAATAATGTACGCACACTGGGTATGAATCTTTCCCGCACCATGGGGCGCATCCTTTTCTAGAGTGCCGGGGACGACGACACACCTCTCGGGTACAAAGCCTTTGATGATCGTACGGCTGGCACTTCGCAAATCAATAATCGGCGTGGATGATGTCAACGTCACATTGGCAGCAAGGACAGCTTCTTTGTGAATTCTCACCCCTTCGACAACAATAGCACGAGAACCTATAAAAGCCCCGTCCTCAACAATCACAGGTGACGCTTGCGCAGGTTCCAAGACTCCGCCAATTCCGACGCCGCCAGATAAATGAACGCCCGCTCCGATTTGTGCGCAACTGCCAACGGTGGCCCACGTGTCAACCATCGTGCCGGCCCCAACGTAGGCGCCAATATTGACATAAGACGGCATAAGCACAACACCGTCCGCTAGAAAACTTCCGTAGCGTGCGACCGCAGGCGGCACGACACGAACATTCAACTCCTTGTAGTTTCGTTTCAAAGGAATCTTGTCTCGGTAAATAAACGGCCCCACTTCAATCTCTTGCATTTCCATTATGCGAAAATACAGCATGATGGCTTGTTTAACCCAAATATTGGTGGTCCACTCAGACCCAGAGGCTTCCGCAACGCGAACCTTGCCCGTGTCAAGGGCTGCAATGACGGCTTCAACGTGACTTCTCCCGTCGTGAGCGGCTGAACTTGAACCACTATCTAATTTTTGCTGAATGGCTTCGATTTGTTTCTTTAGAGCTTCAATGTCTCGCATGCTTGTGGCCTCGAATTAGTCTTGTTAAGAGTGTTTTTTTACAAAGCGGGTTAAAATTTCCATTGCTGCGACGGTAGCCTCATCATCTGGGACCATAGCCAAGCGAAAAAATCCAGTCATGCCTTCACTGAGCCAGCTACTAGGGCTACTAATAATGCCCTCGTCGGCTAAGGCTAATATAAATTTTACGTCGTTACCTTTAAAGGAATCTGGGATTTTACACCAAAAATAGAAAGCGGCTTCGGGTATTTTATCTGTTAAACCCAATTTTTGGAGAGTAGGAAAGGCCAGTTTTAGCCGGTGGGAAAAAATTTTGCGGCGCTCGGCGACGTGGGATTCATCGGCCCATGCCACGGTCGATCCAGCCTGTATGAAGTTGGGTGAGCCGACGCCGAAATTTGCGCGAGCCTGAACGATCGAATTGATAATTCGTGCGTCACCAGCAATCATCCCGGTACGGTAACCGGTCATGCCCGAGCGTTTTGACAAACTCATAAACGCAATAACTCGGTCTGACGATATTTGCAGAGGTGTCAGAGGACGTTTGTCTTTAGCAAGATCTGTTGTTGGGGAGAGATCAAATGTCGTGTCATAAATGTCGGCATAGCAATCGTCAGAAAGTAATATGGTATCTGTTTTATGGCACCACGCAATTAATTCCTTCCAGTAGTCGTAGGATACAGTGGCACCAGTGGGATTGTGAGGATGATTGATCCAAATGGCGGCCGTGTTTTGTTGAATTTCAACGGGAAGCTTCCAGGGTTCAATGCGCATGTTATTTTCAGCTGTCAAGCGAACAGGGTATGGAATGCCGCCAGAATATAGGGCCGATGCGCGGTATACCGGATAGCCGGGATCTGGATAGACTAAATGTTTTTTACCGCCGCGCCCGATTAAGCAAAGTCCGATATTAAAAATAGCTTCTTTGGTTCCTTGGGCAGGAATTAAACCAATGTCGGGAGTTTTTTGAATATTAAAGCGATTATTAAGGTACGTCCATTGCGCATCACGCAGAGGTTCCACTCCCCGAACGCTGGGATACTGGCTAATAACAGGTATCGCATTTAAAATGGCTTCGCGAATGGGCGCCCACGTAGGGATTAACGGGTCGCCAGTTCCAAAATCATAAACAGGCCGGCCTTCTTTAATTAAATTCGCCTTGATTCGACCAAGCTCTTCCATCGGATATGGACGCATGCCTGAGGTTGTTTGATTAACCAATTCTTGCGACATATTTAATTCCTTCGTCCAAGGGGTTTTTGTTCTCAAGTAACCGGTTGGCCATAAACAGCACTTGCACCCAGTCGCCCACGAAGGCTCCAGAGTTCAGGAAAAAAGCGCTTTCCAAGGGTAGTGGCTAAATATTTTACACCGCTCGACCCTCCCGTTCCAACGCGAGATCCAATCATCCGCTCCACCATCGCAACATGGCGGTAACGCCATAAGGTGAATTGCTGATCAAGGTCGCAAAGGGCTTCAAGCAGCATGTAGGTCGTTAAATGACTCTGATGATTTTCATAGATCGTTGTAAAAATTTCCTCAACGGCCTCCGAGCGAGTCCATTCCATTGTGACATCACGAGATAAGACGTCTTGAGGAATTTTATAACCCTGACGAGCGAAGTAACCCATTAAGTGATCGTTGAAACAGGGGCGTGCTCGAGCGGCTTGCAGCACTTGCAGGGATTCAGGCTGCGTAACGAAAAAATTAAGGTAAGCAGAGTCTTTTAGACCCATTCGAAATTCTAAGGCCCTAAATTGATGACTCTGAAAGCCAGAGGCTGGATTTAGCCTGGATCTAAACAAATTGAAATCATTGGGAGTCATCGTCTCAAGTATGCTTACCTGTTGGGTCAGAATATTTTGGATAGCAGTCATTCTTTTTAGGGTTTTGAGTGCGCCAAAAGAATTATCAGCACCGAGATCGCTCTCGGCCAAAGTAAGTTCGTGGAGGAGTTGCTTAAACCAGAGCTCATAAGTTTGATGAATAATGATAAACAACATTTCATCATGCTCAGGAGGAGTGGATAGAACATTTTGAAGTGAAAGTAAGTCGTGAACTTTCAGGTACGAGGAGTAAGTGACCATGGTGCCAGTCGGCTTTATTAGGCCGTCCTCAATTTTACCAGACATGGATTAGTCTCCATTTTGAATTCGTTTATTTTTGCAAATCAGTTTGCGGCCGAGCGACGCTCGGCATTGAGTCTAGCACCATTTATGGACGCTCGGTAGGATCGATTTTTGGAAATTCTGAAAAAAATGGACGCGAACAAGGCTTGTTGCGCGAAAAAGCGCAGGCTATTTTGTCAGCACTGCCAACCACTCGAGCTTATCCGTTTGCGCAAACATATCAAACGCCTCAACCTGCCGAACACGGTGGCCAGAGGCCGTAAGTGCTTTGAGGTCGCGCGTAAGAGTCTCCACGTCACAGGAGACATAAATGAATTTGGTGGCGGAATGGCTTCGTAGCAAGTGTGTGAGATGATTCCTTGCAGCATCGTGGAGACCACGTCGCGACGGATTGACCACAATTACTTTGGGGGACTTCGCCCAGTCGGGAAGCAGTGTTTCGCTGTCCTCAACTCGAGCTGCGATAAAGGTCGCAAGGTTTCCAAGGCCATTGCGTTGCGCATTTAGTGCGGCGTCAGCCGTTGCTGCCTCGACTTCTTCAATGCCGAGTGACTTGTACCCAGAACGAGCAAGCATCAAGGCCATTTGGCCTGTACCGGTGTAAAGATCCCAGGCGGTGTCGCCAGGGCGTGCACGACCAGAATGCAATTCCACTCGGCGATAAAGTTGTTCGGCCTGCCATGGATTGATTTGAAAAAAGGACAGAGGACCAACTTCGATGTCCAAATCACACACGCGCTCCCGCAAGCCAATAGTGCCGGCTAGGAGTGTGAGCTCGGAGCTGAAGATTGCATTGCCTTTAGTATTGTTCAGGTTCATATAGGCGCTGTTAATCTTGTGACCCAATCGTCGAAGGCGCTGAACAAGTGTCACAAGCTCTTTTTTATGAGGATTCGCTACGACAAATGTCAACATGATCTCGCCGGTCAAATGCGCAGAGCGGGCCGCGATATAGCGCAAATCACCTTGTCCCGTAGTCTCATTCCAGGGTTCGAGGGTACAATGTTCAATTTCTGATTCTAGACTTTTCAGTAGGTTTGTAAGTGGAATCGTGTGGACAGGGCAGCTTGTCATGTCAATGCTAACTTTATGAGTTCCGGGCTCAAAAAGTCCGATGGCAAAGCGTCGAGGTGTTCCTGCACGTTCTGCTGCGGATTTTTGCGCAAATGTCGCAGGGCGTACTGCCAGTTTAAAGTAAGAGCGATATCCCAATGGGGTAGGGCTAGGAACGGGATCTAGGATTTGGGCCGTATCAATGATCCCAGCATCCTTTAAGACTTTTACGCCCGCATCGAATTTTTTACGAAGTGATTCACCATAGTTGGTGTTTACATAAACACAACTTCCACACTGAGCCTTGACGGCGCAGGCGGTGGCAAAATCCGTGGCCGCGTCGATGACGTGTCCCCGATGAAGTTTCCCTGAAAATCCAGCACGCCGCATAATTTGGGGGCTGCCCACATTTGATGGAATAGGATGTAAATTATTTGATTGAGACTGACCGGCAGGTGGACGAGCTCCCGTAGATGGGGTGCTCTGACGACGAGATGATGGGCGACGACTGTTCCCACGATTATTCATTGTGTGTTCCTACCTATGTGTCATGTCAAAGATTCAGTAGACCCACTCTTTTGGGTCGCCAGGAATCGGGTTATTAACACGTAAAAGACTCCTGCGATAGACTTTTGCCCCGAGTTTTACAGTATATTTTGTCCAGGTGTCCCACTCCTCAGCTAACGTGCGGATGAGATAGGGAGTATTCGCACTTTTCGATCCTTTTGCAAAGACGTAGCCCCCAAGCAAGTACGTTGCCGCATGGCGAAGTGACTTGAAGTCGATAACGCCCGACGGGTTTAGAGCGTTAGTTTCAAATAAAACTATCATATCGCCGTATTGCATCGGGTGTTTGGTCGTATCCAACTCGTAAAACGACACCTGGAGGACTCTCCACAACTCGTCATAATTGAGCATATCGTTGTGATAGCCCTGCTCTCTACGAACATTAACAAAGGAGCTGGAGGCCATCAAAGGGCTCTGAAATGAGAGAGCCGCGTGGAAACAATTTGGTCCTCTAAAAACAGTGTGGCGTCCGACATTCTTTCGAGCAAAGGGCGGAAGGAGATCTTTGTCCATGCTAAGGGTGGCGCCCGCCTTAATTTTATTGCGAATACGACTCATTTCATTCGAGCTAAAAAATGGTGACATTTGACTAATCAGTCGGTGCACTGAGGCAGGATTGGTCTTCAAAATTTTGGTAGAAATTTCAATCTCGTGATGAGTTTTGCTGAAAAGATTCGAGAAGGCATCCCTAGACATCATGCCGAGGGCGCTCTTATCAATGGAGACAAGCCGGAGATCAGTCCCTGGAATTTTGTCCCCTTGTCCAAAATTATTTTTGAAATAGGCGGCGAGTGCAATGCGCTGCGACGGAAGTGCAAGTGTTTTTGCCAAGTCAATAATTTGTTCTTCTTTGGCATCGACGGTCAATTGCAGTGGTTCAATGCGCAGGTCAGTGGTGTACTTGTCGATGCGAAAATCAATACTTTTTTGTGGCAATGGGATCGATCGGTCTATGACCGTCAGAGGTATTTTCAGTTCCGAACGGAAATTTCTCGGGGAGTATTGATAGTCCAAAGCCCTCTTTTTCGTTGGTTTGGTTACTCCTAAGCAGAGTTCAGAATAGGACGCAAACATGGTACATACCGAAATTATCGATATTTTTCCTAGTAATATGAAATTTTTGTGCCTAAAACGGGTCATATTCCCTCGACAGCAAATGGAGTAATCCGTTCACTAATCGGCAGGTTGCAAAAAAACTTTAGCTCGGAAAGAAAGAAATTGAGCAGGCCCATAGTAAAACACCTGGGCACATTTTGCCGATTTCAGAAATGCCACCTTAGGCTGCTATAATGGGAGTAGTGAAATGTGTCTAAACCCGTTGAAAATATATTGTTAGATATTTAGGAGTAATTAGTCATGCCAATTACCGTACACATTATCGATCAATCGAAAGCAAGTCTTGTGATGAGTAGCGAGGTATTCAAGGACAAAATCCCTGGAACTATTGTAACGTATTCACTTACGGCAAAAGATGGCTTGGCCTTCGTGCAAGATAAAATGATTGCAGGCAGGCAGGGACGACCAGACGCACTCGTCGTTGATTTTGATCTTCCGGATGCTGATGGAGTTACTTTGATAAAGGAACTTAGAAAATTTTATAAGGGTCCAATTTTTATGACAGCTTATCCAGGTAAGATCGTGGATCAAGCGGTGAAAGAGGAGCTCTTCCATTACCATGATGCCTGCTGCTGGGTTCCGAAACCAGTGCGTTACGATGTCCTTGAAAAGCACATTGATCAATTTATTGTGAATCGCCATCGTCTTGGAAAGAGATTTGACGTTGATTTTCCATCGATGATGGTGGGAAAGGGTGAGGGCCGCGGAAAGCGTGCACCGAAATTTCAAGGAAAGCTTGTTAGTATTAGTATGGGGGGTGTTGGACTCGTTTTTTCCACACCGGCGCAGTTAAAGCGGGATGAAGAGTTCATTATTTCCATGGGCATTCCCAAAGGTCAGATTGCAGGTGCGACAGCTGTTTCTGTTCTAATGGGCCTAGATTTAGCTTCGGCGCCCGTTAGTGTTGTGGCAAAATCCAAGATTGTCGCAAAAGCCATTGCTAAGGCAAAGCCAGTAATGAAAAAATCGACGCTTACGCCAGCGCAAAAGGTAAAAGAATTAGCTCGATTAAAAATGGAGGAAAAAATTCGTAAGCAAGTGCTTGCGGCTGAAGTGGCGGCTGCCTCTGCATTGGCTGCGGAAGCACGGAAAGCCGCAGTATCCGCAATGCAAAAACTAGATGAGTATAAAGTAAAAGCTACGGTTGTTTGGATCGGTGATGGTGGCCGGACTGTAGGTCTCCAATTTGCAAAAATTGCAGATTCACAGCTACGACAAATTGAAGGATTTTTGAAAGGGTTACCGTCATGAGTCATTCGATAGGTCAATTGAAGGCTGCCGAAGACAGTATGTTCGAGCTGATTGAATTCAGCCTCGATCGAAAGATTAATGGCCAAATTATTAAAGGGATCTACGGTGTAAATGTCGTCAAGGTGCGTGAAGTCGTTCGAATGCCGAAGATCAATCCTCTGAATAGCCGAATAAAAGGAATGGCTGGGGTTTTCGAACTGCGCGGTGTGCCCATTCCTGTCATTAGCCTTGCGGCCATGCTTGGCGATGACACTGCTGGCTGCGTTCCCGAGCAAAAAATTATCGTCACGGAATTTGGGGTAAAAAGAGCGGGCTTTGTGGTTGATGCGACTCATCGAATTCGAAGAATCAGCTGGACCCAAATTTTAGCACCATCTGCAGATTCCGGAAGCTATATTACAGCGATGACTCTCATAGAGAACAATGAATTTCTTTTTATTTTAGATTTTGAAAAGATGCTTTCTGACCTTGATATTATGGCCGTCAACGGAGGTGCCCAAGCAACTCCAAATTCATTTTCTATGCCAACCCAAGAAGCAATGATGGCTATGGCCGCCCAAATGGCCGCACAGTTTGCGAATCACGGTCCCGCGGGTGCTGGAGCACACGCAAGCGCGTCACACGACGTTTCGCCGAGTGACGGTCCATTGGTTTTGTTAGTCGATGATTCGGGCTTTATTCTCAAGAATACGAAAATTGGACTGACGCGAAGCGGTTTAAATGTAATCACGGCAAATGATGGTAAAGAAGCCCTGGAAATTCTTGAAAAATATGCCAGTGGAAACTGGAAGGATAAGAAATTATCTGCGGTTATTACCGATATTGAAATGCCGCAAATGGATGGATTTACCCTGACAAAGAAGATCCGAGCGCACGCTACTCTAAGCCAGCTGCCAATTATTATTCACTCGTCACTTTCCGGGCAGGCCACCCAGGACACAGGCATCAGTTTAGGAGCGAACGGCTACGTGGTTAAAAATGACATTAAGCATTTGGTCGAAGCCTTAAGCGAAATAATAGGCTGGAAACCGCCAGCGCGATTGAGTGCCTGAGGTGGGGACGTCGCAAATCGGACCCGTCATGTTTCTCTGGGCGGTGAGTATTTCTCTCGCTATCGCAGTAGCTCTTGGGGAAACTTATGCGTTCTTCATAGATAAACTTGTGGTGTCTCCCTGGATTGCAATCTTAGCCGTTCATTGCCTGTTGGCAGCTGTACTCTTAAAGTGGAGCCTCCCTCTTCGGGAGTCATTTAGGCTCCGCGGTGGTCCTATAATGCCTTGGCTTGCTGCACCACTGGTGCTTACTGGTGCACTATTTTTAGGAATATTAACGCGCTCTGACGGCATGAAGTATTCGTTGGCGGCGTCATCAGACTTAGTTTACGCTGTTGCCACCTTGACGGTCATACCAATGGTCGAAGAGGTGATTTTTCGAGGTGGTATTAGTCCATTTTTAGCAAGGTTTGTTGGAGGATCCTGGGCTGTTTGGTTTGCTGCAATTGTGTTTAGTATGGCACACACGCTACCTACTTTGGGTCGGGTAGTCGGATTCAAGGTAGGACTCCCCCTCGGTCCGTTTCTTCTAGCCATTTGCTGTGACTTTATTGTAAGACGGTGGGGGCGTATTTGGCCCGCAGTGTTTTTTCATAGTGCTTGCAATGGCACAGTTTATGTATTTAATTATGTTAATCCTAGTTGGATGCGACATTTTGGTGGCTTGTATATGTAATAATCAAAGGTAACTTGATTGGAGTTATTGGTGACTGAAAAAACGCAAAAGGAACTTGCAGAGGAGAAGGTGCGGCAGATGGCTCGCGTTGTCTGTATTTGCAAAGGAATAAACCTTGGGCGAGTTTTGGCGGGTATTGAAGGCTGCGAGACCGTTCAAGACGTCAATAAATGTGTTGGTACTGGGTCCGGAGGATGCCAGGGGCAGCGTTGTGGGCCAAGAATCAAGGCCCTTCTTGAAAAAATCAATGGCAAATCTTCAGCATGATTGGAGGGCAACGGGAATCACCCATGATAACTGCGTTATTTGCTGTGGTGCGATCCTTATCTACCAAATGTACACTCGGCTTCGCTCCTCGCAAATGCCTTGTTCTCATGGGCTCTCCTCGGTTGCACGCAGTGTCGAGCTGAATAGTTGCAATTAATGCTTCAAAATAATTTCCGCGGCATCTCGTAAGGTTGGAACTAGTGCAAAAGCCTTTTTGCTCTGAGGGTACTGTTTTCCACCGCGTGTGACCTGAATGCCTCGCATACCTGCATTGATTGCACATTCGACATCTGTATCTTTATCTCCAATGAGCCAGCTATTGGCCAAATCCAAATTCAGTTGAAGGGCGGCATCTGTGACCAACTTAATTCCAGGTTTACGGCATTCGCAGTCTATCGAGAATTCAGGAATAACCCCATTGAGATGATGAGGACAAATCATGACCGCATCAAATTTAAAATTTGGGATTTCGCATCTGATTTGACGCAGCAATTCATCGTTAAATGAGTCCACTTGGCTAGCAGTAAACATGCCGCGTGCAATGCCAGATTGGTTGGAAATCATTACGAATGCGTAGTCGCTTTGAAGAAGTAATTTTAGCCCGTCGGTCATTCCTGGCACGAGTTTTAAATCACTGGGTTTATAAGTGTAACCTAGGTCGATATTTAGCACCCCGTCACGATCTAGAAAAACGGCTTTTCGTTTGAGTGCTGTCATTGTCTATTTAACAACTTGCTCATATAGCCACGTTCGGTCTTTTTCTAGCGCGCAGTAAGGGATAAGGAGAGTTAATAGAGTTTCATAGACGTCTTTGATGGAATTAGAATCCTCTCCTGAAGCTAGTAGTATTTCAGCCTCGCCGAGAAGTCGTTGAGCCTCCCAAAAAACCTCGACAGGAGCCTTAATTTCTATGGGTGGTGGGACGCCATCTTCACGCACTATATCAAAGCGTGTGGACGTTAGCGTAAGTTGTTTGCCAATGGATAGAAATTTACGAATCATAACGCGGACCCTAAGGGTTATTTTTTTCCAGCTTTTTTGGGAGCAGGCTTAGCGGTTTTTTTGGCAGCTGGTTTAGCAGCTGGTTTAGCAGCTGGTTTAGCAGCTGGTTTAGCGGCTAGTTTAGCCGCTGGTTTAGCAGGTGCAGCGACAGGTTTAGCCGCTGGTTTAGCAGGTGCAGCAACAACCGTCTTTGTCGTCACATTTTTACTAGGGGCGGCTACGACCGTTTTAGCAGTCGCCTTTGCGCTAGGAGCAGGTTTTATTGGGGCGTTGGCAGCAGCTCGAATCGAAGCCGTGGCACTCGCAGCTTTGGAAGCTGGCTTCCCATCATCTGCGGTCAGTTCAATTGATTGAATCGCTCGAAAAATACGAGCCCAAAGTGTGGTGTCTTTTCGTAACCAGGCCTCAAAAAGTTTACGAGCAGGGCGATTAACCAGTGCTTGATCCAAGAAATATTTTGCGAAATCACCAGCCGATTTCAAGGTCTTCAATGTTGTAACATGATTGGTGAGAATTAGTAGCTCGCTACCACGGGCACGCAGAACGACAGCATCTTGAATTGGCAAAATTTCTACAGGAAGCAAGGATCACCTCATAATATTGAATTTCATATTTAGCTTTACAAAAGATTTTTGAGATTCTTTCTTGAGAAAGCATATCTTCAAAAATAAATAGTTAACACTAAATAGCACAGTCGAAATCCAATAATAACACAAAAATGCTGCAATTCATGATTCGGATTGATTTTTTGCAGCTACTATTGCTCACATTTTCTACCGAGCATAGCAATTTGGTGAGGGTTATCTTATGGCTCAGGCGACCAGTGCGTGCTATTTTGTTCCCATGTCATTATTTCGTTTTTTTCCATTTATGTTGTTCGTCGCCAGTCCTTGGTGTGCATCGCCCTTAGCGCTTGCCCTTGGCATGATATTGAGTTTAGGGTTCCAATGGCCCCTGCCTGGATCCCTTAAGAATGCTGGCAAAACTCTCATGCAGGTTTCTATCGTCGGACTAGGCTTTGCGTTGGATCCCTCGGCGGTTCAAAAAGCTGGATCTCGTTCTTTTATTGTCACGTTTGTTAGCCTGGTAAGCATCATGATCATCGCTTTCTTTGTTTCGAAAGCGCTCAAAGTCAAACCTACGATTGGCACTCTTATTGCGGCAGGCACTGGAATTTGCGGAGGGAGTGCCATTGCTGCCATGTCACCAGTGATCGGCGCAACCTCAGCTGAAACAGCTGTTGCGATGGCCACCGTTTTCTCACTCAATGCTGCGGCGTTATTTATTTTTCCACCGTTAGGACATTGGCTAAATTTGACGCCGGAGCAATTTGGCTGGTGGGCGGCCATTGCCATTCATGACACGAGTTCTGTGGTTGGTGCAGCAAGTCAGTTTCACCCAGATAGTGTGGCCGTCGCCGTTACGACCAAGCTAACTCGTGCACTATGGATTGTGCCAATGGTTTTTGGCACAAGCTTCATCATGAAATGGCGCGGTAATAAAACGGGTAATGGCAAAGCATCGATTCCAATATTTATTTTCTTGTTTGTTGCGGCCGTTTTTTTGCACGCCTTGCTTCCAGACATGCCTGAGCTCTATTTGGTTTTAAATACCGGTGGAAAAGCCGTTCTCAAAGTTGCGATTTTCCTAATCGGAGCCCAGTTAACTCGAGAAATGCTTCGAAGTGTAGGGCTACGCGCAATGATGCTAGGGCTCATACTTTGGTTTACCATGGCAGTGAGCGTTTTAGGATGGGTTAGATCCATTTGATTACTGCCAAAAATCTGTAAATAAACCCCGAGTTACTCGATAATTCGCAACCGATTTGGAAGTTCGTCTAGATCTTCTTTTTGAATGGGAAAATGAGTGGCGAGAATATTTCCGCACTTCGTCACGGCCTCGATCAGCCCATCGGCGCAGGTCCCACTTTTCAATCCTTTCAACATTAGGGCGAGAACACCGTCCCAGGTCTCTTTGGGTAACAGGCTTGAAATGCCTTTATCGGCGAGAACTACGGCCTGTCGTTCTTCGATCGCAAGAAATAACAAAATGCCTGTGCCTCCCTTGGTGCCGCCGATTTCCGCTCGGTAGAATTCGACTTCCGCACGAAGTGCTGCCAATTGCACGGCATCGCAGTCGGGCATCATAAGCCGACGCATTTTCGGGCTTCGCAATAAAAGCGGCCCTAAACTTGCTGCCACAACAAAGCCCAAACCCAGGGTCACCATCTCTTGAGTGTCGATAAAAAAACTGAGTCTTGTTTCTACATACAGGCAATACATCAAAATAAATAATGCACTTAACTTCAGGCCTTGAGGTTTCAGTTTTACGCAGCGACTTACGATCACAGGAACGATCTCACCGGATGTGCGTTTTTCTGCCGAAGCAACAGCATCTTCGATGCTAATGACTTGCTTGGAGGTTAAATAGCAGGAGATCCACTTGGGCAGGCGCCCACGCACAACAATGTCATTTAAGGAATCCACGTTACTAAATCTCATTTCTGTAGTTCGCACTTTTAACGATTATGTCTGAAGGATTCAGGTTAAAACCGCTTCTCACCAAGACCCTGAAGAGCCGCCGCCACTGAAGCCGCCGCCACCGCCACTAAATCCACCGCCTCCACCGAAGCTACCTCCACCGAAGCTACCTCCGCCAAAGCCACCAATACCTGAGCGACCAAAGCCTCGCATAGCTGAATGAGGCAAAACCCCAGACATCCTTAGCAGGGCCAGGAGGGGATTCATCAACACAAAAATTAGCACAAATAATAACGCTAGAAGTGATGAGCTTCCCCCTCGGCGCGACGAGCGAGCTCGGGGATGTGGGGCCCCCGCTTTTTCTAAATCAAATTGGGGATCACTGCGCTGAATAATTGCAGCGACACCTAAAAGAATGCCTTGATCAAACCGCCCATCAAGAAATTCGGGTCCAACGACCTGTTTGATGATTCGATTGGCCATCGCATCTGGAACCTCTCCCTCTCGACCTCGACCAACCTCAATTCGCATTCGCCGCTCGTTAGGTGCGACCAGTAGCAATATGCCGTCATCTTTTTTCTCTCGTCCAAGTTTCCAGCTATCAACAACTTTGATTGAAGCCTCTTCAATCGATAGCTCTCCTAAGCTTGCAACGGTAAGTACAGCAATCTGGGTGCCGCCGGATTCATAGACAGACCTGACTAACTGCTCAACTCGTGCTCGACCTTCAGGCGACAGAATTCCTGCCTGATCCATCACAGGACTGGTTAGAGACGGAATTTCAAAGGGTTTGTCCGATGCGGCGTTTGCCGATGGACCAAAGCAAATGACGGCGAACAGCCATGCCAGGGTAAAGCCAAAAATGGAATGTAACGACTTCATTTTTTAGTTCCAAAATCGACCTTAGGAGCTGCTTGAATTACTTTTTCCTCAGCCGCATCAACATTCCATTGGGGGAGCGGCTGGTGGTGATAAAATAAGGAGTTGGTCCAACTGGTCATAGGCACGGTTACTAGATTGTTAAAGCTCTTAATCGCCTCAATGTGGCGATTTCGTGAAACCGTGATTCGATTTTCTGTGCCTTCCAGCTGAGCCTGAAGCTCGCTAAAATTGCGATCGGCCTTTAATTGAGGATAGTTTTCACTGACAACCATCAAACGTCCTAGGGCTTGACTTAAGTTTCCCTGTGCCTTTTGAAAGTCTGCAAGTTTTTCAGCACTCATGTTTGCGGGGTCAATAGTAATACTTGAGGCCTTTGCGCGCGCCTCGATGACGGCGGTTAAGGTGTCTTTCTCATGGCCAGCATAGCCTTGAACGGTCGCTACCAAATTTGGGATAAGATCGGCGCGCCGTTTGTATTGATTGGTAACCTCGGCGATAGTCGCAGCGACTTCATTTTTTGCTTGTGGAATAGATTGAAGGCCACAGCTTGATGCCAATAATCCTGCACCGATCAATACCAATAATTGCTTTTTAAATCGTCCAGCTTCTAATTTCATTGATGACTCCATCTTTTTGCTTGTTGAGATATTTCTCAGATTATTTCAAAAAATCGTAAAAACATTTGAATGCCGAACAGATCGTTTTTGACTTAATATATTGGGCCCTTTGCCAAGGCCCTTCGTGTGCCGTCAACAATAAGGTCAAGCTCGTCTTTGGTGATGTTGAAGTGGGGCGTAAACCTAAGAGCATTTTTTCCCCCGTGAATCACACCAATTCCATCTTTACGCATATCAAGTTCAACACAGTTTTTAGCCAGAACAGTGTACCCTTTTTCTGCCAATTCTACTGAAAAAAGTAAACCAGTGCCCTGTACCTTGGTAATGACTCCTGGGAATTCTTTTGCGAGTTCACTAAACGCTCGCACAAATTCCGCTCCCTTATCACGAATATTTTTTCGGACCTCTGCGGTAAGGGAGTCAAGAACGGCACAAGCCACCTCAAGGGCGCGAGGGTTGGAGGTCATGGTGTTGCCATAGACGCCTTTTTTGTAAAGGCCAGCCGTTGGTTCCGTCATAGCCAAAACGGAGAGCGGAAACTGTCCTGAATTTAAGGCCTTCGAATAGGATTCCATGTCAGGAGCTTCACAGGTCTCGAAGCCTGGGTAGTCACAAAGGCTAAGTGCACCAGTAGCGCGAATGCCCGCTTGAATTGAATCAACAATTAATAGTGTTCCGTGTTCTGCGGTAATTTTGCGCGCCTCGTCATAGAACGCACGAGTCAGCGCCATTCCCGGATTACCTTCGCCCATGACCGGCTCAATAAACATCGCTTCGTAGAAAATATGTTCATTCTCGGCCTTCTTAAAGAGGGCACGAAGTTGCTCTATATTGCCTGGCTCAATCGTATCGAGCTGGTTGTCACCTCGGTAGCTTGCCAGCACGCCGTAGCCTTTGAGAGAGGAGTCCGAAACTTTTGCAGGGCGTTCGGTACGTCCATGAAAGCTTCCTTTCTGTGCCAAAAATCGGATCTTACAATTCGCATACCTGCCACCAGGATCGGTCAAAGTTTTGGATTGAATATCAGAAATACGGCAGGCAACGGTCATCGCTTCCGATCCAGAATTTAAACATAGGAACTGAGTGTACGGTTTCTTTTTGCCAGCAGGCCTTGCGTGCCCGACTTCTTTAAACATTCGGTCAAGAAATCGACGTTGTGAAAAATTCGCAGTCATGATGTTGGCCATGACCACATCTTGAGACATGGCCTGGATAATTTTAGTCGGGCCGTGGCCTAACCCCAACATCCCATAGCCGCCGTTGTCATGAATCACTGCGCCGAATGCAGAAATAATCCAAGGTCCTTTTGCAGCGATGGCTACGTATGGATTTATGGCAACGTCTTGATAGAAATTTAAAAATCCATCTTGTAAGTATACGATCAAATCTTTTTCAGACATTTTTAGTGCCGCAGAAAACTCGCTTTTATAGTTCGTCCAAAGCTTATGAGCCGCGTCGATGGCCGCAACTAATTCTGGAAATTTCGGCAAGAGACTTTCAATCGTTTTATCACTCAATCCATTTGTTTGGCGAAGGCCACAAAAGTCGCGCATTTCTGTAATTTTACCAATTGATGACATCTGCATTCCCCACGATCAAATATTTTCTCAACACATATTCTTCAAGCACAAGCCTCAGAGGCAGCACCTAATCCGGAACGTCCGCAATTCTAATTCCCTTGCGGATTAATTCAGTTACGTCAGAGCCCCCGTCCATTTTTTGCTCGCTTAGGCACTGAAGAGTTCTTTTTTCTAGAGCGGTGTTCTTTTTATTGAGGTGACTTAGCTCCAAGACTTCAAGAGCCAGCAGCCACTCGTTGCCGGAATTAGACAACACATCGTCTGCCACGGCTTTGCGATCTGAATCGGTATTGGATTCTGGGCTATTCCTAATATCTCTAATTTTGGAATAGCAGGCGAATATTTTTTTCTCGGTAGGAGAAAAGTCGCTTTTTCGACCTGGCTGAGTTGAGACCCCGCCCATCTCGTAGTGTCCGTAGGCCGCACGATCGGCAGGACCACCAAAAACACTAGTTACGGCCTCGCCGACGAGCATGTCAAATTCCCCCCAACTCGGATCATAGTATTTCTGAGCTCCTTGAAAAACAGAGCAATCTGTCCAAGTAATATACAAAATTTTGGCACCTTCTCGAACAATATTCAAAACAATGCCATCGACCTTAAATCCATTTACAAAATTAAGCGTGAGGCGGTTGCCTTTCCTTATGCCAAGACTATTCAATTCGCCTTCAGAGAGATTAGTGGGTGATGTGTGATTGGCTCCAACCCAGCGTCCAATGGGTGAGGAAAAACCTTGGCTATGACGAGAGGTTCCTTGGCTCGGCAGTTCCCTTCGCTCTCGACATATCTGAGCGGGACCAGTCAATTTAATAAAATGAGCGGCCGGCAGAGTCTTGCCACTATCGAGAATGGTGGAGGATTCATAAGAATCGAGGATCCCTGAGACTTGCACTCCTGAATCTAGTTGAATGGTATTTACGGTTTTTGCGCGGCGAGCCTCTTCAAGGCCGTAAAGGCCACCTTTTTTGAACGACAGGCGTTCCTCGAGATCGTGAAGGACTCGCGTCAAATGCTCCATATCTTCTGCGACAAACAACTGAGGTTGAGGCTCTGTAATGTCAAAGGAGGTGTCAACACAGTTGACGGTGAGGGGTATTTTGGGAATTTCTGCCCTCAAACAGCACTGGCTCTCCGCAATACTGGACAACAATCCTGCGCCGTATATTTTTGGATTTTTAATGTTTCCAAGTAAACCATATTCTACAGTCCACCAAGCCATCCGAGAGACCTTACTGGCCTCAGATACGTAGGATACTTTTGCGATTGCGGTATCTAAATTTTTTCTGGCGGCCTCAATTTCACCATGGCCTGTATCTGGATTTTCTTTTGCATCCGAAAGCACGCGAATGGATTCGTACACTTGTAAATCTTCAATACTCATAATTGTTTTATCGGCAAGTAGAGCATATTTGCGAAGATATTCGCGGTAACCAGGATCGGCGATAATGGGGGCATGCCCTGCGGCTTCGTGCACAATATCTGGAGACGGAGTATATCCGATATGGTCGACAGTCCTCATATCTGTTGCAATTGGTAAAATTCCACGAGCCTGTAGATCCAAAAAAGCCATTGGCGGAATAAAGCCACAAACGGGTACCGCGCCCCACCCAAATTCTCGCAAGGCTTGATCCATTTCAGAAATTTTGGGTATTCGGTCTAAAGGGATTCCTGTTTTTTGGAGTCCATCTAAATAGATCGGGACGGCATTCCCTTTGAAGTAGTCGCGGGATTGACGCATAATGTATCGCCAAGCTGCGTGGTCGCGACTAGTGTATTTCGCATAGTCTTGCGTAGTGCAGTAGCGACGCAAATATGGGGGAAGTGATTCAAGACTATTTTGCGGCATGGAAAAGGCCTCGGCAATAAAACACTTTTGTAACTTTACAAGACTACAGGACAAATGCCCCGCTCAGGCGGGGCATTTGTATTTAACAAGAAATTCCAAAGTTAGGACTGGCCGCAGCAAACATCGCAAAAGCTTCGGCCTCAATGATCATCATCGTCCTCATCATCGTCCTCATCATCGTCCTCATTATCATCCTCATCCAAATAGTCGTCATCACCAGCTCCAGAGATGGCTTCAGTTTCATCGTCCTCGTCTGCACTCGTCCAAGAGGTTTCTTCATCGAGTTCCTCGTCGTCTTCATCGGTTAACGCCTCTTCTTCATCATCGTCCAATTCTTCGACAATATGATCCTCAAACTCTAAGTCGCGGCGATTTTCAAGCCATTCTTTAGCAAGATCTGCATCGTCGAATCCTGATTTAATCGTCTTACCAGTATTTATATTATAGACCTTCCAGCTCACAAAAACCTCTCATAAAATGAAATTTAGAGAACAAAATTAGAAAACCTGTCACACCTGTCTTAATCACTTACTAAACAGCGCGTAGTAAAATTGTAGCCGTCTCAAATGTGTACAATCAAGCAATAATGTATAATCATGCCCCCAAGCTTGACGTTAAAAATACTCAATAGGGTCAGTCACGAAACCAAAGAAACGCCTAAAATAAAGGCAAAATTGTGCTTACGCGTCAGGAGCAACCTCTGGAACGAAATTATTAATGATCTCGATTAAACTTTCGAGACTTAGGGGCTTCGTGATAACAGCGGCTGCGCCCAACTTAATCATTTCCTCTTCGGAATACATACTGTAGCCCGTCATCATAAACATGACAGGCTTTACTTTGTCACGTTCCCGAACCCATTTTAACAGCGCAATGCCGTCTTTTTTGGGCATTCGAATATCAGACAAAATCACATCATATTGATTTGCGATCAATTTACTTTCAGCTTCGGCCACACTATTCGCGACTTCCGCCTCAAAATTATAGCCTTCAAATCCCATCGCCAAAAATTCAGCAATTTCAGCTTCGTCGTCGACGATTAAAACTTTTCTAGACATGAAAATTCCTCACGTGATTCTGTATTAAGTTCGTCTCTTTAATTGTAGCACCTCAATTCGGCGATCTCAAACATTTCAGGGCCTAAGGTCCACTTGGACGTTCTTAAAGCCGCGAAAAAATATTTGTGAATACGGCAACCCATTAATATTACTAATATTTAATTGTTATGACGTCGTTTTGTAAACGTGCTTAGACTCCGATTTCGCCGCAAAATTCATACTCTTAGGGACCATTCTGCTTCCAGACATATATCCGCCGCAGCCATATTTTTAATCCTGTAGAGGGATCGGGTTGTTGAACATTTTTTCACCGAATTGTTGGAGGCCGTAACGTATGAGTCATCATGAAATCATCGAGTCGCAAGCTACGAATCTTAAGCCTGTAGAGCCCGGCTCAGGTGATGCGGGTCAATATGATCAAGAGTTTTATGTAGCCCACATTGTGGAAGAGAAAGGAGGGAGACCCGTTCAGGGACTGCCGATAAGGATTCTGGGTGCTTGCCCTAACACCATGGGCGGAAAAGTTGGGCAGCTCATTAAAAACCGCTATCTGGGGGCTGATCTTAGTAGTTTGGAGCTCCAGGCGCGAACGAGGATAGCATCGGTGCTTCTAGCGTCTAGCTACATCGTTATTTACTTCAAATTCCCGTCAGAGGGTTTTTATTACCCGACGAGGTCAAAAGCCTTTATGCGATTTGCCTGTGGTTTGCGCAGTGAACTCAAGTCAGGCAGGGTCGATCGGAGCGTCTTACACCGGCGCAGAAAGGCTAATTTCTTGACTGCGAGTGCATCTCTTTAATCAATATAGCTCCATGCAGGGACCCAGCTCAGCCCCAGGTGGATTCGATCTCGGCAAATTCGAATTCCATCACGGGTTGGATGCTGAGTCTCTGACCTTTACGAAGAAGTTGCATAGATTGAAGGCTCGCGTGTTGTCTAATTTCTGTAAGACTGGCGAATCTAGAGAATTTTTTGATTGGAGATAGATCTACCATGACCCAGCGAGACTGCCCCGACTTCTGGCTGGCTAGATCAAAATACTCACCATTTTGATCTAGTGCGGTATGGTCTGGATACGAACCTCGTACCACTTTTGCAATGCCGGCGATTCCAGGCTCGGCGCATGAAGAGTGATAAAAAAGGACTTTGTCTCCAATCTGAAACTGGTCTCGCATATAATTGCGAGCCTGATAGTTTCGGACACCTTCCCAAGACGCGATTTTTTTTTGTTCTAAATCCGTCCAACTAAAAATATTTGGCTCGGTTTTCATCAACCAGTATTTCATAAATTTATCGTCCATTAGGCTCAAGCCTGAAGTCATCAAATCAAAAAGCCCGTAGCAGGTATTATGCCACGGGCTTAATCAATTAGACACTGTAAAATCAGATCAAAAACAGAATTTCGAAGCTATTTTGCGAGCACATTACTTCCGTTGATCCATCGGAACATATGGACGCTCGGTTTCACCAGAGTAGATCTGACGAGGGCGACCAATACGGCCGTCACCTTCGCTGTGCATTTCCATCCAATGTGCTATCCAGCCGGGAAGGCGGCCGAGGGCAAACATCACGGTAAACATATCCGTCGGAATTCCCATGGCGCGGTAGATAACTCCGGAATAGAAATCGACGTTTGGATAAAGCTTACGTTCTTTGAAGAAGTCATCTTGCAGCGCAGCTTCTTCAAGCTCCTTTGCAATGTCGAGCAAAGGATCTTTAATTCCCATGTTTGCTAGAAGTTTATCGCTATAAACTTTAATGACGCGTGCGCGAGGATCGAAGTTTTTATAAACTCGGTGACCAAAACCCATAAGTCGAAAGCCGCTATTTTTGTCTTTTGCACGGCGAATAATCTCTTTGACTGGAATTTTTTCGCGCTCGATCAACTGTAGCATTTCAACGACTTCTTGATTTGCACCACCGTGTTTTGGCCCCCAAAGAGCACAGATGCCTGCAGCAACAGAGGCAAACAAGTTCGCATCTGAAGATCCTACAAGGCGAACTGTTGACGTAGAACAATTCTGCTCATGATCGGCATGAAGAATTAAAAGAACATTTAGCGCTTTAACCATTAGAGGATCGATCTTGTATTCCTCGGCAGGCGTGCCGAACATCATGCGCAAAAAGTTCGAGCAATAATCGAGGTCTGTTTTAGGGTAAATGACGGGTTGCCCCTTAGCTTTTTTGTAGGAATACGCTGCGATTGTTTTCATTTTTGCGAGAAGGCGAGGAACCAAATGGTTAACATGGGTCTTGTCCTTAGGATCCAAATGCTCTGGGTAGTAAGCTGATAGCGAACAAACCATAGACGACAAGGTTGCCATAGGATGTGCGGTAGTTGGGTAGCCGTCGAAAAACTTAATCATTCCCTCGTGAATCATTGAATGACCGGACAATTGATTGCGAAACTCTTCCCGTTGAGCTCGATTTGGCAAGTTGCCATACATCAATAAATAAGAGGTTTCAACGAAATCACTTTTTTCCGCTAACACTTCAATTGGAATACCACGGTAACGAAGAATCCCCTTGTCGCCGTCAATAAATGTGATCGCAGATTTGCACGCACCCGTGTTGCCGTAACCAGAATCGATGGTGATATAGCCACTATCTTGGCGTAACTTAGATATATCGACTGCCTTTTCTTTTTCGGAACCTTCAATAACCGGCAATTTATACGACTTGCCTTCAAGAATAATTTCACCTTGGTCGCTCATGATTTACCCCTAAATTTGTGTTAAACTAATTTGCAAACTCGTTAGAAAATACCTGACACCTTGCAACAAAATCATCAATGTCTCTGACTATATGCAATTCTATGCCGAGCAAGAACTGATATTAATAGTACGGTAAAAAAGAGTTGGGAGCAAACACCCAGCAATACATAATATTACCCACAAGCATGCGGTTTTTTTAAACAGGATATTTTGCATTTAATAACGTGTGTTTAAAATTTCTGTATTGTGAATTTTTCCACGCCGCAAAACATTGGCCATAAAGGCTTGCCGGACTCAAAAGGTGTAGGCGCAGTCATCACCCAAAGGGCCTGCGCGTATTTTAATTCAGTTTTCCGCTGCTGAGCTTCCGAATACGCTCGTTCTAAAACAAGTGTAATACCGGAAAACCGAAAATTTACGCTTCCTTTTGGACACAAATCATTTTCACATCCGAGGCATTTTGCGAGGGAAGGCGGGACTTTTCCCTTAAATTCAAGGCTCCCAGAGGTATCCAATGCACCCTTGGTCTCATAAATCCCTTGGGCAGGCCCATCTTTAGTGGGCAATGAACGTGGCGCATTGACCCAAATTTTAATCCAATCAGTATAATTCAGAGCAAAGATTTTTTCCCCAGTCGTTTTGATCCCCACCCATTCGTCAATTTTGGTAGCGATATTCAAAAAACCGGTCGAAATTTTTGAGACTCCATCAAAGGCTTCTCTTGCCTCTGCGGGGCTCGGGTAAAGGTCTCCTTCGTTGAACGAATTACTCCAGACGTTTGAGCATCCAGCTTTACTGCCCTTGATCACACACCATTGAACGAGCGTTTTTATATTTTTTTGTGAATAAACAACGGTGTATCTAAGCGGTAGTGTTTTAGCGCCAAGTCGCCATCTGCCATTTAGAGACCACGACATGTCACCCCCAACGCTGCCGCTAATGACACATTCAGGCTTTTCAAGAGTCCAATTTGGATTTGCCACCTTTGCCGAAGTGATCGTAAATGCAAGCAGCCCCTCACAACGCTTCTCTGCGTCTAAGTCTGACCACGGAACAATCACACCCATCTTGCCGGTTAGCGGTTCCATAGACCTAGCAGGAGTCCCTAGGGAACCGAGTGTTGCCATAAAGAAACACTGAAATAACAGCGCCTTAAAATTAGTCATTATTGTCCCCAGATAAATATTCCTGATATGGGTATAGCTTAGTTGATGCTTGCAACAAATGCAGCATATATAAAAGCTCCCCGTTTTACATTTGAGAAATAATGATTTGTTTTATTGCAATTTAATGCGAATCACAGCTAGATTGACTCACTATGAATAAGCCTACCGATCAAAAAATTACTTTGGCCAAACCGCTTGCCACTTACAGCCATTCAAGGCGAGTGGGCAGCTTAGTTTATTTCGCGGGTCAAGGCTGCCGTGATCCACTCACGAACATGTGGGCAGGGGTCATGTTTTCAGAGGACGGACGCCCTGTGGCGTTCGATTTCGAAGCGCAGGTTCGGGGGGTTCTTCGAAATGTCGAGGCGGTCCTTGCAAAGGAGACGTTAACTCGTCATCACATTGTTGACGTGCAGGTTTTTTTAACTGATATGTCGACCCAGTTTTCTGTCCTGAACAAAATCTGGAATGAATTTTTTGAAGCGTCAAAATGTCCACCAGTCAGGACAACGGTTGGCGTCAAAGAGCTTCCGGGGTTAAATCTAGTTGAGATGAAAGTCATTGCTTCAGTAGACCTGCCTTTATAATAAATAATATTACGCTAACGCGTGCAAAGGCGTTTTCAAGATGAGTCATACTTATATGGGTAATCCAAAAAAATTATTTATCATTGATGCGATGGCGATGGCTTTTCGGAATTTTCACGCTTTCAGCCAGCGCCAGTTAGTCACGACCGCTGGCATTCATACGTCGGCGGTATTCGGTAGTGCGATGTTCATGGCGAGGTTGATCGAGGATGAAAAGCCAGATCTAATCATTGTCGCAACTGATACCAAAGACAAAACATTTCGCCACGACATGTACCCCAAATACAAAGCAAACCGCTCCGAAATGCCCGAGGATTTGGCCGGACAACTTCCCTATTTTTTCGAGCTTTTTGCGGCAATGGGCATTCCCGTGTTGAAACAATCGGGGATGGAGGCGGACGACCTTATCGGGTCCATTTGTCGAAAATTCGCTAGTAGTGACACCCATTGCTACATTGTGTCTGGCGATAAAGACTTCATGCAATTAATCAATCCAAATGTTTTCATTTACGCGCCGAAAAAGAACGAGCCCGCAAACATTATTAGTTATGCCGGCGTTGCAGAAAAATTTGGCTGTACACCGGAGCAAGTTATAGACGTGCTCGCCCTGATCGGTGACACGTCAGACAACGTGCCAGGAGTGCACGGAATTGGAGACAAAGGGGCAGCAAAGCTTATTGGAGAGTTTCACAGTCTAAATGGGATCTATGAAAATCTAGAGAAAATTAAAAATGAGAGATTAAAAAATTCCCTTCGCGATAGCCGAGAGCTTGCTTTTTTGTCTCGTGATCTCGTAACGATCAAAACGGATATTCCGCTGACCGTGACCCTTGACGATATGGTTTTAGATACTGATGCTCAAGCCAATCCAAAGCTTCTAGATCTTTATACTAAAATGGAATTTCGGTCTCTAACGACCAAAGTAAAAGACCGCCTCGGGACTCAATCAACCAATTCGGACGTGAAAGCCAACCAGCTTGCTCCTTTAAGTATTGGTGCGAGTGTCGCACCCACACCAACGAGTGAGCCCCTAATTGCGGATCCCCTTGGTCGAGCACTTGAATTAGAGACGAGGTCCCTTCAGGTATCGCCTTCTGTCGTTCTGGTTGAAAATCGGAGCATGCAAAAATTAGGCTCTGACTATTTAATCGCAAATACTCCTGAATTGGTCATGCGGCTTGGTCAAGAGTTACGAGACGCTCCGACGTTTAGTTTTGACACTGAGACGACGGGCCTCGATCGGGTGCAAGACCAGCCGATCGGACTTAGTGTTTCCACAAAAATCGGCCACGCATGGTATGTTCCGCTCCTTCAAAAGCATCTCACAGGGTGGCTAACCCCAGAGTTCATCAAAGAGCAGTTGGCGCCCGCACTTGTGGATACCAAGAAATTAAAAATCGCCCACAATTTGAAGTTTGATCTCCAAATGTTACGGAATGCAGGCATTAAAATTCGCGGTCCCTTTGGCGACACAATGCTGGCTAGCTATGTTTTGAACCCAATAAATAAAAGTCACAGTCTCGACAATTGTGCTCTGCACTCGCTTCGATTTCCAAAGATCGCGACTAAAGCTCTCATGGGCCCAAAACACGAGACCCCAATGAGTGAGATTCCTCTTGAACTTCTTGGGGCCTATGCTTGTGAGGATGCGGACATCGTTCTTCAGCTCAATGAGCAGTATCTGCCCCTGCTAAAGGAAGCGAATCTAATTGATGTTTATACCAATATTGAAATGCCATTGGTGCCAATTTTGGCTCGTATGGAACAAACGGGGGTACACGTCGATTCGGAAGCTTTGGGTGAAATATCTGTTAAACTACATTTGCGCGCAAAGGCACTAGAGCAGAGTATTTACAAAGAGGCCGGCGAGGAATTCAATATTAATAGTCCGATGCAGCTGCAGGTCATTTTATTTGAAAAGCTGGCTATTCACAACAAATTAGGCATCACAAGGCTCAAAAAAACAAAAACTGGATTTTCTACTGACGTCTCCGTTTTAGAGGCCATGTCCGACCACCCGTTGCCGAAATTGATCTTAGAATATCGTTCGGTCACGAAGCTAAAGAATACTTATGTCGACGCACTGCCTCAGTTGATACATCCAAAAACGTCACGAATTCATTCTAGCTTTCATCAAACAGGCACAAGCACTGGTCGACTTAGCTCTAGTGACCCGAACCTACAAAATATTCCCATTCGCAAGAACGAGGGGCGCGAAATCCGCAAGGCATTCAATGCTTCAGCGCCAGATAGGGTGATAATTTCAGCGGATTATTCGCAAATTGAACTTAGAATCTTAGCCCACATCACAGACGATGAGGGGTTGAAATTAGCGTTCGCATCGGGACAAGACATTCACACAGCGACCGCAAGTCGCATCTTCGGGGTGTCTCTAGAAAATGTCACATCTGAGTTGCGGTCAAATGCGAAGGCGATTAATTTTGGAATTATTTACGGAATGGGGCCGCAAAGATTGGCACGCGAAACGGGAGTTTCCATGGCCGAAGCCAAATTATTTATTGAAAAATATTTTGCAGGTTTTCCGGGCATTCGCACCTACATTGAAGGGGCGAAAGCCAAGGCTCGCGCAACCGGTTACAGCGCGACAATGAGCGGACGTCGAAGACCCATTCCAGAAATTTCGTCGAGGGACCGCGGTGAAATGATTAATGGCGAAAATATGGCAGTGAACAGCCCAATTCAGGGCAGTGCGGCCGACTTGGTCAAGCTTGCGATGATTGAAACTCAAAAACGCCTTGATGCCACCGTCCTCGATGCGGTGATGTTGATGCAAGTACACGATGAATTGGTATTTGAATGCCATGAGTCTGCCAAAGAGGCGGTGATGGCATTGGTCAAGGATTCTATGGAGCATGCCATGACACTTTCCGTTCCGCTTAAAGTTGAAGTCGGGGTTGGTAAAAACTGGTTGGAGGCCCATTAAATGGCGAGCACGGGAAATGAAAATCCGTCCATTCAAGGCTCTACGGCGCATCAAGGGAAATCAATTCCTGGGCATGAGTCAAATGTCGATCCTAATGGCTCCATGCTAGGCGCAGGTGGGAAATTGATGAGCTTGTGGGGGCACTTGGACGAACTTCGTGACCGCCTTATTAAAAGCGGCCTCACCTTGTTGGTCATGTTTATTATCTCACTTTCCTTCTGCACGAGAATTCTTAATTTTTTAAAGCATCCGCTGGAAAGTGCGCTGCCAGCAGGAGCCGCCGCACTGCATTTTACTGGTCCGATGGATGTATTTGTCGTGAACATTAAGGTGGCTTTTTTGATGTCTATGATTTTTGGAGCCCCTATTTGGCTCTATCAGTTTTGGAAATTTTTGGAGCCTGCCCTTTATCCTAAAGAGCGTAAATTCGTCGTGCCGTTTATCGTGGCGACGATCGGATGTTTTTTTGCTGGAGTTGCCTTTAGCTATTTATTCATGATTCCTATGGCACTGAAATATCTGATTGGTATGGGCCTTGAAATTGCGGCGCCGATCATCACCATTACCGACTATATGTCTCTAGTAACAGTCATGATTTTAAGTTTTGGTCTGGTATTTGAAACTCCCGTAATCTTGGTTCTTCTTGCTTTGCTTGACATTGTAACGGCAGAAACCTTGGCTTCTCAGCGACGAATGGCCTTTATCATTATATTAGTCGTGGCGGCCATTATCACGCCCCCGGATCCAATCTCGATGCTTGGAATGGCCATTCCGTGCTATTTTATGTATGAGATGTCCATCCTTATTATACGTTTGATTAAAGTAAAAAGTTCGCCCGATGAACCGTTAAAGTAAAAAGTGAAAATGATGCCTTGTCGAATTCGATTGAAATACCGACTCAATTTTAACTCGCTGACCTGTGGGCTGTTGCTTTTTACTGCTTTGGGTGTGGGCGCAAGATCCTATGCTGATGTGCCTCTAGATCATGTTGAATTACTCAAAACACGAGCTCCCCGAATTCATTTTTGGGTCTTAGAAATGGGCGTTAACCAGTTTAATTTCACCGCTCCAGACGACTCTAAGGTGGCGGGTCTTGGTGCATCGTTTGCGCTCGGCTACGGGCGCATTCATGAAAATTCTTGGGTAAATGCCAGTTATCATTTTTTTAATGGGCCGTGGGAGTCGGCGCGAAATCATACTTTTGATGTCGATTCTTCCGGCTCTCTCGTTGACGTAGAATACGGCAGAGCGTTTCCAGGATTTTCTTTGCGGTCGAATTCGAGCCCGTTCTTGGCGATCTCAGGCGGTTACATGGCTATGAGTACGAAAAATATTGGGTCAAATCGAAAAAACACAATCGATCCAAATGAAAAATCCAACTTTTATCTTGAGCAAGATTTTAAAACCACAGTTGAGGCCTTTGTGATGACCCCAACGATTGGCTGGAATTGGGTTAAGCCTGCCCGACCCTCAGGTAATGAGCCTGAATTATTGATGACCCGAATCGAATCATCTTACCTGAAGCTTGGTGCGGAAGTTCCATTGTATTCGAAGTCGCGAGTGAAGGTTTTAAAACGCTCCTCAAGTGACACCCTATCACAGACTCCTACGCAGCATACGACCACAGGAGCGATGACGGGGTATTCTTTGATCATGACTGGTGGGGTTTGGTTAGGAATTTAGTTTTTGCCGGGAGGTCATGCTTGTGGTTTCACTGAGTGACGATTTGGTTGATTAATTTTCCCGAGACTGCTATTATTATAGACCCATTGGGTCTTGTGAGGCCTTTCATTCAAATTTAATTTCGGCAGGAGATCTACCATGAGTCAATATGTTTTTAACATGGTCAAACTTTCCAAATCATATGGCACCAAAGAGGTTCTAAAGGGTATCTACCTTTCATTTTTCCCGGGAGCAAAAATTGGCGTTCTCGGCCTTAACGGCTCTGGAAAATCGACCCTGTTAAAAATCATGGCGGGTCTTGAAAAGAATTTTCAAGGGGAGGCGTTCCCGGCTCCAGGTCTAAAGATAGGCTATTTGGCGCAAGAGCCTCAGCTTGACACCACAAAAAATGTTCTCGAAAATGTTGAGATGGCTGTAGCTAGCCAAAAAGCGTTGCTAAAAAGATTTGAGGACTTGTCCGCAAAATTCAACGACCCAATGACCGACGACGAAATGAATAAGGTGCTTGAGGAGCAGGGAAAGGTTCAGTCAGAAATTGACGCCAAAGATCTTTGGGAGCTTGATCGCCATCTTGAAATCGCTATGGATGCGTTACGTCTGCCTCCTTCGGATGCCGATGTCAAAGTGCTTTCTGGGGGCGAGAAGCGTCGCGTTGCCTTATGTCGACTGTTACTAGAGAAGCCAGATATGCTCATTCTTGACGAGCCTACAAATCATTTGGATGCGGAAAGTGTAGCTTGGCTAGAACGCTACCTGCACGATTATCCAGGAACCGTTGTAGCGGTAACTCACGACAGATATTTTCTCGATAACGTCGCAGGTTGGATCCTTGAGCTAGATCGCGGATCTGGAATACCGTGGGAAGGAAATTATTCAAGCTGGCTGGATCAGAAGGCAAAACGCTTGGCTGTCGAAGAGAAACAAGAATCAGCTCGCCGCCGAGCTTTGACGAAAGAGCTAGAATGGGTTCGACAGTCGGCTAGAGCTCGTCAAGCAAAGAGCAAGGCTCGTCTTGCGGCTTACGAGCAAATGGCTGAGCAAGAGCAAGAATCCTATGAATCCATTAACGAAATTAAGATGCCACCGGCTCCTCGTTTAGGTGATCTTGTGGTGGAGGCTAAGGGTATTTCAAAAGCCTTTGGCGACAAACTATTATTTGATAATTTGGATTTCACGTTCCCGAAGGGCGCTATTGTTGGGATTATCGGACCAAACGGTGCGGGTAAATCTACGTTATTTAAAATGATCGCTGGCCAACAAAAGCCTGATGGTGGCGACATGCGAATCGGGGACACAGTCATTACGGCCTATGTCGATCAGGATCGTAGCAGCCTTGACAGCGATAAATCGGTTTACGATGAATTAGCTGAGGGTGCAGAGTTTTTTGAATGGGGGCGTCAGAAAATTAACACGCGGGCCTATGTGGCCAGCTTTGGATTTAAGAGCACCGATCAAAACAAAAAAGTTGGTCAATTGTCTGGTGGAGAGCGTAATCGCTTAAATTTGGCAAAATGCATCAAAAAGGGCGGCAATTTACTGCTTCTTGATGAGCCTACCAATGATCTCGATGTGGATACCCTGCGCGCACTTGAAGATGCGGTGTTGAATTTTTCAGGCTGTGTTTGTGTGATTAGCCATGATCGTTGGTTTCTCGACCGGATTGCTACCCATATCCTTGCTTTTGAGGGCGACTCGAAGGTCGTATGG
>CAMDKS010000007.1 GCA_945900755.1 Bdellovibrio sp. ZAP7
ACGCATTCCTCTTATGGAAGTCAGATTGTCTCATAGTAGCGTGGAAGCAGGGTAATGCCAGTGGAGCGAAGGGGACAACAGAATTTGAATCGTGACGACTGTTCTCAAACGGATCGCAGCATCCGGTATCCTGAGACTAGAGGACTACCACTCAACAGCTCTACACGGATAAGATTACACGCGAATAAAGGTGGCAAAGAGGCAACTTTTTGCAACCTATTTTCCCATTTCAACGTGGAAAATTCTCGCGAAGCATTCCGAGCCCTAGATGGATCGACGGCCAAAGGAATGGGCAAAACTGCAGATGGACAACATATGCAACTTTGCACTAATCTGAACCACATTCTGAAGAGCCCGTTGCGGGAAATCCGCACGGCGGGTTCTGCGAGGGTTCTACTCAATGAACAATCAAATCAAATTTTCCGGATTAATTCGGTATACACAAAAAGTATTTGGGCTGGGCGCACTGATTTCTGAATTTGATCAGCGTCGCCCCTACAAGCAGGTCAATGACGCCAAAGTAATGTTTGGCATCACCTCTGGCCTTGGGGATGGTCTAACAAGTCTCAACGAACTTTCCGCGCATACGGGGGTTAGCCGGAGTGTACTCGAAGATTTCCTGAAGCTTGAAGGGCTAGGGTCTCGACTACGGAAATTTGTCAAGGCCATGATAAAGCGAATGAAGCGTGGAAAAATGATTAATTTGGAGAATGTTGGGGGTAAATCACTGGCTGCGGTAGATGGCGTGGAAACTTTTAGAAAGAGGTTCACAGAAGAACAGTTTCAAAACGCTATATTAAGTGGCGCCATCGACCGTCATTGCCAAGTCAGCGTTCATCACGATCCAAAAACTCACGACATTATCGCATACGAAACCTATCGTCGCATTGTCATTATCTGCTTGATAAGTGAGCGTGGCCCTTTTCCCGTCGCCTGGGCTTACCAGCAAAGTGATGCCTATCTTGTTTTTAAAAAGTGGATTTTAAATGGCTGTAAACGTGAGGACCATCCGTCAGTTGAGGGCTCTGTTGAAAAACGTAAACAAGAAGGTGAATTGACCGTTTTCAAGGCGCTGTTAACGGAACTTAAAGACGCGAATTCAAACAAACTCCCATTTGATATCGTTGTTGGCGATGGACTTTATGACAAGGCACCAATCATCGAAGCAGTTGAAAGTTTTGGGGCCGTTCTCATTACTGTTCAAAAGGATGAGCGAAGATCCCTGCGGCAAGAAGCTCAGGACGAGTTTACAACTAGACCGCCCGACAAACTTTGGAACGAGATGAAGCGAGAATTTGAGGGCTGGAGCGAAGTGTTTATCGACCAGCACATCAAAAAAGCTGACAAAAATATCAAAATCGTTAGGGTCGTGCGCAGGCATGGGGATGGTACTGTTGTCGACAACTACTTCTACTGCAGCAATAAGAGTTGGATTACTCCCAAATTAGTTGAATGGTGTCGTCACTATCGTTGGCGAGAGGAAAATGGCTTTAATTCCTGGACCAACGAATGGTCCCTGTTGAAACATGTATTTCACCACTCAGCGGCAGCGTGCGACGCAATTATCGGGTTTATATTCATCGCTATCATTTCAGTTGTGAACTACCAACTCGGCAATCTTCGGCGTGGTGGACGAGAGTTCAAAAAAACGCTCAAAGATTTTTTTAGGGATGTGATCTCTGGCTATAAAAATTCTGGCAAAACTCTTCGCGAACATTTGCTAACCTACATGCAAGCTCAGCATCCCATCTAAAATTTTTTAGTCCTTTTTAAAATTACGGCCTATGCGATGCTTGACACTCAGAGCACTGGGCGAGTGCGCCCATTTTTGAAAAAACACTCCAAAAATTGGTATTGCCGCCAAATAAGTATCGGCATAATTGCCAAGCCTATGCTCACACATTGCGGCGTTTCTTGAAAAATGCCGAGCAATCGAGCCCACGGTGCGAAAATACCATTCTACGAAACCTTAGTATTTCTAGCTCTTTACGTTTAGTTCAGCAGCGGCTGCCTTGTAGCCACTCAACCAATTTCAGAGTTTAATTATGCGATTCCCTCTCAAATCATCTGACTATAAAATAGGCTGCACTTGTTTGTCGGCAATGTTGCCTAAGGCGCGAGAATCACATGAAGGCATAAAATATCAACCAGAGCCTTAACTTAATATCTGATCTGCAATGCGAGACAGAGATTTAGTTCCAAGTTCGCTGAAAGCTAAGGCCAGCGAGATATATGCCGCGATGCTACATAATAACTTGCCGCATAATGGGGCCCCAATTAAGCCCACCACTCACTACGCATGTTTGCCGCATAAAAAGTCTAACACTACAATCCGCGAGCAGGAGGGAGGGAGAGGAAGTGAGTAATAGTCGTCGCTAGATTTTTTTTCCTGGGGGGAGCATGTTACAATCTTCATATTGAAGACTATTTAACATTTAAGGAAATATTTTATGAATAAAAATCAATTTGGAATAGTTTTATTGCTATTTCTATCGACCGCATTAATTTTTGACTCTTGCGGAAAGGGCAAAAGTAAAAAAGACGACAGTACATCATCGGGAACTTCCAATGCGAATGTTAAATTAAAAAATTCTAAGGTTGCGGCACTGACTCTCACTGCCAGCGAGGGCTGTAGCTGCGGAACTCCTGGAACCGGCAATGGAGGTCCGTTATGTGATGGTGGAGGGGACGGAAAATGTTATTCGCCGACTGCATTTAAAGGATTTTTCAACCAAATGAACATTTCCAACATCTCAGGTGCTTATGCAAGACTTTTAGGTGGTGGCAATAAGTATCATGGGCTAGAAGCTGTGTTTAGGACCGCCTTTTTTGATGTCACCAAAAGTGTATTTTTCGATGGCGACGATAACATTCAAGATAATACCAACACTTCCGCTTTTACCATGGGTAACATTCAATTGCAGTCAGTTGATTACCAATTTTCTTCCGTTGGAAAATATTTCAATGTCCGCGTACCGGGGATAACATTTCCAGTTGTTGATGATTCAAAGTTCAAAGGTTGTATTGACGAAGGTGGATTGGGTGAAAGTGTAAAATATGTAAAACTTTATTCGACAACCCAGGCAATCGCAGCAGGAGATATATTGGTTTGTTTGAAGTCTGCAAAAACGGACACTTGCACTGACGCTGAATACCTTTGGGTAGATAGTTCCACCGGTGATTTTTCTTCAACTCGACCAACAGCTCCTGTCAAATTTGGCGGGGCATCATTTGGAAATGCATCTTCTTGTACACCAGGCGCAGATCATCCAAGTGTAACGTGGGGGCACATAGATTTTTTAATTGGTATGGATGCGTCGTCATTTTCAGTGGTTGCAGCGTTTAAAAGCGGAAAAAAAATCTACACCTCTGGCAGCACTTCTGGAAATACGTTGGATATCACTGTAGATCTTGATACTTCCAATCAATTATTTGTTCCAAACTCGCTTGTGACGGCCTTCACAACAGCCACCGCAAATGCCACTTATGAAAAAGATATTCTGAAAAATCTTTCTCTAATTACCCTCCGAGGTCTTTATGACAATAATACAAGAGCGTCGGCGTCTACAAATATTGATAAGGCAAACTGGTTAATTGGAAAAGTGACTCTTTCGATCTCTGATAAAACGGAGGAGGAAGATGGAGACGTGGAAGATTTTTCTCAAACTATTCCGAAATAAAATAATTCAAACATTGTTGTAATTTCTGGAGATCCTTAGCACTATCGATGGCCAAACGACGCCATTTGTAGGCAGATCATTGTGATTCAAAAATTTTCAGCTGCAGAAGCCCCATGAAGCGTCTCAAGCTGTGAGTCCAGACTGCACGCTAAAAGTCGCTTTACCGCCAATATGTACCGAAAAATAGATAGCTTTGATCATTAATTCACAAAATAAGCCCACACATCAGTGGGAGATTTTTTATCCGCCAGAAACTTCTGCGGCCGAATGCTTGGCCATGCGAAGTGCACTTTCGGGCAAAAAAGTTCCAAGAAGTAGAATAATCGCGACACTCCCCCCGACAATCCAGGTGGTCACCATTGACCGTTTTGGTTTAATTAATGATCCAAGGACGGGACTTCCTTCCATCATAAACATTCGCACGATGACGCGCATATAATAATAAAGAGAAATAGTGGACCCAATGGCTGCAACAATAACAAGTCCCACTAGGTTATTACTGAGTGCGGCATTGAAAATATAGAGCTTACTAATGAAGCCTACGGTCGGAGGCATTCCACCCAAACTAAACATAAACACGGAGAGTGCGACCGCTGCGAACGGATGCTGTTTGGCCAGGCCAGTCAAATCATCCACGATAATATTCTCGCACCGCTCATTCTCAAGCCACATAATAATGGCAAATGCACCGAGACTAACAACCACATAAGAAATCAAATAGAAGAGGATTGAAGGAACAGAGTACTGCCGAACGCCGCCGCTCATGGCCGCAAGTGCCAAAGCCATGTAACCGCTGTGAGCGATTGATGAGTAGGCTAGGAGGCGTTTAACGCTTTGTTGGGCCAGGGCCAAGATGTTTGCAAACAACAGAGATGAGGCGGCCATAAAGCCCAATACAGGAACCCACACACCATGAACCCCAGAAAGTCCATTTTCAAATACTCGGATTGCAGCAACCATAATCATTGTTTTCATCGCGGTAGCCATAAAGGCGGTTAAGCCAGTTGGGGCTCCTTCATACGCATCAGGAGTCCACATGTGAAAGGGGACCAATGCCATTTTAAAGCCAATTCCAACGATCGTGAGAATCGCACCAAGCTCTACCCAAGAGTGGCCGCTTATTTTCCCGATGGCGACACTTATTTCGCTGATGCGAAGGGTTCCTGTTGCTGCATATAGAAATGCAAAACCGAACAGCAAAATCGCAGCGGCAATGGAGCCAAGAATAAAATATTTGACGGCTCCTTCTTGTGAAAGTTTTGTTGGGCTTGTGTACCCAATTAAAGCGTAGATACCAATCGATGCCATTTCTAGGCCAACGAATAGAGTGATTAGATCATCGGTGGCCACCATGGTTAACATACCCGCGATCACCATATGAAATAAGGCGATAATTTCCCCTCGGAAAAATTTTGCCTTAATATAGCTATCCCCCATGAGCAGGGAAACCACTAACGCCACACCTACGATTAGCCCTTGGCCAAAATATCCAAGTCGCCCAGCGATGAAACCGCCGCTCAAAAACATTTCACTCGCAGCTCCGGAAATCCCGTACAACCGAATGATCATTAGCAAAGTTGCCAGCAGGGATAGGTTATTGATCCACATGGCAGATTTAACCGAATTACACTTCTTACTTACGCCCATCAGCAGCGCGATGATGCTCGTAAGGCTCAGAAGAATAATTGGCAATGCTGAACTGTAGAAAGATAGGTTTAAGTCAGGAATTGGAAAATTCACGATAGAACTCCTTAATTTGCCGATTTATCGGACATGTCGTAACCCATCTTGTAGTCAAGGCTATAGTTTTTGTAATGCTTTGCAAGGTGTTCAATCGCGGGCTTTGTTTTACCCATAAATGCGTTTGGAAAAATTCCCATCACGATCGCAAGGACGGCCAACGGAACCAAATAGCCAAGCTCCCTTGCATTGAGATCCTTGAGGACTTTATTCTCAGGATTATCGAGTGGCCCGAATAGTATTTTGCGGCACAGAGTCAGCATATAAACCGCACCCAATAACACGCCCAAGGAAGCGAACATTGCGGCAATCGGCATGGCTTGAAAAACTCCGATTAGGATTAAAAATTCTCCTACAAAACCACCGGTCCCAGGCAACCCGACAGAGCTTAAAGTTGCTATGATCAATAGGGTTGCAAACCATGGCATATTTTCGGCAAGGCCTCCAAAATCGGAGAGCTGCCTGGTGTGACGACGCTCGTAAATAACTCCGACCAAGAAGAACAATGCGCCGGTCGAAATTCCATGGTTAATCATTTGATAGGTGGCACCCGTAAGTGCTTCCACATTAAGTTCGCCTCCCGCCATGACCGCGAAAGTACCAATGACGACAAAGCCCAAATGTGAAACCGAGGAATAGGCCACCATTTTCTTGGCGTCTTTTTGTACCCAAGCAGTCAGTGCTCCATAAATGATGCCGACCACGCCACAGAAAATTAGGATTGGAGCGGCCACGACCATGGCTTCGGGAAATAACGGCACTGCAAAACGGAGAAGGCCGTAGGTACCCATCTTTAAGAGGACGCCGGCGAGGAGCACCGAACCAACGGTTGGGGCCTCTACGTGAGCGTCAGGCAGCCAAGTGTGGAACGGCCACATTGGGACTTTGATGGCAAACGCAACTGCGAAGGCTGTGAACAACCACATCTGTTCGGAAACTGGTAGGCGTACTGAATATAGGTCAAGCAGACTGGTCGAGTACACGCCGTTTTGGCGAAAGTGAGCAAAGTACAACAGTACCGCTGCTGCGAGCATTAATAGTGAGCCAAGTACAGTATAAAGAATAAACTTTGTGGCCGCATAAATGCGTCGTTTTCCGCCCCACACACCGATAATGAAATACATCGGAATCAGCATGGCCTCCCAAAATACATAAAAGAACACGACATCCATCGCAGCCAATGCTCCGATCATGCCAGACTCGAGAGCGAGTAAAAGTGCAAGAAATGTTTTTTGGCGGGGATTGTCGATGTGCCACTGACTAAGGAGCACTAGTGGCAGAAGAAACGTCGTCAAGACCACTAACAACAAACTGAGACCGTCCACTCCAAGAATGTATTTCACGCCAAAGGTCGGTATCCAATCATAACTTTCAACAAATTGCAGAGCGGGCGAAGAGCCATCAAACCAATACCAAACATGAAGCCCACCAAGGAATACGAGAATAGATGACCCCATGGCCACCCACCGAGCCACCGCTGTCGATGGCGATAGAAACACAGCGAATGCCGCAACAAGGGGCATAAACACTAAAAAAGAGAGAATGTACGAATTTATTAATTGCATGTTAAACCAACTCTTCGCTTGGGATTAATTGAATACCAGAACCGACAGCGCACAAACTAAACCAACGACTAACACCATCGCATGACGATGGATTGACCCGGTCATTTTAAAACTAACCGTACCGGCAATAAAGCGGCAGATTTCACCAGCACTGTTTACTGCGCCGTCGATGATTTTGACGTCGACAAAGGCCCACAAAAACTCTGCAATTTCGCGTACCGGCGTTACGATATTGGCGACATAAAATTCATCGACAAAGTATTTATTGGAAAGGGTGTTGTAGACTCCTGAGCAGGATGTCCGCCATTTGGTCAGTACCGGAGCTGGGCCTCCACCATAGAGTTTTATTGCTGTAAAAGACGCAATCAGCATAACAACCACCGAGGATGCCATAAGTCCCATTTCCAAAGTATGACTGTAGGTTGCCTCCAAAAATTCCCAGTGCTCTTTTGCAGCTTCGGGAATAAGCATAATTGGCTCAAGGTACTCAGCAAATAAATTATGTCCCCCGAGAGCATGGGGCACACCTAATAATCCAACCGTTGCGCTTAGTGCTGCAAGGACAACCAACGGCCCCCACATATCCATTCCGGTTTCATGTGGAGTATGACTGTCGCCGTGACCATGTGCATCACCATGCGCTTTGTGGTCATCCTGTTTTTTATGATCCGCATGACCATGGGCTGCGTGGTCATCGTGATGGGCACCACGGTGCGCACCGTAAAACGTCAGACAAAGCAATCTAACCATATAAAAAGACGTGCAGCCAGCGGTTACAACACCAATGCCCCAGAGCAGGGGGCCGCCGCCAATATAGGCCTTCCATAGAATTTCATCTTTTGAGAAGAAGCCGGCGAACGGCGGCATACCGATAATGGCGAGTACTCCAATGAGAAACACAAAGTGTGTAACCGGCATATATTTTCGAAGTCCGCCCATCTTGAACATATCTTGTTCGTGATGCATGGCTACGATCACTGAACCGGCGGCCATAAACATTAGGGCTTTGAAACAGGCATGCGTCAACAGGTGAAAGACGCCAGCGTCAAAAGCACCAACACCGCAGGCCATCACCATATACCCAAGCTGACTGACGGTTGAGTAGGCTAGCACTTTTTTGATATCTGATTGAACGATCGCGATCGTCGCCGCAAAAAAAGCGGTCAAACCACCAATGATAGCGACCACGTGCATGGTCGACGGGGAAAGGTAGTACATAAAATTCAGGCGAGTCATCATAAAGACTCCGGCCGTGACCATCGTCGCCGCATGGATCAATGCCGACACTGGTGTCGGGCCCGCCATTGCGTCGGGCAACCATATATATAGAGGAAGCTGAGCCGATTTACCGGTGGCTCCCACAAACATACAGAGGGTAATCCAGCCGATGGCGCCAATTTTAACTGCATCTAGTGGCTCGTGACCGATCAATTGTCTGAGTTCGGTAAAACTGACCGTTCCAAAATATTTGTAGGTAAGAAAAATTCCAATCAGAAATCCAATGTCGCCAATTCGGTTAACCAAAAAAGCCTTCATGCCAGCTGCGGCATTTTTATCATCGTGAAACCAGTAACCAATTAAAAGGTAAGAGCAGAGTCCTACGCCCTCCCAGCCAACAAACATAACCATGAGGTTATCGGCCATGACCAGTTGAAGCATCATAAACACAAATAAATTGAGATAAGCAAAGAACCTGTAGGTCGTCACTTCTTCATGCATATAACCACCGGCGTAAATATGAATCAACATACCAACCCCAGTAACCACCAGCATCATAAGTCCAGAAAGCCGATCCACGACGTATTTAAACGGAGCATGAAAACCACCAGCATCAAGCCAATCAAAGGCCAGGAAAGTTTTTGCTTCTCCACCAGAATGCATCATTTCTAGGAACATTGAAACCGCGGCAGCAAACGCAATGGCCATGGCAGCAATGGCTACGAGATGGCTCACTAGTTTTGGAGCCTTGCGAAGCAGCAGACCATTTAAAATGGCGCCGACGAGAGGAGCTAACAGCATCACCCATAACATAAATTTTTCTCCCCTTATCCGCGTAGCAATCGAAGAATATCTGTATTAACGGTTCCATACTTACGAAACACAGCAATGACCATAGCGAGTCCGACGGCGGCCTCACAGGCTGCAACCACAATAACAAAAAGCACCATAATTTGTCCGTCAACATTACCGATGGATCGTCCAGCGGCAACAAAAACTAAATTTACAGCATTAAGCATGAGCTCAATCGACATCAGCACCATAATGAGGTTACGACGAAATAGGGCGCCAAAGAGCCCAATCAAAAACATCACACAGGCCAAAACGAAGTAAAATTCAACAGGTACCACGAAATTTCTCCTCACATTCTAACGCACTTCTAAGTCACGATTTGCTCTGTCACGTCATCTAATATCTTCTACACTTTTCCAATCAACAATATGGCGACTCAAGCCGCCGGCACTACTTTCTTGTCTTTTTTTGCAATGACTATCGCCGCAACCATCGCCATCAAAATCAACATCGACGCCAACTCAAACGGCCAAATAAAATTAGTCAGTAGTTTCATTGCGACAACTTGAGTATTTCCACCCGCCGCTTCGATCGCTGCAACATCAAGGGAGCCCTCACCGAGGCCGGTAGGCTTACCGCTCATGGTTGTGAACATCACGACTAAAAATCCGATTAAAGTAATCAGCAACGCACCTGCCTCAACCACCGTGAATTTAACGCCCTTCAATTGTTCTTGCTGCAAATTCAGCAGCATTATAACAAACAAGAAAAGGACTACGATGGCTCCTGCGTACACGAGAATTTGGATGGCCGCCACAAAGTGGCTATCCAGACTTGCATATAGTCCCGCAAGTAAAAATAAATCGACCACCAAAAACACCGCACTTTTTACTGGGTGCCTCGCCGCAACAACACAAATCGAGACGATTGTGATCAATAGTGCAAAGGTATGAAACACGACGTGAGGTAATATTAAAGAAAAATCAGGCATGAATGAACTCGCCTCCCTTAGAATCGGATTGCGGCAAGGATCACCGCAGTCAGAACAATATTAATTAGCCCTAGTGGAACCATATAGTGCCACCCCAAACTCATGAGTTGGTCGTAACGGAAGCGTGGCACTGTCCAACGCACCCAAACATAGACCCACATGAAAAAACCCGCCTTCAATAGTAGGGACATAAACCCAATTAAGGCACCTACACCGGTAAATCCGATAGCGTCATCTATTTTGAGGATGTCCACAAAGGGCACCTGCCAACCACCAAAAAACACGGTAGAGGCGAGACAACTAAGCACAAACATACTGACATACTCACCCAAAAAGAATGCGGCAAATTTAGCGGACGTATACTCGGTGTGAAAACCTGCCACCAATTCACCTTCGGCCTCTGCCAAGTCAAAGGGGGATCGATTTGTTTCTGCAAACATGGAGATTAGAAATAGCACGAACGAAATAGGAGAAAGAAATACCCCCCATAACCACACGTGGTTTTGGGCCTCAACAATTTTGTTTAGGTCCAAAGAGCCATAGATCAACACAATGGGAATTAAAGACATGCCCAGTGGAATTTCATAACTAATCATTTGTGCAGAGGCTCGCAAAGAGCCTAGAAGAGAATACTTATTGTTAGAGGCCCAACCTGCAATTGTAACTCCGTATACAGCCAGCGAACTGACCGCAAAAATAAATAGGAAACCCACATCTACTCGAATAATGGACAACGGAACATCAAAGCCAAAAGCATGGATGTCTGGACCATAAGGAATGGCCATTGCAATTAAAAATGCGGGGAACACGGAAAAAATTGGCGCCAAATGGTAAAACGCCTTTTGGGCACCCTCAGGAACAACTTCTTCTTTCATGATTAATTTAATGGTATCAGCCAATGGCTGAACGATTCCATACAAGCGAAACTTAAATAACCCAACGCGGTTTGGCCCTTTACGGCGCTGCATCATGCCAGGAATACGCCTTTCAGCCCAAACCATTACTGGCGGGAGCTGTAAGAGGATCCCCGCCATTATCGCAAACTTTATGAGTGTTGCGATAAATTGAACTGTGAACTCATTTGCTGTCAATCCCATTCGAGAGCACCCCGCTTGACTACGTATATATAACCGGCGACCAAAATCACCATAAATACCATGATCTCAGCGACTCCAAACCATCCTAGGTTAGGAAAGGCCTTTGCCCACAAATAGAGAAAAATTGTTTCGATATCAAACAGAATAAACAAAATGGCCGTGAGATAGAATTTCACGCTCATTTTCTCATTTGCATTTGTTACTTTTGGTACGCCACACTCATAGGGATCACTTTTTTCCGGCCGTGGGTTACGAGGGCCTAAAAACGTCGACAGGCCGCTCAAAATGGCCCCAAGCGTTAATCCAAAAATTAGTACAATTAAGACAGGAATATACGGGTTCATTTTGTCCACCTGCATGATTAGTCTGGTAAAACACTGCAACAACAAAAACTCTCAGTGACTTGTGACAACGGCTTCAAGAGTAAAGCTCAGAGCCTCGAATCCCAGAGATACAATCCAACGAGAAACTTGATGATATCAAAAATCATCCCAAAAATCCTAAATTCCTCAATAACATTAACGAAAATCTTAGAATTAGTTTAGCACTGACACTTGGTCCAAGCAACCGCTACACCGTTGATTAAAAAAATGACAATTCAGATTCTACTAAAACAAAAAAAATGACGGCATGCACATTCTTTCGACAGTTATAAAAATAATCCTCCTTCGAAATTTTGAGAATTTGGCTCGACCATCTTTTGACAATGCGCCCAGATTAGATTTACACTTTTTAGGTAACTATTCCGCTCGACACTGCGTGCAACCGAGGAGAAAGGATGTGGCAGGCAATGAAATCTAATGACAGGCTCGGTAAAATACTAGTTTTAGGGGCAGGAAACTTTGGAACTGCGCTGGCGGGTCATCTTGCCGATGAAAATTGGACCGTCGAAATTTGGGCTCGTTCAAAGGCCATTGTCGATGGAATCAACCAGCAGCATCGAAATCCAAAGTACCTGAGTACCATTCCTTTACCCCGCAACCTGAGGGCGATTCACGACGTTAGCCCCGAGAATATAAATGACTATAGAGCGATCGTCATTGCCGTTCCGATGCAGGCGGTTCGTGAAACTCTGTCACCATTTGCCAATCACCTGACCACGGCCCCACTTTTGATAAGTGCTGTAAAGGGGATTGAGATAAATAGTGGGAAATTTTCGGCCGAGGTCGTTGCGGATATTTTTGGCAAAGACCTCGCTGATCGAGCCGTCGTGTTGTCGGGTCCAAGTTTTGCAATCGAAATCGCACAAAAGCTACCCACAGCGGTTGTTGCCGCGAGTAAGAATAAGGAAAACGCTGAGGCGGTCCAAAAGATATTTCACACATCATTTCTGCGCGTCTATTCGTCCCACGACCCCATGGGCCTAGAGGTCGCAGGAGCCATGAAAAATGTTATCGCCATTGCCGCAGGAACTTGTGCAGGAATGGGTTTGCAAATGAATAGCATGGCAGCATTATTGACCAGAGGCCTCGCCGAGATTACGCACCTAGGAGTCTCGCTGGGGGCTAATCCCAGAACCTTTTTAGGTCTTGGCGGTGTCGGCGATTTATTTCTGACTTGTAGCTCTGATAAAAGTAGAAATTATTCTCTCGGCTATAAACTCGGTCAAGGGTTAAGCGTCGACGAGGCACTAGCCAGCTTGGGATCAGTGGCCGAGGGCTTTACCACGGCAAGGGCTGCGCACACACTTGCCCAGAAATTAAAAGTCGAAATGCCGATTTCAACCCAAGTCTATCAAGTCTTATTTGAGAACAAACCTGTTCGCGAATCCCTACTGGAGCTCATCTCAAGGGACGCTAAGGCAGAATTCTCACTATAAACGACTAGGACGTCTCACCAAGACTTCCTCAGAGAAAAAGTTCTTTTGAGTCTTCAAGACCTGCTTGTTGGGGCCCGATTGCACAAGAAAAATTCAGATCTAAATAAATAATAACATGGTGTTACATTATATATGCGCGAGCCGTTGCCCGCCCTCGCAGGAGTGCCTCAAAGTCGGCCACTGTGCAACTAATTGGCGGCAATTTTATTTAGAGGGTTGACGAATCATTGATAACCCTGCTTCAATGTTCCCTTCAAGTGCCTAGACTGAATTGATATTGTAGAGATTTGATATTTTTGGATGAGAGTTTTGTTCGGCAAAACAAATCTCAACATCTTAGTTTGTAGCTTCATGGGATGCATAAACCCATGAATCGACCAAATTGAAACACCTACTACTGGAGCCAACTGTGACTAAAAAGTCAGCGCAAACCGAAGAAAACGCGGCATCAAAGCCCCGAGCCGGTAAAAAGATCACATCTAGCTCCACGGCTGAATATTTTTCTAAGAATCTTCAGCAGGTAGGTTTTTCGTCACCGACAAAGGCCGTGCTAACTACAGTCAAAGAGGCTGTAGATAATAGTCTAGATGCTTGTGAAGACAACGGCATCTTGCCTGAAATAAATCTTACCATCGTGAAGCTTGGGGCAGGCACGATGAAAAACACTGATAAATTAAAGATTACCGTCGACGATAACGGACCTGGAATCCACGAAGAAGACATTTCAAAGGTTTTCGGAGAGTACCTTGCGAGTTCAAAATTTGGCCGAGGCCGATGTAGCCGTGGGCAACAAGGCATTGGGATCTCTGCTGCAACCACATGGGCTCTGCAAACAACCGCGACGCCAGTTCGAGTCATAACTAAAACCAAAGACCAGCGTAAAGCTGTCAGTTGTTCCGTTGAAGTCGACTTAAAAAACAATAAAGGCATAACCCGTGATCGCCAAACGATTGATTGGGATCGACCTCACGGCACCTCCGTTGAATTTATATTAGAGGGTCGCGTCCAGTTGAATGGTGAGGCGGGACTACTTTCGTACCTTCGTGGAAACGTGCTGGTAAATCCGCACTTAACACTAAATTACACGCTTCCCGAAATCGGGTCTGCCACCTATGAACGCGTAACTAAAGACGTTCCACATGTTCCGGAAGCGATTGAGCCGCATCCACATACGATGAAGCTTGGTGAATTTCTGTCCCACGCTCGAATATTTGGGCGAGTAAGGCTACAAAATTGGCTTAAAACCGGGTTTTCCCGCATGGGTGATAAAGTAATAACAGATATGTGGAAGGCTCAAAAACTTTCTCCACAACTTCTCAATAAAACTCTTGAATCTGTTACTGACGAGAACCTAAAGGCGATTTATACCGCCGTTCAGGCCACACAATTAATGGCTCCGTCCACGCAAAGTGTTGTAAGCATTGGCGAAGATGCCATGTCCCTTTCCGTAGAACGTCTAGGTGAAATTGATTTCTTTGCTGTCGCCACACGCAAACCTACGATTTGTGACTTTAAACCGATGCAAGTTGAGGTCGCGATTGCTCGGGTTACGGGTGGAAAAATTGACGGCGACGAACCGGTTCAAGTACTGCGCTTTGCAAACCGCGTACCACTTCAATTTGATAAATCGGCTTGCGCTATTGTAAAAGCGATTACGACGGTAAATTGGAGGTCATACGGCCTTCGTCAGCCCAAGGATGCTGTGCCTACTGGCCCTTATATTTTGGCCGTTTCTGTGGTCTCGCCATTTATTAAGTTTAAGAATGCGTCCAAGGAAACGATTGACGCCTCTGATGAATTGGTTGAAGAAATTAGGCGTGCTTTGATGCAAGCCGGTCAGAGACTTTCTCGGCATTTATCCCGAGAAAACAAGGCTGCGGACCTCGAAGAAAAAATTCTCCATCTTGAAAAATTCGGGCCTGTTTTGGTAGACACCTTGGTTCGTATTACGAAAAGCAGCGACAAGCGAAAGCTTGCCGCTTATGAAGGTCTCAAAAAAATCTTGGGTCGCGACACCACCGAGGCTCAATCTAAACTTGAGACCGCCGAAACAGCCCTAGACGTGGCTAACACGGCCCGTAAAAAACGACTAAAATCTTTCCGTGATGAAGATTCCGCTTATGAAGATACGCAATCTAAAAACCGGGAATCCTCCGACGAAAATGAGGGTGATGATGAGTCCGGTGATCGAGATGATGAACACCAAGACGATAGTGAAAGCGTCCAGTCCTCGAAAAAGTCTAAATCTAAATCCGCTCCCCTTGCCTCATCAAAAGACAAAAAAGGCGTCGACCTACCTAAAGGCAAAAAAGGTGCCAAGGCATCCACTAAAGATCTCGGAATTTTAAGCGTTTTTGCCCCAGAGAAAGCGGCTACCAAAGGTAAATTTCGTGCACCGCTCAAATCTAAAAAGACAGCTAAAGCGGTAAAGCCATCAAAACCAGCTAAAGCGGTAAAGCCATCAAAACCAGCTAAGTCGGTAAAACCGGCAGCCAAAAAACCGGCCATTCATAAAAAATAAACGACAGAAGAAAATAGAGGACAAAAAACCATGGTCTCCATCAATAAACCCCGCAAAGGACGCGTCAATGCTGACATCATGCAGCAATGCCTCTCTTTATGTGACACTATGCTCGGTGATCTTGAGAAGGCAAAACGGCCTATCCTTCGTGCCATTAAGTGTAGCTTAGACAATTCCCTTTACGATCATCGAGTAGGATTTCTCACGCCTGGCGACAAAAAAGTCAGTACGGAATTAAATGTCAGCTCGGTCAAAAAAATGTCTCGCGCTGTATTTATGCTCGAAATTCTCCTCCGCAACATAGAGACAGGCAGCGTCAACACGAAACGCGAACTTTACTACATGAGCAAAGGTGAAATTAAGCATAGCCCGATTCTTAAACCCCTAGATTTTGCCGATCAGGACGAATCTGACAGTGTCGTAGATTTCATTTGTGAAATGATCGAGGCCTACCGCGAGGAAATGAATTGTTTTGCCAATGATAGGGGAGGTCAAACCTATTCTCAGCAGTTGATCGTAACTGAGACTCTAACAGACGGCGGGAAAGCGGTCATTGATTTGAGTCAACTAGGAACCTCACCATTCCAGCCCAAAAACCGACCGCAAAATTTGATGCTCTCCACTAAAAAGAAAATTGATTTCGCCCTTGTGATCGAGTCTGAAGGCACGGCCAACACCTTGGTCTCCAACGGCTTCACCAAGAGACATAACTCAATTATCATTGGCGCCGGGGGTGTTCCTTCGAATGCTGTTCGCGGCTGGGTCAAGCGTATTCAAGATCAGCTAAAAATTCCAATTTTCTTCTATGGAGATTTGGACGCTTACACTCTACAAAATATTTACCGCACATTGAAGGCGGGATCTGCGTCATCACTAATCCGCAATAGTGATTTCTCGGCGCCTGATGTTAAATTCTTGGGAGTACTGCCTGAAGACATCAAAAAGTACGACTTGAACGATTACGCCGTCAATGAGAAGGACGTTGCAGAGGGCAGATCCCTCAAAAAGGCAAAAGATGCCCTGCAAAACGACCCGTTTTTCAAGGATAAGAGGAATCGCGGATTGGCTGAAATTCTTGAGTGGCTTTACAAAACCAAGCGACGTTGCGAGCAGCAGGCGTACTATGCGGTCGCGCCCCGAGACCCACAAATGGCCGAGAAAATCATTGTCGAAAAGATCAAGCGCGGCAACTTCGTCTAGGGAATTTGCACCGTATAGGACCCCAGTTTACCCTTAGAATTTCATTCGCATGCCTGCATGAATATTTACATGATTGATGTTTACGGGTGAATCTATGCTTGTGGTCACGCCCTTGGAAGTCGACTCTGAGAACGAGTATTTATAGTGAGTGGCACCAATTCCACCAAAAAACTGTGGTGATCCGCTGCCATAAGTAACATCGTAAGCGGCACTAACAATAAATCCCATTTTGCTGTCTGTTTTAGCGTCCGATGCAGGCGTTGATGTTGTCGCAGCAAATTTTGAAGCGACTGTTCCTGTTGCAAAGCCGAATCCAAAGCGGACGATACCGAATAGATTATCGCCGAGATTATGTCCAAATCCAACTTGTGGTACCACGCTTAGGGGAGACATAGAGGCGGTAGACGTTTTACCATTTTTCCAAGTAAACGAATGATACGCAATTTCCGCACCGAGTTCGAGACGGCTCCAAGATTCACTTTGAATTACATACCCAGGAATAACCCCAAGGCCGAAGCCCATTCCGGAGCTGCTTGATGGCTCGGCATCATAAACGGGCCCAAAATCTCCCGCAAGTCCGAGAGTAAACCCACCATGGGTATTCGCTACGGTGATCACAGGAGTTTCTCGTGATTCTTTCATGCGATCTTTGAAGCTTTTTGAGGGGTCGTTGTAGGTTTTATTGTAGCCGTCGTCACCAATTTCTTCTTCCTTGGCCATCAATATTCCTGCAGGATCTTCTGCAGCCTGCGCAATACAGGTAAGACTAGAAATCCCAGTCATACTTAAAGCTCCAACCGCCCAAACTATGTTTTTTAGATATGACATAACGACTCCTTAAATTAGTGATCAAACGACTCACCGACATTGTAGCAGTTTATAAAAAGTCGTCACCTTTAAAAATAGATCTTAAATGATTAATCGCCTCTGGAGTGGTCGGATTCTCCGAAAACCTCGACATGTTTTTCCATGGATGGTCTTTATGGTCGGGGTCACTCTCGGTCCTGGGCATAACGTGCCAATGCAGGTGTTCGACCACGTTTCCCAATGATACATAATTCATCTTATAGGTCTTGAACGCCCCCTCGATTTTCCGGCCTACAGCCAAAACATCCGCAAAAATATTCGCAGCAGCCTCTGGTGGTAGATGATGCATCTCCCTCACGTGATTTTTAGCAATAACCACGCAGTAACCTGGGAAGTACTGATGGTCACCCGCAATCACGATCACACGATCCGTTTCAAAAACTTTAGTAGCTAACGATCCCAAGATAGCTTGGTCAATGAAATAACAGTGTGGGCACCCGGATTTTTTTAAAAATTCCGTCATCATTTCCTCCGATTGATGTTCCTTAGAGAATTTTTTTCAAGGTATTTCTATCGGTATGCATAAAAATCTCAGTTTGCCCTTTTACCTTTAACTCGACAACTTCGTCGTATTGAATGGAATGGCTATCAATAATCTTAAGATCTAGGCTGTAACCAACCGTTTGAAATTCTCGGTCCAAAAAAATATTTGAACAAATTCCATATGTGGGCGACCCAAGTTTTGCCGTCAACTTAATCCGTTTAGCATTCGCCTCGACGGTCCCCCCCGCCAATATGGTCATCCCGCGTGGGACCATAAAACACCGCATTACTTGTGATTCTTTTGCATCCCACATCCAATAGCCCAACTCTTCGTGGAAGGGATCTGGCTCTCCAACTCGCCAAGCCGTGGTGGCATACCGCAATCCAAACAAAATTTGCTCGTGATTATCGACACGGCCTGTAAACTCGAAACGCATGTGCTCACGAAAGGGCGAATTGGCTACACCTCGCGAGCTGCTTGGGGCGCGGTCGTGGCCCTTTTCCCCAGTCCATTCTCCAAGAAGAGCGGCAAGAGGGCCTAGTGCCTGAAGGTCTTCAGATGAAATTGAGGGCTTGGCCATACTTTTACTCCAATATGAAATAATATGAAAAAAATAGCTGCACTTTACAGAAATAAGCTGGAAAAATTGTATGAGAGACCCACTTTTTATGCAAGCTAAAGGCAACAGAACCATGCGGCTATTATTGCCAACGGAAATGCCTTGTAGTCCCTGTTGTTATTGCCAACGTCTGCCATCGCCTATAGGATAAGGCTCTCTGCAAAAAGGAGCCGTTCGAACGTTGCAAATCTCTAATTTTAACTCACCGAATACCCCGATTCACATCAATCAATTGATAGATGGAATGCAAAAAAACACGGCTCTACCAAACAAACTGCAAATAATTGGAACGTCCGACGTCTTCACCCAACTTATTGCCTTATCGGCCACCACTCGATGGTCAAAAGTAATACTGATCCCACCAACTCATAGAGATGTTTCCCCATTGCTTAGTTTGCTAGAGCAAAATTCAAAAATGCTAAATGCTGGTGACGTTGCTCCGTCACACCTTCCTCACTTATCGATGTGGGGTTCTGACCGTTTCATAAATCCTAGCCTTAGTCGCCGCCAGCGCCTCGATGCACTATTTCGCATGAGCCACGATAACAGCAAAAATATAACGGTAACGACGCTTGCAGGGTTGTTTCAATCCACCCTCACCAAAAAGTTGCTCGGCCATTTCACGATCTCGGTTGCCGTCGAGGACGAAATTGATCAAGACGACCTGATCAAGCAATTCGAAGCGTCTGGATACCATGCCTCGACAGTCGTAGATGAAGAGGGTTTGTTTAGCGTTCGCGGATCAGTCATCGACATCTTTGCACCAAGTGGTACCTATCCCTTCCGAATCGAATTCATGGGGGACCAGATTTCGAGCATTAGAACGTTTCAGTTGGATGATCAAAAAAGTCGTGAGTCCCTAGGTTCGATAGAAATCGGACCTGCCAATGAAATTCTTATTCTTGCAAAAGAGCGGAGTGCTGCTGCTCAACGCCTTCATGAGCACCTCATCGGCCTTGAATCTGTGCCTGCCGCCGATAAAGATGGCTTTCGCGCGGCCTTTTTAGCCGGTTCGCGGCCAGCGGGATGGGATTTACTGGCGCCAATTCTGAGGGCAGAGAACTCGACAGCCTTTGATTTGTTGCCGAAAGACTGTTGTTTGATTTTCACAAAAGGCATTGATCAAGCCCTTGGCGCTTACGGCGAACTTTTAGATAATTTCACGGCGGCACACATTAAGGATCTTGCGGCCCGCCGTGTTACCCTCGATCCGCTTTTACATTTTCACGGGTGTGCCAAAGTTAAAGAGGCACTCTCCTCGGCTCCACAGATCCTTGAATTAGGAAATCCGATTCTCAAATCTGGTTATACCCAAATTGCCATAACCGACGAGCAGGGGTTTGAGGGAATTTCTCCAACATTGAGCGGTAGTGCAAGATTTGATGCCTGGTCCCAAGCCATCACTAATTTGATTCAAATTGATAGTGGGAAGGTCTGTATTTTGGCCTCCAGCTCAGAGGGGGAGGAAAGGATTGCAAATTTATTCCTTCATAGAGACTTACCTATTTCACGAAAAAAAGTATCAATTGTAGATTTAGCGACAAGCCCTTCGGATGGAAAAGTTCATGTGCTTGAAGGGCACATCAGCTCGTGGCTATGGGTGAGTCAAACCAAGACCCTCTTGCTTCCAGAGAGCGTGATTTTTGGCGTTGTCCAAAAAAAGACGAAGTCGTCCAATGCAAAGCTTAAAAACTTTCTAAATTCTTTTCGCGACCTAAAAGTCGCCGACTTAGTCGTTCATGTAGTTCACGGTGTAGGACGCTACAAAGGAATGACCACTTTAACCGTCGGCGGCATTACCGGAGATTTTCTCCACATCGAATATGCTGGTACGGACAAAATCTATTTACCGGTAGACAAACTAAATTTACTACAGCGTTACAGCAGCGGGGGCGAGGGCAGTGGCTCGGCCTCACTTGACAAGTTGGGGTCTGGGACGTGGGATAAAAAGAAGCAAAAAGTGAAGGAAGCGGTTAAGGAAATGGCCGACAAACTCCTTAAAATTCAGGCGCAAAGGGCGTTAGCGCACATTCACATTTATGACGAACCTGACGACGACTATTTTAAATTTGAGGCGGAATTTCCTTTTGAGGAAACCGAGGATCAACTAAAAGCCATTTCCGACGTGAATGATGATTTGCGATCGTCGCGCGCCATGGACCGGCTAATTTGTGGCGATGTTGGGTTTGGAAAAACGGAAGTCGCGCTGCGAGCAGCCTATCGCGTGGTGAGTGATAGCTATCAGGTCATGGTGCTAGTTCCGACAACCATTCTTTGCTATCAGCATTACCGAACATTCAGTGACCGTCTTTCACGGCACGGAATTCGTGTGGCTCAAGTAAATCGGTTTATTTCGACGAAGGAACAAAATCAAACGCTTGCTGACGTTGCCGAAGGTAAAATTGATATCCTGATAGGAACTCACCGGCTACTAAGCCAAGACGTAAGAACCAAGCGTCTAGGCCTCATCATTGTCGATGAAGAGCAAAGGTTTGGGGTTATTCACAAAGAAAGGCTTAAGGAGTTACGGGCTGGGGCTGATATTTTAACGCTCACCGCCACTCCTATTCCACGCACACTGCACATGTCAATGCTGGGGCTACGCGATATTTCGATCATCACCACGCCCCCATCAAACAGACTAAGTGTCAAAACCTACATAGCACAAATGGATGAGGCGTTAATTCGCGAGGCCATTGAGCATGAGCTAGACCGTGGGGGGCAATTATTTTTTCTTCACAACCGCGTTGAGGATATTGACGCTACGTCCTTGTGGGTGAAGAGCCTCGCACCTAGGGCCAACGTCCGCTTTGCACACGGTCAGATGAAGGACTCGGCCCTCGAAGATACGATCATTGATTTCATAGAACATAAATTTGATGTTTTGGTATGCACAACGATCATTGAGTCGGGCATTGATATGCCGAACGTAAATACACTAATTGTAAACCATGCCGATCGATTTGGGCTGGCACAGCTCTACCAGATGCGTGGACGCGTTGGGCGTTCATCGGTTCAAGCTTATGCCTATTTTCTCACGAAGGATCCTGCGCGCATTTCCGATGACTCGCGTCGCCGCCTTGAAGTTCTTGCGGCACATCAAGAGCTCGGAGCCGGGTTTCAGATTGCAAGCCATGACCTAGAGCTCCGCGGAGCAGGAAATCTCCTGGGATCAGAGCAGTCTGGCCATGCCTCAGAGGTTGGCCTTGAAATGTACACTGATTTGCTCGGCGAGGCGATTGCCGAGCTTCGCGGGCAAACTCCTGAACCAATTAAGGTTGATACCGAAATCAAATTATCGGTGTCCGCTTTAATTCCTATAACTTATATTAAAGATGAGGGACTACGCCTACAATTCTACAAAACCCTCTTTTCGGTCGAGCGCTCCCTTGATCTGTCTAGTATTGTTGAGGAAATGCGTGATCGGTTTGGCCCAGCGCCTCAGGAAACCCTACGCCTTTTCTCGATTGCGCGCCTCAAACTCCTATTGTCATGGCTCGGAGCTAGTCAAATTGCAATGAATCCTAAGGCGGGCTGGTTCGAAATAAGATTTGGCTCCCTAAAAGAGAAACAAATTGATAGGATCGTTAAGGAAGTTCAAAGAAAACCCAATATTTATCGGCTATCACCAGATTATAGGCTGTATATTTACTGGGATGACCAAAACGGCTTAGACCCATTGGCGACCGTATCACAAACGCAAATGCTTAATCATTTGCTTGAGCTTCTCGAACCTGTGGCTGCGGGATTGGAGACTAATTGAAAATTCCATTTAAGCAAATTGGAGTCATTCTGATATTCCCCTTCTTAGGGATTTTGGTGTGGAAATTTCTCAGTACTCCGATACCGTCTACTAATTTTGGCTCGCAGATAGAATCGCCAAAAGTGGAGCCTGTTGCCAAGAAATCTGCCTTCCAAACAATCATTATTGGCAGCATAGCCATAACACCCGACGATTTTCAATGGGAACAGGATCTCCTGTCTCACTCCCCAGGTCTAGATGCCTATGATGAACATGCGAGTGCTGCAGAAAACCAAGCTGTGCCGGCCGAAGGTGCAGGAAGCATTATCGCAACCTCTGAACTTCAAGAACAAATAGTTACAGCAGTCATCGAACGAAAAATACTTTATCAGTATATTGGATCTCCTGCTCTTTCCTTTGACTTGAGTAATCCTGCGCTCTTTACGAAGTGTCTTGAAACCTTAAATGAAACCTTAAATGAAACCACGGCAAGTGGCCGGCCTTATTTCACGTCGGCACAGGATAAAAACCGTTTAAAAGCGAAATTATGCGAACAATCTGTGATTGACCAGTATTTAGACCAACAGATTTTAACTCCGCTAAATATTGCTCCAAGTGAAATTGCGTTATACTATCGACTCCACGAAAAAGAATTCAATAAGCCCATGCGAATGGTTTTTAGACAAATCGTTTTTGCAAATGAGGCTAAAGCTCTTACTGTGCGCCGTGAGATCAAAAAGTCTAATTTTTCCCAATTAGCGATCCAACACTCGATCGCACCGGAGGCATCAAAAGGCGGTCTTGTAGGCCCTTTTTCCCGAAACCAACTACCGACCCTTTTTGACAGCGCATACACAATGGAAATTGGAGAAATTACCGGGATCATTAAGTCTGACTACGGATTTCATATTATTATGCCTATCGAGCGCATACCCGCACAAATACTGTCACTCACGGCAGCAACGCCAGTAATTCGCGCAGAGATTCTTCGCACAAAGAGGTTGGCTCTTTACCAAAATTTCCTTCACAAGGCCATGAATGCCATTTCCGTTACCTCACCAAATCCAGGAGTTTTTTGATGCTACGTTTTATCTATGCAACAACAATAATTTGCCTTCTTGCCGCCCCAACAAAAGTCCAGGCTTTAGCTGCCGGTGAAGTTTTAATTGACCGAGTACTCGCCATTGTCAATGGCCGTTCAATTTTCTACAGCGATATCCGCCGGAAACTTGAGCCGGGACCACTAGTAGTCGTAAGCGAATATCCAGCTAACCACGACGCTCCACCTCAAACTAAGGCCTTAAATGACGCCATCAATTTTGAACTGATTCTGGCCGCCGCAAACGATTTGGACATAAATGTTACGGATGCGGATCTTGATCTGGAGATAAATCGGTATCTAGAGGAACAAAAAATTTCGAAGGAAAAACTAGCGGATATTCTAAAAACTGAGGGCGAGTCCATCGAAAATTACCGTCGTGATTTTCGAAATCAATTGGTTTTGCGTCGTTTCCAGCGCCGAATTATTGCACCGTCAGTAAAAGTCACAGACAAGGACGTTGAGACTTATTATTTGAGCCAAGCCGGAACATCGGGAGTCGACTTAGTAGAGGTCAAACTCCGTCAGCTATTAATTAAAATCGATCCAACGATGACCAAAGAGTTTTCCGAAGCTAAGAGGAATCTTGCGAACGACATCTACGCAAAACTCAAGAAAGGTCTAGATTTCTCCGATGCTATCGGCCTCTATAGTGACGACCCAGCTGCGAAAAGTGCTGACCAAAAGCCATTATCTTTCCGGCTCAAAGACCTTTCCACTGCTATGAGCGCCGCCGTTGGACCCCTTCGTCAAGGTGAATTCACGCAGCCGATATCAACTCCCAACGGAATGGTGATTTTTCAGCTCCTTGAAAAGAAACTTGGCGAAAATAAAGACTTCGCGAGTAAAAAAGAAAAAATCTCCCAAGAGCTCCAAATAATTGAACTGGGCAACCAAACAACCAAATGGTTGGCGGAGCAGCATCAGAGAATTACCATCAAACGAATCGACGAATGATTCGGCGGTTAATGCCGCTTTCCTGCGAATGATGCCGTTGCTGACAACGCCTCGTTGAAGCTTAGTCTTTGCGAGCGCGCCAAGCTTGAAATAAAACGATCCCAAACACAAAACAATCGGCGAACCACCCTGCGACAATTGGCGCGACATCTCCTCGCTTTCCGAGGGCCTTGAACGCATTCAATATAAACCAGTAGCTGATGCCCACCGAGAAGGCCATCAGCACACTTCTCGCACTCTCTGTTGTCCGTTCGGAGCGATAACCAAACTTCAGTCCGATCAGACTCACCACAAACGCTGCTAGTGGATAGGCCAGTTTAACTTGAAGGTCAACACGATAGGCGAGGGTATCTGACCCACTTTTCGCCCCTTGTGAGATGACTTCTCGGAGCTCCTTGACGGTCATTTCTTCTGGTGATCTGAGATCAGTCATCAGCTTTTTCGGATTTAGGCTCAATCGAACAGTCATCGACTTCCTACGCTCAGAAAAATCAATGGTCCCATCTCGCCCAAAATAAGTGATTAAAATGTCTTGCGCGTCCCAAAGGTCAGCTTCTGGCGAGTACTCTGCCGAGGCGGCATCAATGATTCTTTCTGGCTGAAAACCCGAGCGGACCTCTACAATATTCAAGCCTTGGAGTTTTTGAGTGGCAACATCATAGTTCCGAAAATTTATGATTAAATTGCCCCGGCGCTGCCACCTGGCACTGCTAGAGACTTCTGACGCGGCGCGCCCCTCTATTTGGACATCTTGGACTTCATGGAGATGCTTTGCGGTTCGCGGAATCACTTTCTCGTTAAGAAGGTAAGCCAGACCGCTTAGTACGATGCCTCCAAATGCGAGAGGCAAAGCGATTCTAATTGGACCCATACCGGCCGCGCGCATCGCCGTGATCTCGTTTGTGCGACTTAGAAGCACCATGGTTATGACACTTGCAAGAAGGGATGCGATCGGCAGAGCTTGGCTAATGTGCATTGGTAGCTGATAAAAATACATTTTGACAATTAGATCAGCCGCAGGCTTATACTGTGCAAAATATTTGGTAGTTTTGTGTATAAAATCGAACAACACGAATAGAAACATGCAAAGAATCAAAGTACCTACGACATACTTGATGAAGTCTTTCAATATGTACCAAAATATTTTCATTTCGTTATTGCGCGTCCCTCGCGTGCAGAACTCGCAAGAATATAGATATGTCCATTCTCAGCGCTTTTGATGACCCCATGAACCTTAAGGTTACTTCCTACTTTTGGAGGCTTAGAGGCTCCGTATGCATTCGTAAAAGTGGTGTCTACGAGCATTCGCGCGCTACCATCCGACAACACAAGATACGTTCCTAGGTCTCCTAAAATCTCGACTTTGCCTGAGACTATCACATCATGATTCAGTTGGCCCGCCCCTGCGATATGAACTGAGCGAAGATCTTCTTCTGAAACTGAATCAAAAACAAGCTTTCCAAAATGAGAAAACACCCATAAATCAATATTTCCTCGAATAGTCCTCTTTTGTATCGAGTCGGAATCCGTGCATGAGGAAAGGCTTATAGATAAATTTAGTAAAATTAAAATTGTTATTTTAAATGAATACTTGAAGATGCTCACTCTCAGCCCCCAGTCAATCCTTTGGAATTAATACCTTAGATCAATTTTAGCATCATTTCGCCTGTATGACATGATCTTGCCTGTAAAAATACCCCAACGCAAGACGGCACCTGAACAAATAAGTTCAGGTGCCGTCTTGTCGATTGAAACCATTAAGCTTCACCTTTTCACAAAAGTCTCAACTTAAGTCTGATATATTAACTACTTTGCAGTTGTGTCTGCGCCTAATTTAGGCTCAAAATCCACAAATTCAATGGTCGCCAAATCAGCGGAATCGCCAACTCGAAACCCACGCTTAAGTATCCGCGTATAGCCACCAGTACGCTCTTTGAAACGAGGTGCTAGGGCCTCAAACACCTTTTTAACAGCTGCATCATCAAAGAAAAAACTATCCGCCTGACGACGAGCGTGCAAATCGCCTCGTTTGCCTAGGGTAATCATCTTCTCAACGAATGAGCGTACTTCTTTTGCTTTTTGAAGAGTCGTATCAATACGCTCATGAAGAACAAGTGAAGTCGCCATATTGCGAAGCATCGCTTTACGATGCGAAGTTGTGCGGCCTAATTTACGGTATCCATTTAAGTGTCTCATGACATCCCTCGTCTAATACGATGATAATGTATCAATCGTTATGTTGGCCTTCGCGTCCGCGAAGTGTTGTTGGGTCGAAGCCGTCTATCTTCATGCCCAGCGATAGTCCCATCTCTGCCAATAGATCTTTGATTTCGTTCAGAGACTTACGTCCGAAGTTTTTAGTCTTCAGCATTTCAGCTTCTGTCCTAGTCACAAGCTCACCAATGAACTTGATATTAGCATTTTCAAGACAGTTAGCTGCGCGAACACTTAGTTCTAGCGTGCTAACTTCCTTGTAGAGATTGTCGTTAGGCGGGCTGCCTGCAGGAGCAATACTTGCTGCGCGAGCTGCGTTGTCTTCTTCAACTTCGTCAAAGTTGACGAAAATCGTAAGTTGTTCTTTTAGAATTTTTGCAGCGTATGCTAGAGCATCATCTGGTCGTTCTGCACCATTGGTCCAGATTTCAAGAGTCAGCTTATCGTAGTCGGTCATTTGACCAACGCGAGCATTTGAAATGCTATAAGAAACACGACGAACTGGTGCAAAAATAGAGTCGATACAAATCATTCCAACCGGCAGATCATCTGAACGGTTCTCATCAGCAGAGACATAGCCTCGGCCGAGACGAACAATCATTTCCATGTCTAGCTTGCCGTCAGTATCCAAGTGCGCAATAACTTGATCAGGATTCAGGATTTCTACGTCGCCGCTGGTCTCAATCTGACCCGCGATAACTGTGCCCTGTCCACTAACTTTAAGCTTAACGGTCGCATCACCAGAACCACGGTAACGCAAGTTAACTTGCTTAAGGTTCAGAATTAGATCTGTAACATCTTCTTTAACGCCGCGAATGGTTGAGAATTCGTGTTCCACGCCAACGATACGAACAGCAACGATTGCAGCGCCATTCAAACTTGAAAGCAAAACTCGGCGAAGAGAGTTACCTAAAGTTAATGCATAACCGCGCTCAAGCGGCTTTGCTACGAATTTACCATACGTGTCACTACAATCCTCTGTGTCGAGGCTAGTTGGGGTAATAAGATCTTGCCAATTACGATGCATTATTTGTTCTCCCGATAAAAAGGGTCTGGACCAAACCAAGGGTCATACGAACCCTTAGTTCTTACTTGCTATAAAGCTCGACGATCATACGTTCTTTCACGTTCAGATGGATATCTTCGCGCGTAGGAACAGCAGTCACTTTGCCTGTTAAACCTTTGTGATCGACATCCAACCAACGAATGGCAGCACGCTTCGAAAACAAATCCGCTGCAAGAGTGAATACTGGCATCGTGCGGCTCTTCTCAGAGACAGCCACGAGATCACCGGTATCAACCGCTGCACTAGGAATATTAACGCGTTTGCCATTCACAAGAATGTGATTGTGACGAACGATCTGACGGGCCTCTGTACGGCTACGAGCAAAGCCCATTCGGTACACAACATTGTCGAGACGTTGTTCGAGTTTCCGGAAGAAAACATCTGGAGTAATACCACGGTCAGCAGACGCTTTTTCAAACGTGTTGCGCATGGTTTTTTCAGTCAAGCCGTAAACACGGCGAACTTTTTGCTTTTCACGAAGCTGTTGTCCGAATTCAGACAACTTTCCGCGCTTTTGTCCATGCTGCCCTGGGGCATAGGCACGACGTTCAAAAGAGCAACGCTCGGTGAAACAACGATCGCCTTTGAGAAACAGTTTCTGGCCTTCGCGGCGGCAGAATCGACATACGGGTCCATGATAGAGGGCCATTTTAGAACTCCTTAGTTCTTTAGTTCACTTTAAACACGACGACGTTTTGCAGGACGACAGCCGTTATGTGGAATTGGTGTTACATCCTTGATCATCGTTACTTTGAGGCCGACTCCGGCTAAAGCACGAACAGCGCTTTCACGCCCAGATCCTGGACCCTTAACAAGAACCGCAACAGATCGCATTCCTGCGTCCATAGCGCGCTTAGCCGCATCTTCCGCTGCAACCTGTGCCGCGAATGGGGTGCTCTTACGAGATCCCTTGAAGCCTTTGCCACCCGAGGTAGCCCAGGTAATAACTTCACCGTTCAGATCTGTGATCGTAACGATTGTGTTATTGAAAGTTGCCTGAATATGCGCAACTCCTGCTGGACTAGCTTTCCGAGTTTTCTTCTTTTTTACGACCGCTCCGGTCTTCACTGTAGCCATTTGCTCTCTCCAGTAGTTTTGATCAACTTATTATCCCGCTGCTAGGAATTAATTCCTATTAGCCGACAACAGCTTTTTTCTTATTGGCAACCGTCTTACGTGGGCCTTTACGTGTTCGAGCGTTCGTTTTAGAACGTTGTCCACGAACCGGCAAGCTCTTGCGATGCCTAAAGCCACGGTAGCAGTTAAGATCCATTAGACGTTTGATGGATAAACCAACTTCACGCTTAAGATCACCTTCAACAAGTAGTCCAGCTTCGATTACTTTACGTATCGATGCTGTGTCACCTTGATTAAGGTCGTTAGCACGAATGTCAGGGCTTACACCAGCATCAGCTAAAATACGCTGAGCTTGGCGACGTCCAATGCCATAGATGCTAGTTAAAGCGATTACAATTTTTTTGTTTCCCGGAAGGTCAACACCCGCAATACGAGCCATTTGTCAATACTCCAAACTTAGCCTTGAGCTTGTTTATGCTTACCAATGGAACATATCACACGGACGACACCACGACGCCGAATGACTTTGCACTTCTCACAGATTGGTTTTACACTTGTTCTAACTTTCATCTCATCACCTCATTACTTCGCACGATATGTGATACGACCTCGGGACAAATCATATGGAGAAATCTCCAATTTCACCTTGTCTCCAGGTAGAATCTTAATGAAGTGCATTCGCATCTTTCCGCTGATGTGAGCCAGCACTTCATGTCCATTCTCTAGGGTTACCTTAAACATCGCGTTGGGTAAAGGCTCTTTTACAACCCCATCAACCTCAATCACGTCTTCTTTCGCCATGCTTTTTCTCTCCGAAACACAGCCCCTAATTTTTGGAGGCTGGACTATACACTTATTTTATCGATTCCACAACAAATTTCCGTTAATTTAGACAAGTCGAGATGGCATCAGTAAGTTCCTTGAAAATCTCGTCTGTTACACCCTCGCCGTTCACCTTGCAGTAGTTTCCGCGCTTTTGATAGTAGTCCAAAACAGCCTTTGTAGAGGAATCGTAGACATCCAATCGCACGGAAATTGATTTCGCATCATCGTCTGGCCGCTGATAAAGGGAGCCTCCACACTTGTCACACAAGCCATCCTTTTTAGGAGGATTTCCTGACACATGGAATGACGAACCACAACCAGAACACACACGTCGACCACTCAGTCGCGCTATTAGATTGCTTCGTGAAACATCCAAATGGACACAACCACGAACAGGGTGATCGGCTTCAACCACCTTCATCAAAGTTTCTGCCTGAGCCAAGTTGCGAGGGTAACCATCGAGGATGATCACGTCATTAGACTTGGGTCCGATTTCTTCTTTGAGTACATCCAACAGCACATTGTCGGGAACCAACTCTCCGCGAGCCATAATCTCGCCGGCGAGTTTTCCGACCTTCGTTCCCAGCTTCACATGTTTGCGAAGCGCATCACCAGTAGAAATCTTCCTATACCCAGCACGTTCCGAGAGCAAGTCAGCCTGAGTGCCCTTACCAGCACCAGGGGCCCCCATAAGAACGATGATCATACACCGCTCCTGCGTGGGCGAATAACGCCGCGCTTAAGGAATCCATCGTACCGCAAAGATTGGCGATGAGCCTCAATTTGACGGAACGTCTCAAGTGCCGTACCAACCACGATTAAAAGACTAGTTCCACCGAAGTAAAACTCGACTCCAAACTGATCCGCGAAAACGCTTGGTAGGACACAGATAACAGAGAGGTAAAGAGCTCCTGAAATCGTTAAGCGAGACACAACTTTGTTGATGTATTCGGCCGTACGAGCACCTGGACGAATACCGGGAATGAATCCACCATTTTTCTTTAGGCTCTCAGCAATATCATCCGCTTTAAACGTAATCGATGTATAAAAGAACGCGAAAAACAGAATAAGCAGCACGTAAACCGTATTGTATAGCCAACCACCCGCAATAAAAACAGAGTGAATAAGGCCAGCAAACGCTGAGTCCGGAGTCACTGCCGCAATTGTTTGTGGAAATTGCAACAAAGAACTAGCGAAAATTGGGGGAATAACGCCTGCAGCATTTAGACGAATCGGCAGGTGAGTATTCTGACCACCGTAAATTTTGCCGCCAACCTGGCGCTTAGCATACTGGACCGGAACTTGGCGAACGCCTTGCTCCATGAACACAACCCCGCCAATAACCACAATCACCATCGCGACGATCATAAGAATGCGACCAGTGTCCATCTGACTTTGTGCATGCTGAGAATACATGTTTCCAATAACACGAGGCAAGCCTGCGACGATTCCAGAAAAGATAATAAGTGACATGCCGTTGCCGACACCGAACTCAGTAATTCGCTCGCCCAACCACATAACGAACGCCGTACCCGCAGTCAAACTCACTGCCGTCATTACACGCCAAGCCATGCCGCCTTCCAATACTAGACGTCCACCCTGAAAGCTTTGGCTCTCAAGACCTGTTGCGATCATGTAACCTTGAAATAGAGCCAAGATCATGGTCGCATAACGAGTATATTGATTGATTTTGCGACGGCCTGCCTCGCCCTCTTTTGATAGTTGCTCCAAATACGGAACGACCACAGTTAGAAGCTGAGCAATAATCGATGCGGAGATGTATGGCATGACGCCCAATGCAAACACGCTGAATCGCTCCAACGCCCCGCCCGAGAACATGTTGAACATACCGAATAGATTGGCGCCTTGGGTTTTGAAGAAATCCGCAAGTGCGGGCGTATCAACGCCAGCAATCGGGATGTGAACTCCAATGCGATACACCGCCAAAAATGCCAGTGTATAAATTATTTTCTTCTGGAGGTGATTTAGAGTACCCTCGGGGAGCTTACTAATTCCTTGAGCCACGCTCACTTCTCCTTAATTTCAACGCTTCCGCCGGCTTTCTCGATTGCAATCTTTGCAGACGAGCTAACCTTATCAACAGCAATAGTAAATTTCTTTTTCAACTCACCATTTCCAAGTAATTTAACTGGAAATGTAGGGTAGCGAATCATTCCTTTTTCTTTAAGAAATGCGACGGTAATTTTCGTACCGGCTTCAAATTTCTCAAGAAGGGAGATATTAAGGATGTTGTACTCAATGCGAAATGGATTAGTGAATCCACGTTTTGGCAAACGACGGTATAGAGGAGTTTGACCGCCCTCAAAGCCCGCACGAATTCCACCGCCCTTACGAGCCGTTTGACCTTTTCCACCCCGAGCGGCAGTTTTACCCATTCCGCTACCTGGGCCACGGCCTAGGCGTTTTTTCTTGGTGTTGGAACCCGGAGCTGGGCTCAAGTTTCCTAAAGTCTTCATTTCTGTTTTTACTTCTGTTTTGGTAGCCATTTTGTCCGACCCTTATCTGGAGAACTTGATCTCGCGCCTTTAAACTTACGTCTCTAATTCATTACGCTCTCAACTGATACTTAACGAGGTGTTTAACCTTGTTGAGCATTCCACGGATACAGTTGTTATCCTTGTGCGTTTTCGTTTTACCAATGCGCCCGAGTCCAAGACCCCTCATCACAAGACGATTTGCCTCAGCTTGACCAATGATGCTACGCGTTTGCGTTACAATAATCTGGCTCATTTTTTATCCCCTGTCTTAACAGATGCTTTTTTCTTCTTTGCTCCGCGAACCTGAAGCACTTCAGCAAGCGTCTTACCGCGAGCGGCTGCATAGTCATCTGGAGAAACCAATTGGTTAAGGCCATTCACCGTTGCGCGAACAACCGAGTGGTAGTTCTTGGTTCCGTGGACTTTACAAACAATATCTTGAATTCCGGCCAATTCACAAATGATACGAACAGCACCACCGGCGATTGTACCAGTTCCTTTTTTTGCAGGGAACATAATCACTTTCGCAGCGCCGAATTTACCAGTGACGTCGAAAGGAATGGTTCCTTCTGGAGAAATGAAAACTTTAAGAAGGTTTTTCTTAGCTTGGTCAGCGCCTTTTTTGATTGCGTCAGGAACTTCGCCAGCTTTACCAAGGCCGAATCCAACGCGACCTTTACCGTCTCCTACGCAAACAAGTGCGGAGAAGCTGAAGCGACGTCCGCCCTTAACAACTTTTGCAACCCGTGCAATGTGAACGACGCGGTCTTGAAAACCATCGCCTTCAGCTTGCTGGTCATTTTTCTTAAAATCTTTGTTATTTGATCTAGGTTCGTTCGCCACGAGATTCTCCTCGATTTTTCTTCATTTAGTTTAGTTGATGCAAAACAGTCCAAAGTCGAATTAAAAGTCTAGTCCACCTTCACGTGCCGCAGCTGCAAGAGCAGCAATCCGACCATGATAACGGTATCCATTCTTATCAAAAACAACTGCAGTTATTTTTGCAGCTTTGCATTTAGCAGCGAGGTCTGTTCCGATTTTTGTGCAGGCGTCTTTGTTTGCGCGCCCAGCAGCTTCATAGGAATTAACTGACACAAGGGTCTTGCCCGTTACATCATCGATGACTTGAGCCGTGATGTGTTTTGCAGATCGGAATACCGATAAGCGCGGACGATCCGCGGTGCCAGATACTTTCGAACGGATTCGAAGCTTACGGCGAAGACGGAGTGAATTCTTTTTTGCGACTTTATTTGCCATGACACCCTCAATTTATACAGCGAGACGATAGTAGATATTACTTCTTACCAGCTGCTTTACCCACTTTAGTTACGATTACTTCTTCTGCGTAGCGAATACCTTTACCGTGGTACGGCTCAGGAGGACGTACTCCACGAATAGTTGCAGCCAATTGACCAACAACTTCTTTCTCAGCACCAGATATAGAGATGTTAACTACTTTGTCAACTTTGATCTCGATACCAGCAGGCGCAACAATTTCCACAGGATGGCTGTAGCCAACCATAAGCGTTAGATTGCGACCGTTTTGAGCTGCTTTGTAGCCAACGCCAACTAATGTTAAGTTTTTTGTAAAGCCTGTGGTCACACCGACAACCATGTTGTCGATAAGCGTACGGGTCAAACCGTGGAAACGAGCACTATCTTTTCCGACAACTTTTGGGAAAACAGTTAGCACACCATCGGTGACTACTGCGTTCATTGTGTTGTGGATTTCTCTCGCAACATTGCCTTTCGGCCCCTTAACAGCGACGTTTTGACCAGTTACTGTAACAGTGACGCCTTTGGCGATGATTACAGGTTTTTTTCCAATTCGAGACATTTAATAGCTCCTAAACAATTCACTTAATCTACTAATTAATAAACAGAACACATAATCTCGCCGCCGACGTTGAGTTGGCGAGCTTCACGATCTGCCATCACACCCTTCGGAGTTGAGAGAATCGAGATGCCCAAACCATTCTTAACGAATGGGATCGAATCTACGCCCACATATACACGGTGGCTTGGTGTGCTAATTCGGGAGATGTTGCGAATTGCGCCTTTGCCTTCTTCACTATACTTAAGTGCGATCTTAATGATGCCTTGTTTGCGGTCACGGATACACTTGTAGTTTTTGATAAAACCTTCATCCTTGAGGATGTGGGTTACCGCAATTTTAACCATAGAAGCAGGTATTGAAACTACTTCGTGGTTTGCTTGCTGTGCGTTACGGATCCTGGTTAAAAGATCTGCGATTGGGTCATTTGGGCGCATGTCTGTCTCTCCGAAAATTCATTAGTCGTTTGATTACCAAGATGCCTTAGTTACACCTGGCAGCAATCCTTTGAGTGCCATAGTGCGGAAGCAAATACGGCAGATGCCGAACTTACGGTAAACCGCTTTAGGGCGACCACAATTGGCGCAACGAGTGTATGCACGTACCGAAAATTTCGGCGTCTTAGCTGCTTTTTGAATCATGGCTTTAGTTGCCATTTGAACTCCTATCCTCTGGCGTTCTGGTTATTTACGGAACGGGAATTTGAATTTGTCTAATAGGGCTCTCGCATGTGTGTCGCTCTGAGAGCTAGTCACAATCGTAATACCCATGCCGCGCATCTTATCAATTTTATCGTAATCAATTTCAGGGAAAATGATTTGCTCTTTAATGCCTATGGTGTAGTTTCCGCGGCCGTCAAATGCTTTTGGAGTATAGCCTTTGAAGTCACGAACACGTGGCACCGAGACGTTAATAAACCGGTCGAGAAATTCGTACATCTTAGCTCGACGAAGAGTTACAGAACAACCGATAGGAGCGCCTTCACGGAGCTTAAAGGTTGCGATGCTTTTCTTTGAACGAGTTGTGATCGGTTTCTGACCTGTAATAGCCGTAAGCTCAACTACAGCAGCTTCCAAAAACTTGATGTTTTGGGTCGCATCGCCTTGGCCGATGTTTACAACGATTTTCGATAATTTTGGCACTTGCATGACGTTTTCAAGTCCGAGCTCTTTTACAAGAGCGGCTTTGAATTCTGTTTCATACATTTTTTGTAGTCTAGGTTTAGTCATTTTTTTTTCTCTATATAAACAAGCTTAAGTTGCAATTACAATACTTCAGGCGCCAGGGATGCAATTCGACCGAAGCCAGAAGTACGAACTTCACGCGCTACTGGTCCAAATATACGTGTACCAATCGGCTCATTATCTTTGCCTTTGATAAGTACTGCTGCATTTTGATCAAAGCGGATCGACGTGCCATCTTTGCGCATGATCTCTTTGATCGTGCGAACGACTACAGCCTTGTGAACTGAGCCTTTGATGATTTTGCTGTTTGCGGCAGCTTCTTTGATCGAAACCACGATGATATCGCCGACGGAGGCATACTTCTTTTTACTTCCACCCAGAACTTTAAAGCATTTTAGCTTTTTGGCTCCTGAGTTATCCCCTGCTGCGAGGACTGTTTCCATCTGGATCATTTCGTTCGCTCCTATTACTTTCGCACTTGCTTAATACAAGCACCCAATCGAACTCAAATTACGCTTTACGCACAATGCGTACTAACGTGAACTTCTTCTTTGCGCTCATCGGACGGGATGGGCGTACTATGACTTCGTCACCAACATTGGATTGGTTCGTATCATCATGGAACATCAACTTAGTACGACGACGAAGATATTTTCCCGCAATCGGATGCTTCACAAGACGCTCAACCACCGCAACGCGGGACTTCAACATCTTATCGCTCGTCACTACGCAGCGAACTTCTTTGATGACTTTTTCTACTGTTTTGTCTGTTGCCTGGCTCATGAATGCCTCTTACTCTTTGTTACTTACTTTGTCTTCGCCGTTACTTTAGATTTCACTGAAGATTTTACTTCAGCCTTTGGCTTAGCTGCAGCTTTAGCTTTGACTTCAGTCTTAGCCTTTGCTTTAACTGGAGCTTTAGCAGCTACTGGTTTAGCTGTAACCTTAGTTTTGACCCCAACAACAGCCTTCTCAACAGCAACTGTTAGAAGACGAGCTAGGTTCTTACGCATGTTACGGGCCGTCGCTTTTGCCTGTGGTCCTGCGTTATACACGTCCATTCGCATTCCGACAAGCTCTTTACGAATGTTTTTCGCAGTGTCACTAATCTTCTTTGCGTCCATAGAACGGACCTCTTTAGCACTATTCTTTTTAAATTCCATAACTTAACCCCACGGATCATCTTGTCTAGCGATGAATTTTGTTTCTATATTTAGCTTGGCAGCAGCAAGTGCCAAAGCCTGGCTGGCTGTGGCTTTGTCTACTCCGGCCATTTCGTAAAGGATCTTACCTGGCTTAATGACAGCGATATAGTATTCTACGCTACCCTTACCCGAACCCATCCGTGTCTCGGCTGGCTTCTTGGTGATCGGCTTGTCTGGGAAGATCTTAATAAGAACTTCGCCACCGCGTTTAATATGACGAGTCATAGCAACACGGGCTGCCTCGATTTGACGTGCCGTCACTTTGCCGTGCTCCATCGCCATTAGACCATAGTCGCCTTTGGTCAATTCGGTGCCGCCTTTGGCTTTACCTTTAACGCGTCCCTTATGGGCTTTCCGGTATTTCATTCTCTTTGGGGCTAGCATCTAAGCTCTCCTCTCAACTCATTAAAATAGTTCAGTTAGTAAGAATATCGCCTTTGAAAATCCAAACCTTTACGCCTGTTAAGCCGTAAGTTGTATATGCTTCCGCTGTGGCATAGTCGATGTCAGCGCGGATCGTATGCAGAGGCACCCGACCTTCCATGTAACGCTCTTCACGAGACATTTCTGCTCCGCCAAGGCGACCGGAAAGGCTAACTTTAATTCCTTTAGCCCCAGCCTTCATTGAACTTCCCATAGCTTTTTTCATTGCTCGGCGGAAAGAAACTCGTTTTTCGAGCTGTGCCCTGATGCTCTCAGCTACTAATTTCGCGTCGAGATCTGGCTTCTTTACCTCAAATACGTTGAGCACTGGCTCACCGGATTTGATATTGCAAGCCGCAATGATTTCTTTTTTAAGATCATCTGCACCAGCACCCTTTTTACCAATAATGATACCAGGACGGCTGCTGTGGATGTTGATTCTCAGATTCGGTTTAGCTCGCTCAATTTCGACGTTTGCGATGCCTGCGGCCTCAAACTTCTTGTTGATAAACTTACGGATCTTGATGTCTTCAAGCAGCAAATCTTTGTAGTTATTGACTGCGAACCATCGCGACGACCACGTACGAGTGATGCCTAATCTGAATCCGACTGGATGTACTTTCTGTCCCACGCTTTAAACCCTCTTTCTTCTTTGGCCTATCTAACTAGATCGGCAAATTAGACTTCCTTGACTCGTAAAGTAATATGCGACATGCGTTTTTTGATGTTGGTCGCACGCCCTTGGGCGCGTGGCATAAAGCGTTTTAACGCTGGGCCCATATCTACAGTCACTTCCGAGATCTGTAGACGATCAACATCAATGGTTGCCAAGTCTGAAGCATTGCTGATCGCAGACTTCAAAACCTTAGACAAAATACGGGCTCCCTTTTTATTGGTGAGTTGTAAAGTGTCCATCGCACGCTGGACTTGTTTGCCACGGACCATGTCCGCGACTAAACGCATTTTGCGTGGGGTAATTCGTACGTTTTTGAGTATTGCCTGATACATTTGATCTGTCTTTCCTCAATTAGGTTTTAGTAGCTTTTTTATCGCCGCCGCCGTGACCATGGAAGGTCCTTGTCGGTGCGAATTCGCCAAACTTGTGACCAACCATGTGTTCTGAAACAGGGATTGTTACAAACTTATTGCCGTTGTGAACGGCGAAGGTCACGCCAACAAATTCTGGAACAATCGTGGAGCGTCGGCTCCAGATTTTAACAGGCTTCTTGTCTTTTTTACCTTGCTCAGCCTTTTTGAACAGGTACTGGTCAACGAAAGGACCTTTTTTGAGTGAACGTGCCACGAGTGACTCCCCCTATTATTTCTGACGACGATCGCGAATAATATTTTTCGCGGTACGTTTGTTCTTACGAGTTTTGAAGCCCTTGGTTGGCTGTGCCCAAGGAGATACTGGATGCTTACCACCTTTACCGCGACCTTCACCACCACCGTGCGGGTGATCGACCGGGTTCATTGTACAACCGCGAACAGTTGGACGAATTCCCATCCAGCGACTCCGACCAGCTTTACCAATAGTTTGGTTGAAGTGATCTTTGTTACCGACTTGGCCAATAGAAGCGAAACAAATCTCTGGAACTCGGCGCATTTCACCGCTCGGCATTCTTAGCTGAGCGAATCCATCCGTACGACCCATCAACTGAGCAAACGTACCGGCTGAACGAGCCATTTGGCCGCCTTTGCCTGGACGCATTTCAATATTATGAACGAAAGTTCCAACTGGCACGTTGCTCAATGGCATCGCGTTTCCGATTTTAACGTCGGCCGTTTTGGAGCTAACAACTTCGTCACCTTTAGCAAGACCCTCAGGGCAGAGGATGTAACGGCGATCGCCGTCTTTGTAAAGGATACGTGCGATAAATGCACTGCGGTTTGGATCGTACTCAACGTACTCAACCTTACCACCAACGTCTAGTTTGTCACGACGCCAGTCAATCACGCGGTAATGACGACGTGCGCCACCGCCTTGATGACGAACGGTGATTCGACCGGTATTGTTTCGGCCCGAATGCTCGGTCATACGCTCAGTCGCTGTAGCTAGCGGCTTAACTTTATCCAAGTGAGAGAAGTCAACAACGGATGCGCCGCGACGACCTGGAGTAGTTGGTTTATATTGCTTAATAGCCATTTCTGGTATTCCTTATCAGCTTCTGAACAACTGGTTATTGATCTTCAAACATCGGAAGTTTAGCGCCATCTACTAGCGTTACAACTGCCTTTTTTGTTTTGCTCGTCAAAGAAACATTGTTTCCCTTACGAACTACTTTACCGCGAGTGATCAAAGTCTGGATCTTTTCGACCTTTACACCGTAAAACGACTCTACAGCCTTGCGAACATCGCCCTTTGAGGAGCGAAGGTCAACTCTAAATGTATACTGCTGCAAGTTCTCACGAGCAAGAGTACTTTTTTCAGATAAAATTGGCTTAGAGAGAGTTTGAAAAGGACTCATTATTTGCCCCCTAGGAAGCGTTTCTGGAGAGTATTTAATCCAGATTCACTAATCACAAAGTTTTCATAACGAAGCACGTGCTCCGCGTTCACTGCTGCTGGAGTAATGCAATCTGCACCGTGGATATTACGGGTTGATCGCAAAAGTGTGTCGTCTTTAGACTCGTCAAGAACCAGAGCTTTGTCTGCTTTTAGAGCCTTTAGAGCTTTAAGCATGTGCTTGGTGCTTGGTTTATCGCCCACTTTAAAGTCGTCAATAACGATGAGGCGGCTATGACGAAACTTGTCGCTTAGAGCTACAGCAAGAGCTGTTTGCTTGGTGCGTGCATTAATTTTTTCGTTGTAATCACGAGGCTGAGGACCGTGTGCAACACCGCCGCCTGGATTAAGAGGGGAACGACTTGAACCCTGACGAGCCTCGCCAGTGCCTTTTTGCTTGAATGGCTTAGCGCCACCGCCGGCAACCATGGCTTTCGTCTTCGTAGCATGCGTACCTTGACGACGATTAGCTTGGTATGCTTTTACAACAAGGTGAAGAACATGTTCGTTCATCTCAACACCGAAAATTTCACTCGATAGAGCGATTTTCTTGACGTCTTTACCTAGAATGTTTTTAACTTGAATTTCCATTTGACTTCCCATTTTAGTACCTTTCCTTACGCGACGTTGATCACGCCTTGACCGATGGTTTAATGAAAAGGTAACCGTTACGGTGTCCCGGTACGGCGCCAGTCACTGCGACCAAGCTGTTTTCTGCGTCGACATGCATAACATTCAAATTTTGAATGGTCACTTGCTCAACTCCGTAATGACCTGGGACCGGCTTACCCCTGAATACGCGACCTGGTGTGGTACGTGTTCCGAGAGATCCTGGACTGCGGTGGAAACGTGAACCGTGGGACCAACGTCCAACAGCAGTATCCCAACGTTTTACAGATCCTGTAAATCCGCGGCCTTTTGTGATGCCAGTTACATCAACAGCTGTAACGCCATTGAGAAGTTCTGTCGTCAACTGAGCGCCTAGCTCAACGGCAACAGGGGCATCCGTACGGAATTCCTTGAAGGTTGTGAAGTTATCGGTGATGTTTACTTTACGCATACGGCCGATATCTGGCTTACAAAGATTTTTCTCTTTGGTTTCTTTGAATCCAATTTGGTACGCGTCGTAGCCGTCGCGATCTTTTGTAAGTATCTTGGTGATTTTTTGATTTTCAATCTGGAGCAGAGTGACAGCGATAAGATGGCCGTGCTTATCGACCATTCGTGTCATTCCGATCTTTTTAGCTACCAATCCTTTTGGAGTAGTCATTTCTCAGACCTGCTTTCTACTGGGTTAACAAAAACAATCGATGCGTTAGAGTTGGTGCCGGAGAATCTTCGTTCTGCCCGCTGCACCGGTCCACTTACTTACCTTTAATTACCTTAACAAAAATATCGACGCCCGCTGGAAGGTCTGCCTTCACAAGTGCATCAATAGTCTGCGGGCCAGCATGAAGTACGTCAAGCATGCGCTTGTGAGTACGAATTTCAAACTGCTCACGGCTTTTCTTATCAACGTGCGGACTGCGCAAAACTGTGTAACGAGCAATGCTTGTCGGTAGAGGGATTGGACCCCCAATACGAGCACCAGTTCGTTTAGCACGTTCGACAATGTCGGCAGCTGCGTTATCGATCAACTTGTGATCGTAGCCACGTAAACGGATTCTTAGGTTTTGATGTTCCATGTTTTTTGAGACCCTGAAAAAGTTTACATTCGTTATTAGGCACCATTTTAATATGGTACCGAACTTGTTCTTTTTTCCAGGTTTGCCGCCATAACGAGGTATGCCGATCGAATTTGGCAGAGGCTTGTCAAAAGCAGGCTTGCCTGAAAATTAGAGAGCCGTATCTATCGCTTGAACCCCACTTGTGTCAAGTAGATTCGAGCGTTTTTTTGGAAGAGCCTTAATTTTTTTTTGCTGGCAGGTATTGAGGGTCAAAAGAAGGACGATGGGCGACGACTATTCCACTCAACGAGCTGCCTTGTATTAAGCCGCTTGCTCGTCATACCAACGAGCCCTGGCTAGACGTTCAAGATCATCGGAATTAGCTAACAATCCGCGACCTTGCACCCACGACGCAGGCGATGCTGCGGACCGTAGCATGAAGTCCAAAAGATGAAGGTGACGGCGCAATATGCGGGATGTCCTGTGGGGCAGTAAAGGATTGAAAATACCTAGGGCCGAGAACAACTGGCGCGGATTTTTTTTGATCCACGACCAAGATCCGAGCTCCAGAGTTAATGGAATAAAGATGGACCCCTGTTCAATTCTTCGGCGATCATACAAATAGTCCCAGAGGTCCCCGTGAGTCGTGTAACTCGCCGACTGCGGTTCGACCTTGTAAATATGATGTGGATAGGCTGAGTCTAGATTATGAACGAGCTGGTACACTTGCTTTAAGTTCGGAAACGGCTCAGTTGTTCGCGCGTAGGGAAACCACAGCCTATCCACAGAACCAAAGCCGCTATGCATGTCTAGAGCAATAACAGACTGAGACCTCGAGAAATTTTGTTCAAAATAGCTCGTTAGGGCCGTCGATTCTGCTTCCATTGGCGCCCCCTCAAGCCCCCTATACCAAGGTAATTTATTGGAAATCCTGTGCCCACCCGCAATCCCAGCTCGTCCGCCTTTTGCGACGTCTATGGGTGCATTTCGCATTAAATCAACACCTTGCCCGTTGGATCTGCGCCCTAGATACATACCAATTGGGTTGACAATAGGGACAACGGAAAACCGAACACGCTCCAAGAGGTTTCGCGTTGAATAATCCCAATGGGCCAAATTTATTAACGTTTTAAGGTACGAAAGGATGACTTGCGAACCAATTCTTTCAAGACCGTGGACGCCACCCGTCAAAAAGAAAACCGGCGCTTTAGGGTCTTGGCTGCCAAATTCAAAGGCTAAAACTGGCAAGGATAAATCTTTGTGCGTGACCGTGACGAGCTCTTCAACGCGAACAAACCCCTTGCCGCCATGAGCGGCAAGTCGCTGGAGCTCAACTAACTCTGGCAAACGCTGCAGCATGGCTCTTGATACGCTAACAGTCACTTGAGGGGATCCTCCATGGATTGCTGTTCGTAGAAATATTGAAATTCAAAAGGAGCAAATTTTAGGGCCTACTATGATTGTAAACCCACGGACGCAAAAACTCAACAATGCCCTACACCTCAATGGGTCTAGGGCATTGTTGGTTCTAATATTTATCGTTTAAAAGACTATTGTGCCAGATACTTACGGTGATAGGCCTGAGACATTCTATCGGTCTCCAGTATTACAAAAAAATCAGTGCAATTAAACTCGCGATCTATCGCAGGATCGCCCGCCAAAACTGCGCCGGCACGAATGTAGGATTTAAGGAGGGATGGCATCATTTCTCTAAATTCGGGCGTCGCGTTCGCCCTCGACAGGCGCTCGCTAAAATCACTGATGCGGAAATCGCGATTGGCTGAAATATTGAAGCTTTCATCGACAGAGCCATCGTCAGCAAAACACTTATAAACTGCAGCCGCCTGATCTGGATCGACCGTCTTAACGCTGCCCATTCCAAATAACCACGAGGCCTCGCTCGCTGTCAAATATTCCATAATACCACGCCAGAGCATTGTAATCGTTGCTCCATTTCGATAGTCTCTGTGAATACATGCTCGGCTAAGCTCAACTTTGCGTCCCTTCCTTGACAGTAGGTCTGAGATGCTAAATTCCGTTTTCGAGTAGAAATCGTCAGTCGTCTCACTAGAAATCAAGCGGTAGGTGCCCACTATCTTATTAATGCGATTGTCCACAATAACGAGGTGATCGGCATTCAAATCATATCGATCACGGTCAATTCCATAGGGCAGGCGCTTGTTCATAAATTCCCTATGAAAAACTTCGTAACGCAGCGTCATGACCTGCCAAAGTTCGCGCTTAGAGGCCACTGTTTTTACGGTAAAATGACCACGTGTGAAGTGGACAGGAATTCGCATGGCAAAGTCTTTTTGGGCAGGATTGAGCTTACCGATACTTTGCTTGACGCCTTCGTAGGCCCTTGCGCTATAACTCATAAATAATCTCCTATGGGGAAAGGGTCATATCACAGCCTGTTTTTATAGTCAACAACACCAACTGATAACAATATAAAATAATATATAAAATAATATACAAATTCAATCCATCCGCATTATAATATCCGTTATTTGTGAATTTTAGATAAATTTGGCGTGAATATACATTAAAATTGGCCCCCTTGGTTTATGGATCTTCGAAAGCAGAGCTCCCAATTGCAGCGTTGAGGAAACTATCCGCCGGTAAAAAGAGTCTAAAATGACTGACCTATCGGGCTAAACTCATCACCAAAGTGTCTATTTTACAGTCGTTGAAACCCACAAATTAGACAAACTCCGATTTTTAAAAGATAAAATGTAGTGATTTAAGATGGTTAGCTATTGGCCTGGTGCTTGCATCAAGAAAGTCCACAGCGCTATACCCCAATGTGGGGTTGTGGCGAAAACTCGGAGCCTCACAAAATGACTACAACAGCCGCAACCATCATCGTTTCAATAGAACTCGACGTGGAAACCGTAGATGACATCGCTATGCTTCGAAGTCTCCGTCTCGACTACTATGCAGATATTTTGCGCAACCCCGATGCTGCACTGGTCAATTTAAAGAGCGCAGGCCTAACCGAAATAAGCAGCCGCGCTCAGGTCTCGGCCTATGCTCTCGCAAAAATTACAGAAATAGAAGCAAGACTCTCGGACCCGAGCATCATTTATGATGATGAAATATCAGCTTATGTTGATTCTTTGCCGGACACTGACGAAACAAAAGAGTTCGAAAGCCTACCTTTGCTTTCTCCATAATTCCGTCAAGCTCCCAAGAACTAAAAATCACCGAGTCAATATTTCGACTATCCCATCACTTCGAATAGCGAGGGTATGTTCAAATTGAGCTGAGAGGCTGTTGTCAAGCGTGACGGCGGTCCACTTATCTTTTAGAACCTTGCTGCGAAAGTCGCCAGAATTGATCATCGGCTCAATCGTAAAGGTCATCCCCGGCTCAAGTCGGAGTCCTTTTCCTGGCTCTCCATAATGAGGAACTTGGGGATCTTCATGGAAGACTCGGCCGATACCGTGACCTACGAAATCTCTGACTACCGTAAATCCATTTTTATGTGCGTGCTCTTGTATCGCGTGTCCTATATCACCGATCCGCGAACCTACTCGAACGGTGGCGATGGCGAGATTTAGGCATTCTTCGGTAATTTTCACGAGCTTTCGAGCCGTTGCCGAAATGTTTGAACCGACAAAGAAAGTGACTGAAGCGTCTCCGTGGAAGCCGTCTACAATTGGCGTAACATCTACATTTATAATGTCCCCATCTTTCAGAATGTGCTTTGCATTAGGAATGCCGTGACAAATAACTTCATTGACTGAAGTGCAAATACTTTTTGGAAATCCCCGATAATTTAGAGGAGCGCAAATTGCTCCTCTACTTACCGTAAAATCGTGAACGATGTCGTTCAATTCAAGAGTGGAAATTCCTGGCTTAATATGTTTACCAATCATGATTAACGTCTCCGCAGCAAGCTTCCCTGCTACGCGCATCGCATTTATTTCCTGGTCAGATTTCAGAGCAATCACGGGTACGTTTCCTTTTTAATTTCCTAGGGGCATCAATCCACAGTCAAATGCCGAAACCAGTCAGGGTTCAATAAGCTTACTTTGGACGGAATCTTAATGCCGTCACCCATGAGACAATACTGGTGAGCCATCACAATCGTCCACGGCTCAAGATCAAACCACTTTTCGTGCACTTTACCAAGCAATTTAACATCGGGGGTCGCTTGGGTGGTTGATCTTGAATAATCGTCCAGCGCCTCATCCAAGGCTTTATCACTCAGACCATCAAAAGGGAAGGGGGCCTTCAGTTTGGCGGAGGATTTCAGCCTGGATGAGTGGGCCAATGAGCGAATGTCTTGAGATGTCCAAGAAATAAAAGTGCTTGCCAGAGCTCCATCAAACATCGCCCCTCCTGCTGAGGCCTCATCAAACTCCACCTTAATTCCTAATGAAGCGAAGGAGTCGACGATAATTTTTTCTATTAGATCCTGTTCGCCGCTGGTCCGTGCGATCCTAAGAATCGCCGGTTTACCTGCTGTTTTTTGCCGCGGTTGTCCAATGTAGCCTTGCGCAAAGCCCGCTTGGACAAATCCCGCTTGCTCTAGTATTTGACCCGCTGTCTCAAGGCTATAAGGCCGCACTAATAAAGCTGAATTGTATCCAGGGTGAGTTCTTAAAATTGGCGCGGAAAGAAGAGTTCCAAGACCGGCAGCCGCGGTTCTAACAATCTCGCCTCGCGGTGTTGCCATCGTCAACGCAGTGCGAAGTGCAGGTGAAGCGGCTAAAGGGGACGATGGATTCCAGATAATCCCCGTAACTAATGGGATTTCTAGCTGAGCAGAACAAGCCGATCTAATGACGCCACCGGGGCCCATATGCGACGCTGTTCTAGGCAGCAAAAATTCTAATCGATGATGGCCTGGAACCTTTTCCTCTGCTCCTAAGGCGATATGAATATTAGAATACCTTGAGACGTAGCCCTTGTTGAGACTTAACTCAATTCCTTTAGTGGACAGCTTTGCGGAGTACAGGCCCGCGCACTCAGTTTCGACTCCCGTAGTCCGAAAAAGACTGACTCCGCTCATGACATAGGGACCAAAGGGGGGTGGTGTTGCCCACAAAATTTTTGTAGTGAGTGGACCACTGGCGGTAATTTCCGGATTTGAGGCCAGTGTCATTCCAAGTTTTTCATAAACAGTGCCAGGCAAACTGGCCTTTAACCAGACCGCTAACGCTTCGCCATTGATTGGCTCTCCATTCCACCACCGAAGTCCAGGTCGCAAGGTGAGGGTCCAACTTTCAGCGGACCCCTGGCGCTCGACAACAGGACCCACCTTTAGGAGGAGAGGGACATTTTTTAGTGGGGAACCCTCCATTCGCATAATCGCTGGACAGGCCAGTCTCCCAACAAGTCCATCATCGCCAAGCCATATTGGTAAAGGCCCCTCGATTTTTAAATTGGATACTGGGGCCCAGCCCACGACATCTAAATTAAGCGCGATGGCCATGCTGTTCAACGTCATCACGGCCAAGCAAGCCAACGTTATGCATAAATATTTTAAAGCCAATAGAACGGACGGGTTTAAATGAATTGGATTTGATGTTTTAATTTTCAGCTCCCGTTTGCAATTGGTACAATTGACGCAATTATTCTATAGTGTAAAACGCTAGCGAAGCAATTGTCTGATTAAAAAACCTTTAAACCAGTCCAAAAATTGACGTCACTTGATTCTACCATTAAACAGCCTCGAATAATAAAAAAAATGGAGAGCGCTTTTAGCACAGATGAAATCCTATGACGTCATTATAATTGGACGAGGCCTAACCGGTCTGAGCACAGCATGGCATCTGGCTAAATCTGGCGTTAAAAAAATCTGTCTCGTCGCGCCGAACCCCACGCTCGACCAGTGCTCCTCCTTGAATGCCGGTTACGCTAGCGTCACGTTGCACGACAACATCAGCCGCGCCGTTCATGGGCATGGACCCGAGGTGACGAGATCTTTACTGGACGTCAATCGCACTGGTTTTAGCGGCCTCCTGCAATTTACTAAAGAGCATCAAATTAAACACAGCGTCGGTTGCATCACCCGCATGGCAAGCACTCCCCAAGAAGCGACCGAAATGAGCTTTGCTGTGGACTGGCTATCTAAAAATGGATTTCCTGCCTCGCTTTCCATATCTAGCCCTAACACGATACAAAGTGACGGGGCGGCCGCCGCCTCTATCGATGTTACCTCCGTGCTGCGTCTCCTCGAAAAACAATCGGACGCCCCTGTTATAGCCGACAGCGTGCAGGTGATCCGCCGTTCTCGAGATGGCGTATCCATAAAAACGTCTTCTGGAGACTCAATCCATGGGGAAATGATTGTGGCCGCTTGTCACCGTGGCATTAAAAGTCTTATCCCAGACCTTGCGCCTGCCTTGGTTAATCACGCCGATCAGTGGATGGAATTCAGTATCCTTAAGGGTCCCTTGAAATTGAATCGAGGTGATTTGACGTTTGCAGAGTACAGCCAATTTTGGATGACCTACTCCTACCGCAACACGATCATTGCTGGCGGTGCACGATATCTGAGGCCTTGGGCTGGCGTTGAAGCCGAGACGCCCTCCATTTTGAAAACTGCAACAAGTGCTGTAAAAAATAAAATTGAGCACCTTTTCAATGTGTCGTTATCTGAACCCACGCAAACTGTGGCCGCAATCGATCTAAGAGCTTGCGATGAGATACCGATCATCGGACCCATGTACGGAGATTCTAGAATTTTAGTTGCCAGCGGATTTATGGGGTCAGGCCTAACGCTTGGTTTCGCGTCGGGACTTGCCCTTTCAGAATTTATACAATCAGGAAAATCTAAAATGATCGCAAATGCGTTTCATCCCACGCGGCTCAGAAGCCTCTCGGATTCTGATTGACGCCCGACTAGCTCAAGGAACTAGAGGCTGCTCAATAATCACATGATCCTCAACGATTTTTCCACCAAGAAGGTGCTCTTCGATAATACGTTGGCAAACGTCTGGAGTCACGTCTCGGTACCAAACTCCATCAGGATAAACAACCGCCACAGGGCCCTCCCGACAAATACGCAGGCATCCAACCTTTGTTCGGCAAATTCCCGCATCGATCGCATCTTGAGATCTTGTCCGCAGCTTGAGATAGTCCCACGTCTTCTCGCCAGCCTCGGCGGTGCAGCACTTTTCTCCAAGGCACAAAAAAATGTGCTTTTTAACTTTGGAAAGGGCCAGTTTCTCAATTCTTTTTTCCATCTCTGGTGAATTAGGGACCATCGAGATCTCCGGAAACCGCACGACCAACCAGTGAGCTTCGGTCGTTCAGTCTTTTTTCTACAGATTTATTAATGGACGACAATGAGAATACTTTTTTGCCCTTCTCTCGTGCCTTGTCTACTCTTCGCGGCAAAATATCATCCAGCACAAGCAATAACTCGTCACTGCTGCCTGACAGCAACATCCATCTCTCAATTCGCATATAATCATCCCGAGAAAGGAAATGCCCAGCACCAAATAGTTCAACAACATATTGCGCAACAAGCATGTACTCAGAAACTTCGTTGATATCAATTAAACTCACGGCCTCGGTGCACCCTTCAAAATTTCAGTGATTTGCGTTTCCATTTCTCTCACTCGAGCTTCCAACAATCGAGAGGCATCCGAAATACGCCTGACCTCATGTAAATGATCGTGAAGTCGTAAAAAATTAGCCACCCGCACAGGTAAACTCGTCACATGCCCGGGGTCGACAATATCAAAATACCAATTCCCTTCAACGGCCCATCGCAAAAGTTCTCGCTGAACCGGAGCGGGCACAACTCCAAAAATAATGGAAGGTACAGGAATTCCATGAATATTTGGAATTCTCTCGCTGACACTTTTTAACCACGATGGAAACGCCTCGTCGTCAATCCCTTCCGCTGAAATTATAAGCAGATCACATGGTGCTGTTGCGTCAGTTAGAGACTTTAAAGGCACGATCTCTACTTGAATGAGCATGCGGAGCTGTTGCTCAAGGGCGGCCGATGCTGCACTAATAAAGCCTGGGGACGCATTCCATGAGCAAACCCGCATGCGTCGGCCCTGAAAAATGAAATTGTCTGACATCGCCATGTTACCGCCCTATTACCGCCATTTTGCGCTCCATACTGGCGAGATATTGTTAGCATTGATATGATATTATCACAAAACTATAAATTCTCTCGATCGGAGCCTCAGAAGAATGTTTAAAATAACCGCGACAGCACCAACCCGAGTCGATCTTGCCGGCGGAACCCTTGACCTCTGGCCGATCCATAATTTGTTAGATCGAAAAGCCACCGTGAATGTTGCGGTTAGCCTTTTAGCTGTCGTCGAGGTGGTACCTTCGAAAGATGGACTGTTTCACTTCATCAGTGAAGATCAAAATATTACTGATTCTGGGAATTTGACAGCCATCACCCAATCCTCCAAGCTATACCTCTTTGGATTATTACTAAGTGCTTTTTGGACCAAAGAACTACCCCCGATCACCATTACCACCCGCGCTAAGTCTCCTGCAGGTGCAGGACTTGGAGGATCAAGTTGCTTGGCTGTTGCGTTTTGTCGAGCCGTTGCAGAGGCCAGACGTCAGTTTGATAAAAATTATGTGGTGCCCTCTGAAGATTTGATTGTTCGCACAGCCCAAGACGTTGAGTCCCGCGTAATCCATGCCCCAACTGGCGTTCAAGATTATTGGGGAGGAATTCGTGGAGGCATTAATATTCTTGAATATCCGTTTGGACGAACAAACATTACGACGTTGCCGGGAAAAATTTTGGAAAACCAGGAGTTTAAATTTTTGTGCTGCTATAGCGGCAAATCACGAGCGAGTGCCATCAACAACTGGGAAATCTTTAAACGAATCTTTGATGGCGACAAGGTGTTGTTAGCAAAAATTGCGGCCATCGGAAACGAAGCCGCAGATTGCGCAGAGGCCGTCCTTCAACAAAACTGGAAAGAGGCCATCGCAGCCTCTCGTCGCGAGTGGCAACTTAGGCTTGCACTTTGGCCGGCGGTTGAAACCGTAGAGACGAAAAAAATTGATGTCGCCGCTCGTGAGGCCGGTGCGATGTTTACTCGCGTTTGTGGCGCTGGTGGGGGAGGGGTTATGGGAATTATTTGTCCCGCTGACAAAGTGCAAAAAATAATCACAGGCATGACGGGAGCCGGCGGACAATTCATGGACGTTGTGGTCGGCGGACCGGGCCTCACCGTGACGATAAATTAGTCTGGAATTGTTTACAGATTTGGCACTACACCTATCTTTAGTCAGACTCGTCGGCTTAATCGATTGCATGACATGAAGTCATTCCGTTTTTTGTTTGGATAGCCTCTTTACAAAACTCGCCGATTTCGCTTCAATACCGATGTCACATAAATCACAAGGAGCACTTCAAAATGGCACAAAATTCAATCATTGTCACCGACGCTAACTTTGAGGCTTCCGTCCTCAAGTCGTCCATTCCGGTTCTCGTTGATTTTTGGGCTCCTTGGTGTGGTCCATGTGTAGCAATTGGACCTTTGCTTGAGCAGATGGCTGAAGAGTACAAAGGCCGCATCACGGTCGCCAAAATGAATGTCGACGAAAATGCAAACACTCCATCTCAATTCGGCGTGCGCTCCATTCCTTTCATCGTCCTCGTTAAGGACGGCAAAGTGGTTGATAGCGTTGTCGGCGTCGTACCAAAGCAAAAGCTCGCAGCGATGCTAGACAAAGCCCTTTAGTCACGCGACTATTCCGCCCATTGCAGTACAATTTCAATGCTCTGCTGTTGACTGGAGTTTACACATTAAAACAACCATTCAAAAAGGTGCGATCGAACGTCAGTGGCTTGATCAAGGCCTTGTCCTCGCTGGCATTGACGAAGTGGGGCGAGGCTGCTTGGCAGGTCCAGTGGTCGCTGCCTGTGTTGTTTTGGATTATAAAAAACTTGCAGCTCTCGACGCAAAAACACGATCAAAAATACGAGACAGCAAAACACTCTCCGCCTTACAGCGATTCGATCTTCTTAATATTATCGCCGACATTAGCCTAGACTACGCTGTTGGAACTGCCACTGCACGCGACATTGAAGGGGTCGGAATTCTTAACGCCACTTTTTTGGCTATGAATGATGCCATCGCTCAAATTTTAAAGGTAACCCCTGACTTACTTTTAGTAGACGGCAATCAAAACATCCGCGGGCAAATCATCAAACAACAAACCATCGTCAAAGGTGACAGTTTGTGTTTTTCCATTGCAGCCGCCTCGATCATTGCCAAAGAACATCGCGATCATTACATGCGAGAACAAGCCGCCGTCCATCCACACTGGGGCTTTGAACGCCACGTAGGGTACGGCACCGCCCAACACATCGCTGCCATTCATTCCCATGGCATCTGCCATTTGCACCGCAAAAATTTCGCACCCATTCGAGAAATGTCCTTTGTTTAGTCGCTAACGCGAAAGCGGAAGCACCAACAACGTCTACTCCGCCCCACCTTACTTTGATCGGAGCTACACCATGCAACCTGATCTTACGCACATTTATCATTTTTGGAATTCACCCCCAGCCAACGGCTCGTTTCATCGGCTTGTACGCCCACACAGATGGAGCGCAAATGAAATCAACAAACTTGACCGCAAAGGTATTGCTCAACTTGGAGAAAATATTGCCGCGAAATGGGCGGAGGCTGGCTCGTGGTCCATTCTAGAACAGCAAAAAAGACATCGTGGATTCGAACTCGATTTGGTCATCCGACGTAAACAATCTCTCCGAATTATTGAGGTCAAAACTAGACTGTATCCCGCTAGTGATCCCGATATGAACGTGTCAGAAGCCTGGCTCAACTATAAAAAAAGAATGGCCCTTATTCGAGGTACGAAATTTATTCTCAATCGCATGAAACAGAAAGCCAATCTACTAGACTCAATCACGTGTGAATTGATAGCGATCGATATCTTGAAAAATCAACAGATCGCCGTTTACAGGTGGCCTGATGCCTGCTCCCTCGATCCCAGTGGAAGGTAGAGCGAAAAAAAAGCTTCGACCTAGTCATTGGTCGAAGCTTTTTTTGTGTACTTAAACTGAATCTAAACTTAAGTCGCTGCGCCGAAGTAACGGCTACGAATACGAGCGGCTTTACCAGAAAGATCACGAAGGTAGTAAAGACGTGCGCGACGAACAATACCTTGAGCTACAACTTCGACTTTGTCGATATGTGGGCTCATAGTAGGGAATACACGTTCAACGCCGATTCCACCGGCAGAGATCTTACGAACAGTAAAGGAGGCACCAGCCGTACCCTTACGAACGCGAGTCACAATACCTTCATAGGTCTGGATACGGAATTTAGGAGCGTCTGTACCAGCTTTAGCGGCAGCAGCGCCGGCAGCAGCACCTTCTGCGATTTTATAGTGAACACGAATCGTGTCACCAGATCGGAAAGCTGGAAGTGGTTTTACGTCTTTGAAAACGCGCTGTTCGAATTTATTTAACAAGATATTTTTCATGGATTCACCCAAAGTCTCAATTTTATTCTTATCTTAAACCAACCTCTTGAACCTATTTAGTTGGCTGATCTTGTTAAAGAACCGCCGCCCATTGAAGCGCAAGTTGAAGGCACCTTTGATACCCCAAAAGAAACCGCTCGGTCAAGCGCTTATTGTAGATCCAGCACGGCCCTTTGACCTATTAGATAACAAAGCCCCCGCCTCATGACGGTAGTCGACCGCGATCTCGCCAATTTCTTCACGTGTGGCCGTCGGAATCATCTCGCGAATAATCGGAAGCACAAACTGCTCCATGTAGTCTATGTGCCGAGAAATCTTATTAAAAAGATCCTCACGTTTGCTCACAGGCACGGTTTTTGAGCGTTTAAACGTAATCAAAAACCGCTGCAATTCAGCCGATTGGACCTCTGCGTGGGTCCCTATTGTCAAATGCCTAGACTGGGCGTCCGTCAATTCAGATATGATTAATTCATCGCCAACTCGAAGCATTAGATCTAAATGACCCATAAAACTAAGCAAATCATTCTCACTGATCGACTCAGCTAAGTCACACGGCAAAAGCCCGAGGGACTGGCTGCGAATCGTTAAATACTCCTCTTTCATGAAATGCAATACATCCATGCGAATTGTTCTCCTTAGTGCCATTGTGTTGTAACAGCAGGAAGCTAAAAGTGGCATTCGGAGCCCTTATAGTGATTTTCAATCCAAGTTGCAAGCACTCCTTTAGGGGCCAACTTTATGAAATCATTGGATATCTATTAACTTCAGGTACAAAGTTAACGCCCTCCTTAAAACCATGGCCACTGAGTTTTAATATTTTTATCGAAAAACGTGGCATAAAACATGACAAATTGCCTATATTGATCCATTGTCAGAACCGACGTCGAGGAACCAATGGCTGTAATGGATCAAATTGAACAAAAAATATCCGCAGGAATCCCTATTTCTCGCAATGAAGCGGCCACACTTTACTTAGAGGCCGATGATCAAAAGCTCTCGGATCTGGCTAGCCTTGCCCGAATGCGGTTTCATAAAGCCGACGAGGCGACCTACTTAATCATGGCCATCGTCAACTATACCAATGTTTGCGTCGCCAAATGTGATTATTGCTCGTTCTACCGACTGCCCCACGATAAAGAAGGCTACCTCCTAAACACGGATCAAGTTTGCCAGAAAATAGAAGAACTCGTACAACACGGCGGTAAACTTATCGGCTTCAATGGCGGTTTTCATCCGAAATTACGCCTTGATGACTACGCCAACCTATTTACTGAAGTACGCAGGCGCTACCCATCCCTAGAATTCTATGAAATGACCGTTGCCGAGTTTATGTTCTCATGCAAACTCTCAAAACTCTCGTACGATGCTGGTGCCCAAAAGCTTGCAGCAAGTGGGACTAGGTGGGTAACCGGTGGTGGAGCCGAAATCATGGATAACGGATTTCGCAAAAGACACAGTCCCGGAAAATACACCGTCGAAGACTATCACAATGCTCAAGAGTCCATCTTGCGGGCCGGAATGGGTTCTACTGCGACGATGGTTATTGGATTTGATGAAACCCTCGACGAACGCCTAAACCACCTCGAATCCTTACGCACATTTCAAGATCGCGTGGGCGGAACGCTCGCCAGCTTTCTATGTTGGACTTACAAGCCATGGAATAACGAATTTGGTGGCATCGAACTCGCCACGTCAGAATACCTAAGGTGGCTCGCCGTTTCCAGAATCTACTTACACAATTTTCGAAACATACGTACCTCAGTCCTCACAAAAAATGAGGACGCACTAAAAGGCCTGCGTTTTGGTGCTAATGATTTTGATTTGCCAACCGAAGATGAAGTCACGACAAGAGCTGGTGCCACCATCAGCCTCGATTTTGAACGAATACTAGCTGCCGCTAGAGGATTGGGCTTTAAAACCATAGAGCGGTCTGCTTGGCCTACTAGAGCTTGGCGTTAGAACCAAATTTTTTAAATCTAGAATATATTTGTGATGGAAGCGAAAAAACGGTCCCGCGCAGATTCGAACTGCGAACACCGCCTTCGGAGGGCGAGATGATATCCATTTCACTACGGAACCAGTGAACTAAAGTGTTTATCAACATTCTCGGCTCTATACAAGCGCTCGGATTTACAGCCACAAATTTTTCCTGTATTGTTGTATAATAATAAAAAGTTACACCGATTGATGTATTTTTGAAAGGGCCACCTCAATGCGTAAAGGTTTCATTATCTTCTCGATTCTTGGAGTCATGGGAAATATTGCACTCGGATTTCTTTGGTTCCCTGGTGTCTATGGCTTAGCCTTCTTGCTACCGATCGTTGCGGTCGGGGTTTACGATATGCTCCAGGTCCAACAAACCATTAAACGAAATTTCCCAGTTTTGGGCCGTGCTCGCTGGCTTCTTGAATCCATTCGCCCAGAAATCCAGCAGTATTTTATTGAAAATAATACGGAAGGCCGCCCGTTTAGCAGAGAGCGTCGGTCCCTAGTCTATCAACGAGCCAAAAATGCCATTGCAACGTTGCCCTTTGGCACTCAAATGGATGTTTATGCGACCGGCTATGAGTGGGTAAACCATAGTCTCGCTCCAAAAGTAGTGGAAATGAAAGACCTGCGAGTTCTCATCGGCGGCCCTAGCTGTAAGCAACCCTATAGTGCATCCATTCTAAATATTTCTGCCATGAGCTTTGGCGCACTCAGTAAAAATGCCGTACTTGCACTCAATCACGGTGCAAAAATGGGAAACTTCGCACACTGCACGGGAGAAGGTGGCCTATCACCGTACCACCTGGACCCGGGTGGTGATATCATTTGGAATGTTGGCACTGGCTATTTTTCCTGCCGTACGCCGGATGGAAAATTTGACCCCGAGCGCTTCACCGAACGTGCAAACCTGCCGAACGTAAAAATGATTGAGTTAAAATTGTCTCAAGGCGCAAAACCTGGTCACGGAGGCATTCTTCCAGGAAAAAAATTAACTCGCGAAATTGCCACGATACGTGGAGTACCCATGGGCCAAGACGTCGTGTCGCCACCGGCTCACTCGTCATTTAACAATCCCATTGGGCTCCTCCAATTTGTCGATAAGCTTCGCACCCTGAGTGGCGGAAAACCCACCGGATTTAAGCTTTGCGTCGGAAAAAGAAGAGAGTTTTTGTCCATTTGCAAGGCGATGGTTGAGACCGGAATCTATCCTGACTATATCGCCATTGACGGCGGCGAGGGTGGAACTGGGGCGGCACCCCTGGAATTTTCTAATCATGTGGGCAGCCCTCTCAACGAAGCACTCGTATTCGTACACAACGCACTTGTAGGCATTGGCGTTCGACAACACATAAAACTTTGGGTTTCCGGCCGCATCACAACAGGATTTGATATTATTTCAAAAATTAGCATGGGCGCCGACGTGTGCTACTCAGCACGTGCGATGATGATGTCCCTCGGTTGCATTCAAGCCCTATTGTGCAATACCAACACCTGTCCAACTGGTGTTGCAACTCAAAATCCGTGGCTCGTTCGCGGTCTCGCGGTAGATGACAAAAAATACCGAGTGAAAAACTTTCATCATGCGACCATCGAAAGTGTCGCGGAAATCATTGGAGCAATGGGCTGTGCGAATACAAGTGAACTACGTCCCTGGCACCTTATGCGCCGCTTTGGACCTTTTGAAGTTAAACATTATGGCGAAATTTTTGGGTATCTTGAAAGTGGCGCTCTGCTCGGCAACAATGCGCCAAAAGAATTCTCTAGGGCTTGGAGCGTCGCAAGAGCGGACTCATTCGATTCGTCCACTTCGTCGTAAAACAATATAGAATCCTGCTGACACAAAGATGATTGAACACAATAACAGTACCAGTGCCCGCATTTCATTTTTCTGACGTGGGCTCTGTGCGACGTCTCCAAGTCGCCCAGTTTTCCCACTCCACGGCCATTCATTTCGCAAGAATTGAAGCTCCCGTTGGCATTCGCCACAAGCTTTACCAAGCCGATTCATTCGCAGGACAAGTGCGTCATCCGTAGAAACAGCCAACGTTGATAACGCAAAATCAGCGGCATGGACGTCAAACCATTGAGTAAAGTCGCCCGTGTCCGACGTGCTAGGCAATGCCTTTGCAGAATCGGACGGCTTGCCAACATACGGCAACGATGCCACATAAAAGGCCACCGACCATAGCTCGTCAACCGATAAAATGTCCAGCATCGACGCCATTTCTGAATTATCCACCCCGTGAATCATGACGCCGTAAACACCAAAAGGTGACTGTGTTGACTGACGTTCAACTCGCCCAAAGGAGGTGGGCTGCACTCGCAATTGATCCGTCAATTTCCCTGGTAGCCCAAGACCATTACCGTGACAGCTGCCGCAGTATTCGGAAAATAAACTCTCACCTAGTACACGCGACGGTTGCAAAACCGGGGCAGTATTGCTGGCGAATTCTTCAATTAATTTTTCTCGAAAAAGAGTCAGCCTCGATCGGGCTGCCACAATGTCTTGTGATCGAACTAGTCCACTAATGCTTTCTAACTCTACAGCGAGCGAACTAGACGAGGCACCCACCGCCAAATCAACTTTTGCGACATGCTTGGAGGCGTCCAGCAAGGCTGCCTCTGCACATTTTTCACCACCAGCTGCATCACTAAGGCAAGTTCTTGCTCGGTACACATCAGCAAAAAGACCCCAATACGCGGCGCGACGTGCCGTCTTCTCCTCGACGCTTGGGCGAGAAAAAGCGATTTGCGCTGGAAGCACGCCCAGCAACCACACGATAGTCGCCAGCGGCAACATAATATACAAACGCTTTCGCATTCTAATTTGAGCTCCCAATAAAAAACAACGGCACTCATTACATGAGTGGAGCAAACAGTCTCATAATCCGTCGAAAAAGCAAACGCCCAACAGGCCGAAGGCTTACATCTTTGCTAGTTAGGGGGCAACAATTCTCAGAAACTTCCGTCAACAGGTCGCTAATGTTTTGAGCCAATGCCCGATCTCTCAATAAAAGGTCAGTCTCAAAGTTTAAATAGAAACTTCGATAGTCCATATTCGATGATCCTGCCAGAACAAGATCCGCATCAGCCAAAACAAGCTTGCCATGGCATACCCCGTATTCATAGCGCAGCAACTCGACGCCATACTGATGAAGCTCCGAAAAATACGAGTGGGCACACGTGTCTGTAATCTCGTGATTAGAATGCTTTGGAACAATAATACGAACCTGAACTCCCCGCGCTACCGCAACTCGTAACCCGTGCAAAAGCTCTTTGTCGGGCACAAAATAGGGGGTCATAATCCAAACACGCTCCCTGGCCTCGTGCAATATACTAATTAAAGTCGTGTAAAATGGTGCGTTATTTTCAGACGGGCCGCTGGCAACGATTTGTAACAAATTCTCGGCTGATGGTTGTGGAATAACTGTTAATTCTATTTCGGAAAACCTGCCTGATATGATGTTTTCTGGAAGCGGTTTATTCGTTGTAAAGTGCCAGTCCTCCGCAAAAATCGCCGTAAGATCAGCAATGGCAGGCCCCTTGATTTTAAAAATGAGATCTAACCATTTTGGCCGTTTTGGATCTGGCCCCTGTAAATACATCTCGCCGATGTTAAAGCCCCCCGTAAAAGCAACCTTACCATCGCTAATAACCAGTTTTCGATGATTTCGCCAATTAATCTGAAATCTCCTTTTTATCGGATGCACCTCTAGGAATCGGTGAATATTTAGTCCCTGCCGCCGATAGTGATCGAGAAGAGTATTGTTCATACCGTGCGACCCGAGAGCATCAAACAACACATGGACCTGTACCCCCGAGCAGGCCTTTGCCGCTAGGCGATCCAAAAAACCAAGGCCAATGCTATCAGCTTGAATCTGGTAAAATTGAACTAAAATGAATTGTGTGGCTTCATCTACGCAGTCGTTGATTGCCTGAAAAGCATCGGTACTGTTCACCAACATTTGAACAGAATTACCAAGCTGCATCGGTTGCCCCTGCAACATGGAAACCCACATCGACGTTCGATCGAAACCCATAAAGCTCTGGCTGGATGTGAGTTCTCGATTTTTTTTCGCCAAGTCTTCTCGAGATTGCCGCTTGCGCTTTAATCCCGACAAGTGATGGGAAGACCGCTTACGATTGGCATATTTCTCGAAAGGATTAATCCCAAAACCAAAATAGCAAATTAATGTCGCATAGGGAAAAAGAGCTACCCCTAGAAGCCAGCTCAAACACACCACCGGGTCTTGCTTCTTTACTAGTATATGCGCCGCCAGACCAACGCGCACAAGTATGGTTACTGCGGTCAAAAATCCATCAAAATCATTTTTAGAAGTACTCGCTATTAATTCCACAGCTTATCCGTTTTATAAATGAGCTCGTTTGCTAAATAATTGCCAATATTCACTTAAATCTATATGTGTTACAGTATAGTCGGTATCGAATGCGCCGCCAAATCTGGGAGTAGCTTATTATGCAGGATAACCAAAAAGGACGTAAGGCCGCAGGTCCTTCCGAAACACAAAATGCCGACCTCGACGCCTGGAAAGCCCTCGCTACAAAAGAATTACGGGGAGAGAGTCTCAGTGCATTAAATATACAATCACCCGAGGGCGTTACGATTAAACCATTATACACCAAGGCTGACACGGCTGGCTTTGCTGAGTCTCTGCCTGGACTAGCCCCGTTTACGCGAGGCCCACGTGCCACAATGTTTACCCATCGCCCGTGGACCATACGGCAATATGCAGGCTTCAGTACCGCAGAAGAAAGTAATGCCTTTTACCGCAAAAACTTAGCCGCCGGCCAAAAAGGGCTAAGCATCGCCTTCGACCTTGCCACCCATCGCGGCTACGACTCCGATCACCCACGCGTCAGAGGTGATGTAGGTAAAGCCGGCGTAGCCATAGATAGCGTCGAAGATATGAAAATACTTTTTGATGGTATTCCTCTGAACGAGATGAGTGTCAGCATGACGATGAACGGCGCCGTTCTGCCAATCATGGCCTTCTATATCGTTGCCGCGGAGGAGCAGGGAGTAGCCTTGCACCAGCTATCTGGCACCATTCAAAATGACATTCTAAAAGAATATATGGTCCGCAATACGTATATTTATCCGCCAGAACCCAGCATGCGAATCGTTGGCGACATTATCGAATATTCCACCAAAAATATGCCGAAATTTAATAGCATCAGTATTAGCGGTTACCACATGCAAGAGGCCGGCGCTGATAGTGCACTCGAGCTCGCCTACACCATTGCGGACGGACTAGAATACGTCAAAACAGCTCTAGCGCGAGGTTTGGACGTTGACGATTTTGCACCGCGGCTGTCATTTTTCTTCGCTGTTGGTATGAATTTTTACATGGAAATTGCAAAACTTCGTGCCGCTCGTTTCCTGTGGAACGATGTGATGCAAGCCTTTAATCCCAAGAACCCGCAGTCCTCAATGCTCCGTACGCACTGTCAAACGTCCGGCTATTCGCTGACCGAAAAAGATCCCTACAATAACGTGGTCCGCACCACCATCGAGGCCATGGCCGCCGTCTTCGGCGGCACTCAATCCTTGCACACCAACTCTCTGGATGAAGCCATTTCATTGCCCTCAGAATCTGCGGCTCGCATCGCCCGCAATACCCAGCTGATTATTCAAGAAGAAACCGACATCTGCCAAACTGTTGACCCGTTTGGCGGCAGCTATTTCATGGAAAGCCTTACTGCTGACCTAGTCACTAAGGCTAGATCCATTATGAAGGAGGTCCAGGAACTCGGAGGCATGGTGCATGCGATCAACAAAGGTATCCCCAAACTTCGAATTGAAGAAAGTGCCGCTAAAAAGCAAGCACGAGTGGACAGCGGAAAAGATGTAATCATTGGCGTTAATAAATATAAAAATAGTTCTGGAACCGATTCGGTTGAAATAAGAGATGTCGATAATTCCGCGGTGCGCGAATCACAGATCTCTCGCTTGAATGACGTGAAAAAACGCCGTAACAGCCAAGCAGTAACCACAGCACTCTCCGCCTTGAACATTGCGGCTTCGTCAGGAAAGGGCAATTTACTCGAGCTCTCTGTGATTGCGGCGAGACATAGAGCAACCCTTGGTGAAATCAGTGAGGCACTGGCAGAATCCTTTGGACGCCATAAGGCGAAGGTTCAATCAATTAGTTCCGTCTATGCATCCGCTTTTGGAGGACCAAATATGATCGAATCCATCCGACTTCGAGCCACAGAATTTGCAAAAAAATCTGGGCGTCGGCCACGAATTTTAGTGTGCAAGCTTGGTCAAGATGGGCACGACCGCGGTGCAAAAGTCATCGCGACCGGCCTAGCAGATCTTGGCTTTGACGTGGATATCGGCCCAATGTTTCAGACTCCAGAAGAAGCGGCCAAAGAGGCTGTGGAAAATGACGTGCATGTGGTCGGAGTTTCAAGCCAAGCTGCGGGACACAAAACTCTCGTACCAGACTTGATTGCTGCACTAAAAAAACTCGGCGGCGAGCACATCCGAATCGTTATTGGCGGCATTATTCCAAGTCAGGATTATGAATTCCTTAAAAAAGCAGGTTGCTCAGCCATTTTTGGCCCGGGCACACCAATTCCAGAATGTGCAGAAACTATCTTGAGCTTTCTTGAGGGTAAAGTGTCATGAACACAGATGTCGACAAGCTAGTAACACAAATTCGCCAAGGCTCGCGAATTGGCTTGTCTAGATCCATAACTTTGCTGGAAAGCACCCGTGCTGATCATAGAAAGAAATCTGAAGAACTCTTATCCATACTACTTCCTGAAACTGGCAAAGCGATTCGAATCGCCATTAGTGGTCCACCCGGTGTCGGCAAGAGTTCCTTTATCGAAGCCTTAGGAATGCTGCTTGTAGGCCAAACTAAAAAAGTCGCCGTACTTGCAATCGATCCGTCCTCTCCGATCACAGGCGGAAGCATCTTAGGCGACAAAGCGCGCATGGAAGAACTCTCGAAATCAGACTTGAGCTTCATCCGCCCGTCGCCATCATCAGGTGTCCTCGGGGGAGTGGCGCGCCATACGCGTGAAACACTTTTGCTGTGTGAGGCGGCCGGCTTTGACGTTATTTTGATTGAGACAGTTGGCATTGGGCAATCAGAAGTCATGGCCGCGAGTATGACGGATATCTTCGTACAGTTACATCAGCCCTTTAGCGGCGATGAACTACAGGGCATAAAAAAAGGCGTTATGGAACTGGCTGATTTAATTGTTGTGACCAAGGCCGATGGCGATTCATTCACCGCGGCAGAGGTCGCAAAAAATGAATTAGAACGAGCCGTGATGCTGACAAGAACCTGTGAAGGCAATATCCCCAAAGTGCTGTTGACTAGCGCCCACAAAAATACGGGAATTTCGGAAGTCTGGACCGCGATTACCTCCCTGGTCGAGGCCCGAAACGACTCCGGCAGCCTCGCACAAAAAAGGCGCGAACAATCAAGACAATGGCTCGATCAAGAAATTGCCACGGAATTATTAAGTCTTTTAAACTCCCAGCCACGGTTTGCCGAGGCTCTGGAAGCAACCCAACAGCGTATAGAAGCCTCGGGCGAACACTGTGGGCGGGCGGCAAGAGCTTTGATTAAATCCCTGCTTGCGCTATAGAAACAGCTTTGCGCCCCCCGGAGGAGGCCCACAATATACTTGGCAATGTACTGAAACTACTGCTTTCCATCGGACCGCAGAGGAACTCTGGCTCCCTTCCCCTTTTATCTTCCTACGCGATGCCGATTGGCCTTCCATTGATCCGCTGATTTCAATATATATGTCCCATCAAAACTACGAGGACCTAAAAAATTATGACCACTCTATTCACATTATCAGACGCCGCTGTGGCCGCAGCAAAAGCCTACAAACTAGAAAATGATGAATATAAAAGCCAATCCCTTCGCGTATTCCTATCTGGAAAGGGATGTGACGGCTTTGAGTACGGCGTGTCATTTGACAATGCAGAGGACGGCGACACTATCATGAAAATTGACTCCGAGGTGTCCATCATTTGTGATGCTCGGTCTCTAGAGTTTGTTCAAGGCTCGGCTATTGACTGGGTCGATGATGAGCGAGGCCGTGGATTTTTAGTTGGTAATCCAAACCATAAAAAATTTCGGGGAAAATTCTATAAAAAAACCGCTTGGAAAGACCGCCTTCTGAGCTCTACTTCTCAATAATCACTTTCTGCCCTATTTCGGCCTCTCCACTGGAGCCGGTGAAAACGGCTCTAAAAACGGCGTACCCTTCGTAAGAATTCTCGAAAGTTAACAAAGCAAAGGCCTTGCTCTTTGCACTGTCGGATGACTGGCCCTCACTGTCCAATGACCATCTATCAGCCGATTTATCGATTAAAATGCCTTGTTTACTATTGTCTTTTAAGGCTGCTTCCGACCCGCCAACAAGCAAAAATGGCCCGTCCACTGCAAGAACAACCCCATCATAACCGAGGACAGACATTAGCCTATTGATGATCTTCCTAGGATTAAGTTTCTCGTTGAGTTTGCCAGATTTCGAAAATTCCATTTTTTCTGTCTCGCCAGCTAAATATAGATTTATGCCTTTCCCTTCATTAACCAAAATGAGGTTTGCGCCAGAAAATTTCATGAGATCCCCGAGTTTCAATTCGCTCGGCATTTTGTTTATTTTAAGTGCGTAGGCAAAATTTTGGCCCTCCACACAAGAAATAAAGCTGACGTCCTCACATTGGGAATGATTATAAACAAGCGGAATAGGAACACCCTTGGCAAACGAATTCAAAATGAGCAACTTGGATGGAAATTTTTTCGACTCCTCCGTTTTTAAATTTAACGAATCTAACCAGGTTTTTGCACTCGGCGCCTTTTTAAGCGTATTTGCATGCGCAACGTCGACGGCTAAAAACAGCAGCACTAATATTTTTAATTTTATTTTCATCGTACCATCCTCGGCTTTCACCATGATATGGCTATACCTGCCCCTACAAATGCCATTGTCAAACTAAAAGTTCCAATCGATTCCCCTGACTCAGTACTTTCCGTCGTTAACCCATGATCAATCAGAGTGATTTTTTCCGCAAAAGCAAAGGCCAATAGGGCAGCGTGAAACTCTCTGCCAACAATTTTAACCGTGGGACCTGCAGTCCAAAATGCATCTACACCACCTCGAGCAGACGTCACCGTTTTCTTTGAAATCTTGCTGGCCACACCCGCATAATCATAACTCGCCCAGGGCCTTATAGTATACCATGAAGAAATCCATGCCATACCCGCCTCAAGGCTAACACTATAGCCAATTGGCATATGAAACTTTCCTGCCGTAATGTAGTCGCCATCCTCACTCTTGACAGTGCCGAGTTCTGCATTGACATTCCAAAGGCCAATCTTAGGGACGAAATCAATTTTATCAACAAAACGTGACACCTTCAGTCCAAACGATTTCCCAATAACGTGTCTAGACCAGGCAATTTTCTCTTTAATGAAACCTGACTCCGCTGTGACCTCAGGAGACTTGTCGTAGTAATAACGTAATCCGTCAAACCATCCACTTCGAAATTCCCCAACAAGGCCAAAAAAGGTCATTTTTTTAAGAAGGGCAGAACCTGGAAAAATTTGCTTGCCATATCTTATCCCAACATATCCAGCCGAAGCCGTGGCCTGAAGTCCTGATAGAAAGTTGGAAAACATACCTTTATCGAGCGCCTCAAGCAGTAGATTTGCTGCTGCATCAATGGCCTGATTCAATTCAGCCACCAACATGCCTGCTCCCCTAGCATCTTGAAACGCCATCGCCTTTTTATTAGATGCGGCTTGTACAGATTCCTCAAACGTCCAAATGACGTAAAACTTATCGCCCTCCTTCCCGCTCTTGCGCTTTTTTTCGGCTGCTCCCACGTAGGACTCTGGATCCATAAAGGAAGATTTTACGCCCTTGCCTTTTATGTCTGGCATGACAAACCCAACCAAATTCTGAGCGGTGAATACCGTTAGCTCTTCGGGCGGCGATGGTACTTTATAATTGCGAACCCCCGATGCAGGAACGGCGATCGGGGTCTTTTTCAAATCTAAGGATTTTTCAAGGGATCCTTGCCGCATTAGGCCCATAACGGGTAGCTCGTTCAGAAGTCTCAAACTGATCATGTCAGCAAACCCTTTATCATCAAAAAACTTCATGCCCCAGACTCCGCCTTTGAATTTAGCGGATGACATCAAAGGAGCTCCTTCGTCTTCATTTGTATAGAGGCTCAAGGTTGTCTCCTCCTCTCCTTCGACAAATCTCAGGACCCAAGGATTAATTCCGTCCTTTCCCGCCGTCTTTTTTGTGCCGATATAGCATGACCCCGCAGAAAAGATGCCCATTCCCCATGCCCCCTTGCCGGCCATTAGTCCACCAGCGATATTTGCGCAGGCGTGGGCCCAGGCCTTTACGCCGCCGCCACTTTTAATTGATTCGGCATCCTTACGCCCTTTGTCTCGTTCCCAGATAATTTTTAGAGGTGGCGGAACAAATGTTGTCAGAGAGTCCGCCAAAGCCTTGGATGTCATACCTAGAGAACAAAGGGCCGCTACGCACAGCGCATTCACTGCTAATCCTTTAATCTTTCGTAGGCGTCCTGACACCGTTAGCTCCTCAGAAGCAAAATTTGCTACTCGAACGCCAAGATCTCTACCTTCTCTCTAAATAGTTTTCCCGATAAATTTTTCACAAAATCCGACACCTCCCGCCGTTCCAACAGGAATTTTCGGCTGACGGAAAGCAGGGCGCCATCTTTTGCTACATACACACTTTTATCACCGGAAGGCGCTTGCGCGGCCCACTCCAAAAATGCATCTACCTGTACTTTGGAGTTCATGAAGATCGCACTCCTCGTCCCTCTAAAAACGATATCTCCCGACGATAGGGCCCGAATTCGATCGGCCAATGTTGCATCAACCTTAGGTCCACCAATTTCCAACAGAACAGTACCCCCTTTACTTACGAAGGTACCTGTCGCTGACATTCCCGCAATCTTCGATATGACTATTCGCTCGCTCTCTTTAAGCAGTGGTAAAACAGCCAAATATTGAGCCGGTGTGGTCACAACCAAAAGGTAGTCAAGTGGAGCTTTTGATGCCATAGGAAAGACGCTTTTCCTGGAACCAACGTCGACGTGACTAAATGAAAGCGAAATCTTCAGTGGAACATCCTTTTTCACGTCCCGATATGAACAGACCGTGATCTCCGATGCTTTACCAGCAAACGACCAGCGGGGCCGACCCTCCGACTCTATTTTCGCACCTCCGCGAACACCCAACACTGCGCAGGGGAGAACACCTTTAGAAACATCATTGGTTAGTGCACCGAAATCTGAAATACCGATATTCAATTCATTTGGTTTGCCTAGAACCACGGTTTTTCTCGTCTTGCCATTCACAAGCTCAATGGCTGGAAACCAATTCTTCGGCATCTTTTCCTTTTTTGACCATTTTAGGGTGCCGAGGCTCCCTTTAGCATCCGCTAATGACTGAAAGGTAAATAACTCTCTACTTAAGGCTGAATCATCAAGCACAATTTCGGTTCCTTCAATAGGGACTTCCTCAACCACAGGCTTCGGCTTAACAATGTTAATTGGCGGAGGAGGAGGAGGAGGAGGCGGAGGAGGCGGAGGAGGCGGAGGAGGAATGACCTCGGCTGGGGGAGGCACGATTTCCCCTTCGGGCGGAGCTGTCACCAAAGCAATTAATGCGCCTGAAATGGCCAAAGGCGTATATTGCACTTCCTTGGCTGTACTTACTGCATTTGGCTTCACCACTCCTTTGTAACGGACAATTCCCTTTACTGTTTTGGCCACGCCCATTTCCTCTCCCGGTTCGATATTAAAGTCTCGACCAGAGGTTCTAATTATAATTAAATTCTGTTTGCTATTATCTACAACCCGTTTTGATTTTTGAATTCCAACCGTTCCCTTGGGCAAATTGACGATGTAGATTATTCCACCGCCTTGACGAATAGTACTGATGGAAATCGAAGTGTCTTCACCAAGACTAGCCTCTCGGCCATCACCAAAATCTACTGTCGCAGAGGATTTTAAGCCGGTGGCAATTTTGTCCCCATCAAATATCCCTTTGCCATTTTTGTCGACTTGTTTCCATTTTGTATCATCCTCACTTCGGTAAGTTACATCACGAGATCTCTGCGAAATGGTTGCCACAGGAGGCCCTCCAAGAGCATAGAAATTCTCTTGTTGAAATAAAAGTACGCCAATTGCGCCGACGGCAATCAACCAGATAATGGCATATAGACTGTTTTGTTTACTCAACCCCACGAAAATATCCCCAAATTAAGCGTTTTTAGTTCTTTCTCAAACCGCAAAGCACCAGATTTCCTTGTTAATCGGACGACTTTGGCATTACTTTAGCGTCTAACCAAAATAGCTGAGAGACCTTGCCCCCCCCCTTGCCGAGGCAATCCCCACCCAATCACGATGACATGGCATTATCCCAATATTTTTTTGGGGGCTAATTATTTTCAAACCCGTGCCGATAGGTAGAGCTCAAAGCCATTTTGACCTTTCTTCGGAGTTTATTATGTCAAAAAAAATTTCCATCGGATCTCTATCAACAAAACTAACATTTTTAATGGCCTCTGTCGTTTCGGCGACCGTCATAGCCATGACCATTCAGTCGTCTTCCAAATTTAGTGCTTACATATTGCAAAACATCGAGGAAGTATCGACTTCCATGGCCGAGCGAACTTCAGTGGATATCGCAAGTATTATCGAAGGCTGGATCACGCAAATGACCTCAGCAACCGCAAAACTTGCGTCCAATAAGTTAGATGCGAATTCAAACGACTTGGAATTAGCGAATGCACTCAAACTAGACAACGATCTATTAGCGCTCTCTTTATTTCAAATTGAAAACAAGACGACTAAGCTCGTTCGCCTTGCCGTTCAACCTATCGCTGCCGGCACAAATCCGCCCGCTGCGCCCACAAATAAAAAGATCAAAACTTCACGCGAAGTCATGTCCGATTTGGCCACTGAGGTGGCGGGTAACTCCAATTTATTTTTGGACGATCGCATTATTAGAAATGTTTCGAACTCAACCAGTGTCCCGACAATTTCAATTGCCATCAAATATGCTATTCAGAATCAACCGAATAAATTTGCCGTTCTAATTCTTCTTGCTTCCATGACTAAAATTCAGGTTGCACTTCCTCAAAGTCGATTTACATCAGGGTATATAATCGATTCAACCGGCTCTGTATTTTCGTCAACAGACGATAGCGCCTTTAGGGCAGGCTCCTCATCTACTCCCAACGCACTGATAAAAAAGGCCTTAAGTCGACGATCTCCCTCTGGCTTCCTCTCGATTTTTAATGACAACGAACAAAATGTCAAAATCGGTAGCTTTGCTCAAGTGCCGGGAAGAATTCCTCTCTACATCATTATTGAACGCGACAGAAATGCGGCCTTTCAAGTGATAACACGCATGTATGTCACTGCCGCTCTTTGGGGCGCACTCATACTGCTTCTAGCCACCATGGCAAGTTTCCTTGCTGCCGGAAGTGTCACAAAACCCCTTCGAGAGTTAGTCAGTGCGACCAAGAAAATTGCGGCTGGAGATTTTACAGTTCAACTACGCCCCCAATCGAATGACGAAGTTGCTGAATTAGGTCACAGCGTCAACAATATGGCCAATCGAATTGAGCACCTCATGACCTCTGAAGTTGAAAAGGCTCGATTTGAAAAGGAACTAGAAACTGCCAAATTAGTTCAATCTACTTTTTTTCCGAAAAAGGATATTGTCGGCACCAATCTTTCGGTGACTGGCAACTATCAACCAGCTACGGAATGCGGCGGAGACCTCTGGGGGCATTATCATATTCGCAACGGTGTTGAACTGGTTTTCATTGCTGATGCCATGGGACACGGCGCGCCTGCTGCGCTGGTAACCGCCATCGCCTATGCCTGCTGCAAATCAGTGGCCAGCATTCTTGATGAACAGGTCATTCTCAACCCCTCACCCGCAGTTCTTCTGCGTCGACTGAACACCATTATTCTCGATGCAGTGGATGGAAAAATCAGCATGACTTTTTTTGCTGCGCTTTTTGATTTCAATTCAGGTGAAATTACCTATGCGAATGCCGGTCACAACTTTCCATTTATATTGACTGAAAATAAAGCCGACCCTCGGCTTGGAAATAAGTCTAAATCGTCGCGGTCGGATTCACCCACCTCCGCCATTACTTTAACTCTTATGGGCAATCCTTTGGGGGTACAGCGTGAAGGCGACTATCAAGAAAAAACTATTTCGATGGCGGCTGGCGATAAAATTGTATTCTTCACGGATGGTCTGATTGAAAATACTCAACACGGCAAGCCGCCTTTTACTCGAAAAATGTTGCTTGAGTCAGTGTGCCGCAATGGTGACAAAGAAATTGAGGCGATAAAGGAAAACATTTTTGCGAGTGGATATAAAATTTTTGGTCAAGAGAATCTGCAAGACGATGTGACGGTTGTTGTGGCTCAGATATCAAAAACATGGAGCAAACCAGGATCGTTTTCTTTTTCGGCGACTGCGCCACTACTTGACAGTCAACCGACTGCACCGATATTCAGTATCGAACTAGGCCACCAAGAGCCCGCTGCCTCAACCACCCCCGACACACCCTCGTTAAACTTGGATTTATCAAATTTCACCATCAAACCACAGACCTCATCTTAGGCAGTGACGTGGAACTCTTCTGAAAAAATGATGGTTTCGTTTTTAGAGAGTATCTAGTCGCATGGACAAGGTCCAACCGCAGCCATATTGAGTTTCAAGTCGGCATTCGAAGCTCTGGTCTATTTTTTTTCTCAAGCGCGACATATGGCTATCGACCGTGTTTGCGGATACATGAGTTCCTAACCACACTTTTTTGATCAACTCCTCCCGGCTGATCGATTGATTCGGAGTACCATACAAGACCGAGATGATTCTAATTTCCTTTGGTGTCAACGACTCCTCAACTCCGGTTGCGAGGACTCTCATACGGCCAGCACTTCGGTCAATTTCCATATCGCCAATTCGAAGAATTTCGTCATTCGGATTTTTTGTTGCGGGTAGTGGAAATGGAGCCATGCATTTTCGAAGCAATTTCGCCGTTTGCACCAGATCGGAAGGCACGCCTAGAAATGCCACCCTGAAATTTTCAACCACTTTTCGCTGATCGCAAGTCAACTCCCCTATGACAACAAGCTGACTAGGGCGAATCTCCTTAAGTACGCTTGAAAAAGACGAAAAGATGGAAATCAAATCATCAGACGGTACAATTCGGATCATGCAAATGAACTCGGACGTAGTGGGAGTTTCCGAAAGCGCGATTAAGCGGGTTAAATTCTTAAGGCTGCCAATTCGGCGAACGCCAAAGAAGCCCGATAAGACTTCATTAACAGTCTCCAACCACTCATCCTTGATACCGACTAACCATATCGTCGACATGGAGGTTCCTTTGCCAATGTGGTTTTACTAGGAAATCTGTTGCCCAATAATATTCTAACCTATTTTAAGTAATTGTGACGACTCTACCCGAGAACAAGCTCAGAATTGAGAAATAAGAAAAAAAGAAGTTAATTTTCAATAAATTCGGGATGCTAAAGCTTAAAATAGAATTCGATGCCTTACCTCATTCGACTATTCCAAGGTTTATATAGGTCATGCGGAATCGATAGCTGCTCCAGTATTTTTCCAACACAGAAGTCAACAAGTGCATTGATGTCTTTTGGTTTTTGGTAAAATCCAGGCATCATTGGAATCATTTCTGCACCGGCTTCGACAAGGGCCGTCATGTTTCTTAGGTGAATCAAGTTTAATGGCGTTTCTCTGGGACAAATTAGGAGTTTTCTCCGCTGCTTTAATACGACATCAGCACTACGCTCCAATAGATTTCCGGAATTCCCCGATGCTATTCTTGATAGAGTGCCCATACTACAAGGAGTAACCACCATGGCGTCTGGAGCGGAGGTTCCGCTAGCGCAGGGAGCAAATAGATCATCGACACCAAATGTGCGAATAACACCCTTCTCTAATTTTCCGAGACTACCGCTCAAAGATCGTAATAGAAGACTTTCAGCACTAAGTTCGTGCTTTACTACTTTCTCCCCCGCATTCGTCACGACGAGGTAAACACGCTCAATTTTTTCAGCAAGAATTTCCAGCAATCGATCCGCATACACCGCCCCAGAGGCTCCAGTAACACCAATCAATACGCGAGCAGGGATTACAGATTCTCTATTGAGCATAATTATTTGCCGCCGCAAAAAAGAAAAATAAAACACTAACCAAAGCATTCAAGTTAAAGAATGCTAGGTTTATTTTTTCGGATTTTCCAGTCACCATCGCGTTGCGAATAATCCAATGTTCAAAAAATAAAATTACGGCCACAGCCCCAACTCCGGCATCCCACCAAAGGCCCGTTTCGGCCATGTGGCCCGCCGTCAAAAGGGCAATGATCATGAATAAAAAAGACAGCCGACTAAGCCATATCGCTGATTTATGGCCAAATCTTGAAGGTGCACTATGGAGGCCGTTGCTTGTATCGAAATCTTTATCTTGCAGCGAATACAAAAGATCAAAGCCAGCTGTCCAAAATGAAACCGCCACGCCCACCATTACAACGGACCATGATACTCGGTTAAACAACGCAATTTCTGCAGCCACAGGAGCTAGTCCCAAACACATTCCAAGATACCAGTGTGTTAACCAAGAAACTCGTTTCATATAGCTATAGAAGGCTAAAACAATCAAAAGAGCAGGCGCTAGGTGACCAGATAAATCAGACAAACTATAAGCCATACCTACAAAACCAATTCCACATGCCACAGTCACAGCCAAGTACCCCTTTGGCGCTACTGCACCTAAGGGTAGGGCCCGGTTTTTTGTTCGGTCATTTCTTGCGTCTATGTCACGATCTAAATAGCGATTCATTCCCATCGCAAAACTTCGAGCAAGCACCATACAGCCAATTATTTGCGCGATTCGCCCGACGGAAACTCCCGGTAAACCTGTGAGTGTCAAAGCCACACCAACAAATGGTAAAGCAAAAACACTGTGTCCAAGCTTAATGTCTTTCGAAAATTCCCTAAATATTTGTGCGAGTGGCATTTTAGTTTTCATCATTTGAAAGATATTTTGCACAATTTATATTTCCACAAATCCTTCTCCCTGAAGCGAAACGCTCCGAGACCCTTGTCACTGTCATTCAAATATCCTGCTGCCATTACGGTGCCTCGAGGAAACACGCCTGCGTCGCCAATCAATTCTGCACTGGATTCGTCGATTTTTATTCGGCTTAAGGATGCCTCAGCATCGATCCACCGCATGAGCCCTAGAAACCCCGTCCTGCCATTTGACAACCAAGCTGGCTCGCCTAAATGGACATCGGGGTAGGGGAACTCTTTTTGCCAGGCCTCTGATACGCCGGCGTCAGTAACATTTGCCGCGACGACTGTTAACACTCCCTGACCAATCATGGAGTCACCGCGCACGACGGAAATGACAATGCGCTGCCCTAACATGGCCGCTGACCAGCTTTCCACTCCGCCTTTTGTCGCAACGGGAAGCCTTCCTGCCTCACTGAATTTTCCGGACACGTCGAGACTTGTTACCTTAAATTGACTTTGATTTTGGTCACCATTTTTTAGACGCTCGAGTACGTATGCAGACTTCACTGACGCATTCCCAACGATTGTGGCAAATCGCGATCCAGACTGAAATGACGAAGCCACGAAACTCCAATTGGCGGTGTTTTCGGGATTTACATAAACAAATGATGACGAAGATTCGCTGTGGTTTACTTGCAACCACCAGCCTTTTTCTGCAAGAACAAGACTTCCCGAAATTGCCTCCTCAGGAAAAGGGGTCGCCATCCGCGAAACCATTCTATTGTTGCGGATGGCTCGAATTTCAAGCCACGCACGATCATTTTTATTTTGGATGACAAAAGCAACAGGCTCCTTCTTCCAAACACTAACAGCGATCACGTGAGCATCTCGTCCGATTGGAAATGGCTTTAGACTTTCATTACTGATAATTTCACTGCCGTTAGTTTCTGCGAACACTGGCAGCTGACTTCCATTTCTCAAACGCATGGTAGAAACAAACCCGCCCTTTCCAGCCGAAGTGGCTGAAATGCTCGCAATGTCCAGCTCGGATGTCTGTACTGGCCACTGGCTGCATGAAATTGCAGCCGCACGATCCAGCTCCGTCCACTGAGACGTCTCGCGTTTCTGCTCCGGAGTCGTGCAAGCCAACAAACATGAAATCATTACCAAAACGCCACTAACTTGCTTTTTTGTATTCATAAATCCTCCAAACGTATCCATTATTTTTATCTTATATAGAGCTCTATGGCCCTAAAGTTTTTGGCCAATTTACCGAAAATAACACATAGGGAAGACGTTAATAGCACAAAATGGGGGCGCATATGACAGGAAAATTCATAAAATTAGTCACTGGACTATTATTAGCTCTATCTTTAGTTTCCTGTCGAACGGCATGGTTCAGTGCCGCGATTACGCCTGTGACGGTTCAGGTTCCATACATGAAAAACTCGAGCAATGAGTGCTATTTCCTCGATGAATTCATGCCCACTCCCGATGCTCTGATTACGGGACGAAACGGAACGTTATCACTTCGATATTACTCCTATAAGGGTGCCACCTACAAAGAATGGGAGAACACAAAAATCAATCTCGCCTTCTATTCTAACGACATGCGTTGTTGGTCTCTCTTCGAAGAATTCTACACCTCAAACTAGCCCTTTGAATTTCCAAGACGAGCTCGATCAAGAGATGCCAGAGATCCTTCGATTACTGAAAAATACTGACAATTTATTAGCCAAAAAGTAACCCTCCTGCTTTTTTTTTGATATAATTTAGACATCGGACAAAAGGAGACACACCTATGCAATTTATTTGGGCACTTGCTTCTGCTTTGATATTAGTCGTCGACTCTTCCTGTACCACAATCGTCATGCAGCCACCGGCACCCACAAAGGATGTGGCACAACCAAGCTTAGTTAGTCAAGGAAACCAATTTGCCAGAGACGGGCTGTTACGCGAGGCTGTTGAGGCTTATAAGAAAGCGATTGCTAAGGATCCACAAAATCTAACCGCTTTTCGTAATCTTGGAATCGTTCTACTCAAGGCAGGTGACGCTCCCTCAGCGATTACAAACATTGAGAAGTCGATCAAAGAGTTCGACAGTAATTTTGACGCAAATTTCTATTTGGCCGAGGCCTATCGATCGGAAGAAAAGCACGCCGAGGCGATTTTTCGATATAAAAAAGCATTAAAAATTGCTCCAAATGAACCACGAGCCCTGAAAAGTTTGGCTTGGAGCTATTTTAAAATTCGATTCTACAGCGAGGCTCTGTCTAGTTCCCAAGCTCTGCTCAAGATCGCACCTGACGATGAGCAGGCAAACATCATTATTGCAAGAACTCAGCTAAAATTAAAGCGGCCGAAGGATGCCATGGCCACACTCACGCGAGTCATGGATCGGGTTAACAAAACGTCTACACCTTACTTTCAAAGTGTCATCGGGGAGATTCTAGTATTTCAGGGCAAACCAGGGGAGGCCTTGGATATTTTCCAAAAGGCTATTAAAGCTCAACCCATGTTAGCCAGTGCACTGCTTGGAGCGGGCCAATTACTGCTTAACAAAGGTCAGAAAAAAGAAGCCTCTGAATATCTTGAACGCGCGGTGCACATTAGACCAAAAATGTATGATGCTCATTATTGGCTGGCAAGATCCCTTGAAGAATCAAATCCAGAGCGGGCCATGCGTTACTTCGCATCCTTTAGAAAAAATTCTTTCAATGATCCTGACTTTATTGACCTTGTCCATGATGCTAGGCAGCGCACGGCAGCGCTTACCGCCAAACTCAAAATGGATAACCGCGAATAAAAAATTCCTTCAGAGAATCTTCATTTCCGCTTTCTGATAACTAAGAAGACTTCTACGTGCATCAAAAAGATTTTTATAACTTTCGTAACGTATCCGCAATTTTTCAGACTCTGCCCGAGCGCTGACTAATTTCACTAAAAATTCTTCATATTCAGGCTCTATTTCCATGAGGCGACGAAGTTTTACCTCGCTCAATGTTCCGTCGTCGAGGCGCAGTGAAATCCGTGCACGAACAGTATTTTTCATCATGTCTAAAAGCTCCGCTTCCTTGCGTGCCGTTACGTATTCAAGTCCGACGCGGTTAGCCAAATGAACAATTTCCTCCAATCCAAGTCGATCACCTGAGGCAACAGCCGCACTTCTAGTGGCGGTGACTGGCACTTCTACGATGCTTGCTCCAGGGGATTGCGCTGTGTCCATGATAATTGGAAAACTCCTAAATATGGTTCAAAACTCCCACTATTATTGCAGATATAAGTCGTTTTGGCAGCGCCTGAATTGAGGCTCAATTTGTGCCCCTAAGCCTAAGAATCGTCCCAGACATATCAGCAGGTTAAGGGTCCTCCTCAACTTTTTTTCAAATTTGCCGATAACCTTGTGTATGAAAGATGGCTGGCTGGCCAATCAGATGTATAATTAAGTTACAGCTCAGTTCCGCCGGACCGCCATGTGCCAATCATTAATAATGGGAGGTTTTTCCGATGAGCGCGCCACAATTAGATCTCGTTATGAGTCCACGAGAATTTTTTCACGGAAAAATAAAAGATGCTTCGCGCCGTCTCAATGTGGAACTAGATGAACACGTTGAGTTCTACCTTGTCGATCTACTAACAAAATTTGTTACCATTGAAAATATTCGCGGCGATGGTGATGAGTCGGATGACCTCCTGTCTACGCCCTTAGCCTTTATGCTTAAACGTGCTGTAGAAGCGTCCGCTGAAAAACAACCATTTCTTTATCGCCGTTTAGGTGACACTAGCCTTTATGTATCCGGATTTTTCCAGGACTACTTTAATCGCAAAACATTCGATATCACTTACTATATCAACATGGGTGCAGCCGCTTATGAACAAGCCTCATCATTAACTAAAAACCAACCCCGTGATGATGGACTTCCAGAGACTCTAGAATTGCTTGCACGCAATTTCACAAAGGTTGTGGATGTGGTGGCTCAGGCATCAGACACCACGGCTCTTCACCAGGACTCTAATATTATATTACTATACGAGCGTTGGAATCGCTCTGGATCTGAACGCCTTCGAGAAATTCTGCAGCAAAATGGATTGGATCCGGTTCACGTCCCAACGAAGCTGGCCCAGTAACATGTCGCCCCCATCCCAATCTGCTCCGACGTTGGCGCCATTGCTAGCACACGCTCGCTTGATTGAGTCTTACATGGCCGGACACTGCGCCATGAATTCCGAATGTTCGGTTGAATTGTATATTAACTGTTATTCCAATGAGTTCTTACTCTTAACCTGCCCGGAAGCCATCAATCTTTCGGCGGCGTTTATCGCCAACGAAACAGGGGAAGAAGCCTTTGTAGGAATTCATATCAATGAGGAATTTGCGCATCTACTGTCCTCCCATACGACGTTAGAAACACTGTTAACAAGTCGTGAGGGGCTGAATGCCTTTCTAATTCTCGTTGAGGAGATTAGTCATTTCCACCACTACGTCATGAGTGCAGAAAGTGACGGGCAGGTGAGCCGTTTCGATCTAGAATTACAGGCCGAAGTAGACAAAGTTATTATCGGCGCACTGGCTTTAATCGAGACCTTTGGCCGGCCTCATATTAGCGAACTCATTCATCTTTTATTCAACGAGAGTGTCATACACGGCACCTTGACCGACTATGCCTTGGCCTCGAAATTGGCTGAGAAATTTTGGAAGAAAAATTTCGATCAACTCGGCTCGAATATTATTTTCGATTCGCGATTTCGCCGTCTTCTTCAGCAGGCGTCTCGGAAAAATGGCGAGGAGAAAATAAGGATGTTAGACACGACGATTCAAGCCGCATAAGCTTCAATTTCTGTTCCAACTATTGACTAAGTCCGCGGATCAAGTCTGCCTCTTGGGCATGTCCTGTCAATTCCAGCTCTTCTGTCATCGACTTTATCTGCTCTTTCGTAATTCTCCCTGATTTGACAGCCTGCTCAATGTCTTCAAGCCCTGCAATACGCTCGCCATTTTGAAGAAGCAGTTTCCCACGCATGAATCTCGCCAATTCATTTGAAGGCTGAACTATAATCGCGTCAGAAAAAAGGCTAAACGCCTTTGGCGCACTTGAAGATTTTAAACCTGCATCGAAATATCTTTTTGACATCACGATGGGATCGACTGTGCGTGCAACTACAAATACTGCAAAGAACACCAGCGCAGCGTAAATCAAACGAGGAATCCACGGATTCAATGTCATCAGGCGATTGGGGCGAGACCGCAAAACAGCCTCCATCAATAGCCATCCTGTAACCACTCCTCCAATGTGCGCGGCGTTATCGATCATAGGAATGACCATCCCTAAGATTAAATTAGAAATAACCATTCCCGCATAGACTCGTTGGCCGGATCGTGGGGAATCGTCACTTTGTTCTATGGATTTTCCAACAGCTCGTTCAAGCCTAAAACCCGCCCCGAGCAACCCAAACAAAGCCCCCGAGGCCCCAGCACTTAGCGCCAAAGAATAGCTGCAGCTTGCAAGATTGCCGATCATTCCTGCTAGTAGGTACACGGCGACAAACCACCGAGCTCCAAGAATTAATTCAATTTGATAACCGACATAATAGATGCCCATTGAATTAAAAAATAAGTGAATGAAACCGATATGCACAAACATTGGCGTAATAAATCGCCAATACTCTCCAGTAGCAATATCAACCATGGATTTACTACCATACGCACGGATAAATTCGTTACTTGGCTGCAGAAAAGAGGATGGATCGCACCAAACCATCCACGCAAATACAAGTACGTTTAAAATCAATAATCGACCAGACCACGTTCCAAGATAGTAGTCTCGCCCTACAGGCTGCCGCGCAACAGGTAGAACTGGAATTTGAGGCGTCGACGTTGTCACTTAAAATATAGCGTAATCTGTAGAAGGAGTGTGCATATCGAGAAGGCGAGCAGGGGGTGTCAATCCCGTAGCATTTTTTGACATCATCCAAATGGGTGTCGGACCTGCGGGGCCAGCGATGAAAACGACCACCTGACTAATTTCAGCCAAATCACCGGCATGGGACTTAACATCGGCAGAGAGTCGAAACGTCTGGCCCTCCATCATGCCTACATGTATGTGATCACTTTCAAGATGCAGTCGGCTAATTTTTGGCGCACCTTCAGAGGCTTTGAAATCAACACTAAAACCGCCTTCGGGAAGTCTACTTATTTTCACGACCGTAAAAGTCCCACCAATTCGCTCAAGCACTGCATTTTGCGCCTCGGTTTTCGCCTCGATACTCGGGGTGAATGCAAAGCTGGTCGGGACACATATGGCTAAAATAAAATATCCAAAGCGCCAGTTTAGGAGCAACGAGTTGAACGTGGTCTTTTTCAAAATTTTCACAGCTATTATTTTCTTCGGGTTAATAGTCTTCATTACTTTTATCTCCCAGTTAGTGAAGTACGTCTTTTAAACCATGCGCCAATGCACCGCCACCTTTAATCCAATTTGATACCGACAAAATATCACCTGACAAAGACCGATCAACCGGCATTCCAGGAGATATTTTCCTGATTTTATCATGAACCTTCCCTAAAGGCATTGATGGACGCAATGGGGCATGGATATCAATGCCTTGCGCTGCTGTCAAAGCCTCGATCGACAACACAGAAGCCACATGGCAACAAATTTTAAGGGCCTTACGAGCCGCAATCGGCCCCATGCTGACATGATCCTCTTTATCAGCCGACGTAGGAATCGAATCCACCGAGGCGGGATGGCAAAGAATTTTGTTTTCCGAAACCAGTGCAGCAGCAACAACGTGAGGAATCATAAATCCACTATTCAGGCCGCTTTCATTCATCACAAACGCAGGCAGCCCACTCATAGCAGGATTCGTCAGTTTCTCAATACGACGTTCTGAAATACTGCCAAGCTCGGCTATGGCAATGCCAAGAAAGTCCATGGCCATGGCCAACGCTTGACCATGAAAATTTCCACCGCTTAACACCGCGCCGTCTTCAAAAACAAGAGGATTATCGGTGACAGAATTCAAATCACCGTCGACTCGAGCTGCAACAAAATCAATGACGTCCCGAGTTGCACCGTGGACCTGTGGGATACAGCGAAAACTGTATGGATCTTGAACGCGGGCACAATTCGCATGACTATTCATAATTTGGTCTTTGCCAGCCAGCAGCCTCATCATATTTGCGGCGACCTTGTGTTGGCCTGGCTGCTCGCGCACGGATTGGATTCTCGGATCAAAGGCTGACTTGGTGCCTCTAATAGCCTCTAGACTAAGGGCTGCGATAACGTCGGCCGATTCAGATAGGACTTTTGCATCACGAACAGCGAAAGCTCCCAACACGGCCATGAATTGTGTTCCGTTTATTAAAGATAGTCCCTCTTTGGCACGAGGAACAAGTGGCGCAACCTTCGCTAATTTCAGGGCAGCAGTCGTCGCCATTCTCTTTCCCTTATAGAAAACTTCGCCTTCGCCAATTAATCCCAGAGCGAGGTGGGATAGGGGGGCGAGGTCTCCTGATGCTCCCACGCTACCTTGCACGGGAACCACCGGCAAAATATCGTGTTTGAGAAACTCCAAAATCGTTTCCACTGTATTTCGAGTGACGGCACTATGGCCCAGAAGAAATGTATGAGCACGAAGAATCAATAGACCGCGAGTCACTTCAGGCGTTGCGGGTTCGCCAACACCGCACGCATGACTGCGAATTAAATTATATTGCAAGGTTTGCAATTTATCGTTCTCGATCCGAACATCCGCTAAAAAACCAAATCCGGTATTAATCCCGTATATCACTTTGCCAGATTTAATCGCCTTTTCCACGATGGCTCGGTACGACTCAATGCGGCTCCACGCTGCTTTAGCCACGACCAAAGAGGGGGCAGGACTAGCTGCAAGAGACGCTAAATCCGACCATTTAAGGCGGTCGGTACCAAGAGAAAAGGCTGTCATTTTATCAATCATCCTCAATGTTTTTTTTCAATTTAGAGTCACGGCAGCCGCAGCTTTCCCGCAGTATGGTCAGAGTGTCTTCAAAAGATTAATAGCGTGCTTTTGATCTGCGGCCTTGTATACAAAAGTTCCTGCAACTAAAATACTTGCGCCAGCCTCGACGACACGTCGGCCTGTTTCTTCGTTAATTCCGCCGTCCACCTCAATGCGGACCTTGCGATCTAATTGCTTGGCCACGAGCCAATCATGTAACGCCTTTACACGAGCCACTGAGTTCTCAATAAAACTTTGGCCTCCGAAGCCTGGATTTACCGACATCAACATAATTACATCCAGCAAAGGGGCGACCTCATACACTGATTCAATTGGCGTTGCGGGATTCAGGGCAACGCCAACCTTTACACCCTTAGCACGAATGGCATTAATGAGGTTTTTAGCATCTTTCGCCGCTTCTATATGAAAAACTAATAGATCAGCACCCGCATCGATGTAGGACATCGCCACATCATCTGGGTTACTCACCATGATATGAACGTCTAGCGGAATTTTAGAAACTTTTTTTAGCTCTTTGATCAGCGGTGGCCCAAACGTCAAATTTGGCACGAAATGACCATCCATAACATCGACGTGATGCCAATCAGCCCCAGCCTTTTCAACGGCTTCAATATCGCGGCCAAAAAAAAGTGGGCTTGCAGACAAGATACTTGGAGCGACTAATACGCGACTAGGCGTCAACATGAATGTTGCCCCGCTTTAACATCTTCGCCTTAATACGGTCCGACTTTAATTTGCTCATGCGTTTAAAAAAGACGATGCCATTGATATGATCGATCTCATGCTGCAAACAAACAGCAAACAATCCATCGGCATGCACTTCAAATTCTTTGCCATTTTCATCAAAGGCTTTCACCCAAACTTCACTCGCTCTTTCGACGAAATCGAAAATATCGGGGAAGCTCAGACAGCCTTCTTGCCAGCGGTCAGTCCCTTCGGAATTAGTCACAACTGGGTTAATAAATGTGAATCGTTTGTTATGCCACCATTTTGGTTCCTCGGTGGCCGACTTCTCGCTTTTATCATTTCTAACTGAGGGAATTTCGATCGTTACGATACGCCGCAAATCACCGACTTGATTCGCAGCCAGCCCAATTCCTGCGGTCTCCTTCATGGTATCGTGCATATCTGCGACAAATGCTCTCAAGGCATTATCGAAAAGTACAACCTCTTGCGCCGGAACTTCTAAAACCTTCGACGGCCACTCAAAAATTCTTAATGCAGTCATCCACTCGCTCCCCAAAAACAAAAAAGACCATCCTCACCAGAGGCCTCTGCCAATTGTGCTGAATTGGATAGCATATTAGGCTACAAGTGGCGACTAACTTTAGTAAACTAGGCAATAATCAGAGGGTTTGCGTGCGGCCTGAAATCCGTGCAAATCCATCACTAGCCAACCGGCTTACAGACGTAGCTGCATCCGAGAGTTGGCGATCGATCGCTTCAACAATTTGATTTTTCACAAGAATATCGTTGGCATGATGAAAGATTGTGCCTTCTCCAACTCGAATAGATAGGATATAGACCCAAAGAACACCTGTTCCTAGAAACTTAAGCGTATTTTTAACTCGGTCACTCATAGAATCTCCTCAATAGTGAAATCATTGTTCATGCTTAATTTTAAACCAAACTCTGCAAAACAGCAAAGGAACCAGGCAAAAAACTATATCAATTAACCTCCCTATGATGTGTTTGTAAGCAGCGCCATGGCCTGTTAACAGTAATGTTAATAGCTTATTACTGGCACGTGACAGCCATACGACATGCAAATCAGAGACTTCCCCCATCAACGCTAAAAACGGAGCCCTTCATGAACGCCCCCAGCACCCCTAAACGAATACTAATTGTGGACGATGAACGGGACATTCTTGCTTTATTGTCCAGTTGTTTTACCGATAAAAACATTAAGGTGGTCACGGCTGAAAATGGTCAACGAGCTCTCCAAATGTCAGAGAGCGACAAATACGATGCGATCATCACGGATTATAAAATGCCGCAAATGAACGGCCTTGATCTAATTAGGCACCTTCGCAACAGCAAACTTAATAGGGCAACACCCATTTTCTTGGTCACGGGAAACGCGGATACTGATGCCATTCGCAAAATAGCTATGCTTGGTATCGCCAATATTATTATGAAGCCGTTCTCCACCGATGACATCGCGACCAAGATTATGGCTAAAATAATCCCCAAACCCAAAGCGCAAGTTACCTATGACGTTAATTTTATCAATTGTTGCACCCAGGCTGCACAAGAGGTATTGGAATTCTACCTAGGCTCATCGCCAACCATTGGAAAACCGAGTATTAAAACTGACACCCTAACCCAAGGTTTCGCTTCGGGTTTGATTTCCATCTGCCACAAAAATGAAATTCTTGGCTCTTTTTCACTAACGGTGGATAAATTGTTCGTCACAAATCTCGGCAAAAGCATATTCGGAGAAGGCGGCCCCGCATTGGACGACGCCATGATTGCCGATATGACAGGAGAAATGTGTAACCAACTCGTCGGCAAGCTAAAAATACATCTTGCCAAAGAAAGTTATTACATCACTATCGGATTACCCGAAATGGTAGTCGGAGAGAATCATCGAATTGCACACAAGTCCAAAAATCCCGTGCTCTGCATTCCAATAAAATGCGCCGACAGCCATGCTACCATCGAAATATGCCTTTCTGGCGCTATTGAAAAGGGTGAGCCACCTGAAGGGGGCTCCGAATCAATAGACTCTGGCTCCATCATGTTCTGAGATAGAAAGTCAGAATGCTTATATTCGCCGGGATCCTTCGCCTTCGGCTCAGGACACGATTCTGGCGCTGTCGCGCCAGAATCTAACTGGCTAGATCCGTCGGCAACACCTTTGTACGATGCCCGTGCAATGGGATGACATCTTTTGAGGTTGCGGTGCCGCCGAACATAATCGCGAATACATCGGTATAATTTTTTACAAACGTAACTTTAATTTTCTTCTTCACGTTTGTAGGAAGCGCATCAAAATTAGCTTTATTCTTGAAGGGTACGAGCACATGCTCGACGCCTTCACGAAGTGCAGCTAGGACTTTTTCACGGAGGCCACCGATTGGGAGGACGAGTCCATGAAGGGTGATTTCGCCAGTCATAGCAATCTTGTCATTTGGGGCACGTCCAAGAATTGCAGATAGCATAGAGCAGGCCAGAGTAATTCCGGCACTTGGTCCATCCTTAGGGACGCCGCCTGCGGGAATATGGACATGAATTTCCGTTTTCGCCAGAATATCAGGATCTATTCCGAACACATCGGCACGAGAGCGTAGGTAGCTCAGGGCTGTTTGTGCACTTTCCTTCATGACTTCACCAAGCTGCCCAGTTAGCACGAGGCGTCCTGAGGCTGACGGTAAAAGATTCGTTTCGATGGCCAACACTTCCCCACCGTATTGGGTGTAGGCGAGGCCTAGAGCGACGCCTCGGGTCGTATCATGGTGATTGAAGCTATCACCATATTTGTTTGCGCCGAGATGCTTTTGAATGAGTGCTGGCGTCATTTTTAAATGGCCGTTACCCGGGCTAGCCGCTTCAAACGAACCTTTTTCTGCAAACTCGCGAGCTAGTTTTCGGCAAACACTTGCGATTTGTTTTTCAAGGCCACGAAGACCACTTTCGCGAGTATAGCCATTAATAATCGCAGTAACGGCAGGTTTGTTGAATGAGACATGGGCGTCTGCAAGGCCAGTTTCTTTAATCGTTTTGGGGATCAGGAACATATTTGCAATAATGAGTTTTTCTTCCTCGCTATAACCAGAAACCTCTATGATTTCTAGGCGGTCACGTAGTGGTCCTGGAATGGTATCCAGAGTATTGGCGTTAGCGATGAACGTCACGTCAGAGAGATCGACTGAGACCCCGATATAGTGATCAATAAAACTTTTGTTTTGCTCAGGATCGAGGACCTCAAGCAGTGCACTAGACGGATCACCACGGTGATCGGAGCCGAGTTTATCAATTTCATCCAGCATGATTACGGGGTTCATAGTCCCAGCCTGTTTAAGGCTGTTAATGACGCGGCCGGGGTAAGCTCCAACATAGGTTTTGCGGTGGCCACGAATTTCCGCTTCATCACGGACTCCGCCAAGTGAGATGCGAGAAAATTCTCGGCCCATGGATTTTGCAATCGATTTTCCAAGACTTGTTTTGCCGACGCCTGGGGGGCCAACAAAACAAATGATCGGGCTTTTTGAATTTGGATTCAGTTTTTTTACCGCAAGAAATTCAAGAATACGGTCTTTGACCTGATCTAGGCCGTGGTGATCATCGTCGAGAATTTTTTTAGTTTTTGCAAGTTCGATGGCTTCTGTAGATTTTTTGCCCCAAGGCAACGACAGTACTGTTTCAATGTGAGTACGGGTTAAGGACGCTTCGCTGGTATCTTGGTGCATGCGTTCAAGTCGTTTAATTTGGCGAGTAAGTTCTTCTTTTGCCTCGACAGTAAGTGCGACGGCATCCATTTTTTTCCACAGGGTTTCGACGTCATCTTTGCCATCGTTATCGCCCAGCTCATTTTTGATAACTTTGATTTGCTCACGAAGGTAGTGTTCACGTTGCATGCGGCCGATTTCTTCTTTGGCCTGACTTTGGATTCTAACCTGCATTTGGTAGACTTCGATTTCACGGGAAAGATACTGGTGTACCCGACGTAGGCGTTCTAATGGGTTTTGAACCGCTAGAATTCTCTGAGCATCTGCAACTTTAAGACCAAGGTTTGAAGCGACAAGGTCTGCTAGGCGTGAGGGATCTGACACATCTTCGAGGATCATCAAGATATCAGGAGAAAGAACTTTACCAAGTGAAACTACTTTTTCGAGACTATCGCGAACTGCACGAACAAGGGCCTCAAGCTCTGGCGAGGAGCTTGCGACGACTGGTTCGTTCATTTGGATAACTCGAACCGATGGGTAGCCATCTGTTGCAACCATCTCTTGAATACGTGCTTTGTGAATTCCTTGAACAAGAACTCTCATTCGTCCATCAGGCATCTTGCGAGTGCGCATGACTGAACAAACAGTTCCTGTAGTATAGACGTCGAATGGGGCCTCCAAAGTGCATTCGAGACCTTCACCTTCTTCTCCTGCGACCTTAAAGGCCGAGAGAAAAATTTTGCGGTTGCCGGCAAAGGCATTTTCAACCGCATTGATGCAGAGGTCTTCATTAATGAAGACTGGCACAATCATGTGAGGAAAGACGACAATGTCTTTCAAGGGCAGTAATGGGATTTCGTGGGTTAGATCTAGAGCTGTCTTATCGCCGGTTCCGCTCATGTTAAACTCCTCGTGCCGTTGATGCTGTCGCATCGGTTTGTTTCGAATTCTGTTTCACATACCAATTCATCGGCTACATGAAAAAAAACCTTAATCGGGGGCGAAGAGCTTTGCTTTTACGGACACTGGCTTAAAGGCGAAAATGACGGAGGTTCTTCTAACAGTGACTAGGACTTAGAGCCCTTGATCATTTCATTATTCGGCACCTCCAGGCACCTTAACACTAACCATGGATGGCCTAACAAGCCGTCCGTGTAACGCATAGCCCCTCATGAATTCAGTCGCTACAATCTCTTCTGTAACGTCGGCTGATTCAATTCGCTGGATGGCCTGATGGAAGTTTGGATCAAATGATTTTCCGATAGCTTCAACAGGTTCCAGCCCGTGCTTTGCAAGCGCAGAAAGAAACAGCTTGTGAACCATCGTCATACCTTCTCGAAAACTTGCGATGTCGCCAGATTCGGAATGAGTTGACGATGCGGACAGTGCTTTATCGAAGGTATCAAGTACAGGAATCATATCTTTCAATATGGATTCGGAGCTGTACTTTATGAAATCTGCTTTTTCTCTTTCGAGTCTTTTGCGCATGTTATCCATTTCGGCAACATTACGCAGTAAGCGATCTTTCATATCAGCCAGTTCTTGGCTGAGTCGTTCGACTTCTTTACCACTCGCTTCATCTGTCGCTTTATGGGGGGAAGCGACTGCCTCGGCATTATCCGAGGCGCTCTCATTCGCGTGGCCATTGGCTCCCGCGATAGGGGACTGGTTGGAGTTAGAGTCATTGCTGAAATCTGAATCGGCGTCTTGTGTCATTTAGTTCCTCCACAATCGTTTATGTTTACGATTAAGGAGGCACTATAGTCACGTTTTCGGCGCTGGCAAGGTCAGAAAATCCTTTTCTGACTGATTCCACATCATTTCAGCACCATTACACATTTAGACATCCATTCGACTTCACGACTTTCTCCACCTTTTTAATCATACCTACGGTTTTGGCGATTGATAATCGGCAGAATTTTCCTATTTCACGCTGCCCCTCCCCCTAGTTGCGTGAAAGCAAGCCATTTATTTAGCAATTAGCCATTTTTTTTTGCATAAGCTGCATTGACACAAGCCTCATCCCTTGCTATTCCATGAGTCCCGTTTTGAAAGGCCTTTTAATTAATCGGACGACAGTTCGGGTGTTTCTTGTGTCATACCGTTTTATTCGTTGTTCCAATCGGTCCATTTTAGAGGCCGAAGTGCCAGCCAGTCGTTTTAGACCCTTGTGCCCGCCATATAGTCGTTTTTTAAGTGTGCCTTAACCAATAATGAATTCTAGTGGAGAACACCCTGTGGACATGCAGACCGTAACCAGCTCAATATCACCAGTCAAAATCATCCCATCAACCGTTCGTATTGAAGCCGACGCAACCCGTTATGCCTCTACTCTTCCGTTCGCGGCAGACACTGAGTTTACTGGCAAACTAGACAGCTTTTCATTAGAAGCAGTTGTCGAGCACAAAATTTCTAAATTCCTCGACCAAGTCGGCGGAATGTACCCAGAAGACCTACATAGCCTCATTCTTGGAAAAGTAGAGAAGCCTCTATTGACCCAGATTCTTCGTCGCACCGGCGGCAACCAAGTTCATGCCAGCCGCATTCTCGGCATTAACCGCAATACACTTCGCAAAAAAATGAAAATGCACGCTGTTAAGGCGTAATTCGTAGGCGAAAGCCTCCCATTAGGTTTTATCAATAGCATGTAGAAGACCAGCCTCTTGAGGATTCAAGGAGCTGGTCTTCTGCATTTGTAGTGCAGGCGAGCCTATGACGTCTAGTCCCAAGCTTATTTCATCAAATTGTAGAATGTCACGAAGTTCAACTGACACGCTAATTTAATGTCTTCTAGGGAGCCGTGTCGATTTTTTGCAATGATTAGTTCTGCCTTACCGGCATCTTCGCTGTTGGGATTATAAACCTCATCGCGATACACAAACATAATTAAGTCGGCATCCTGCTCGATCGCCCCAGATTCACGCAAATCACTTGTTTTGGGGCGATGGTCCGTTCGGGTGTCGGCACTACGGTTTAACTGCGACAGAACGATGATTGGCACGTTTAGCTCTTTAGCGAGGGCCTTTAGACCACCAGACATCTCGGCTACTTCACGTTCACGACTATCGGCTCGTTTACTGCTTGCACCCATTAGCTGAAGGTAGTCAATAATGACAAGGCCGAGAGCGTCGTTATCTTTTTTGTAGCGTCGTAAACGAGAACGCAATTCCACCAAAGAAATTCCACCCGTATCATCGAAGTTGATTGGCAGGCAGCTAATTTTGTTGGTTGCGTCTTTTAAACGATTAAGATCATCATTTGAAAGGTCGCCCTTGCGTATACGACTAGAGTCAATGCGGCCTTCGGACGAAATGAGACGCATCATCAATTGATTTCGTGGCATTTCAAGGCTAAAGAACACCGTGTGGTGGCCGAGCTTGGCTGCACTTGCCGCAAAATTCAGAGCTATGGCGGTTTTACCCATGGCTGGACGTGCCGCTAAAATAATTAAATCACTGCGCTGAAAACCACCTGTCAACGCGTCAAGATCTCGAAAGCCAGAAGAAACTCCCGTGGGTGCTCCTTTGGATGCAATTCGATTTTCAATCTCCTCTAGAGTACTTTCAAGAATTTCGGAGGCCGCCACAATGCCGCCTTGACGATCCTGGTCGCTAAATATCGACATGATCTCTTTTTCAAAATCACCGAGAAATTCTGTGACGTCACCGTCCGCTGTCGCAGCTCGCGCAGAGACGCTCTGCCCCATGGCCACGATTCGTCGAAGGTAAGCATGCTTTTTAATTTGGGTCGCATAGTAAAAAGCATTTTGGGCAACGGGAGCAGACTCCATCAAATCAATTAAATATCCTGCCCCAATTTCCTGACCCTGAGCATTGGCGCCACGCTTCAACTTCTCCATAACGGAGACAAGATCGATTGGGTCGTTGGACGCATCAAGCTCCATCATCACTTCAAAAATGCGTCGATGAGCATCCGCAAAGAAGTGCTCTGGCAATAAGCCTTCCGCATTGACGCTACTCAGATGCACGGGCTCCTTAAGAATGGCTCCTAAGACCGCCTTCTCTGATTCCTGTGAATGTGGTGGGACTACACCCTGCATCGTCGAATAACTCCTGATTAATTAAATTCATTTGACTCGACTATTTTCGCACTTTATCTAGGATTCCGAATCAAAAATGAAATAATCGCCCGCAAAAATTAACCCGCAGAGCAAAGGTTTTGCAACTGCGGGTTATTTTATCTATTCAGGTCAGGCACTTAATAAAATTCACTTGACCTGGATACTTTTCTCACTGCTTTGCAACGACCCAAACTTTGAATTTAGCTGTAACTTCTGAATGCAATTTAACCTGTGCGTGGTAAACACCGACCTTTTTGATCTCTTCAACAAGTGTAATGTCCTTGCGAGAAATCTTGTGGCCTTCGAGGTGAAGTAGTTCTTCGATTTCCGCTGTTGTAACGGATCCGAAAATTCGCTCATCTTCGCCGGTTTGCTTGTAAACGGTGACTGCAATTTTCTCGATTTGAGCCGACAAGGTTTTTGCTTCCGCAAGAACTGTTGCTTTTTTCTTGTCGAGAATACGACGATGATGCTTAAGAGATGCTTCGTTAGCTTCATTCGCCTGAGCAGCAATGCCGCGAGGAAGAAGGTAGTTACGAGCAAATCCATTACGAACATTTACAATCTCGCCAATATTGCCGAGAGTTGAAACATCTTGGTTCAAAATAACTTTCATTTTAATTCTCCTGAATTACCTAGCATTTGTATCGGAGCGATCAATCGCGTTCGCGATACTCGTTAGCTGCTTCGCGTGCTGCAGCTGCAATTTTAGCAAGCTGCTCTTTGCGTGTTGTCGTGTTTACGTTCTGAGCTATGTATATCGACATGTAACGAAGAACATCTTCGTCGATACGCATTAGGCGCTCCATTTCTGCAAGGTTTGCAGAAGTGCCAATGAAATCATAGTTCACGTAGTTGCCACGGAACGCCTTTTTCATTGGGAAAGCTAGTTTTTTGGTGCCCCAAAGACTTTTTTGGAGAATCTCGCCACCATCAGACGTCATTAGCTTTTCGTATTTACCGAAAAGTTTAGTTCCGTCAGACTCAGGTAGATCTGCACGAGCGATGATTGTCATTTCGTATTCTCTTAACACTATAAATTCCTCCCTTACGGATTAAACAGCCAAACGACACAAACGCGGTTGGCAAAGGAGCTACACCATGAAGATCTATGATCTTCAGTGCTTATCAGCAAAAATTACTTTCGCTGCTTAAACATATCTTTTATTCGCAAATCAACTTCTGGTTTTACAACCTTTACAAAGTCTGCGACCTCATTGGACGGCACTGGTCGAAGCAGATAATCTGCTACATCCATCGTCGAACGGCCATCTTCTAATTTAGAAGGACGCCCAACACCGAGCTTCACACGCTGGAAATCATCTTGGCCAGATTCTTCCATCATTGAGCGGATACCATTGTGGCCTCCGTGGCCACCACCCGCTCTTCCCTTAACCTTACCCGCCGGCATGTCTATGTCGTCGTGTATGACGATCCAGTCTTGAGACGGGATCTTGTAAAACTGCGCAACCTTCAAAACTGAGCGGCCACTCAAATTCATGAAGGTCATTGGCTTCAGTAGAATACAGTCTTCATTAAAGACCTGACCCTTAGCCATCACGCCAAGGAACTTATCTACCGTACCCGCATTCCAACTTAAGCTTGCATCTCGCAGTATCTCATCTAACACCCAAAAACCGGCATTGTGCCATGTGCTTTCGTAGCGCTGCCCAGGATTGCCAAGGGCTATAAGAAGCTTCAAGACTTAAGCCTTCATCAAATCCACGTGAATTGCGGTGCGCTTACAAGGATCAATTTGTAGCTCCTGCATTTTCACGGCAATTGTTTTGCCTGCAAGCACTAAATCAAACTTGCGACCACCAGACTTCCAAGCTTTTGGAAGAAGTTTTGGGTCGAGCTCAAGAATGGTGCTCTTTCCATTTTCAAGCAATACCGCAGGAATTTTTCCCGATGTACGTAGCTTGCGTGTATAGCTCTTGCCTGTTCCAGTGCGCAGAGCTGCTTCGATCGTAACATTAACTGTTGTAACTTCAGACATGTCGTCTCCAGATCTCAAAAATAAAACAAGTGCCTTTGTTTAGCATGTGCCAAACATCCCTGCCAAGTGAAAATCACCAGACTTGAGCTTAAATTCAGCCAAACTCTAGCCTAACTTCATCTCATAAGGGATCACCTTGTACAATTGCCACATGAAATTGGCAATATAAAACTTCGACCAATTTGGATTCTCTTGAAAATGGCCTGAGTCAAAGCCTGCATCGCGCCAAAAACTCCAACCCTAGACACACCAACCCTAGACAAAAAGCGAACTAATCGAATCCGCGTTATGTATCCTGCGCAGAGCCTTGCCGAACAGCTCGGCAATGCTTAATTGCACGATTTTATTGCATTTTTTAGCCTCGTCGCTCAGAATAATCGTGTCCGTACACACAAATTCCGTCAAAACTGAGCCGGCGATTCTCTCGACGGCGGGCCCAGACAAGACCGCATGGCTGACGCAAGCCCTAACCGTGGAAGCCCCTTCATCCATTAATGCTTGAGCGGCCTTGGTCAAGGAACCGCCAGTGTCGCAGATATCATCGACCAAAATACAGTCTTTGTCCTTCACATCCCCGATAAGGTTCATGACATTACTCTCATTTGGACGATCTCGACGCTTATCAATGATGGCTAGCCCGCAGTTGTACATTTTAGCGAGAGCTCTCGCCCGCTCCACACCGCCAGCGTCAGGTGAGACCATCAGCATATTATCCGTTTTTCTGAAATAGCTACTAAAGATCGGTTTGGCAAAAAGGTGATCTACAGGAATATTGAAAAAACCCTGAATCGCGCCAGTATGCAATTCCATCGTCACCAAACGAGACACGCCTGCTGCAGAAATTAAATCTGCAACTAGTTTTGCTGTGATCGGTGTACGAGGTGCACTTTTTCGTTCCTGCCGCGCATAGCCAAAATACGGCATCACCAAATTCACTGTTTTTGCTGAAGCTCGACGCGCAGCATCAGCCATAATCACGGCTTCCATGATGTTGTGATTTGCAGGCCTGCTGGACGATTGAATAATGTAAACATCGCGGCCCCGAACATTGCAGCCAAGCTCAATACGAGTCTCGCCATCACTGAACTGGCCAACGGTCGCAGCACCAAGTGGCAAATCTAAATAGGACGCAATTTTTTCTGATAGTGGCCGGTTTGAATTACCGGAAAAAATGATCATCTCCGTGTCCATGACGCGACCCTCACTGAGGTTAATGATCTAAGCTTATTGACATAAACTTATTGGCTCTGCTCGATAGTCTAAGTGCACGACTCAGAAATTACCAAGAAAAAATGGTTGGGGCGGTAGGGATCGAACCTACGAATGCCAGAATCAAAATCTGGTGTCTTACCACTTGACGACGCCCCATCAATCCAAACCCATTACAGATACGACTGGGGTGAGAAATTAACGATTCACGTCCTCAGTGTCAAGGAAAATACAGTGGCATCACTGTGCTTTTGCGGCAGGGAGCAGTAAGACTGCAGCGGAATCAGGGGTGCCCTGAGTCCATAATATACGCCCAAATTCATCACAATTAATCTTCCATGCTCCCGTAAAGGCTTCACCTTGCTGTATAATTCTTTCGCTCACAGAATCAACGACCATGGCCTGGAAAGCCCTCTTTAAAGCTCTGCCTCCAAAGCGCCCATCCCTTGCGGTCTCAATGAGACGCGCACGCAGCTCTACGCCGATATAAATCCGTGCCGCCCTGTCCTCAATCCGAGAATTGAGTCCGAGTAATTGTTTGTCCACCAACCTCGTATACTGGATCGCCCCGAGACTCTTAAACACGACAACTTCGTCGATACGATTGACGAACTCTGGACGCAACACCTCTGCAAGTGCCTGCCGAGTCGCATAGTCTTGGCCCTCTAGGTCATTGGCTGGTGCGACATCAATCTTGATATTGGAGGTCAAAATAATCAAGGTATTCGTAAAATCGACTAATCGACCATTACCATCGGTTAAGCGGCCGTCGTCAAAGGTCTGGAGTAGTATATCCAGCACTCGCGGATGTGCTTTCTCAATCTCGTCAAATAACACTACAGAATAAGGCCTACGCCGCACGGCTTCCGTTAATTCGCCGCCCTCACCATGCCCCACATATCCGGGAGGTGCCCCCACAAGTCGAGAAACATTGTGCTCTTGCATGTACTCAGACATATCAATGCGAACCATTTTCGACTCGTCGTCAAAGAGCTCTTCGGCTAAAGCTTTTGCCGTTTCGGTTTTACCAACGCCAGTTGGACCCATAAATAAAAAGACTCCAAGCGGGCGACCAGGCTCGCTGACCCCAGCTCGGGAGCGCCTAACCGCACGGCTTACACTTTTTACGGCTTCATCCTGACCAAAAACTCGTTTTGATATTCTATCTTCCATCGCCATCAAGCGAGCCGAGTCAGTCTCAAGCATCTTATTGGGAGGAATGCCCGTCCAAACACTAACAACTTCTGCAATTTCACGCCGGCCAACCACCTGTCGGAGATAATGATGACTTTTTTGAAGGGCGTCTAATTCCTCTTGGGATGCCTTCATTTCAGACTCGGCCTTTGGAAGCTCAGCATACTGAATTTTTGCAGCGAAATCATATTCGCCATTGGTTTTTGATTGCTCAAATAATTTTAAAAGCTCTTGCTTGCGCCCTTCACTAGAGATGTGCCGGTCGAGCAAGTCATGGTGCTTGCGCCATATTGTATTCATCTCGTCAAATTCCGCACGAGCTCGGCTGAGCTTTGAATCTATTAAAGCTATGGCTCCATGGCTTTTTGGACCGGGGGTAATAGATTTTCGCTCTATTTCTAATGATTCAATAGCCCCTCTGAGACTATCGAGTGCCACGGGCATACTCGCAATTTCTAGCTTTAGACGACTACAGGCTTCGTCCAATAAATCAATCGCCTTGTCAGGAAGCATTCTCGACGTGAGGTAACGAATCGAAAGGTCCACGGCCGCAATGATGGCATCGTCATCCACCTGCACACCATGATGGACTTCGTAGCCGGCCTTGATTCCTCGCAATATGGCCACCGTCGCATCTCGCCCAGGCTCGTCGACAATCACCGGCTGAAAGCGACGCTCTAGAGCCGCATCTTTTTCAATGTGTTTACGATACTCGTCCAAAGTTGTCGCACCGATACAGTTTATTTCACCGCGCGCCAATGCAGGCTTCAAGAGATTGGCAGCATCCGCACCACCCTCCGGATTGCCGGCACCAACGATCATATGCATTTCATCAATAAACAAAATGATCTGGCCCTTGTGCTTTTCAAGTGCCTTCAGCAAATTTTTTAGCCGCTCTTCGAATTCTCCTCGAAACTTTGCGCCCGCCAGCAAATGTCCCAAGTCGAGAGACAAGATCCGCTTACTACGCATCGTTTCGGGAACTTGGCCCGCCGCAATGCGAAGGGCAAGAGCCTCGACGACCGCACTTTTTCCGACACCAGGCTCGCCAACCAAAATGGGATTGCTCTTCTTTTTTCGACCTAGAATTTCCAGAACTCGGCGCACCTCGCCATCGCGGCCAATGACCGCGTCTAGCTCGCCGCGTTCAGCCATGGCGGAGAAATCTATCGTGTACTTGGTGAGAGCCTCGTCCGCTTTGTTTGCTTTGACTTCGGACGCTTGATGGTTTTTTGCATCTTCTTTATCCGGGCCTTCAGACTTCTTACTGTCTGGCCCAGAATTTTTCCCCTGGGACGCCTGGGATTTAGTGTCCTCAGCAACAAAACTCTTCGGGGTGTTGTTGCCACGAGGGCCCTTGATCACACCACCAGTTTTTGGGGGTACAGGCCTTACGGCCTCAGAAATAGAGCCACCCTCACTCAGTTTTTGTAGGGCTGTTTTGAGCGTTGTAGATTGCTTAACTAGGGACTGCCACAACGACGCCTCATCGACCACATCCTTTCGTGCCTCCTCGACTTCGTCGAGTGCTGCATCAAGGCGTAAACCAAAACCAACGCGCTCGGTTCCGAAGACTCGAGACTGTCGACGTAAATGCGTTTCTAAAGCTGTAAGTAAATGCTTTGCCGGTAGTCCTTGAAGTAGGGTCGAATGCTCCCTGAGAAGTGCAAAAGCGACGTGCTCAACCTCTAAGGAAAGGTGGCCGTAGCTCTTAGCCAGTTGCAGACCAGTGTGAAAGGCCTTTTGGCACTCAAAATTGTATTTACTCAAATCCATGAATACCCCGTTATACAGACCGAAGACTGCAGACGGGTATCGGACATTTTATGTGGGGTTATAGTCTCTTTGACAGGCTCTTTTGTAACATGCTGTAATTACAATATAAATTATTTCCCGTTGCGACTCTTCTCGATAAATCTCATGCGTAAATCAATCAAAAGCTGCCGAACTAAACTCTCTTCGTCACTGGAAAGATTTCCGGTCGTTTTTTGCTCAAGTAGTGCAATTATCTCAATGTTTTGCTGAGCCAACGGCAAATTTACTTTAGAGCTCTCGCCCGTCTCAGCGGACTCGCCCATATAATGAAGGGCCGCACCCGAGAAACCCAAAATCAGGCCCCTAAAATCTATTCCGCCTGAATGTACCTCTGTAGACATATTAGCTCCCTTCAATCATGTAGCGTTAATATTGGTTTTTTATCGGTATTAACGCAATCACTAAAATGGCTCGTCCTAATGCTTTTCCCCACAAAGCCGATACCCCTCGTTGAGAAAATTAAAATTTGACCTAAGTGTTGTAAAACCAATGTTTTGGAGGCTTAACCTCAAGTCATGTCTACTCGCGGTCCACAAAAAAAAGGCGAATTCCGAGCCGTCATATATATCCTTTCGGGTGCCGGATTAGGGGATGCTATCAAGCTTCGCCAAGACGCCACCTTGTTTGGTCGCGAAAAAGGTGACGTCATCATTAATGATGTTGAAATGTCATCAACCCATTGCCAAATCCAGAACATCAACTCTGTCTACCATATTTTTGACATGAATAGCACCAATGGTACCTTTGTAAATAAAGTTCGCATTGTCAAATCACGCTTAAATACTGGTGACGAAGTAACACTCGGCAAAACGACCTTCAGGTTTGCATTGGAAGAAGATGCTAAGGTTCGACACCTCAACACCGTTTTCAAAACAAATACAACGTCCCCAAATACACATAATTCCAGCATTGTAGACACACTCATTGAAAAAGAAGCCCGCAACAAAATCACCTTTTCCCTGTCCCTAGCGATCAAATATGCCAACGGCGCCACAGAATCGATTGACCTCCCGCAGCGGCAGGTCTACCTAGGCCGAGCGACTAGTTTTGGGCAGTTTGAAAATGATGTTGAAATAAGCCGCAAACACCTCCTAATTAAAATAAACGACCTCGGTGAGGTATTTATCGAAGATCAAGGGTCCACGAACGGAACCCTGCTTAATAACGCTAAGATTAAGGGAATGCACCGCATTAGCCCCTCAGACCTCATCCGCTTGGGCGGCATTGAAGTCAGGGCTAAAGCAAAAAATGGTTGACTAATAACCCATTTACATGTGATATCTGCTCCCCTTAGGGTTTTCAATGGGGATGTGGTGAAATGGTAGACACGCCGGTCTTAGAAGCCGGTGCCGTAAGGTGTGAGAGTTCAAGTCTCTCCGTCCCCACCATTCTTTAAATCAAAAGATTCAGCTCATAATAAAAAAGTCCGAGGCCATGCCTTGGACTTTTTTTATCGAATCTGAATATCTTCAAAACACTTAGCGACCAAAGTCACGATCCATTACAGTTTTACGCTTCTCGCCTTTAGCGTTTTCAATGGCCTTTGCCACTTCACGCTCAACAATTTTAGATAATGCTTCCATCACGTTTGATGCTGTACTCATGTTCGCCTGAGTTTTTACCAATTTTTTAATCTTGCTGGCTACGACTAAAACCTCACTCATAGATACCTCCAAAATAATTTAAATACGCTTTTTGATTTCAATATTACACAATAATATTTTCAGTACTGACGATAAAGTATACCAGAAGATCCCAATTTGGAGTACCTTTTCAGCTTGTTCTCACAGGGCTACCGCATCTAAAACATAGTGATTTCATATAGTTAATTCTGGTAAAATTTCTCCAAAATCTAATTTGGGGGATGTGTTTCCATGGATGGAACTGGCCTTTCGCTCATCAAATGCTTTAAAAACGTTGAGGATCCTCGCGTTG
>CAMDKS010000008.1 GCA_945900755.1 Bdellovibrio sp. ZAP7
ATTATCAAGATTACGAAGTCGATCGCAAACGTCGTCTTGGAATGAGTGCTGATCAGCCCCATCGAATTAAATACAAGCCATTGACCCGAGGGTAACCATGAGCCCTAGCAATCCTCCCGTTAAGAAGCTGGCGCCTAAAGCCGCAGTCCCTGCTGGAAGCTTTATGCTACGACGGGTATTTCGCCAAGGTGAATCCTACAATTGCGGAATTTGTCGACGAGGGCATGAGTCAGTTGATGAGGCGAATGAATGTTTAGAGTCCTGTTGGCAGGCCGTTTTAAAGCGGGCGCCGTGGGTTCCCGTGAAACGAATTGGAAAATTGCAATATGCTTGCATATATTGCCAACGCGGCTACCCAAAGATGGTTGAAGCCACATTGTGTGCTGAAAATTGCCTGGCGAGCATGACTGTTACTAGCCTTGATGGACGTGATTTGTCAGCAAAAAAAGTAAAACGGACCTTTGCCAAGCCGGATGGCAAGCCTCAGGTGAACTTTGCCTTTAAAATCGGCGGAACAAACACCTATGATCCAGATGCCGATTTAGCGGAATTTAACGCCGGTAAAGTCGATGCTGCCAAGGCTACCGTCTCCCACGCAGCGCCAGAAGTTGCGCCGACGATTAAAAACCCAAAGCCCGCCAAAGAAGTCGCCGAAAAAGAACCGAAAGAAAAGCGAGACCTCACCAAGAAATTTACGCGTGAGGGGTCGAAATATGTTTGTGTGACTTGCTCGAAGAAATTCTTCGAAAAAGTTGAAGTCGAGAAATGCTTTGACGCTCATGGGGACGAAGCTGCGTCCCCCGCCTAGACTGCTGTTTTAATGAGACCAGTAGTCGTAGCAGAGTAGTCAAATTAGAAAACCCGCCGGTAAACGGCGGGTTTTCTAATTTCCTAGAGAGCTATGATATTTGAAATTTACATCGGCTCTATGATCGAAATATTCTTAATGAAGACGCCTTCACTGCCGATCGAGGAATCACTGGTCACGCGGAAGCGAAACTGGAGGGAATTTGTAATGCCAAATGTTTGCAGGCTATACATTTTGTTAGAAAAATCAGCGGCACCAATTCCTGTGATTTTATCAACCAATTGCCAAGTGGCACCCGCATCTTTCGATATTTCAATGAATAGAAAATCGAAGCCTGACTCCATGGCATATTTCAAGTCGATTGAAAGTGTAACGTCAGGCGACGAGACTGCGACAGGAGCCGACGTAAGTGAAAGATTGATGCTGTCTAAATATTTTCCGCCAGGACTATCTGAAAACACCACCGTACCGTCGGTCAATGTTTCGATGGCCCAAGGAGCGTCTGGGGTTAAGCCATCCATGGACGTTGCACTTCGGTCGTAAACGCGGTGAACTTGACGGGCGGCGACTTCTAGGGAGTTTCCGCCGCCGCTTTCATTACCTACGTTGTCAAGTGCGCGAACGGCAAAGAAACCTCGCTGATTGAAGTCAGAAAAATTCAAGACGCTCGTAACGGTTGAGCCTTGAATCGTCGACTCGCTCGGTACGGAAGTTGCTGCTACCCAGTCAGCATCGGTCACGATTGGAGTAGCACTCCTGCGGACGTCATAAGAAGTAGCCTGTCCTACAGAATCATCGTCACCTGAAACAGTCCAAGAAAGTGTTGCAGATAGGGATCCTACAGATATGACAGCTAGATCATTTACGGACGATGGAGCAATCGAATCAACCTCAATTGAGTTTAGTGCATTGATACGGCCGCCTGAAGAAATGCGTGTCGCCCAATAGCCAGATCGATCCACACCAGCGAGAATTCGTGCACGAACGCCTAAGCCTGTGACGCCAGGAATTGCAGATTTAACCAAAGCGGCCAAGCCAGCAACGTGCGGTGTCGCCATCGAGGTTCCGCTCATTTTTGAATATTTGTTACCTGGAACCGTAGAGAAAATATCGACACCTGGTGCAGCTACATGCACGGTCTTCAGGCCATAGCAAGAAAACGACGCCATTTGATCTTTATTGTCAGAAGCAGCAACCGAAATTACGTTAGGATGGTTGTAGGATGATGGGTAATGTGGTGTCGCATCGTTATTGGCCGCGTCATTGCCTGCAGCTGCGACAAAAAGAATATTCTTGTCTCCTGCTGCCTTAATCGCATCAGACATGGTCTGTGAGAATCCGCCACCACCCCAACTATTACTGGTTAGATCTAACCCAAGACTCGTGCCGTACTCAATTGCTTTAACCGCATCTTCCAAAGTTCCGCTACCGGAACCAGTAAGAAATTTCAATCCTACTAGGGACACATTCCAATTTACGCCAGTAACACCAACTCCGTCATTACCACGGGCGCCGATGACTCCTGCGCAGTGGGTGCCGTGTCCGTGATCGTCCATAGGATCGTTGTCATGGTTTGCAAAATCCCAACCGCGAAAATCGTCTATGTAGCCATTTCCATCATCATCAATTTTGTTAGTTGTTTTATCGAGGCCGGCAGCATCGAGTCCAGTCTCACCAACATTTGTCCAGTAATTTTCCGCAATATCTGCATGACTGTAGTCTACGCCTGTATCAATGATTCCCACCACAACACTGCGTGAGCCAGTCGTAACGTCCCAAGCTGCAGTCGCATGGATATCGGCACCAGCAGTGCCACCGTTAGCGCCACTATTGAACATGCCGTATTGTTGCGAAAATTGAGGATCGTTAGGCGTATTGTCGCTGTGTAGGATTGTGTTTGCCTCCACATATTCAACATCATCGCGAGCCATCAAGGCTTTTGCTTTTTGAGCTAACTGAGCGTTAGATTTTGTATTCTCAAATTTAACGACCTGGGCGCTATTCGTACGGAACTGATACTTAAGGGTGCCGCCAAGGTTTTGGAGGGCCTTCATCGAAACCAAAGACTTTGAATTTCGGAATTTAACGAGCAACTCTCCGGGTACGTGTTCTTTATCGAGATTTAACGCTCCCGCAAAAAGCGACGTACTAAAAAGCAACCCAGCTATCGTAACAACTCGAATTCCACTCTTCATAAACCCTCCCTAGGTAAATTTAGAAAGCACACAAATTAACTGATTATCGGTAGACTTATTGTAATGATACCATTAATTGGCCAAGCAACCAAAAATTCATTTCGGCGGATGTCTGCCAAACACCAATTTTTCGACCTAATGTAAGAAGTAATCTTTATTGAGGCTGCGGACAAATATATTAACATATTGATTTTATTAGTATATTTTTGATTTTTAATTGAGGCTTAAAGAAATCTATTAGATTTTCCGATATGTTACTTGAAAGGGGGAGGTCATTGTTATGAAATTAAATCGCTCAGCTAGTTGTTGTCTTGATATTTTGAATCAAGCGAGCCTCCTTTTTGTGTCTCTTTTTAGGGAGACGCCAAAAGTAATAATCGCTTTCGCGGTTTTTGGCATCGGTGGTTGCGCATTGGAGGATGGTCTCACTGGTTTTAATTCTAACTCAAAACCAGGTTCCGGTTCAAAATCTGCGACCGGCGGCGATCTGTTATTTGACTTCGAAAAAGAATGCGGACTTCCAGCAGATAAAATGGACGACAAAAACGCAATTCTTGTGAAGGGCGCCTATACAAGTTTTCCAATGATAGTAGAGGGCACGTCCATGGGAACGGCCTTTAGGGTCATAACTCAGGCAAAGTTAACGCTTTCTGCCACCAGCGGGGCCTCCAATCAAAGCATCAGCGTCGCTTTGCTCGAATCTTCATCTGGCGCCGGCGGAGTCATTGGTTGGATTGCCACACCAATCGTTAAAGCTAAAGCGCAAAAAGCCACCAACGCCGCTTCGGGAACGGTCAATTCGGTTTCCTTGCCTAAAAAGGATTGGCTTAAATTAACAGGGGGAACCAACCCTGAGTACAAAGATCTCCTGTGCGCAGCAAGTCAAAATCAAACCGTTACGAAATCTTTGGGAGGCGGTACCACAACCTATACTTATTCTCCTACGTTAGTTTCTGGAATAAGCCCACTGGCTCCAGTTGAACAGATGCGCAAGGAATTCGGCTCTGGAAAGTCACTTTCCGTAACGGCAACCGTGCAAGGTGGAGCTGCAGTAGCTGGACACATTATTATTAAGGAAGTGGCAGCGACGTTGGAATATGCAGGTAAAACGATCACATCTGATATTGCCTTTGAATTTATCAACGATTTCCCTGGCGGATCAAACAAAGTGGGACTTCCAAGGCGTCAAGTCTTTTTCATAGATGCGACTAAAAAGGAAATTGTCGCCATCATAAATGAAGATGATACCATCGACGAGAGTTCTAAAAAAGTTCGACCACCAGCGGTTTTCGTAAAAGATCCATAATAAATAGTGCTTGCACTAAATAGATTCTGATGACTAAGGTCAGCTCAAAAATAGAATGAGCCGCCCGCTCCAATTGTGAATACGGACAACGTATACCGGCCCGCATTCGGATAATTAGATGGCACAACCCTAGACCCGGTTATATAGTTAAAGCCTGCAGTGAAATCGCGTTTTTTTCCGCTTTTCCTGTATGCTGCTGAGAACATCATTCGATCTAGTGCATCGAAATTTCCGAACTGCACGCCAGATTTTCCAGTGCCCGCATCAAGCTCGGTGCTGGTTGAGCCTAGTCCCGTGTTGTGCGGATACAGGCCGAAGGAAGCTGACCCAGATTGGCTTCCATCAAGCTTCAGGCGCCCGCCTGCAACAAGGATTAGTACGTTATTTAGAGCCGTCGCTGACGCGCCGCCTGGCAGGCCTGAGGAGTAGCTCGATTGGCCTGCGGCCCACCTCTCCAATCGTAATTCTGAAAACACTGCGGGTGCGCCGAAGCGATATTCACCTCCGAGAGAAATGATCGTTGGTGCGAAGTCTTTCTTTCGAATATTGTTGTCCTCATCGCCTTTTACAATTTGCGTGCCTTTATAGCTCTTGCTGACCGAGGTTTTCCAGCTAGCCGCCACGGTCGTTTTCTGCTTGAAAACTGACCGAAATCCAAATAGGAATTGCATAAATGATCCTCGATTTCTCATTCCAAAGAGAGCATCGGCGTCATCGCGGGAGCCTTCTTGCCGAACGATGATCTGCGAGTCTTCTGCCGCTTCAAGGATGGAAATACCAATCGATGTGTTCTTGTTGACTTTAAATCCAGCCCCTAATGCAGAATAAAAAGTTGATGACTTTTGATCGATATCCACCGGAACCACTGAGCCGCCAATTGTAAGGGGCACGCTTTTCAATTTTTGACTTGAGAAGCTTGGTCTAGGAGACATAAAAAAACCAAAGGCCATGTTCGATTTTGGTTTGTAGCTTGCGCCGAAGCTCACCGGCGGAGCGGTCACCGCGATAGTGGCAGGAGCATATGAAGGACGAAGATATGTGTAGGAGACGTTTAGAAGAGAGATGTCTCCGTACGCTTCTATTCGCTTGGTAATGATCGTGTTAGCTGGATTTGTGGCCACTGCGGCGGCTCCATGGGTATTGGTTTGCGACAACCCAGATTCAAACGAGCTCTGGGCTCCAGGAAACAGAAATGATTGGGCATACAAATCAGTATTGCTTGTTGCCGCCATGATGCTGAACAAACATTTCCAGATTAAATTTTTTCTAAAATTAAACTTAACCACAAGTCATCCACTTTAGTCATATTACTTGCATGTACACTTGTAATTATAGCTCTTATAAAATGGGGTTTTGGCCGGCAGTGTTTGCCTACTGCACGATGGCAAACACTGGGGCGAGTGGTTTTTTACTGACTGGGTCGAGGCGTCCTGAGTCATCTAAGACGGCGACTAACTGATGATTCGTCGTGTTGATAAAAAATACCTGCCGCTTTGAAAGCCCAAACGTCGTGACGTCAAGACCATTAGCTGTTGTGGTCACCTCATAGGCTAAATCTGCATCCGGTGCTTGGGAGCCAGCAGGAACGCCTTTCGTCTTGCTAATGTCAGGAGATACTTTGGTAAAGGTGGTCGTGATCGTGGCCTCTGTTCCAGCTGCGGCCCAATCCTTGCCTTGCGCCCTGACTGTCGCCACAGAGCTAAAGCTTCGGCTATCACCCAGCTCACTCGCATAGGCTTCGAGGGAGGCGAGGGGGCTAAGGCTCAAAGCGGCTCCGGGTTCGAAAACCACTATCCCGGTTCCCTCAGAATTTTCAACCGTTGATGACGCAGTAAATCCGACGGTGCACTCAATGCCAAGAAATGCCGGATCTGTTTTCTGGAGTATTAGGAGGCGTCCTGTGCCCATACTTAGTGATGTTGTGGTTTTTGATTGTTTCGCAACCGTAGCGTCAACTTCGGCTTTTGAAAAACGTCCATCATCATCAGCCCTCAATTTAGTGACTTCTACCAGAGTCACATTAGTTGATTGCCGAGATGATGCTACTATCTTGATGGTAGCGAGTAAGGTTGCGTCATAGGTGATTCCAGACTTTTCCCCGCTTGCTAGAATAGTTGCGAGTAGTGTTTTATCAATGATACGAAAGCTTGGGTCTGAAAGGTCTGATGCCTTTGCGCCGCAGCGGCTAGAAAACGACGCGCCATTTGAGGCGGCGGAGAGGCCTGTGATCTTCGATCCACTGCCTCCAATGAATAGAAGCGCAACATTCCCGCATGCGCCCATACTTATGATCCCTGCGAGCATAACAATCCATCTGCCGTACCCTAGACAGACTGTGGCCAAATTGTATAGCGAACGCCCTTGCATGCGATCCTCCGCAAAAGGGTTATCGGCTTTAACGAGATGAAACTTAAGGAATTTTATGGTCAATAAAATACTTATTTATATTAGACAGTTACTGCTATTGAGCCCACGGTTCTCGGAAGAAACGATTCCGCGCATTCCGCGCACTACGCACTACGTTTTCGCAGAAAGAAACAGCAGCACTTTGTCTATAACATGGGCGCCCTTTATTTGGGCCAACGGTCGGGCGGCAATAGCGCCCTCGATATTTAATAACTCTCACAAAATAAATAAAATTGTCAACAATTACTAGATCTTAAGTGAGTAGTTAGATGTTCTTCTTATGTTCTTGGTCAGATCTTCCGAGGGGTCTGTATGGCAATGATGAATTGGTCTATTGACAACCAACGAGTTCTTATCTGGACATCTGCGATATCTGCGCACGGTCAAGCTGCAGATATTGTTCTTGGGCAATCAGACATGAATACGAACACGAGAAACTCTGGTGGAATTAGTGACACATCATTGTCAAACCCCTATGACGTTGCCGCGACTGGATCTAAACTTCTAGTGGCAGATAATCTCAATGGTCGAATCAACATTTGGAATACGATCCCGACAGCACACAACACCGCAGCCGATGTTGTCTACGGCCAAATCGATCATTCGAAGGCGGGATTTCAAGGTGAAATGACGGCCAAGTCCTTAAACCAACCAGTGTCCGTCAGCACAGATGGAACAAAATTATTTGTTGCAGACACTACAAACGGACGTGTAAAAATATGGAATACGATTCCGACATCTGCAGGTCCTAACGTTGCAGCAGATATTGCAATAGGGCAAACAAACCTTGTTGCTACCTTGCCAGTTGGTTTAGCCTCAACGCGACTTAATTATCCGAATGCAGCGGTCTCAAACGGGACAAAGTTATTGGTGGTAGATTCCGTCAATAGCAGAGTTTTTATTTATAACACAATTCCAACCGCAAGCAACACGGCTGCTGATTTGGTGCTTGGGCAACCAACCCTTTCAGTTAATACCATTAATAATGGCGGCCTCTCAGCATCCTCTTTATCGCTACCGCGATCCATAGCCATTTCAGGGACAAAACTGATTGTCGCCGACACATCCAACAATCGAGTCCTGATTTGGAATTCGATTCCGACCGCAAACAACACCGCAGCTGATGTTGTTTTAGGGCAGCCAGATATGACCTCGAGCACACTCAATAACGGCGGTGTTTCTGCCGCCACGCTATTCCTCCCTCGAGGCGTGGCTGTTCTGGGTTCAAAACTTGTTGTAGCAGACACCAATAACAGCCGAGTTCTCATTTGGAATAGCATATGTTATATTTGGACAATCAAGTGCGACAGTTCAATCCAACAACACTTCTGGATTGAGTGGGTTGACCGTGCAGGCTCCGAATCACGCCACCATTCATAATGAACAGCTGTTTATAACTGACACCTATAACCACCGCGTTCTTGTTGTACCACTCTAATTTGATTCTGCTGAAAAAGGTCGATTTCTGCGTTACTCGGTAAGCGGTCGATATAGACCGTATAGACTTTCCTAATTCTTCGCCGATAAATCCTCCACAACAAGGTAATTTAACGATTGGGCATTATTAGGCAATTATTGTTGCATTGGGCAATTTTGTGCATTATTATCTAGATTAAGCATTATTAGGCAATTACTGTGGGGAATCGATTTATGAGAAAACAAGAGGTCAGACTGGACCGTGAGTCAAAGACCGTCGAATACAAGCGAGAAATGCCTTCAAACCTCGCTGCTATCATAAAAACCTGCGTGGGATTTGCAAATACGGCTGGCGGAAAAATTATCGTCGGGGTGGAGGACAAGACGCTCGCCATCATAGGGACCTCTGAAAAGTCAATTGATTATGCAATGGAAGCCATCGCTAGCGCAGTCTACCAGTCCGTTAGTCCGCCGCTCGTACCGGAGGTCTACACGCAAATAATGGGTAACAAAGAGCTAATAATTGTTGAAATTTCGCGAGGTAGCAGCCCGCCCTATTTTGTCAAATCCCTAGGTTCAAAAAAAGGTGTGTATGTCCGTGTTGGACCGTCAACACGTGCCGCATCTGAAGAGTACATCGAGGAACTTTTAAGCATTAAGAGTCAAAGATCATATGATTCTGAGCCATCTCCAATGGATGTCGAAGCTCTCGATTCGAGGCTTTTGCAGGAGGCCTTTGGTCGGGCTCCAAGTCAAAATCTACTTTTGTCAGAAAAAGTGTTACATCGGACGACTGGCAAGAATCTAATGACAACCAATGCGGCAGTTTTGGCGTTCGCTCACAATCCACAAGACACTATTGTTGAATCGGGAATTATATGCAGTCGTTTTAAAGGAATTGCAGGACGAGAGATCCTTGAAACTCTAGAGATAGACGGCCCCATCTCAGAGCAGATCACAAACGCGCTTTCATTTTTGGAACGTCACCTAGAGCGAAATTATCGCTTCCGGGGCGCTCGCCTTCGTGGCGAGTCATTGATACCACAAGATGCATTGAGGGAAGCGGTTGCAAATGCAGTCATTCACCGAAAATACCAGATCCCAGCGAGAATCAAGATCGCGATTTTTGACAACCGAATTGAGATTTTCAGCCCAGGAGGACTCCCAGGCTTGATTACTATCAATAATCTGGGCGATGGCAGCAGTCACCTGAGAAATCCGCTGTTAGCAAAATTTGCCCGACGTCTAAGGCTGGTTGAGAAACTAGGGTCAGGTATTCGACTCATGTTTGAATCCTGCGCAAAAGGTAAGGTCGTACCGCCAAGATTTTATGAGGATGGAGATTTTCTTAAAGTTGTATTTTCATATGAATCCGTTAAGGCCCCCACTGACGACCTATATAGCATCGTAAAAAATCTCTTCGCTGAGTCGCCGCAGGTACGCAGTCGAGATATCTTACAGTTAACGAACGCATCAAGAAACACAGTCACGAACGTGCTCAATAGGTTGATCAAAGAAAAACTAATTAAACGATTTGGAAAAGGCGCGGGCGTTTACTATTCCTCGAATTGAGTCTGGGTATTTTGTATTCGGCGTTAGCTCCAAATAGGTTTAGGATATTTTTAATACTAAGATGCGTGCGAAAATGAATAAAAACCACTCTCTCAACATTGCTGAACAAAGTGCGGGTAACTAGTCGCTGGCGCGAAAGCGCCAGCGACTAACTATTTTGCAAAAATTTAAGATCGTCTCGCAATTAGCTGCCGGAAACTTTACGACGAGCGGCCTCGTACAATAAAATGTCTGCGGCATCAATTTCTGCGTTCTCATAGGAACGATCGGCGAAATTGATGACATTTTTTCTAGAGCTATTTCCCTTGTGATTTTTTATTTTCTCTTTTTGTTTGCGAAGATGCGTCTCGACTTTGGTGACCATGTGGTCAATGCTTCCATACATATCAGTACAGGTGTGCTCAACTTGAAACGAAAAGCCATCGCCAGCATTGAAGGCAATATGAGCTGTGTGATTATGACGATCCGCAGTAAAAGTAATATGGCAGTCCACAGGTTTTGATGCAAATTTTTGAATCTCCTGGTGAATTTTTTCCTCCGCATAGGTTTTTAACGAATCTGACGTTTCCATGTGTCTAAACGAAAACTGGAATCTCATGACCACTCCTTCTGCTGTCATTGACAGGCTCTAGTTGCATTGCTGCTTTAAAAACGGTTTTGTTAAGGGCATCTCATTGTCATTTCCTACATGGATCTCTTCGGCTAATCTGTGAAAGACTTAAAAATGGCCGACGGGGTGATTTTGTAACCGACCGTAATTGCTGTATTATTAATATTTCCATGTCATCAGCAAACGTCCTAGAGGTGGCCCCAAACCCATGTTAGACTCCCTTCCAATATGAAATTACCCGAAGAAAATATTTTCGAGAATAATCGTGGCCATCGCAGCGACAATCGTCACGACGACGAGACGATGGCCTCATTGGGCTCGCATGGGATGGCAGGAAAAGAGCAGTTTCACGCCGAAGTTGAGCGTGTCACCTATCGCAATGACGAAAATGGTTGGACCGTCCTCAAGGTGCGCAATATGGAAGACCAAGCTCTTGTAACGGTTACTGGGGCTTTGCCACCAGTTCAAGACGGAGAACATCTTCAACTCATTGGACGTTGGTCCAGTCATTCGACTTATGGACGTCAATTCAAAGCCGACAGAGCCGTGCCTGTGCGACCCCAAACTCGCGCAGCGATTTTGCGATATCTATGTTCTGGCATCATTAAAGGCATTGGCGATAAAACCGCTGAGAAAATTGTGAATCATTTTGGCCTTAATACATTCAAAATTCTTGATGAAAATCCAGGATGCTTATTACAAATTCCAAAAATTGGAAAAAAGAAGTCCTCCGAAATAATTGAGTCTTGGAAATCTCAAAAATCAATCGCCGATGTCATGATGTTTCTCAATAATCATGGAATCACCTTAAATTACGGAATGAAAATCATCAAAAAATACGGGGAAAGGGCGATTGAGATTATTTCTGCAAACCCCTACCAACTGGCCATTGACATCACTGGGATCGGATTTATTAAGGCGGATTCCATCGCAAAAAGCATCGGTATCGCTCCGGATTCGCCGGAGCGCATTCGCGCCGCCATTATTTATCAGATGTTACAAGCAGAGGAACGAGGGCATTGTTTTCAGACAACTCAGCAAATAACCGAACTGTTACAAGCCACCCTCGGTTTGACGGCCTTAAAATTGGAAGAGCTTGTCCCCGCTCAGTTAGCTATTCTCGCAAGTTCAGGTTCACTATTGACAGAGCCAATGCGTCTGGCGGATCAAAACGTCACCTCTCATTGGCGCCCAGAACTCATGGCGGCGGAATATAATATTTCTGGCGCGATCGCTCGTCTCCTCAGTCGGCCAATAGATCCAGATAATATTCGAGTAGACCAATGGATCTTACGTTACAATGAGGCCGCATCAGCACCTCTTTCTCCAGATCAAGCGGAGGCACTGCGTTGTGCGGCGGGTAGTCGCGTATACATTTTAACTGGCGGACCTGGTGTTGGAAAAACGACGACGGCCAATGCGATTATTCGCCTTTTTAAGGCCATGGGCAAAACTGTTTTGTTGACAGCACCAACTGGTCGAGCAGCACAGAGATTAGGAGAGGTTTCTTCTGAGAAAGCTTGTACGATTCATCGGTTGCTAGAGTGGCAGCCAGCTGAAGCCGGATTTGCACGCAATGAATCCAATCAACTGAAAGCGGATGTTATTATTTGTGATGAGTCGTCGATGCTAGATATTCGACTAGCGGATGCTCTGCTTTCGGCGACGCCGGATCACGCACAGGTTGTATTCATTGGGGATGTGGATCAGCTACCCTCGGTCGGTCCAGGCAACGTATTACGAGATATGATCAACTCCTCTAGAGTGCCGTGCACAAAGCTTAGGGAAATTTTTCGGCAAGCGGCGACGAGCTCTATTATTCGACATGCTCACGAAATCAATGAGGGCCTCGTGCCAAATTTTGTCACAGATGTGCCGACGGATTGTCAGTTTATAGAGGTAGACAGCAGCGATGAAATTCGCAGCGTCATCCGCACTCTTCTCACGGACGTGCTTCCCAATAAATATAATTTCGACCCCATTCGTGACGTCCAGATTCTCTCCCCCATGAATCGTGGAGACTTGGGCACGCAGTCTCTCAATCAAGATCTTCAAGATCTGTTAAATCCAGATCCCAAAGGCCACCTTCGAGAAGAAGGAACACAGCTTCGAAGCGGAGACTTTCGGGCCGGAGACAAAGTTATTCAAACTGTAAATAATTATGAGCTTCAGGTGTTTAATGGTGACATTGGTTTTGTGAAAGCCACGAACGTGGAGGGCGGGAAGACGAAGGTGGTTTTTGCAGATGGTCGTATGGTGACCTATGAACGCGACCAAATTGACAGTCTTAGGCTTGCCTATGCGATCACGATTCACAAGTCTCAGGGCAGTGAATTTCCCGTGGTCATCCTTCCAACCTCCATGCAACATTACGTGATGCTACAAAGAAATTTGATTTACACGGGCTTGACTCGATCGCGTAAATTGGCGATTTTTATTGGAGCAAAAAAAGCGGTCGCTCACGCCGTTCGTAATAACAGCAGTACGTCTCGCCAAACCTACCTTGCTCATCGCATTCAACAGGACATTAGTTAGCGTATGACTCAGCCGACGCACAACTCAACGCCTGACAAGCAACTCACAACCATTACCGGCGTGGCCATTTTTTTGACCCTGGCCCTTGCTGTTCTATTTCCAATGGTCACAGATGAGGCGTACTATATCGAGTGGACCAGACGCTCCAGCTGGCCGTCACTTGGATTTTTTGATCATCCGCCGATGGTGAGTTGGATCGCCTCGGGAGTGCGTGTCTGGCACAATATTATGATTGCAAGAATCACCGTTTGGTTGACGTCTCTCATTGCGATTTATTATGTTTGGAAAACGGCTAAAATGATCACCCCAGATCGAGCCATGGTCGCCGTTGCCCTGCTCGTAACCACCATAGGTGGAATCGCCAATGGTTTTTTATTGACGCCCGATACCGGCCTAACTGTGATGTGGATTATCGCCCTTCATGAGGCCGTGGCTGCTGTGCGCCATGATCCGCGGCGGTGGCTGACAGCAGGTTTGGCTACCGGCCTTGGCATTCTTAGCAAGTACACGATGGTTCTCATCGGCCCGGTCTTTTTGTTCGGCCTAGTTCGCGACGCAAAAAAACAGCTCTTCACTCCTTGGCCCTACCTAGGAGGTGTCGTTTGCGTATTAATTTTAGTGCCTCATTTATGGTGGCAAAGCCAGAATGATTGGATCACTCCGAAGTATCAATTTGGTCATGGTTTTTCAGTCAAGCAAGAATTAAATTTCCATTCCTCACTTCCCAAAGCTGAAATGCCCGAGGCCGATTCGCAAACGATGCTTTTGCGCAATAATTTATTGGCCTCCTTGTCAAAAACTCGTGGCTTTGCCGAAGCAACACCAAAACAAAAACCAGACAAAAACGTGTGGGAACAGCGTTGGCAGTACTTGGGCGATTTTCTTGGAGGAGTGGCAGGACTTTGGGGTTTCTATACCTTGGCTGGCCTCTATTTTTTGGTCCATCATGTTCGCCGCTCTAGACTTGCAGGTTTGCCATTGACCGAGGCGGCGCTCCCTCGGCCCTCGGGTCTCGGAATGGTTGAAGCGAGTGCCTTTTTACCTTTGATATTTTTTGGTTTGGTTAGTCCATTTTCGAAAATTGAGGCTAACTGGCCTGCCATGCACATGGCGGCTCTGGCCATTTGGCTGACCTGGAGGTTTGCAATCCCGACCCGCATGATTTCATGGATACTAGCTATCCATTTTATGGCTATATCCGCACTTTGCTTTGTCATTTTGTTTCCAGAAACGGTACCTAGCGTTCGAAAGAATCGCATACTTCTCGAGGCAAAAGGCTACCCGCAACTTGGGGAGTTTGTGCGAGAATTTTATCCAAACCAAGTCGTTGCCGTGGACAGCTATCAGCTAAAATCCGCGATTCGCTACTATGCGCCTGAAATTGAGGTGGCGCAGTGGCCAGGCATTACAAGGGGATCGGAATTTTCTAGAGGATTTGTGGATGACCTCGCCGTTGAAGATAAATTAATGAAACAGCCTACCTTGGTTTTATTTTCGATGAGCTCAACGCCACCAATTTTACGCGGATTTAAAGCCATATCGTTTGAGGGACTTCGCATTTGTCCTGATGGGAGAATTGGAAAATTTAGCGTTATAAATCCTGTTTTACCCTGTGAATTTGGACTTCGAGAGTGGTGGATCACAAATTATCGAGCCGCTTTATAGCGGACGATTCGGCTTAAAATCCGCGGTAGATGTCTTGTTTTTTTGCATCGACCAGCTCATTAGAAAGCCCTTTGTCAACGAGGTACTGGTTAATGGCATAGCGGGCAAAGCGAATATTGTATTTGCGAACTATTTCATAAGCGGCCCACATCATCTCATCAGCCGCTCCAAAACGCCGAGATGGATTGAACGCTAAGGCCTTTTGCAGCAGTGCAACAATCATTTTTGTCATTTTAGGATCGGCGGTATTGATTATGTCGAATCGAATTTTTTTCATGTTTGAAAAATTGGTGGCATTTGATTTTGTGGCGGCAACAGCCTTTTGACCGACGATTAACTCATACAGCACCAGACCCGCACAGTAAAGATCTGTTGGTGGAGATATTCCTGATCCGGTAATATGCTCTGGAGCATAGTAACCAGGCGTGCCTAAAGAGTAATTTTTGTAGTCCTCGATTTCGACTTTGATGGATAGTCCAAAATCGGTCAAAGCCACCCGTCCATTTTTGTCTACGAGATAATTTGCGGCAGAGAGGTCAGAGTGAATGGTGTTGTGTAAATGGAGGTAGTCAACACCCTTCAGAATATCAATGAGAATACAAAGTGCAACTAACGGAGGCATGCGTCCCGTTTTTTTGTACAGTGCGTATCCCGACCAGCCCTCAATAAATTCTGTAACGATGTAGCAATCCGGCGGATTAAAATACGCGTCCAGATAACTCACGATGTGACGATGACTGAAGCTCGACATAATGAGCAATTCGCGGTGAAAGTGCCCAAGCCGCTTTGGATCTTTCAAAAGCGCATCGTGTAAGATTTTAACCGCTACAGTTCTACCGGTGCGCTCGTCGAGAGCTTTAAAAACACGGCCTACGCCCCCGGCTCCAACCTCCTCGATGAGTCGGTATGGCCCAAGATGTGTGGGTGCAGGTTTTAAATTTATGCGATGATCGGCAGCCATACGTCTCCAAAGGTGCATTCAAAAGCGGTTACAGGCTTTATCGGGCGGTTCTGGGCAAACTCCAGTCATCCAAGTTCCAATTTGGGCAAATACTCCGAAAGAAGTCTATGATTCAGGGAGTTTTGGCAAAGCAAAAAGCCTCAGTGTGGGTGTGTAAAGTGGCAAATCCCCAGCCTGATCGGCCGGTTCTCTGGGAATCATTGATTTGACCTTGACTATGAGGCAGGCTTGGGCAGAATGGATTGGCAATGAATATATGTGTGTCACAAGCGCATTGTTAAGTGCCACCTTAGCTCAGTTGGTAGAGCGACGCATTCGTAATGCGTAGGTCGCGTGTTCGAATCACGCAGGTGGCTCCAGTATTTTTTCGGGAGCAGGACTCCTAGTTCGGAATTAGCTGCATGTCAATTCTTGAACGACATCCTTGGTCTCAATCCTTTCAGCTGTGGCTTACAGCAAACAACTTCAACCATCGAACATTTTCGTGGGCTCGGCCTATCGGAAAAAGTAAAATTCTCATGTTGGGTCGATTGAGCGGCGACTCTCGGCCGACGCTCATTTTTCTGCATGGTCTGGGTAATGACGCGTTGTTTCCTAACATTGGTTTTTTTCGTTATGTTTTGTCTATGGGCTTCAATATTGTCACTTGTGATTTGGATGGCCACGGTATTGGGGGATCTACGGAATTTTCTTTCGCCAATTTCGATGGTTTTGTCGAAGACCTCGTCTGTCAGCTTGATAAATTAAACCAAGGTGTCGCCAAGTATCATTTCTGTGGCTATAGTTTCGGTGCTGTTTTGCAGTTAAATTTTGCGGTTCAACAACCTCAACGAGTGGCTTCTTTGACCCTTATCGGGATGCCGACAGATCTTTCCTTGCGGATATTGGTTGTCGCTGAAGCGTTGACCCCACTTTTCAAATCATATCGCGAGGCTCTGGCTGATTATGGAATATTTGGAATCACTCCAGCCATCGGCTCGTTTAAACGAGATCTCTATCCGGTGCGACTGAGCAAAACAGAAACAGACGATTACATCAGGGTGGCCGCAAAAATTATTTCGGACATCGGCCCTTTAGCCCTGCTTCCGAAAGTAGCTGTTCCAGCATTGTTAGTTGTAGGGTCCCTAGATTTTATTGCCAACCAAGAGTGCGGCCTCGAGGCGTTGCCTAACTTGCAAATAAAACATGTGACGCTGAAGGGTGAAACGCATTTTTCGACGATGATCAGTAAAGAGTTAGCCCATGCGTTTGTGGATTTTATTGAGACCCAGGGAGCCAAATAGAATAGGACAAGCGGATTAGGCACTAGTCGAGAGGGGGAGCGAAATCGGTTTAAGTCGTTGAAATAGAAGTAAAATTTAGGGGAGTTCGGTGGCTCTAAGAGCTTAAAGGTGTAGGGCCGGGGGGAGGTGTGACGAGTGCTGTGTTGCGCCCGCAATCTAAATAGGGCAATCTTGCCCAAGTCTGTCTTTTCGACTCAAAGGATTTAAAAATGTCTAATGGAATCTATACGTCTCCGGTCCCCGTCAACGAGCCAATCAAGTCCTATGCACCAGGATCTTCGGAAAAAATCGAAGTTAAAAAAGAGCTTGCAGCTCTAAGTTCCATGGTCACAAAAATTCCGTTGGTTATCGGCGGCGAGCATTTTTACACGTCAGAAACGAACCCCGTTATTTGTCCTCATAACAAATCCCAAATTATTGCCCAGTGTTCGATCGCAGGTGCCAAAGAGGCGAAGATGGCGATTGACGCCTGCGCCAAGTCTCGCAAACAGTGGGCGAGTCTGCCGTGGGAGGATCGGGCTGCGGTTTTTCTGAAGGCTGCCGACTTGCTTACCACAAAATATCGTCCACTTATGAATGCGGCGACGATGCTCGGACAAAGTAAAAACATTTTCCAAGCAGAAATTGATGCCGCCGTCGAGCTCATCGATTTTTTCCGATTCAATGTGCATTTTGCGGAACAAATATACCGTACTCAGCCTATCTCTCCTGCGGGCCAGTGGAATCGCCTTTCGGCACGGGGTCTTGAAGGTTTTGTCTATGCGATCGCACCGTTTAATTTTACGTCGATCTCCATAAACCTCGCCGCTGCTCCAGCCCTGATGGGATGTGCGGTTCTTTGGAAGCCACCAGCTACTGGGGCTTTGTCCTCTTGGATTGGGATGCAAATTTTGGAGGAGGCAGGACTGCCTCCTGGTATTATTAATTTTCTACCGGGAAATTCTAAAGAAATTTCAAGCATTGCGCTGAATCACCCGGATCTCGCAGGAATTCACTTCACAGGTTCTACAAATACGTTTCACATGCTTTGGCAGACCGTGGGTCAAAATCTGTCGAGCTATAGGGCCTACCCGCGAATGGTTGGTGAGACTGGCGGAAAGAACTTTGTGTTTGCTCATCCGTCCGCAGATGTTGATATGCTGGTTGTGGCGTTAGTGCGAGGAGCATTTGAATATCAAGGACAAAAATGTTCGGCGGCTTCGAGGGCTTATATTCCAAAAAGTCTTTGGCCAAAGGTCAAAGAAAAACTAGTCGCGATGACCAATGGTCTAAAAATGGGTGGAGCCGATGATTTTACAAATTTTGTAAATGCCGTCATCGATGAAAAATCGTTTACCAAAATTAAAAGCTTCATTGACCAGGCAAATTCCAGTAACAGTTGTAAAGTAATTGCCGGTGGACAGTGTGATTCGTCGAAGGGATTTTTTATCCGTCCGACAATCATCGAAACCACCGACGCAAAAGCAAAAACAATGGTGGAAGAAATTTTTGGGCCCGTTCTGACCGTCTATCCATACGAGGATCATGCTTTTGAGGCAACGATGGCGATCTGCGACGAGTCGACCCCGTATGCTTTGACGGGAGCTATTTTTGCAAAAAGCCGGCACACAATCAATCAAATGACGTCTGCTCTAGAAAATGCGGCCGGCAACTTCTACATCAACGACAAGCCTACCGGTGCGGTGGTTGGGCAACAGCCCTTTGGCGGTGCTCGAGCCTCGGGAACAAACGACAAGGCGGGTTCGGTCTATAATTTACTGCGGTGGGTAAACCACCGAACCATTAAAGAAAATTTCCTCCCGATCGTTGATCATCGCTACCCATTTATGGCGGAATCGTGAGCGGGATTGTCATTCATGTAAGACAAGGCTTTGAAGATGATGCTGCAAAAGAATTATCTCATCACCTGACCCTGTGCGGCGTAACCTCACGCACAATGCAGGCCATTGCCGACTCGGCCATCGTAGTCGTGACGTTGTCGATTGAGGACATGAAGCTTGCACGGTCGCAATTGAAGTTGGCCGATTTAATATTCTCGCGCCAATTATTGTGGCTGGCATCGTTTGTCCATCTTCCTGCCGAAGGTGACCGTGTCACGGCATTGATTGACGTGATTAAAGGCCCCTTGTTGGAGATGGCTGGCGCCAATGCTTTTTCCGGGTTCTTTTTCGAAACCCCTGATACCGATTCCTCCAAGGAGCTGACTGGTTTTTGTAAGTCACTCACGCGGCATGTCGAAAATGCTCTGAACAAATTAAAACTGACTCCAAAGGGCAAGGGAGCGGCACACCTTCCTAGAGTTCACCTCGTGATGACCTCCAATCAACAAGTTCTCGTGACCCTTGCTGATGTCGATAATTCTAGTCCTTGGACTATGGGTATTCCTCGTTTGCGATTTCCACCAAGTGCCCCGAGCAGAAGTACCCTAAAGCTTGAAGAGGCGTTTCATGTGTTCCTGGGACCGGAGCAGATGGCCGATAGATTGGTGGCGGGCATGACGGCCGTTGATCTCGGAGCCTGCCCGGGTGGATGGACGTTTCAATTGGTGAAACATCGCATGCAAGTTACGGCGATTGACAACGGAGCCCTTGATGAAAAAATAATGGCGACGGGACTGGTCACCCATTTGCGAGAAGACGCATTTACTTATAGACCTTACGACACCGTGGACTGGATGGTTTGTGATGTTGTGGAGCAACCGGCGAAAATCACGTCCCTCATGGTGGATTGGATCGTGCGAGGGCATTGCCGCAATACGATTTTCAATCTAAAGCTACCCATGAAAAAAAGGTATGAGGAGACCGCAAGCTGCCTCAATCACCTTAAAGAGCGATGCCGAGAGTCGGGGAAAATCGTCGAGATCCGAGCCAAGCAGCTGTACCATGATCGGAAAGAAGTCACCGTTTACGTCACGGTAGCTCCGCTGCCAAAAACAGGACAAAGCAAATAAAGCGTCAGCTCGCCTAGTATTTTTTTATTTTTTTTAAAAAAATGCCGCAATGTGCGGCCATGGATTTGGTAACCATGAATGTTGAATATTGCGGCATTACAGTTGCTACTACACCTCCATTCTCTCGCGCTCTACTCAGTTACCAATCGTGGAACGAATGTGCTTGCGCCGAATTGGTGGCAATACCACGTTGAGCCTGATGACGGGTAGTAGCACCCTGAAGATTTTGACTCAGCAGGAATTGTAGAAACGTCCGAGGTCGTTGAGACTGTAAAAAGTTTTGCTGCATCATACTGTAAGTCAATTTTTGCAACAGCTCCTGGGGCAATTTGAATACTTGAAACAGGAGCTCCCGTGACACCGCAGGATGCGTTCACAGTACTATGTTCTTTATCCATGTTACCGCCTTTGTATACGAGTGAATCCACTTTGTCCGCATCAGTGTCTCCATCTTTGCACATACGAATACTCACACTGCTATAAGATCCAGGTGGCACCGGCCAATTTTGGCTATTTAATTCCGCATTCACTTTTGCTGATGATTGCGCAATATTGAGGTAGGTCTTTATCGAGGAAAGAGAACAGTTTTCCGCATTGTAAAAACTCGACATTTTCGCTCTTCCCAAATTGTCTTTTCCATTCTCAAGCTCCCATTTTTGTGGAGCGCAGTCCGGGTTTACCCAAACGGCAATATATTTTCCGTCATCTCTGACAAGTTCCACCGATATTATTTTAATTTTCAAGCTGTCGGGCGTAACGAATGTACTACCATCTAGTGAAAGGTCTCCATCACCGTGCAGACTCGTTGCTGCGTTGGTCATCTTGACCGACAGACTTGCCGAATCCTCGGATTTTTTGCCGCAAGACAGAGCAATTAACGTTGTTGCTATGTACAAAATTTTCATAAGTCCCCCAAATATGTTCATACGCCCATCAATTATTGATGGTCTAAAGAGTTCCTTCGGCTGTTTTATTCAGAACTTTAGTAAATAGTTATTTCGACCATCCCCCCCCAAAAAAACATATTAAGCATTTAATATCATAGGCTTATAAATTATTAAGCCATGGACGACTGAAGGCTAGATGTACAAAGCGCTCGTGGTCATTCGCCGAGATTCTTCGCCTCAGGACACAGCCGAAGTTCAGCAGCGGCTGTATAAATCGTTGACTAAGGCGGTCAAGATATGGTTCCATGTTTTTAGCCAGCATGTGCATTAATGCGTGTGCCAGTGGTTGGATGAAACGAACGAAAAATAACCTCTAGGAGTATGAAACCATGGGCGTATTAGTTGGAAAAAAAGCACCAGAATTCAAAGCAATGGCCGTTGTGAATGGTTGTGATTTCAAAGAAATTAAACTGAGTGATTTTGCTGGAAAATACGTAGTTTTATTTTTCTATCCACTTGACTTCACCTTTGTATGCCCTACCGAGCTGCATGCGTTTCAAGAAAAAGCGGAAACTTTTAAGAAGTTAAATTGCGAAGTGATCGGCGTTTCCATTGATAGCCACTTCTCACACCAAGCTTGGCTCAACACTCCGCGAACAGAAGGCGGAATCAAAGGCGTTACCTATCCAGTCGTTGCCGACATTCACAAAACTATTTCTCGTGACTACGATGTATTGATTCCAGAAGCTGGCATAGCCCTTCGCGGAACTTTTCTAATCGACAAGGCAGGCGTCGTTCAACAACAGACGATCAACAACCTCCCTCTTGGTCGTAACGTAGATGAGATGATTCGCCTGGTAGAAGCGTTGCAGTACACCGAAGAGCACGGCGAAGTGTGCCCTGCAAACTGGAAAAAAGGCGCTACAGCGATGAAGCCAAACCAAGCTGGCCTCAAAGCTTTTTTCAGCAAATAAGTTCTCTTTAGAGTGACGGTAAATAGTTCAAAGGAACACCGTCACCAAAGTCAATTTGAATCAACTTGTAGCCTTTAGTGGCGGTGTCAATATACCAAATGATTGATTGCGGGAGTCCTAAAGCTTTGTTGGCTTCAGCGCTTCCGAAATCATAGGTTAATTTGACTGCGAGTTCAGCTGCCACGCTCACCTGGCCAGCAACTCCATCGATGGCGACGGTCGCAGGAACCGGCTCAGCGGTGGCACTCCCCGTCCAAACGGTGCCAACAACAACACTTGGGTCTATGGAGGACGTTACCTTTGCAGTGATGCCTTTCCACGATCTTTTAGAGCCAAGCTCGGACTTAAGTCTCACAAGATTGGATACGGCTGATGGCGAGATCGGTAGCGGCTTATCCAAGTCCACCGTTACTCTATTTAGCGCACCTCGTTCGAGTTTTATAGCTGGTTGAAAGGAGCAATAGACTCCTTTCCAGTCTTCGTTTGTTTCGCCCAGTTTTTCGCGAAGTGTAGGCTCCAAAATGTCTGCCGCGAAGCCAGATGATAGCTTGGCGAGAATTGGTTTCACATCTTGCGAATCAACGACGGGTGTTACTGTTCCGGAAAATGTGGATACTGATCGTGTCATTGAATCTTCGAGAATGGCTAAACCATTGATGACCACATTATCTGTTTTGGAAAATAGTCCGCCCAGGAGCACGCTTGTGACGGTCATAGGAATTGGCGTAATGGCCAATCGTCGAGACGCAAAGTTCACTCCTGGTTTTGATTTGTCAAAACCACACTTGCTAAGGTCAAAGGTGGTCTCAGTTGACGCGTCGCCGTCACCTGCAGTCTTCGTTGGCCCCGCAGTGCGAGGGGGCGTGCCAGACGAGGGCATTTCTGTGGGGCCACAGGATGCCGTTAATAAGCTAGCAACACATAGGCTGCGAAATTTGAAGTTTGACATAATACAGTTCCTCCAGTTCATGTCCGTTAGGGGATTCGGACCTTTTGCGGGAGAAACTTAGGGGATTCGTATAACTAGCCTAAATTATGGCTTATTTAGGCTTCGATTCGCCTCATCAAAAGCCCTTTTAAATAGAGTGACTCGGGGAACGTGAGCAATGTCGGATGGCATTCTGCTTGGCTCAAATGCTTGATAATCTGCATATTGGCCTTAGCATCAAGGCTTGCACCGAACACAACTTTTTGAAATAAATCGCGGCTCACCATTCCACTGCAAGAAAATGTAGCGAGGAGTCCGTTGGGTGTCAGTAGCTGCATGCCCAGCAAGCTTAAATCTTTGTAGCCGCGGCAAGCTCGGTCAATATGAGCTGTGGAGGTTACAAACTTCGGTGGATCAAGGATCACCAGGTCAAAGGTTTTACCTTCAGCTTTGAGATCCCGAAGAATTTTGAAAACATCTCCTTTTACAAATTGCTCGTCTTTGGTGACAAATCCGTTAGCCTCAAGATTTTTTCGTGCGATTTCCAGAGCAGGTCCGCTCTCATCAACATTTATGACATCGACAGCGCCCCCGCGCATGGCTGACACTGAAAATCCACCAGTGAAAGAAAAACAATTTAAGATGCGCAGGCCTTTTGCGTATTCTTGAATCACCGCTCGGCTGTCTCTTTGGTCCAAATAAAATCCTGTTTTATGCCCGCCCTCGATATCAACAAATAAATTCATACCATTTTCTTGAACCGAAATGGGTCCTTCAGGCAGCGTCCCAAAAACAACCTCAACTCGCTGAGTAAGGCCTTCCTTTTCTCGGACGGCTTCATCACTGCGTTCGATGATTCCGACTGGTTGGCAAACGTCTTTCAACGTATCAATAATTTCCTGACGCCACCGCTCCATCCCTGCTGTAACAATTTGAAACGAGATCCAGTCGCCGTAGCGATCCACAATTAACCCTGGTAACCTGTCAGATTCGTGGGCTACTAGACGAGCACAGTTGGTTTTTCCAGAGGTAAAGATCCCGCCGCGACGTGCCACAGACTCCGTAATTCGTCGTCGAATAAACGCTGCATCTATCATCTCAAAATCGTTGGTCGTCAAAACTCGCACACGAATCTGCGAGTGTGGATTATAGTAGCCGCGAGCCACGAACTTTTTATCCGCATCCATGACATCCACGGTCATCCCAGGGACTGGATTTTTCGGCTCCTTGCGAATGGCACCGCTAAAGATCCAAGGGTGGCCTTGGCGTACAGGTTTGTCTTTTCCAGCATTTAGAAAAACGGTTCCGTGATCCATGAATGAAATCCCCTACTCTCAAAACTATTTGACCAGTTGTGGAGGACGCAACCTCAATAGCGCCGAACGCCAACTGGGTCGGTTGAAGATCCCGCAGCACAACGGTGCAAAAATCGCCGGATTTTGAGTCAACACCAATCAACGAAATAATAGAGATAATTTAACAAAAATTATATTAAATAAATATTTAAATTAATTGAACGATCATTTGACAAAATGCATTTGCCTCATTAGGCTTATCCTAGTGTTGAAATCTATCGCAGGGGAAATTGTTAAAATCCATGTCCATCGCAGCCAGTCAAAAGTCCACAAAAACCACGAGGAAGGCTAAGAGCAAATCTTCAAACAAAGCTTCCATCCAGCCTTCGGACAAGGGCGCGATCACGTCAAATAAGCAAGCCTCCGCGGCCACGAAAGAGCGGTTATTGGATTCGGCACAAAAGCATTTTAGTAAAAGTGGCTTTGGAGCCAGTAGCGTTCATCAAATCGCAAGTGACGCTGGCGTTAATGTAAGCCTCATCAGTTATCACTTCGGCGGCAAAGAGGGGCTTTTCAAAACGTGCATCGAACGTGCGGGGATTGACCGGCAGATCGCAGCTGACCATATTTTAAACGCTGCACCGACGTCCCTAGTCGAAGTTAAACTCAGACTAACCATGTTTGTCGATGCGGTGCTTCTTGATGGAATTAATAATCCCGAAATCTTTGCGATTATGCTTCAAGGACTCGAGTGTGATTTTCCAATGATTCAAGAGGTGTATCAACAGACGTTTCACCGTATTTTTAACACTCTGGTTGAGTTTCTGGAGTCTGCGCGAAAAAGAAAAATTCTCGCCGCTTGGGTGGTTCCCGAATTGAGTGTGCATCAGTTAATGGGTGCGATCGTTCATACGCTTCGCACGGATGCCATTCGAAAGCGTATGTATAATAATTCGATCACTGATCCTGCGTTTCGAGAAATCGCCCGTGATTATCTCGTGAAGACGTTTTTAGATGGCCAAGCCAATTCAGCGGAGAGCAGTTTGTAAAGAGTTTTGAAACGTTAAAGAGCAAGAGATATTTAATCTGATAGGAAAAATCGCAATGAACAAAAAACGGTTAAGGTGTCTAAGAATTCCCTTCGTACTGCTCATAGCCACTCAGGCGCGTGCAGGAACTCTTACCGTGCAAGCGTATCTTGATCAGGTGCGAGCTGGCAACGACTCCTATAAGGCTAGTGCCACTGTGGGTGAGGCTGCGCCGAAAAAGGCCGCTGACGCCGAGATGGTCTATGCGCCGACGGTTTTTGCTACGATTCAATCAGCCGTTGATAAAAAGGAACTAAAGCCAGCATCTCAACGCGGCACTGAAACAGATTACAACTCAGGAGAGTTTGGAATCAGTAAAATGTCGTCGTTTGGAACGGCGGCAAAAATTTACTATAAAGGCTCACAAACAACCCTCCGCGGGACGTCGCCAGCTTTTATTCCTCAACCTTCTTGGCGCGAAACATCCCCGACCATCGAATTAAGTCATCCACTTTGGAAAAATGCAAATGGTGGGGATCTCGCAAAAACGGTTGCCATTGAGCAGGGAAAAGCACAAATCACCGAATTATCGGAGGCGCTCAAGCGGAAAATATCATTGGTTGAAGCTGAAGGAAATTATTGGCGACTGGTTTTGGCGAGAGAGTCCCAACGGGTAGCCCGAGAAAATTTCGAACGTGCCAACAAAATTATTCAGTGGAATCGCGACCGTGTAAAAAATCAATTGGCTGACAGCGCCGATCTCATTCAAGCGGAGGCCCTTGGCGAGGTTCGAGAAATCGAGGTTACAATGGCCACAGACGAGGAGAGATCTGCCGCTCACGCACTCAATACTGCGCGCGGCGTCGCATCGTCTGACGTTAGTGATGAGCTGGTCAAAATCACCCCAGAGCTCATTGCAAAGTTGCCAGTTCCCATAAGAGTGTCAGAGCGGGAGGATTTGAAGGCAAGCATCCAAGCCGAGCGCCTTAGCGAGCTTGGTGCTGACTTGGCTGGAGGAAAGTATCGACCGTCCCTTGATCTTGTGGCGTCGGGAGCTCTAAACGGACGCGACCAAACCTCCTATACAAAATCCAACACAGATTCTACCAAAGGAAAACACGCAACCTATATGATTGGTCTTAAATTTAGCGCCCCAATTGGCGGTGAGTCCCTTAGTCGACTGCGAGCCGGGTTCTTAAAGGACCAGGAAGCGGCGTCCCTGACAGTGGCCCGCAAGCGCTACGAAAACGACCGAGAGTGGAGCGACCTTGGCAGGCGACTCAATGAAAGTCGTTCACGCCTCGCGCTGACTCAAAAAATTGAAACGACGCAGCTGAGAAAATTAACGGCTGAACGCGAGCGTCAAAAACGTGGGCGTTCAACCATGTTTCAGGTCATGCAGTCAGAATCCGACTACGCCACCTCGCAGCTCAGTGTGATTCGTAACAAAGCACAGATTTTGGAAATATTTGCCCGTATGAAAACTTTTGGAGGTGAGGGATGAGTCTAGCGAATATATCGATAAAACGCCCAGTATTCTTGACTTGCGTCATTATACTCATGCTTGCAGTGGGCGGCATGTCGCTCTACAAGCTGCCTGTTGACCTTTTTCCCAATATTAATTTTCCTGTGGTTACGGTGACGACGATTTATCCTGGTGCGGGCCCCAATGAAATTGAAACCAACGTCTCCAAAACGTTGGAGGGCGAGCTCTCCAGTATTTCTGGCATCAAAACCATTCGGAGCATTAGCCGCGAGGGTGTTAGTCAAGTCGTCATCGAGTTTGCGCTTGAAACTGACATTAAATATGCAGAGCAGCAGGTAAAAGATCGCGTTTCGATTGCAAAAAGAAAATTGCCGACCGACATTAAGGAACCGACTATCCGCCGAATCTCTCCGTCCGATCAGCCGATAGCGACGATCACCTTAAAAGCAGATTTGCCTATGGCAACTCTATTTGATTTGGCCGAAGAAGTGGTGCGACCAAAATTAGAGCAGATTCCTCATATTGGGTTAGTAAATGTTGTGGGTGGTCAAAAGCGCGAAATCCATGTGGACCTCGATCGCGACAAATTGAAGGAATACGAAGTTGCGGCCAGCATGGTGACACAAAGGATAGAGGCTAGCGGACAAAATATTCCTGTCGGAAAAATTGATCGGGGGGACAAAGAAATCTCGTTACGCACGATCGGAGAATTTAAGTCTCTCAAAGACCTTCAAAATGTGGTGATAAATTTCATTGGCAATGACGTGCCCGTAAACTTAAGTAATGTCGCAACCGTGAACGACGGTCTTGCTGACAAGACGAGCAAAACCTACCACAATGGAGAATCCACTCTTGTTTTGCTCGTGTTCAAACAATCTGATTCCAATACAATTGCAGTGACCAAAGGCATAGAAAAACAATTAGTCAAGATCCAAGAAATTCTTGATAAGACGGAAGGCGCGCCTAAGCTCAAGGTTGTGCGACGAATCGCCGATCAGATCGCGGCAAATGTTTTAGACGTTGAAGAATCAATTTTCATCGGCATCGCCTTAACGATCCTCGTTGTTTTTCTGTTTTTGGGTAGTGGTCGATCAACTCTCATTACTGGCCTAGCATTGCCGAATTCGCTTATGGGTGCATTTATTCTCATGAGCTGGGCAGGATTTTCGGTCAACGTCATGTCACTTCTGGCACTGAGCCTTTCCGTTGGACTGCTCGTCGACGATGCGATTGTCGTTCGAGAAAATATCTTTAGGCACCGTGGGATGGGCAAATCCCCTGTGCAGGCGGCTATTGATGGGACAAAAGAGGTAACCATGGCTGTGGTTGCGACCACGCTTACGGTCATCGCCGTATTCGGGCCCATTGGATTTTTGAGTGGAATTGTGGGGCAATTTTTTAAGGAATTTGGACTTACTATCTGCTTTGCGATGTTGATTTCACTTTTTGACGCCTTGACGATTGCGCCGATGATGTCGGCTTATTTCGGAGGTTCCCACGATACAGTGCGCACCGGCATTTATAAGTGGACGGTCGGATCTGTTTTGACCGCCTTTGAGGCCTTTCAAGTGCTGCTTGAACGTGGTTATGAGAAAGTTCTGACGTTTACCATACGTCACCCTTTCGTGGTGTTGGTCACTTCGTTGTTGTTTTGCATCGGGAGCTTCTATTCGATTAAATGGGTTCCGAAAACATTCCTATCTCCTCAAGACAATGGCGAATTCGCAGTCGCAATCGATTTACCTCCGGGCACGAGCCTTGATAAAATGGATGATGTTGCAAAACAAGTCGATGCGTCCCTTCGTAGTCATCCGGAGATTGAAACGACGCTTCTCACAGTAGGGAGTCGCGAAGGAGCTTCAAACGTAGCGGATTTTTATGTGCACTTGGTGCCGTCAAAACAGCGGACCATGAACACGTCAGCTGTTAAGGACGTGTTACGAAATGATTTGAATGCGTTTGCCTATGCCAACCCAGTCGTCAAAGACATTGACGCGGTCGGCGGCGGCTGGCGTCCATTTAACGTCAACATCGTTGGCTCGGACTTGACTGAGGTTGCAAGAGTCGCACAAGAATTGTTTGCCAAAATAAAAAACAATCCAGCGCTCAAGGATGTTGATATTAGTGATCGGCCAGGGAAACCAGAAATTCAGTTTGTGATTGACCGCAACGAAGCTGAAAAAGTCGGCGTGTCGCCTAACGCGGCGGGCTTTGAGCTTCGCAATTTAGTCGAAGGCACAACCCCCGCGGTGTTTCGCGAAAATGGCCGCGAGTACGATATTCGTGTTCGACTTCGTGCGGATCAACGAGATCTCAAGGCTGGTTATAATGAAACTTATGTGCCAAACATAAATTATCGAACCGTAAGACTCGCCAATGTCGCAAAGATAAATGAAACCACAGGGCCGGCCACGATTAATCGGCAAGATCGCGGCCGCTATGTGCAGATTTCAGCAGATATTGCGCCAAAGGGGCAAGGCATGAATCAGGCGATGGCCGATATTACGAATTTATTTGAAAGTGGTGAGGTAAAGCTTGGGCCAGGAATGCGCTATCAATTTGTCGGTCAAGCAGAAAGTTTCGTAGAAATGATTCAAAACATGACGATTGCTGTCACGCTCTCAATCGTCTTTATTTTCCTCGTTTTGGCCTCGCTATACGAGTCCTTCATTACGCCGTTTACGATTATGCTGGTGCTCCCATTGGCGATCACGGGTGCGATTTTAGCCCTACTAGTGACCGGTGCATCGTTTGATCTGAACTCAATGATTGGCTGTATTCTATTGCTTGGCATGGCAACAAAAAATTCAATTCTGCTGGTTGACTACGCCACGCAAAAGGTGGCCGAAGGGATGGACCGTAACGAAGCCATGATGGCCGCAGGAAAGACACGGCTTAGGCCAATTCTGATGACCTCAGTCGCACTGATTGCAGGGATGCTGCCGATTGCCTATGGACTCAACGAGGCGTCCAAGCAGCGGACGTCTATGGGAATAGCGATCATTGGCGGCCTCATCACATCGACACTATTAAGCTTGGTGGTCGTGCCTGCCGCATTCCAATATGTCGACCGATTTAGGGTTTGGATATCGGCTAAACTTGCAAAGGCCTTCGTCAGCTAGTGAGATTCTGCTGAAAATGCCTGATCTCTGCGTTGCTCGTCGAGTTTAAATGCTCATTTACAGTAGTAAACTCCGCTTTAAACTCTCCTTCAAGGCATCCTCACTCCAATTTTAGATGGTATCTTGTCCCCTTGCCAGTACCCGTTTTAATGAGCGCCTTGACAGCAACCAACTCCGTCAAATCTCTAGTTGTAGTCGCACGGGACGTCTTTGCCATCCCAATATATTTTTCCGCACTGAGTCCTCCAAGGAATCCGTCAGGACCTTCGCGAAAGATGCGTAATAACACTTTAGTTTGCCTTTCATTGAGTTGATCTCTGAAGCGATCAAAAAATTTAGCTTTTTTAATAACAAATTCCGTAAGCTGAACTGTACGATCTTGGGCGGCGACGATTGTTTCTGAAAAATACTCAAGCCACCGACCTATCGACATGGACCGATTGTTTTCCTCGAGTGCTGTGTAGTACTTTTTTCGATTTTTTAATATCGTCTCCGATAGAGCTAGGAGAGTGGGTTTACCCATAGATTGGGCGAGCGCCTTTTCCACGAGCGCTCGCCCGATGCGACCATTACCATCCTCGAACGGATGAACGCAAACAAAGTAAAGATGACTGATAGACGCACGAGTCAATGGAGGCAGAAACTTTTTTCCAGATGGTGCCGTGTCGTTAAACCAGCGAATAAAGCGTTCCATTTCGCGGGGAACGGAGCGCGATGGAGGCGCCTCAAAATGAATAGTAGGTCTATCGAGCCCTCCCGAGACAACGCGCATTGGTTCTTCATGGGTTCGATATTTGCCAACATTATCGAGATCGCGGCGACCATTCAAAAGCATCTGATGCCACTTAAATAAATGCGCGTGGGTCAATGGCTCAGAAAAAGTGTTATAGAGATCGACCATCATTTCAGCAATACCCTCTTCAGAGGGTTTTATACGCCGATGATCTGTATCAAGACCAAATCTTCTCCTAAATGACGACTGCACACTATCACGGTTTATGATCTCACCTTCAATTTCAGACGTTGTTACAGCCTCATTGCAAAGAGAATCGATCAAAATGAGAATCTTATCGCCGTCACTAAGGTGTTTTTCAACACCAACCAGTACCCCTGATGCATGAAGAAATTTCTCCTCCTTGGGCTGGAGTTTGGAAGGATCAAAGGAAAAGTTTGGCCAGTCTTCTTGTTGCCAATTCCAATATTTGTTGTTTGCCATGGCTTATATCCTGAATTTATATAACTCATATTTTCCCATTTTTTGAGTAATAAATATACAAAATATAACTCATAAATTTATAACACACTGATATTATAAGTTTTCGCCAGCGATAGTACCTAGAAGTAGAGAGCCCAATTTCTTTAAGACAACGTCCCAGCAGAATTTCGGTTGAGCAGTTGTCGACAGCCTTGATGAGTTTTTGCTTGGCCTCGCCCCCAGGGAGGCGGCTCCAGTCCATCGAGAGTCCGAAGATAATGCAAGCTTTAACAGCTATAGATATTAGATCGTTGCATAGTGCGGCCAATGATGGCCGACCAATTTCCCAAATGTCTTGTTACGCATCTGGGCGCCGCTAATGGACTCGCTGACAGCCTATGACCCGGCGAAATTTTTGACGTTCTCAAATATTGGCAATACCTTGATGGATATGTTTAATGTCGCACCCGATAGACGCTGGGATATGGGGCGAAATCTACCGAAGGCACAGTCGTTGAAGTTCTTGAAGAGTTAAAGCTAATCCTACATGGTCGTGTTGCGAAGGCAAAGCTTCATGTAGGCGCCGCCATTGAATTGTTCTCGTTTTTCTTTTGTGTATTTGTCCTCGACTTTGACGGAAACTAAACCTGCATCGAGGCCAATTTTGACATTCGGCGCTACGGAAAATAGTAGATTTAACCGTAACAAGAGACTGCTTACTTTGGGGCGCCGCAGCACAAAAAAAATGGATCCCGTTTCGGGGATCCATTTTGCTTTGCGATCTACATTTAAAAATCACATCGCACGCTTGCCCGAAGGCAGCATAATCAAAGGCTAGAAGCCAATGATTATTTCGCGTGTTGCTCAGTAGCAGGAGCAGGAGCAGCAGGAGCAGCAGCAGCAGCTGGAGCGGCTTCAGCAGGAGCTGAAGTTGTTGCAGCTTCCATCCAAGTACCATGTTTTTTCTCGCATGCAGCAGCGTCTTTTACGCTAAGTTTTTTGCCTTTAACTTCGCAGTTAGGTGTCTTAGGCGCTTTTTTCTCGTTAGCGAAAACTACAGAGGTTGTAAGTGCAGAAAGAGCGACGATTGCATAGGCTAATTTCATAATGACTCCAAATAATCTAAAGTATTGATATACACACCATGTGTACCCATTCCTTGATGCATGAATCCGGCCAAGATTAGGGGCTTTCGAAATCATTTTAAGTTTATGATATTGCAGGAAATTGCCGTTTAACCAAACATAAAATATTCCGACAATTAAGAAACAGCAGGCTTAGATTCTCAATATTAGGAATTTTCGGAACCTAAGTCAATATTGGGTGCTCAAATCATGGGTAGGCAAATTGAAAACGTTGCCCCTTTGATGCCCCCAGGTTCAAGGCCTTTTTTGGGGTCGCTGGCTACGAGAATGCGGCCACCATGGGCAGCAACTATCTTGTGTACCGACGACAGGCCAAGTCCGACTCCATTTTCCTTAGTTGTGAAAAATGGGTTAAATAATTTTGATTGTATTTCTAGAGGAATACCAATCCCGGTGTCGGAAATTTCGATGAGCACTTCTGACCCAATCATATATGCCGACATTAAAATTCGCCCACCAGCAGGCGATGAATCCAATGCATTCTTTACTAAATTGACTAGGCATTGTTTTAGTTGATCTGAGTCCGCGCGGATGGATAGTGGTTCGCCGGTCACAACCTCAAGAGTCACGCCAAGAGTGTTTGCGAGGGCATGGAACAGGTCGAGAACCGACAGCAGCAGAGCGCGGATATCCACGTCCCCACGATTGATTTGTACTGCGCGCGCATAGTCAAGAATGCTGGAAACAAGTCGGTCGAGACGTCCCACCTCACTAAATAAATCTTCTGTCAGATGCTTTCGGGTGCCTTCGTCTTGACTATACGTCAACCGCGAAAGCAACAGTGACATGGCATTCAAGGGATTCCTAATTTCATGGGCTAGACTTGCTGCCAGGGTGCCGATTGTAGCCAATCGTTCACTTTCTATTCGCAGATGCTCACTTTCGGTCAATCGATCTTGGAGTCGCCCCTGAGTGCTGGCGATGCGACGGCGCATCCTCTCCAGTTCCGCGCCGATAAAGACCACCTCCTCAATCTCCTGACTTACGACCACAGGCTCCGAGTATTGGCCTGCGGCAATTTTACGAGTCGACTGTACGAGCTGCAAGAGTGGACGTGTGATAGAGCGGCTCAAGGCGAAAGAGACCAGAATAAAAAGTGATAGAAGTCCAATGGTAGCCGCAACAACCATATTTCTAAGACTCGTCATTTGCTTAAGTACATCGTCAAAATTACGTTCAACGACGACATACCAACGATAGCCTGAAATCTTCAAAGCCGTCCCAAGTACCTGATGACCGTCGGCTCGTTGATATTCCCCGACCCAAAACTCATCCTTTAAATGACTGGCTAACGTTGTTGAGGCCAAGTGACTGTTGACGAGCCCACGGACCTGTGATCGGCCGGTGGTGATAAACCTGAGATCGCCGTCGAGCAAGAAAGCATCTGTGGTCTCTGACAAGCCGATTTTTTGATCCATTAGGCTATAGATATCACTTAAATCGATAATTGCTACAATGACGCCAACGACAACTTGGTCCTTAAAAATTGGCGCCGAAACAAGTTGCACTCGTCCTTCACCTTCGGTGCCATAAATGGATGGAAAATTGAAACCTTCAACACCTTGTCGAAAAAAATTCCAGTTTTTACCTTGAATTCTGTACCAATCAGAATCGGTCGTGCCGACGCACTTCGCATCCAAATCGTAGATCATCAAGTCGGTCAAATGGGTGTTGTGCTCAAGCGCAATTTTTAGAAAAGACTCCAGCCAAGCTTTATTCACAACTTTGTCCGATAATTGTGAAACCAAGACATCGTCTTCGACAATGTCTTCCAAATTGCTCTCAAGATTTTTGAATTGGTTTTGAATGAGATCACTTAATACAAGGCTCAAGACTCGCAACTCATTGCTAGAAGATTTAACTAGAAGTTGGCCACCAAAGTGGGTCGTAAAGAAGCAAAAAATAAATGAAAGCAACGCCAACGCAAGCGTGAATGTTAAAAATATTTTTGAGCCGAGTCTGCTCGCGTATGGAATCTTGATCATTATCGCCCCAGATCACCGCCACGACGGGCAATATTAAGCTCCTCCATTTTTCGGTAAAGGCTGCTAATCCCGAGGCCCAACAACTTTGCGGCCTCCTTTCGATCTTGGTTCACATGTCCCAAAACCTTTTCGATGTGTCCCTTAACGAATGCGCTACTAACGAAATCCAAGTTAAAATCGGAAACGTATTGCCCCTGCGAGTCTAAAGCGGCTTCGCCTGCAGGCCAAAAAATCTGCGGTAGGTGTTCGACCTCAAGGAAGTCACTATTTACGCCGAGTATAATGGCGCGCTCAATGACATTTTCTAACTCTCGGATATTTCCTGGCCACCGGTATTTCATGAGACTGCGAGCGGCTTCATTCCCGACGCGGAAATATTTTTTTGAGAATTCCTTCACGTATTTGTCGATAAAAGCCTGAGCCAATGCAGGCACATCTTCGGGGTGATCTCTAAGGGCAGGCATAGCTATTTGGACGACATTTATGCGGTAGTAAAGATCTTGTCGAAACGACCCCTCAGCGATATCTGCGGCTAGATCTCGGTTTGTAGCCGCAATTAATCGGACATCAATTTTTATGGCTTTAGTATCACCGACGGGCGTGATCTCGCGCTCTTGAAGCACTCGCAGAAGCTTTGCTTGCAAGCTTTTTGGCAAGTCTCCTATTTCATCTAGAAAAATGGTACTGCCGTTGGCGACCTTAAACAGTCCCTCTTTGTCCGATACTGCGCCCGTGTAGGCACCCTTTTTATGTCCGAAAAACTCGCTCTCCAAAAGATTTTCGGGAATCGCAGCACAGTTCACGGCGACGAAACGTTTTGAGGATTCGGCACTAGCTGCGTGAATGGACCTTGCTGCGACTTCTTTCCCAGTGCCGCTCTCGCCAGTAATCAAAACCGTGCCCTTCGTCTGAGCCACCTGAGAAATGACTCTGCGAACCTCGTCCATGCTTTTTGACTTGCCCAATAAATGTGAGGTTTCAACTGAATTGACTCGAGTCCGGAGATCTCGCACTTCCAATTGAAGTGACCGGTACTCATCGAGAGCAAGAATCTTCCGTAACACCTGTTCGACACTTAATGGCTTTAACAAATAATCGACAACACCAAGGCGCATAGCGTCAATGGTGCTGGTGACATCTGCGTAGGCGGTCATAATCATAACGGCCGTGCTGGGGGAAAGGTATTTAGCCTTCTCAGCAACGTCAAGGCCGCTTCCGTCAGGCATTTTGAAATCAGTTAGAATCAGCTCAAAATTTTCTGCCGTAAGAGCCGCCACAGCCTCGGCAACATTGCTACAACTAGTAGTTTCATGACCATGCTCTCGCAGGATATCGGAAAGGGTCTCCCTTTGAATTCGCTCATCATCAGCTACAAGAATCTTCAAGACCTTAAGTCTCCCATTTTTCGCTACTGGTTTCTGGCTCGCACTTTGTTGCCAGCACCTTATCAATTCGATTGCCGTCCATATCTAACACTTCAAATTTCCAATTTTGGCAGGCGACGATTTGCCCTTCGCGAGGAATTGAATTGGCAATATGCATCACCAAACCGCTTAGGGTTTGAGCGACGTCACCCAATACGGGAAGATCTAGGTCCAACATTTCAGACAATTCAAATAGTGTGACCATCCCGTCAATTAAAATGGTTCCATCGGCCCTCGTTACAAATTTCGGTCGGCTCTCACCACTATTCTGTGGAACTTCACCCATTACCGACCCAACTATGTCGGTCGCAGTGACCACACCTGCCATTCCTCCAAATTCGTCGATTAGCACGGCCATGTGGGTGCCACGTTCTTTCATGGCTTCGAGCACACGACCCGCTCGCATGGTGTCAGGAAGAAATAAAGGCTCACTCATGTCTAGTGACAAATCCAAAGTACCAGTGCGGTAAAATTGCTCGAATATTTTTTTTATCGAAATAATTCCGATTAAATTATCTATTTCCACGTTAAAGACCGGAAAATATGCGTGGCTCGTAGCCAGCATTTTATCCATATTCATGCTAATCGAATCGTTCAAATTGATTCCAATGATTTTCGTGCGGGGAGTCATTAAATCCTGAGCTTTGATGTCGCCAAATTGAAGAACCCGTTTAATCATGGTTTCTTCATGGCGATCAAAAACGCCTTCGTCGACCCCTTGCTCGACAATTAATTTAAACTCATCTTCCGTCACCGAGTGATGCTCCTCGGACTGAGATTTAATGGGGAGCCTTGACAGTACTGCATCCGTCATCCGACTCAAAACGTGCGCTATCGGGGTCAGGGTCAATCCGATGCGGCGCATGGCCGGTGCGACACGTATGGCGATGGATTCTGGGGCCAGAAGGGCTAGGCGCTTGGGCAACAGCTCCCCTATAAACACCATTAAAAACGTTTCGACGACGATGACCAGTGTCATCCCGATACCGTGCGACCATTTAGCTAACGATGGAATTCCTGTAGATACCCAGGCTTCGACACCCGAGGCCATCGTGGCACCGCCATAGACGCCGGCCATAATTCCAAGGATCGTCAAACAAATCTGCATGGACGCCAAAAAACGAGTCGGTGATTCGGCAAGCGCCAAGGCAACATCAGCGCCCCGTTTTCCCTGTTCAGATAGGAACTGCAAGCGAATTTTACGCGAAGAAATAAGCGACATTTCCGACATCGCAATAAATCCGTTGACACAAACAATTGAAAGGAGAATTAAGCCTTGCATGTTTTCCTTGATTTTAAATAGGACCTTAAGACTTCCACTACAGGCATGACCAGCGACAAAGCAATAATGCCCATGATCACGATTGAAAAATTATTTTGAACCCATACTAAATTTCCAAAAAAGTATCCGAGTAATGTTAGGGGGAGCACCCATAGGAAGGCTCCCGCGACGCTGTAGGTAGCAAATCGCGCAAATTTCATGTGACCAATTCCAGCAATGAACGGCACAAACGTCCGCACTATTGGCAGGAACCGCGCGATAATGATGGCCTTACCACCATGCTTGTCGTAAAATATCTTGGCATGGTGAAGATGTTTTTTGTTTAAAAACACCCCAGACTCTCCCTTAAAAACTTTCGGTCCTAAGTGTCGCCCTACCGTGTAATTAACGCAGTCACCGCACAGGGCAGCGGTAAACATCAAGCCCATTAAGGCCCAAATATTCAAGCCCATATCAGGAAGGGCAGCAATGGCGCCCACCGAAAATAAAAGGGAGTCTCCCGGCAAAAATGGCATCACCACTAGGCCAGTTTCCGCAAAAATAACGACAAACAAAAGAACATAGGTCCAACCACCTAGGGCTAGGACTATTTCTCGCAGGTGCTTATCCAGGTGTAAAAATAAATCAATAATTTGCCGCAACCATTCCATTGTAAAACTCCCGATTTAGAGCTGAAAAATCATTATTACTCTACCGCCAAGACTTTTCAATGGCAATTGACTAGTTTTGAGTCCGTCTAGGCCCCATGAAGGTCCTTTTAGAGAGATAATTTCCTAGATATTGGTCAAATGCGGTCTTACTTAAGACCCTCTCGAGCTTTTCAAAGTCGACCGAGGCTTCTAAGTCTTCACGCGCAGAAAATTGGAGGCTGTTATCAACGACTACTAGCCAAGCCCGTGTTAAGTCTGTGCCGGCAGGAAGAATGGTGCCGTCTGCAGGCTTACCGGCGAATTTTCGCCAATCTCCAAATTCCGAGAGTGAGTCCGCCCCATCGCCGACAACGGCGAGAATTAACGTGTTATTATCTTCGCTCCACTTTGATTTTAGGGATTTATTAACCCATTCATGCACCAAATTGGCTGTTTTGAGCGAGTTTTCGCACAAATTAGTCGGAGAGCAAGCGGCCGGCCAGTGCATGATAACAGTTACAGATCGCCGCATTTGGTCTCTTGTGAGCGGAATATCTAATTGATCTCGCAATACGAATTGACCAACAACACCAAGCTCTGGGCGCTCCAATGCTCCATGACGCTCCAGCCAAATACGACCGAATAACGGCACCAAACATAAAATAAGAGCGCCGCTGGCCCACAACAATGCTCGTCTCATTCTTACTGTCATTGCGACCCCCCCCCTGTGCTAACTCTCGATAATTACGCCTTTTTAAATCGCCCTGATCATACCTAGAGAAATTAAATTAACATCCAATAAAAATCTGTATCTTTTTGTGGCATTCCTCCTGAAAGACTGCTACACTCTGCCTAACGTTCTAGAAAATTTTAGAATGCGGTTAACAGCTTCACTAGGAAAATGGAAAGTCTATTTTTCGTGTGGGCAAAAATAAAGAGTAGGTTTTGGATATGGAAAAGAAGCTTTACATTGGTGGACTACCTTACAGCACAACGCAAGAAGCACTAGCTAGTCTTTTTAGCGAAGTAGGAACAGTCGAGTCAGCACGCATCATCACAGACCGCGAAACAGGTCGCAGCAAAGGCTTTGCCTTCGTTGAAATGAGTTCTGACACTGAAGCACAAGCTGCAGTCGATAAATTCAATGGCCAAGAATTCGAAGGCCGCCGTCTTACAGTTAACGAAGCTCGCCCTCAGCCGCCTCGTGACAACCGTGGACCACGTCAAAGCCGCTACTAAGCGCTTTAGCGATTAAATTCGAAATTAAAAAATCCGCACCGGCAATGGTTGCGGATTTTTTTTGTGGCGATCACGATATGACTTGGAGCCTCAGATCTTGACCATCATCGTACTGCGTGCGTACTCGGTGAGCTCAATCTCTTTACCCTTGGTAATTTGATTAATTTTTCGTACTAGCTCGGCAATTCTTAGCATGGCTGTTTCCGCCTTTTTGTAGGCGACCATATCGTTTTTGCTCATTCCAAGAGATAAATTGCCTAAGGCGATAGCCAGCGGATTATTTATTTCGTGATTAAACGCAACAATTAGGGCGTTCATGGCATCGTGTTGCTGACGACGGCTATTTTCTCGGAAAAGATCGCAAACACTTAGCTGGGTATTAATGCGAGCAATAGCCACCTCAATATGCACGGGCTTAGCGATATAGTCATTCGCCCCAAGCTGTAGTGCGGAAGCAATATCCTCTGGAGCGTCATTTGAGGTAACCATGATCACAGGAACGATGGTTTTTTCAAATTTTTTGCGAATCAGCTTTAGGACTTCAACTCCGTTAATGTCTGGGAGCATGACATCCAGCAGCACAATTTCAGCCCCGCTCGACGCAATTAAATCCACGACGCCATCTCCGATCAAGTGGGAGACGACTTCAAAGCCACGCTTTACTAGTATCGAGGACAAGATCTTATTATTGACGGTGTCATCATCAACCAATAATATTTTCCTAGGCTTAGTTTCGCCAGTAGATTCAATTTTGGTTTTATCTGCAGTCATTGCGCACCTTTTTTCAGTTGGGATGCCAAAGCATTGATTTCAATGGTTAACCCTTCCATCATGGGTTTTAATGTTGCAAAGTTTGTTTCGCTAGCGGTCAAATCGTTGTTTCGACCTTGCTTCTCTAGTTCGTAGCAAACATCTTTAATCAGCGGTGCCTGAAAGTTGGCCGCCGCGCCCTTCAGCGTGTGTGCGGTAAATTCAAGTGCCTTCGCATCTTTAGAAGTGACCGCAGCTGCAATAGCAGCAACACTGCTGGGAATTTCAAGTAGGAATGCAGCGCATAGCTCGACGAGTATTTCTTCGTCACCCTTAAACTCTTTCAAGAGTCGGTCTGTGTCAATATAGTTCGTCATGAGGTTTACCTTTAGTTAGCCGTTAGAATATCGATTCCCTATACTGCTCGGTTGAAACCGATATAACTTGAGGGCAACTTGTTGGTGAGTTGATAATTGGGCCTGAAACGTAACCGAATCCTGAATAACTAAGCGTTCAAATGTCAAAAAACATATCCGTAATGGCTGCCAATAGGATCGATTTTTGGTGGAATGCCAACACCGTGTACTCCACGTCATCCCTCAAGTTTTGGGGACGGTCACCGATAAGTGGCGCTAGAGACAGCAGAGCTACAGGTTGTTTAGGATTTAAAATCTCAATTTGAGGAATCTTCATTTAGTATGACATCGAGTTCATCCCAAAAAACGAAGTTCGTCTCCATCTCCCGAGGATTAATTTTTTCGGTTCTGACGACTAGTACGCTTGTAACAAGCGTATTGACAGTCATGCAGGTCGGGTTGGAATATCAGACTAAAAGTAAGGAGATGGATGCACTCATTGTGACTATGGAGGCAAGCCTAATACCGACGATTAGTGACAGAATGTGGAATCTGGACGCCGACGGAATCAAGTCAACAATGACGCCAATATTGCCGTCGATGGATGCAAGTTCGATTATACTTAAAAACGACAAAGGTGAGGTTTTGTTCGAGGCGAATATTCCTAACTTTGTTCCTAGTTACCCGATGAAAAAAACATTTCCTATTATCAAATCTGATGCGGGAGCAAAAGCAGAGTCCATCGGGCAATTGGAGGTGGTCCTATTTAAGGACAAAATAATTGATGAAGTGCGGAATAGGTTTTTGTTTGTTTTGTTTTTGAATTCAATTAAAACAGCCGTCGTTGCCGCAGTGCTGCTGATTATTTTCCATCGTAAAATTGCTGGCCCCATTCTAGACATTACGAAATATTTTGATAGCCACCGCGACCTAACAAAGGTCGACGGCAAAGACTTTAAGGTCAGTGAACGTGGCGGCACGAACGACGAACTAAGTGTAATGACGGAACATATCAGGTTGCGGGAGTTGAAGTTGGCCGAATGGTCTGCCCTTCAGCAGGAAAAAATTGAGCGTGCAGAAAGTGCCCTTGCGGAGGCTGATGAAACCATTCGACAGGAAAAAATAAAAGCTGAAGCCTCTGCCCGTTTGGCTCAGCTCGGAGAGATGGCGACCTCGATTGCCCATGAAATAAATAATCCACTAGCGATCATTTCCGGCTACAATTTTTTAATTCGCAAGGAGGCGTCTAAACCTGAAGCGGATATGGCGAAAATTATAAGCACGAATGATTCCGTCGAACAAACCATAAAAAGAATTACAAAAACAATTACCGGACTTCGATCTTATGCACGAGATGGAGCTTCCGATCCATTTGAAACTTCTGGGATCAATCAGATGATCGACGACACCGTTTCTATGGTTGAGACGAGACTCAGGTCCAAGGGAGTCCCGTTGCGTCTCGTGGGTGACAAGACTCAAGATATTCTGATTAGTGGACGAGCCGTACAAATTGTACAAGTGTTGGTGGCTATGATTAATAACTCGTGTGATGCGGTTTGTTCCCTTCCTTCCCTTCCTTCTCCCTGGTTAGAGCTCGAAGTGCAACAAGCAGGGCAAATCGTGAAGATTATTTTGACCGATGCCGGTCCTGGGATTTCTCCTGAAATTGAAGCCAAGATATTTAATCCGTTCTTTTCCACGAAGCCGGTGGGGCAAGGTACTGGCCTCGGTCTTTCTATTGCTCACGGCATCATCCAAGAGCACGGCGGCAGGATTTTTGTTGATCACTCGTGTAAGAACACAAGATTTGTGATCGAGCTTCCGCTGGTTGCTGGCGTGCAGAAAACGGCCTGATATGGATCCCACTTGTGGATTTCTAACAGAGGAGAATTGTGAATATAACAACTCAATTATCAAATTTTCTTGAAGGTCAGTTTGTGCTGGTCGTTGAGCCGTCTACAAATTATCGGGCCTCGATTAAGGGTTTTTTTACTAATTTAAAGCAAAAAAATGTTCGCTATGTTCGTTCTGTCGCCGAAGCTCGGCGTGAAATGCTGGTAATTAAAGTAGGTTTATTTATTGTCGAATGGCAAATGGCTGACAAAAATGGTCTAGAATTCTGCCGTGAAATTCGTAAGGGATCTCAATTTCAGACAACTCCTTTTTTATTGCTGAGCACCGAAAATATGCATGCTGACGTCATCCTTGCGAGCGAGGGTGGGATCAACTCTTACCTGCTCAAGCCTTTTTCATACCCCGATTTTTGTGCTCAACTAACGATTTTAATGCAGAGAAAAAATTTTCCTTCATCAATCAACGCCTTACTAGAGCGGGCTGATCTTCATTTAAAGCAAAAGGACCTGTGGGTCGCTGAAACACTCTTCAACGAGGCACTGTCCATGAAGCCGACATCTGCGAAAGCTCTTTGTGGGCTTGGTTGCGTACAAATGGAACGCTCCAACATTCCGTCGGCTCTTAGTTACTTTCGAAAAGCGATTGAGAATAATCCAGAGTATGTCGAAAGCTACAAACTCATTTTAGATATAGCCGAAAGTCGCGCTGACCATTTGGGAATTCTGCATTCGGCTTCGATACTGCATGACTTAAGTCCAGAAAATCCGCGCTATCCCTTGCTTATCGCTTACTCTCAGTTGGAGTTGAACAATCAAATCGAATCAGAAAAATTTTTTAAAATCTGCATCCGACTGTCACCTCTTGCGGCTTCAGGTCATAAGGGCATTGGAAATCTATATCTAATCCAAAAAGAATTTAAGAAATCCAAGAGGGCCTTGGAGCGTGCTCTAGATCTTGACTCGACAGATGTCTCCACGCTAAATTCGTTGGGTACTGCGTTAGTTCGGCTTGAAAAATTGGATGAAGGCATTCACAAATATCGCATGGCTCTGACCCTGAATGCCTCTGATGCGCGCGTATTGTTTAATCTTGGCCTTGCGCTCGAACTCAAAGGAGACTTGTCCGAGGCCCTTAGCGCCTTTCGAAGCGCCATGTCTTCGGACCCGAAATATGCCAAGGCTCAAAAGAATATTGATCGGATCGAGGCGTTATTGGCGGTGTCTAAAACGGAGGTCTCACAGATTCAAGGGACTTACGATCAAAGTTTTAGTAAAAAAACTAAAAATAGTGCGTAAGACTTGCAGCACTCCCTCCGTTAGGCTAAAACTAAAGCAGGCGTCTATCTGTTTATTTTTTAATCGCACGGAAATTTATGTCAATCCATTCAGATCAAGCTTCGTTGTATGAGGATCCCTTAATTGGACGTGCCGCAATTGGCGACCAATTATTCGTCGGACCGTCCATTGAGGACTTCGATATTGACGGTATGGAATTGTCAGCTGCGGCGCTCGCATTAGGCATTTCCTCGGACGAAGTTTGGCGTCGAATTCGCAACGGAGTTCTACTTGGACGGACAGTTCAAGGGAAAGTCCTAGTGTACACCGATCTCAAAGTCGTCAGCGACAATCATGCCGATGATTCGCAGGCGTCAGTGTTCCGAGTTGGGGCCGCAGCAGGGTCAGGACTACCTCCCATACCGACATCCATAAGCAGCCGGTTGGACCCGTCAAACAACACGGCGAGCACTTTTTTGCTGCCCATTGATGAAGCGTCTACAAGGGGACACCAAGAGATCATGTTACTTATTGATCACTTGAGTCTCGCTAAAGAGGAAAATCGCGAAATTCTTCGCCTCACACAAGATGCTATGTCTCGGCTAACGCACATGACCGATGTCATGCTTGATATGAAAGATGCGTTAATTGCCTCAAAAGAAGAACAAATGTCGATTCTAAAACTTCGATTGAGCGAACAGTCAGCAGATTTGACCCGGGCGCTCAAAGAAAATGAAGATCTTGAGACGCTCACGATGGCCCTTCAGCAGTAAAATCATTCTAAAGCTTGCCAAAAACGGTCATTTCAATCATCATAATAAGTATTGATCTACTTATTTGAACCTGATTCGCATACTTATTTAAAAGGTATTGTAGCCCGTGACTGCTCGTATACATCACATTCGATCAACCGTACTTGTGGCTGGGCTCATGCTGCAGTTATTTTTTGGCGTCCAAGGCCGAGCAGAGGTACCCGACGGCTATTTGTCGCCTCGCCCCATGGGCATGGGCGGAGCGTTTACCGCAGTTGCAAATGATGAATCTGCTTTTTGGACGAACCCTGCCGGAATTGCAAGAGTTCGTAAAGCTCGTAGTCGCGAGGGCGTTCATATTGTTAAATTCCCAAATGCCACAGTTGCAGCGAACAAAGGCAGTCAAAGTATTCTCAAAGTGATTAATGGCTCATCAACGGACGGCGTCGCGGATGCCATTGCTGCCTCTGATTTAAATTCGTCAAAACCTTTTTATGCACGTGGAGCAGCATTTCCGGTCATCTTATTCGATGCCGGAAAAAATAATCCAATGGGTTTTGGAGTCTTTCAAAATACGACCATGCGGATTTTTATAGATAAAGATATTCCAACGGACGCCAGAGTTGTGGCCGTTTCAGACGTGGGAGCAAATTATGGAATAGCTTATTCAAACTTTGCGAATCGCCTGAATTTGGGATTAACCTTGCGACCGACTTATCGATACGCCTACGAAGATACGGCTCCCACCAGTGAATTAAAAAGTAAATCAGCTCTTGTAAAACGGATTCAAAAAGGAAGTAACCGCGGAGTTGGCATTGGGGCCGACGTTGGTTTCCTTTTTACCCTTGCCGACTTTTGGTTTCCAACAATCGGCGTCGCCATTAGAAATCTGCCGACCGGATGTAAGACTGATTACTTAAATCCAAATACGGAACTGCGCCAGAATATTTGTGGAACCAAATTCTCGGGCTCAGATGGAAACCCTGAAGCACTCTCTGTGATTGATCCCATGGACACAAGAATCGGCCTTTCTATTAGCCCACGAATTGCTAGAGAATTTGGAATGCGTTTCACCGGTGACATCCAAAATATCGCCCTCAATTCAGGAAAAGTATTCTACGGATTGCCCGGAATCGACGCCGCGAAAATGTTGCACGGCGGTATTGAATTCTATTCAGGGAATCCCCTTGAGCGTAGTGCCTTTGCTGTCCAGGTTGGGGCCAATCAAGGCTTCGTTACTTGGGGTGTTACGGTTAACGCACCATTTGCAAGTCTAGAAATTGCAAGTTATGGAGCAGACCTTAGCACAACCGTAAAACGGATTGAGGACAGGCGCTACGTGGCATCGGTGAGCTTTGCGTTATAGGGACAGATAGTAAACCGCTGGTTTAGATTTCTACATCGATTGGGATTAGACCATTATTTAGGAAATAAAATGATATGAAGAATGCACCTGTTCAATCAATCATTAAGTCACTCGTTAAGTCACTCGTTAAGTCACTCGTGATTTCAGTGACTTTTTTGACGTGGTCTATGGCGTATACTTCTTGTGAAACGACCCCTCAAAAACAGGACCGTGAACCTGTTAAAGTTGCGGCCCCCGCGCCCAAACCAGTCGTGAAGCAAGCCTTGCGACCGATGCCTAAACCCAAGCTCCCAGAGTTCGATTACAATGGATTTTTTTCTAGAATGTCCATTCCAGAAAATGAGTATACCGAAACAGATCGTCATACTTTAACCAGTTTCCCTCCAAATCCGACAGCGGGCAGCATCCATGAAGCTGCCCTCGTGGTGGGACTTCTGCGCGATGTTTTAACGCCATTTGGAATTGAAAGTGCTTCGTTCAAAACAGCAGATACGACACCGCCAACAGCCGTTAATTCTTCAAACCCTAATTCTGTGGTCGTTCCTAGTGGAGGGGCCCCAGGAAATCCTCCGTCAACACCGCAAGGAGACCTTGCGCGAGTCATTGAAATCCGAGCTCGCACAATGGGAGTGGATATCATTAGTGCTCTAGCCAGTAACCCCTACTTAAAAAGCCATGGAGTCTATAACATGGCCTCTGATGCGTCGCATATAGACGGCAACAGCCAGATTTTTGTACAAAATCTAGCTACAGTGATTAAAAGCGAAGTTCAGATTTGGGCAGATATGTTCCGTAGACTTGGTCTCGATATGCGCCCAGTTGCAGTCGGAGCTGCTGCATCAGATCCAAGTCCTAGCACTGAGCAGAACCCTGCGCTAGCCACACCACCAGCACCCCTTCCTACTGGCGCTGTGCCATTGACACCGGCGCAAAATGCGCAGGCAGCCAAACATCTCGTCACTGCGCGCGAATTTGCGCAAAGAGAACAATACGAGAGCGCCATCGTGGAATCTCGGAAGGTTCCGCCAGGGGCAGATAATTATGCTGAGTCTCAAGAACTCACTAAGACCTGGGCGAACAAAGTCGTCCAAACCCTTAGGCAGCAGGCGGCAAGCCAATACTCGGCAGGGCGGAGTAATCCTGACAATGAGGGTAAGAAAATGAATCTAACGAAATCAAAAATGTTTCTTGAGCAAGCGATTACTAAATTTCCAGAAGCATCCACTCTGGACACAGTCCGAGAGAATTTGGCCATCATCGATGGCGAAATTGCCCGTTTAATGTGATCAGTTTAATGTGATCATTGTTATGTGATCATATAGGAAGAGGCGTAAATCTAGTCTTCTGCCTCAGGCGTTGGTTCATCTTCGCCTGCTTTTCCATTTAGACGGCTTCGAACCATTTCAATTGGTGCACCGAAGATAATTCCCTCATGCGATAACTCTAGAAATTCAGGAAATTTTTTCTCCATATAAATAATCGAGTCATCGGTTGTCGGGAAAACCGGATACTTTGACATGTAATTATAGGAATGAAGTAGTGCAAGGGGACGAGACGTCACTCCAGTAAAAAGAAACGGAATGCGTACACGCTTCATGAGCTGCATTAGTTCCTCAAGAAAGTCGGCAGGTACTTCCTTTTCATCCTGAAAATCAAAAACTATATAGCGGAGTTGTGTGCCAATGAGCCAGTTGTGAACGGCGACAACAAAATCAGCACCAACAAAAGCGTCGGTAGGGGAAATTCCGGGGACGATGCTCGTCGAAATTTGACGGGCCGACTGCAATACGTTCATGACAACGATGCGGTCTACTTTTTCAGGAATAAATTCCAACATTCTTCAAACTCCCAATTTCTAGAAACTCTCTAAAAAGAATCTGTTTTATTGGAAATCTAGTCGATCGTCAAGCTAACGTGTCAAAATGTATCGCTATTTGGACCTAGTCCGCCCCTCGTAACGCCTTGTCTCTCCATCTCACCGAAGGATGATAAGCCATCGACCCAGCGGCCTACAAGGTCACGTTTGACCCGGTGAAGGGATAATTTGCTAAAATTATCGCGTAGTTCTGGCAAAATCTGGGACATTTTTTCGCGCATTCCTCTTTCGCCGAGCGCCTCATAATGCATTTTTTTCATTCGCAGGGGCACTGGGGTGGTTCCCGTCAAAAAAATGAGGCGAGCATCAGCTTCTGGATCAAAAGTGCCGGTTTCGACCAGTTTTGATACAGCTATGTCGATTCCCAATTGGAGGGTTGCGATCCATTTCCCCTGATGGGGGTCCAAATCACTGGGAAATTGCTCGAAAGACATGATTAATCGCCAGTCTATGCCGTCGCCATCTCGTAAAAAGGAAAAGTTATTCTGGCCTAGCCAACTGTCCCAATCAGCCTGAGCACTAGTTAAACTTTTTACGACTGGTTTTGACGGTAACCTATCATATTCCATGGCAGCCTCGATATCTTCAGGTTATGGTGTTCACTATGATTATTATGAATGCTTCTAGCTCAGAGTCTATAAAAAAATCGGGACAAGTGTGTTTTTTCACATTGTGCACACTAATTTTGACGTTTTTTCAGGTTGGGTGTGCCTATAGACTCACGAATTTGCACACGTCGAGTCCCAATAATATTCGAACCATTCACATTGAGGGCGTTTACGACACTAGCGCTGAGCCGGTGCCGCACGAGTTACTTTGGGACGCCATTCAACGCGCAGTGTCTGCAAACGGACAATTAAAGGTCGCACCCGCTGATAAGGCAGACGCCATTCTGAGAGCGCAGATCATTAGCACGCAAATGTCTAAAGGCGGCGAACGAAAAATATTGAATAGTGATCGCCGAAGAAAAGAAGTCGAGGTATTTAGCGGGCAGAGCGCACCGCCGGCGGCAGGCCAACTCAGGGATATAACCGTAACCGATGATTTTTTTGTTAATACTCTATGGACGAGCGCAGTCAGGGTTGAACTCTGGGATTTGAATACCAAAGCACTTCTTCTTCAACGAGAATATCAGCTCTCCGGTGACGTGGTTGCGTATCGTGGAGATTTGCCGGTGCAAATCCATCAATTACGATTTGAAGAACAATTTCAATACTCTTTCGGGAATTCAGCCAATAGTTTAGCAGAAAGAATTGTCAGCGATCTACTCGTAAGATAGATCACTTGGGCTCTCCTCGGTTGCACGCAGTGTCGAGCGGAATGTTTACGAAAATTTATGATTTTTTAAGCTCTCTCTCCATGGCATTCGACATGTTCGGGAAAGTTCGACCTTGGCCCATAAAGGTAATATTTAATTGAAGCAAATAGCTCGCACCGCGCTCTTCGACGCCGTAACCTTTTTCGCGGGCGAAGCCTAGCCCCCAACAAAGACTAGACGAGCCATAAATAAAGCTTATTTTTTGGCGATAGTCTCTGGCAGGGCTCCCATTGTCAATTTCTTTTCGACTGTAATTCCAAGTGCTCGTAATTGGTTTTGTTAGTGACGTTGCGACACTCGTAGACTTTTCTCTGGTCGTGATGTATCCGAGCTCGCCTGCCGACGAAATCTGCGCAGCGCGATTAATCGTTAAGCCAAAAGAGACATTCGTTTGATAAAATCCTGGAGGAGTCAGGGCAGCCGAAAAATTGGTTTGAGCCTTGTCATAAATATTGTAGACCGAGGAACCCGTTAGACTCCAGGTCAAAACAGAAAGCCCCATCGACGAACTGAGTTCACTCCAGGGACGATTGTCGCGTGTTTTTCCATCTCTGCGGCGACGAACATCCTGCAATCGATCATAGGAAATTGAGGCTGAAAAGTTAACGGGCTCAATATAATCGGTGTCTAGAAGTTGATACCGATTTGAAAACCATTTTGTTTGATCGCTCGAAAAAAGATCTTCCGAACCAGTAATCGGCTGATCAATTGTGTACAGAAGCTCACGACGCGCTCTTTCATCAAAAGAAAGTTCAGATTTTGACAAAATACTTTTTGGACGTTCTTCACCAACGAGAGTCTTCCAAATCTGGCTGTAAATCTTCCAACGGTGCGACGTGGCGAAGGTCACTAACTGGTACTCGTTCATAAATTCAGTGGCTGGAATATTTTGAGCCGACCCGGATCTATCCGTAGAGAACCAAGTCGCAGGAGTCTTAGCTATTGAGGTATTTGGGTCGCCATACTGCCCACGACGACGAACGCTGGGTCTAGTGGCTAACGTCATCGACCAGTTCATGACATGCTGGATGTTTCTGGTGCCGCTTGCATCAGAAAAACCGCCGAGCCATTTGGGAAGTGGGCTTTTTCCATCAATTGGCAACTGAAAACGCAGACCGGTTTTCCATGACTGCAATGTGCTGTCACGGCCGAACCCTCCTTGCTTAGGTTGACCGTCGTAAGTCATCATTCGGGCCTCTAGGTCCGTAAAATGATCAACTTGGACAGCCGTTCTACCTGTCAAAGGAGCTATGAAGGAGGCCTCGGCTCGCTTCCACGAGCCTCCGGGAATCCATGCGCCCTTGCTTTCAGGATCTTGCGCCGTTCCGCTATTGCGAATAATTCTGTTATTGTCAGCCGACAGCCTTGCATATATTGGCACTCCATCTTTTTTAAGGGTATACCAGCGACTTTTCGCATTGATAACCAGGGGCAATTGATAGCCCTCAAATCGATCATTCAATCTTGAGGGATCACCAAAATATGAGCCGCCACCTAAAAAATAATCATCACCACTATACGTCAATCGGTTACGAATGGGGTTGATCGCGCGTTCACCGGTACCTGTATCAAAGCCTGCCTCAATTGATTCGGGAAGGTACACATCCGCATTGTACTGCCGATCGGAATAGACATCTCCAGAGCTGGCAAAGCCCGTGCGTTCACCTAGGCGATCATAAGCCTTCCACTTTAGCAGACCGCGATTTGCGTTGCTGGGAGGGCGCACAGCTCCCAAAACTCCAGCTTCGCAGGCGGCACGAACCGCAGGGTCGTCGGACAAACAATCAGGAGCGTTACCTTGCCACCAATCGCGCTGAGCTAGTCTCATGCGCATATACTCGCGATTTGTGTACGACGAAATATCTGTTGGTGTTGCCGTTGGGTCCTGTGCACGCGCTGCAACTAGGCCGTCGGAATACATCCGCGACAAATCCCGACGAGTAGCTCGTTGTTTCAACCAAATTTTATCGCGCATGCCCTCGACATTTAATTGCAGGCCGCTATACTTGCGGCGCTTCCACCTATATTCACCACCAGCCCGCATTCCTCTGCGCTCAAAAATATCAGCTTTGAGGGTTGCATCCTTGTCTGGACCTAAATCAAGAAATAGTGGCTGAGAATAGCCATTACCAGATTGTGAATCCTCAGTAAATGAGGGCATCAGTAGCCCAGACTGACGCCGATCTTTAATCGGCAGCTTCATCCACGGTAAATAGAGCACAGGCATGCCTTTAATCTCAATCATCGCATCGTCAAAGGTTGCATATCCACCCATTTGAGCCGTCGTTGAAGACGCTCGAACTCCCCAAGCTGGGGTCTCGTCTTCTTCGCAATAACATGGAGTCCAGAGCGAATGGAGTGCACGAAAATCATTGCCATTTGTTTTTGTGAGTTCATCACCGTCGAGCCGAAAATAGGTTCGCCCGGATAAGCCACTTTGAGCTAGTTTTGAATCTTTGGACAGGTCCCAATAATCACGACGTTTTCTCAAGGTCGCTCGCCGCGATTCAGTCATGTGAGCAAACGTAGGATTTTCTTGGCGCTTGATTAAATCTTCTTGCTCTAGAAATCGAGCGTACTCCGAAATTTCACTTTTGCCCGCATCCTTGCCCAGTTTTGCATGATTGCGAACGGTGGCGAATATTTCGGCTTTCTTTTCTGCGATTTCCTTGAGGCGAGCGTTACGCTGTGTTTCGAATTCTAGTTCTGGAATCGTAAAACCTAAGACATCTTTAGAGATTCGTTCGGCCTCGTTCCGATCATTTACGACCATTCGAGCTCCGGTAATCTTAAAATCTCCAGAATCCAAAAGAAAATCAATTTTGTCACCAGTCAAAATTTGATCGGCAGCCAATACAACGACGTGCCCTTCGGCGATCAGTTGGCGTTTTTCTTGATTCACGACGACCTTATCCGCTGTAATGACACTTCGAGGACCAATGGCAATCACATCACCGTCAAATACTTGCTGCTTACCATCGGGCGTAAAGCCTGTAGAGCGAGCATCAAAAAATAACTGCGGCCTCCCGTCCTTTGCCTCTGGCACGATCTCGCCCGGCACCGGAAGGGTGACCGATTCTTCTGCAAAGGAACGACGGCCAAACCCGATGGACAATAGTGAAATTAAGGCCATCATTTTGACGTTCATTCTTGATGATAATCTACCGATTAGAATCATTTTAATTAATTGCGCCCCATCGCCAATTTGAATGACAAGCTAATGTGTAAATGGTTCCACAAGCCAACCATCTTTCTTCCAAAATAAAAAAACCTCTCCCACTGCCGCAACAGATCCAAAGATTAGCCACGGTCTTGAATCCGCCCAATTTTTGCGACCTACTGCTTCCGCCCAAGCGCTAGCGAAGGATTCCATCATAATTCCTGGCACTCTAGAATCCTCGGCAGACCATGTCCTTGGCGAGGGAATTTGAAACCGGATTATTTCCTTAATCTTACTCTTGATTTCTGCCCAAATGCCAGCGGCGTCTTTGTCCTCTAGCACACTAATGAGGCAACAGGTTGGTTGACCTTCCGTCGACACTCCCATTTCGTCAAGGGCACGGGCTAAAGCTCTTGCCCCGTGAGGGTTATGACAGACATCGATCAATACCGTTCTTGAAATATTATTTCGTGAGATAATCAACCGCTCAAATCGTCCCTTTAACGTGACAGGACTCGGCAGTGCAGGGTCGTCGTAGTGTTTGATCACGTCTTGAAGCCGAATCTTGGCAAAGCTGGCGCCTTTTTCTAAAAATAAAAATTCCCTCATGGCCAATTGCGCCAATCTAAAATTTTTCCTCAAAAATTCTGGCCGACCATGAATGGATGCTGGTAATGGAAGGTCATCTCCGCCAACAGCAGAATTATATTCAATGATTGGAGCACCGATTTCTTGAGCTGCTTTAACAATCGTATCGTGTGCCAACGCCTCGCTTGACTCACGCCCACCCCAAATAATAGGAACACCAGACCGCATGATGCCGGCCTTTTCACGAGCGATGCCGGATATTTCTGAGCCAAGAAATTCTTCGTGATCCATGCCAATGCTAGTGATTACGGTGACATCACCGTCATAGACATTAACACAATCGAGTCGCCCGCCAAGGCCTACTTCGAGTACATTTAGCTCGGTCCCTTGTTCGTCAAAAATAAGGAATGCAAGAATCGTATTGATTTCAAAAAATGTTAGATCTCTCCATAGGACTTCTGGAAGGCATTTTTTTAGTGTTTTTAGGTGAGCAATAATGATGTCATTTGAAATATCTCGATCACTGACCGTGATGCGTTCGCGAAATTCGAGCAAATGGGGCGAAGAAAATAATCCCACCCGAACTCCGCCCGCAGCAAAAAGTCGCCACAGCATCCCGCTCGTGCTGCCCTTGCCGTTTGTTCCGGCGATCACGATGCGAGGAGTTTTCAGTCCAGGGTTGCCAAGGAAAGCCAAGGCACTACGAATGCGCTCTAGTCCAGGTTTGATGACCGTTGCGCGCTTTTCAAATAACTCAAGGATCTCACTCGGCTCAGGGCTAATGTTTTTGGACATTGGCCGCCAAAATTTCAAATATTCGAGAAATGGTGACACGCATGGAATCGCGGTGGCAAATTAGGTCCAGCATTCCATGATCCAATAAGTATTCAGCTCGCTGAAACCCCTCAGGCAGTTGGGTGCGAATGGTTTGCTCGATGACTCGAGGACCAGCAAAACCGATTAGTGCATTTGGTTCACCGATATTAATATCGCCTAGCATTGCAAAACTAGCCGCAACGCCGCCTGTTGTGGGGTGGCATAAAATTGAAATATAGGGTGCTCCGGCCTCCCGCATTTTGGAAACGGCCGCACACGTTTTTGCCATTTGCATGAGACTAATGAGTCCCTCTTGCATGCGCGCCCCGCCCGAAGAGCTTACAATAACCGCTGGCTCAAGGCTTTCGGCCGCACGTATTAATAGTCTTGCAATTTTCTCCCCAACTACAGATCCCATGCTTCCACCCATAAACTGAAAGTCAAAGACTCCCAAATGATAAGGTCGACCATTCACGGTGGCACGTCCAGAAACAAAGGCGTCGAATCGGCCTGTTTTTTTCTTTAGCTCGCTTAGCCGGGTGGCATAAGGCTTGCTGTCCGCAAACTTAAGCGGATCAGCACTATGGAGGTTCGTATCCATCTCAACAAACGATCCCTCGTCCACCAAACTATGAATACGATCCCATACTGCAAGCGGGTAATGATGATCACACTTAGGACATACATTTAGATTTTCATGAAGTTCTTTGCGAAGAATGATCTCTGCACATTTAACGCATTTTTCCCACAGTCCATCGGGGGTGTCAATTCGTTCACTGATTGCAATCGGTGCTTTTTCTCTATCTAACCATGCCATGGATGGATCCTTCACAAGTCGGGCTCATTTATAGGAGCAATTAGGTGGCGAGGGTAACTCGTTCCTTATTATGCGTCAACCGCAGGCCCAATAACGCAGTCGTAGTTTTTTTAAAGGGCCCTAAAAAAATTATTGCAATCATCAGAATTGCTGATATGCTCCTAATTAAATAACATTAGAAGTGCAGTTTCCGTAATTTATTCTGAGTCTTATCCTAACGATTCATCCTGTCAAAATATCCAATCGAGTATTCGATGGAAGTGGCTTGCTAGGGTCAGGTAAGGAGCGAATTGCGGCCAGTGTCTCCAGAAGTCTTTAATCCAAGGAAGGGATATAAGAATGCTCTGCTCACGTTGCCCCCATCATGTTCGCCATGGCCATCTGGCCGAAGATCGAAAAACCATTGAATTTAAAGACCGCTGCGGCCTAAAAATGCGCCAAGGCAAAGAGGAAGCCTGTGATAAGGTTCCTTTTCAAAAAGGCTTTAACTACATGGAATGCGATGTGTATCACGTTACTTTCAAAAGTACTGGTCAACGCAACGATTGTATTCCAACCAGTGACTTCCAATTTTCTGACTCTTTAAGCAGCACTCCGCTCGCCGAGATGGAATTGCTTTGACGAGCTAAGCGCAGACCACTAAAGTCTGGCGCTTATGGTTAAAGTCACTACATGGAATGTAAATTCAGTAAATTCACGTCTAGAACGTATTCAAGCGTTTTTAGCACGCGAGGCTCCTGATTATTTGTGCTTACAAGAACTCAAATGCGTCGATGAAAAATTTCCTACCGAAGCTTTTCATAGCTGCGGCTATGAGTCTGCAATATTTGGACAAAAAGCATATAATGGCGTCGCAGTTCTTTCAAAAAAGCCTGTGGAGATCTTGTTTAAGAATTTTGACGACGACCCTTCCGATCTACAGTCTCGTACAATTACCGTACGCACCAATCACGGCTTCGACTTAATAAGTGCTTATGTACCGAATGGACAGGCGTTCGGCAGCGAAAAATATGCCTATAAAATGCTATGGCTCAAACGTGCAAAGTTGTTTTTGGCTCGACACTGGAAACCAAGCTCACCACTTGTTCTCGTAGGGGATTTCAATATTGCTCCCGAGGATCGCGACGTTTATGATCCTGTTGCCTGGAAGGATCACATCCATTGCTCTACTGACGAGCGAAATGCGCTGGCTGAATTAACCGCCTTTGGTTTGATCGATACTTTTCGGATGCATGAACAGGGGGCGAATCTCTTTTCATGGTGGGATTATCGTGAAATGTCGTTTATGCGAAATAAGGGTCTTCGCATTGATTTAATTTACTGCACCCCACCCACTGCTGCAAAATGTCGAAGCGTGATGATCGATCGCGATGAGCGGCGAGGAGAAAAACCTTCGGACCACGCTCCCGTATCAGCTGTTTTTGACGTCCCTTTAGAAAACTAAATATTGAACGCATTGTTTTGCGACTACATCGGAGAAAGCACCAAGTGACCACAAAAAATTCTAATTCTACACCCGCGAGTAACTTGGGTGGACCAGCCCCCAGCCTGACAAAAAGCCAGGTGCTAAAAGACTACGGGGTGATTACCCTTAGCCGACAAGCAAGCTTAGTTGGGCGCAAGGAAGTATTAAACGGAAAAGCAAAATTCGGAATCTTTGGCGACGGCAAAGAGCTGGCTCAAGTGGCCATGGCTCATGCCTTTAAAAATGGTGACTGGCGTTCTGGGTACTACCGCGATCAAACCGTCATGATGGCCGTCGGAGGGTTAACGGTTAAGCAATTTTTTGCCCAATTATTTGCCGACACTGATGTAACGCATGAGCCCGCAAGTGCTGGTCGGCAGATGAACAATCATTTTGCGACACGGTTGATTGATGATCAGGGGCAGTGGCTCGATCAGTTGGCACAACCCAACACGTCGTCTGACATCTCGCCAACAGGAGGCCAAATGGCTCGACTCGTTGGCCTAGCGTATGCTTCGAAGCTCTATCGTGGCAATAAGCGTCTAAGTGGACAAACCAAGTTCACTCACGCAGGCAATGAGATTGCCTTTGGAACGATTGGCAATGCGTCGACTTCTGAGGGTCTTTTTTGGGAGGCCATGAACGCTGCCGGTGTTCTCCAAATCCCAATGCTTATGAGTGTATGGGATGATGCCTATGGCATTTCTGTTCACGCAAAATATCAAACCACCAAACAATCGATCTCAAAGATTATGGCTGGTTTTAACTACGAAACGGATCTCAAAGGCATTGCCCTGCATGTGGTGAAGGGGTGGGATTACGAAGCCTTAGTGGCCACCTATCTAAAAGCCGCAGAGGCTTGTAGGCGAGATCACATTCCTCAGCTTGTCCATGTCATCGAAATGACCCAGCCTCAGGGTCACTCCACGTCGGGCAGTCACGAACGCTACAAAAGTAAAGAGCGCCTGCAGTGGGAAGAAGAATTTGACTGTGTCGCACGAATGAGGGCCTGGATTATTTCGACCGGTATTGCAACGGCCGCCGAGGTGCAAAAAATTGACGACGAATCCCTAAAATCTGTAGAAACAGCCAAAAATGAGGCTTGGACCGACTACCTTCGGCCCCTTGAAAAAGAACGGGACGATGCCGTCAACATCTTAGAAGCGGTCGGAGCTAGCACCGGAAAGGAAGACATTTGTCAGAGGGCTGTTCAAGAACTTCGTCGGCAGCCGGCCTTATTTAGACGCAACGTCCAAAGTTTACTCAAGCGCGTTTTGTTTCAAATGAATGATATTTCCCAAGATGACAAACGGACTTTGCTTCGATTTATTGAGCGCCACGAGGCTGTAAACCAACGCCGTTATTCCAGTCATTTATTTAGCGAAACAAACCGCTCTGCACTGTTAGTCAAGGACGTTAGCCCCAAATACTCGGCTACTAGTGAAAAAGTGGACGGGCGGCAAGTGATTCAAAAATTTTTTGATACTGCCATCAGTCGAGATCCGCGAATTTTTATTTGTGGAGAAGACGTGGGTCAACTTGGTGGCGTGAATTTGGAATTTGAAGGCCTGCAAGAAAAATTTGGAGAATTGACGGTCACCGATACCGGCATTCGTGAGGCCACTATATTTGGACAAGGTATTGGCGCTGCTATGCGTGGACTAAGGCCTATCGCTGACATTCAATATCTAGATTATCTACTTTATTGTTTTCAGGGTATGAGCGACGACCTCGCAACGTTGCACTACCGAACGGCTGGCGGTCAAATAGCTCCCATAATCGTTAGGACTAAAGGTCACCGGCTTGAGGGGGTTTGGCATAGTGGCTCTCCCATGGGAACAATCATAAATGGTGTTCGTGGAGTTCACGTTTGTGTGCCTCGCAATATGGTTCAGGCGGCAGGCATGTACAATACACTTCTTCAAGGCGACGATCCCGCTCTCGTGATCGAAGTTTTGAACGGCTACCGGCTAAAAGAAACAATTCCAGACAACCTTGGTGACTATACGGTGCCACTTGGAGTGCCAGAGATTCTCCACGAAGGTACAGACGTGACGTTGGTTACTTATGGTGCATGTATTCGCATTGCACAGGAGGCGATGAAGCTTCTCGAGGATATTGGGATTAGTGTGGAATTAATGGACGTGCAAACTTTATTGCCGTTTGACCGGTTTGGAAAAATTGGTGAATCCTTGGCCAAAACGAATGCTCTCGTTTGCATGGACGAGGATGTTCCTGGGGGGGCATCTGCTTTCATGTTGCAACAAATTTTGGAAGATCAGAAATCTTATGACCGCTTAGATGCGGCTCCACGTACATTAACGTCAAAGGCCCACCGTGCGGCCTATGCCTCAGATGGCGACTACTACTCGAAGCCAAATGCAGAAGATGTTTTCGAATTAATTTACTCCATGATGCATGAACGCTCTCCGTCGCGTTATCCAAGTCTTCGATAAATAATTGTAACTAAATGTTCAAATCAGTGTTTCAATAAGTGAGAACTAGTCAGGAAGAATTATGGCAAAACTATATTTTAGGTATGGTGCGGTTGGCTCCGCAAAAACACTAAACCTTTTGGCTGTGACACATAATTATCAGCAACAAAAAAAATCGGTTTTTCTAATGAAGCCTAAACTTGACGATCGTTTTGGTAGTCAGGATGTTTCGTCAAGAGCTGGTCTTAGCAAAAGGGCCGACATGCTTCTTTCTGACGATACGGTGCTCGACCCAGAGCTATTAAAGGGTAAGGATTGTATTTTAGTAGATGAAGCGCAGTTTCTTAGCAAATCGGTCATTGATCAGTTTCGGACGATTGCGACGGTGCAAAACATACCGATTATCTGTTATGGGCTGCGTACAGATTTCCGCGGCACCCTGTTTGAGGGCAGTAAGCGTCTTTTTGAAGTGTCCGATTCCCTAGAGGAGATTAAGACCACCTGTGCGTTCTGTAATCGTAAGGCCATTTTCAATCTCAAACTCATAGATGGCAAAGCTAGTTTAACTGGACCGACCATTGAACTTGGGGCTGAGGAAAAGTATCTGCCGGCCTGTTCCAAATGCTACAGATTACAAATTGAGCAGCAGTATGTTGCAACAGTGTAAAAAGTATTCGGCTCGTTTGAGACGTTCTTAATCATGGTTAGCAGACTGTGATTAGTGGTCGCTTTTTTAATTGCATTAATTTTAAGAATTAGTTAACTCTGTCCCAGAATTCTCTGACGTGAACAGGTAAAACTAGTAAATGAGAAATATTAATGCGCTTTAACTTATTGATGATTATAGCAGTACTTTCCGTCCAGACCGTCTCCACTCCCCGGGTGGTTGCAAGCAATTTTCAAGAAGTCTATACAGCGGCCAAAAATATTTTGTCTGGAAAAAAATTCAAGAATGAAGAAGGCACGATACTATCCTTTGGCGAAGTTCAGTTGATCGCTGGATCTGCCGCAGCTTTTCTTCCTGTCACCATCGAATCGGTAGATGGCAATAAACTAAGCCATTTGGAATTTATCGACAGAGACGGCGTTCAAATTCGCATGAGCAAAATTGTTCAAGCTCAGGTTGAAAACACATTTGCTATAACTGTTTCCGCGCCATACAATGTTTTGAGCATTCGTCCGCTTGACACAGATAACGTGGAATTCCTAAGCCGTGACTGCGTCTACAAAAAGAATGAGGACATTCATGTCTGCTATATCAAAACAAAAGTTGGCGGCGAAGTGTACTCTAGCGTTTACACAGAATTCTAATATCGTGATTTGTCCAACACCTTGCGTGCTCGTTTTTGATCTCGGCAAAGTGCTCATTGATTTTGATCTTAATCGTGCGGTCGAGCAAGTGTCCAAAGCAGCTGACCTACCAGCTCATTTAGTCAAAAAATTTCTGTTCGATGATGGCCTTGAATATCAATTTGAGGCGGGAGCCTTTGATTTTTTGACGTTGCACAAACGGTTTGAAGCCCACTTCAATCTGAGCATTAGTCGCGAAGTACTGGCCTTTGCTGCGTCCGATGTGTTTACACCAATGCCTGCAAGCATTCAATTTTTGCAAGTACTTCGCCAAAAATACAAAGCTAAAATCCCCTTCGTTTTGCTTTCGAATACCAATGAAATTCATTGGGACTACATTGAAAAAAACTGGCAGGTCTCCCAGTGGTTTGATCATGTGATCTTGTCGTTTAAAGTAAAATCAATGAAACCAAGTCCGGAAATATACCAAGAAGTGGCTCGAATGACGGGGCAAGCGCCTGAGACGTGTTTTTTTGTCGACGATATTCTCGCAAATGTTGAGGGGGCTCGCCGCGAACGCCTTGATGCTGTGCTGTTTTCTGGTGTTGATTCATTATCCCAAGATCTTTTGCGGCGGGGAATTTTTATTTAGCAGCGAATTAAAACTCTTCAACGAATTGGCGCTTGGATTCGTCCATTCAGCTCAGCCCTTTTTTTGACTACTCCGCCAATAGTTTTAAGGCATTAATATTATTGCTACTATTTGATTTGTTGGTTTATTGTACAACCGACGAAGGCTACCGCCTGACTGCAACCGACTAAAATAACTACTGATTAAAATTAACCCTCAAAGTATTCGAAGTGTCACAGAGACCTTGCTACCTTACTTATAAGCAATCAAGACCTCGTTATTTTTCTCCTAGAGAGTAAACCCATGAACTTGATTGTGCCTGTTGTACCCACAATAGGAAGCGGATCTTTGTCATTTTAGATTTCGATTAAACCAAAGTGAGGCGAGGCTTCTTTGCTCAATTGCCGCTTCCTGTGCTCCATTAGGAGGACCCCTCCAATTTGCCTCTGGCTTTCCAGAGGCGTCACAGCCGATGACTTCTCACTTTGCGAAATTTAGGATGATGCCCCAGTAGCCGGGGCCGGTGACCTCCAGATTAGTGGATGCACCGGCTCTTCCTCCCTCTGAAATCAGGCTCCTTTAACCAAAAGCTGCCAAAAAATGCTTTGAAATATAACAGGAATTGCCCAAGCGGCGGCCGCAAGGTTGCGGTAACGCATTGAAATTAATCATTAAAAATAATTATTTTGATTATTTAACAACCTCGCCTCAAGTCTTTTTGTAGCCCTCCGAAGCCATCTAGGATGTTTTGATAGGAGGCCATCATGACAAATTCATTCTTAGAAGATACCGTACTCACAGATAGCCTGACAGCCGAGTCTAATCGCGGGAAATCGCTGTTTGAACGCTTTGGCGGCAGGGCAACTCTTGAACGCGTTCACATTATCTTCTACGACAAGCTTTATGCGCACCCGTGGCTGAGCTCATTTTTTATCGGCATCAATCAAAAGCTTATTGAAAACCAACAATCAGATTTCTTTTCACAGCTAACGGGTGGACCGAAAAACTATAGCGGCCGAATGCCGCAGCATGCTCATGCCCATATTTTTATTTCCGAAGAGCTTTTTCTCGTACGACACGAACTATTAAAGGAATCTCTCATCGAAGGCCGAGTGACGTCACCCGAGCTAGAAGAATGGTTAAAAATAGACATGGCATTCAAAAGAGTACTATCCAAACAATCACCTCGTGACTGCCAAAAGCGTTATGTCGACGAAGATATCGCGGTGATCCCTGATCCACATTCCCGCAAGGCCTCATAGGGCGTTGGGGATGTTAACAGCCAGTGCTGGAAAAAGATTGGAGTTTCGACTACATGCAACTGAATTCTAACCTTAACCTCAGAATTTCAGCAACAAACGAAGTTTTTTGACATGCTCATCCATAAAGCGACTCGTACGAGAGAGAAATAAAATCGTTGTTACAGGTCCTGAATTTACGCAGCTCGTCCCGCCGTGGCAAAACGAATTAGGCGCTCAAACTCGCCTGTATCTGCTTGACGCAGCGCGGCCAGGTACTCCTTCCTATCAATAGAATCACCGACCAAGGTGTCTCGGGCGCCCCAAGAAAGAGGTGGTTGTTTTAGGTATTCGAGATACATGTCGGCCGTTAGACGACTTACCCGACCATTGCCGTTTGGGAATGGATGAATAGAGACAAGACGGTGATGAAACCTGATAGCTGTCTCAATCGGTTGAAACGTTTTGTGCTGTTCCCAGTAGATTACGTCATCACATAATTTCTTAAGTTCTTCGGGAATCTCGTGCCAAGACACGCCAAAGTTTGTTTCGTGTTGTCGAAATTTCCCTGCCCACCTCCACGTTAGATCAAACATCTTCTTATGAAGAAACTTGATACCTTCTATACTAACAAGTTCACGCTTCAGCTTTCGACTCTTGCTCGCCCAAACTACTGCAATTTGAATATTGGTTTGTTCGAACTCGTTAAGTTCGCTTTGAAGTGTGAGACGTGGGATCAAACCTTTGGCAGCATCTGGATTTAAAGGAGTTACTCCTTCAGGATACTTAATCTCCATCTAGTCGGCTTCCCAAAGGCGCTTATCGAGATTGCCAAGTAGATCATTAGCGAGTTCACGAATTTGTTGTTCACGTTCTTTTTTTGCAATGGATTGATCTTCCAGCGCCATGGTCCGCGAGACTTTATTAACAAATTTCGTTGCAGCTTTGAGAGCCCTTTCTAGCAAAACACCCTCAAGCCCATCGGGGTGATTTGGTATGACAGCATAGACAACACGGCAATTCACTGCTTCGGCCAAACGCCGTAACGTAGCTAACTCGATCGTTTGCTTTTCTTCGCTGGCTTCTAGCTTTTGAAACGCCTGTCTGCTGATGCCCAGCAACTTCGCAAACTGCGTCGAAGACAACCCGAGCGCTTCACGGATGTCCCGTATCCAGCCACTGCTAGGAAAGGACTTACTAGTCAGAGGCTTGAGCTGAGAATACAGGGATTCAAGCTGTCGCCTCCTGAGTTTCTTTCCCTTGTTTTTTCGTATATCCATAACACAATCGTAACCTTTATGTTGCATAAATGCAATACTTTAGCATCCTATAGAATGCTATTTTACTTAAATACGCAACATATAGGTTGCCATTGTGGCACGGCTAGGACACAAAAACCATGAGTACTAGCCATTTTTACAAACTGGGCATCCCAAAATCTACGCTAAAACAGTGGAAAATTTGCGGACCGTTAGACTATTTTTCAATTTCAGAATTGGATTTAACCGTAACACCAAGGTTCAATCAAGTCGATTTGTATCTAAAATCCTATATCTTTAGCATTTGAAAGGCCATTACACCCAAGACTAGGGCCCCAAACAACGTAACCACCGGGCCAAATTTCTTGGACAGTTTTCTCGCCAAATAAAGCCCTGCGATCGTGGAAATAAAAGCCCATACTCCAATCGAAATGATAAAGGGGAGTATGGGCTTACTGGTAATCCCCAACCCAATTCCAACTCCAAAAGCGTCTAAGCTTGTGGCAAATGAGACGAGTAGAATTTTCGAAAAACTATGAAACTCCAATTTCGGTTCATTTGAAGCGTCTGTTTTATTTTTCCCAAAAAGATCTTGATAGCCTTCGTAGGCCATGTGCAACGACACGCCCGCCAGTAGAGTAAATGCAATCCAATGATCTATGGCAGCAAACTTACTGACGACATGGGTTCCGAGCAAAGTGCCAAGCAACGCCACCACGGCCTCCGCTCCGCCAGAGGAGGCTGCAAATTTAAGTGCATCTTTTTGAGAAAAGGGCTTCATTCCCATGGCTACTGCCGCAGAGAATGAATCCGCACTTAACAGCAGACCAATGCTACAAACTTCCAAAAAAAACATCATTTGCCGCCTCCTGAGCAATTACAAAAGTATCGTAAAACAAAAAACCTTCCAGATATCCATTACAGAAATCGGAAGGAATTATGTGTTGGTGGACGCTAGGAGAGTCGAACTCCTGACCCCCAGAATGCAAATCTGGTGCTCTACCAGCTGAGCTAAGCGCCCTCTTTCGAGAGGTCGCTACTGTGCCCAAAACAATTGTGCTTGGCAAGGATAAATTGTCCATATTTTGCAAAATTGTAGAAAAATTTTTTGGAACAATCCCAAAAAACTCCCTAAAAGGAAAAATATGAATAGTATTGCTGGCTTTCGCAGAACAATGACATATTATAAAACCGTCAAAGTTCTAAATAAGGAGCAGTCAATGCCTGGTTTTATCCCATTCAGCCGCGGAAGCTTTATGCTTGATCTGGTCGCTGTCGCCATGTTCGCAATTTTACCTGCGGTTACAATTGGTTTAAATCTAGTAAAGCGCCAAAGGAACTATGGCGCCCATAAAAAAATGATGCTCGGTATATCCATCGTTCTTGGGATCGCCGTAATTCTATTTGAAATTGAAATGCGGATGATTGGTTGGAGAGATTTGGCTGAGGCAAGCCCCTACTACTTGACAATTCTACCGGCAATCCTTGGGGTGCATTTATTGTGCTCGATATCGACCACAATCTTGCTGAGCTCCACAGTTTGGTTTGCATGGCGAAAATTTCCATCGCCTCCCAAGCCTAACCCACATTCAATTTTGCATAAAAGATTAGGTAAGCTTTCGGCAATAGGGCTGTTGTTGACCTCGGTGACGGGTTGGACTTTTTATTATATGGCATTTATAGCGGTATAATGGCCCGTTACAAGCCTAAAATATAGTTTGATAGAACCGCAATCTCATCAAGCAAATGTTTCACTTTTTGAGACGCTTCATCAAATTCAGTTTTCTTCTCTGTGCCAATCTGACTTAGTTTAAGGGTCGACATATAGGCCTTAAAATTGAGAGTACTCAGTCGGACAATGCCCTCACGGGTTTGGGATTGCTTGATTCCATTTGAAACGGATAGGCTTAAACGGCCTTGATCAATTGGCTTGTCGAGAAAATCCATCACCCCTAATTTAACGAATTCAATGATGTTCCCTCGGTCTGCAAACCCAGAAACGAATATAACCGGAACTTTTTCGTCGTGTTTCCTGACTTCCGTTACGAACTCAAGCCCATTTAAATTAGGCATCCGCAAATCTGTGACAATCAAATGGGGCTTGTGTTTTTTTACTTGCTCGACAGCCTGAAGGCCATCGGCCGCTGTCACAATCGTAAACTTTGAGTTTATAGATTGGATCAAATCCACGACGATTTCCAGAATGTCTTCATCGTCATCACAAGCCAAGACCGTGGGTTGAGTGGCAGAGCTCAGTTGGACATGGCTGGATCGCGCTGGAGTCGAATTCGGTTTTTGGGGCGAAGGAGTGGCTGCGGCTTTGTTTGCTGCCGGCGATGCTGCTGCTGAGGCGGCTGGCGGCACTGGTGCAGCAGGCTCGTCGTCATCGAAAAATCCAAAAGCGGGGCCGTCCCATTTTTCTTTGACATTGGCTCCAATGCATTCTGTTAGTAGGCCGGAAATATGAGTGACATCCAAATCGGCGTCAAAATCATCGTTAAGTGCAGCAATGAATTTCTGAAGTGTGTCGTTACTTTGCAGCAGAATGTCCACCACATGGGGTGTGGCCTCTACTTTGTCCTCCCGAAGCAAGTTTAACAGCGTTTCAAACGTGTGGGCAAAGGCTCCTAAGGGCATAAATCCCGCGGCAAACGACGACCCCTTCACCGTATGGGCGAGCCTGAAAATATGATCCATGGTTCCTTTATCTTAGGGATCTCTCTCTAGATCGAGAAATTTGCTTTCAACCTCTTCTAACATTTCAGCGGCTTCAATCAAGAATTCACGCTTTATGCCGTCATCAAAATTTTCCACGAGTGCCCTCCAGTTAAGTTTCGAACTTAATGCAAAATTCCAAAGTCACTTTCCAGGCTTCTTTTGGTACATTGCTCCGCGCTCAAATTGCCTCAATTCAAAGGCGTCACTCAGTCCTGTCAAGCTTTCGGCCGCACCCATCACCAGAAAGCCGTTGGGTACGATTTTGTCCGCAATTTTTTGAATGATTTTGATTTTGTTTTCGACGTTTTGATAAATCAACACGTTTCGGCACAGAACTAAGTCAAAGGGCTTTAAGGCGCTAAAGTCTTCAACCAGATTCTGCTGTTTAAATGTTATGTTTTTCTTCAATTCTTCATTCACCATCCAACCAGGGCTGTGACTTCCTGAGGCTTCACCCTTCGACTCGTTGTGAAAATGCCGGACTAACATGGTTGCCGGTAGTCCTCTTTGAACCTCTAGCTGGCTATACCGTCCAGCCTTAGCCTGGTCGAGGACTCGCTCTGAAAAATCTGTGGCCAAATAGGTAAAAGATCTTTTTGGATTAAGGCGCTGCCAGACGTTTAGCAGCATGGCTAGACTATACACCTCTTGACCTGTGCTGGTGGCGCAAGTCCAAATTCGAAGCGGTGGCGGATTATCACCAGAAAATTCAGCACTGCCAAGAATCTTTTCATCGATGAACTTAAAGATGCTGGGATCACGAAAAAACGAAGTCTCATTATTGGTGGCTAAATCTAGCAACAGCATTCGCATCTGGCCGAAGATCCCCGGCTGTGCCTTTTGCCATAATTCTTCCACATTTGAAAAATTCATCTGTGTAGCGATATCTTCGAGACGTTTGATTAATTGATAGTAGTTGTCCTTCACGTAAATAATACCGAGTTTTGCCTCGATAAAATCGGCGAAAAATTTCAATTGAGAATCTGATAGGGCCATACTATTTCACCTCATGGCCGAGAACTTGAGACATCTTGTCGAATAAGATGTCCTTAGTAAATGGCTTCATGATGTACTCACTTGCTCCCGCCTGGAGCATTTTTGTGATGTCATTCATGTCATTTTTGGACGTCACCATGATCACCGCAATGTCCGCGCTATTCTGCCGAATCTCAGCCATAGTTTGGAGCCCATTTTTCACGGGCATTTCCCAGTCAAGAAGCACCATGTCGAAGCCCTTAAAGCCGACCGCTGTCAGTGCGTCTATGGCCTGTTGACCGTCAAAAACATGTACCAGCTCATGAGCCGACCCCCCAAAGAGTGAGCGCAGGTAAGCGTGAACGGATTTTGTATCATCGACACATAGAATTTTCATCATGGACCTCCATAAATCAGACGGTACTTAACTCGAATAGTTTCACCAAAATGTTATTGATCTCAAAAAATGCATTTTTAAACTCAGGGGAATTCCATATAGATTTTTCGGAACGCTCCTCACGCAAAATTCCCCGTATAGTGGTTATCATGTCGTAGGTCCGATTTATTATCCCAGTGACATTTTCAATATTAGCGACTAGCCATTCTTCATTCGCTAGGATGGCCCGTAGGGAGGTCATGGCTTGAAGGGAAAGGCGTTCGAGCAGTTCAGCACGAACAAATCGAGCTGCGGCTTGCATGGAGTCCAGATCGCTCGTGTATTTGAGGAGATCATCTACGACGAGGTCGGTTTCGCCGTCATGCATTTTTTGGGCCCATGACGAGCTGACAATGGCAACGTCGGACGGGAGTTTTTCAGGAATAGTCTCAAAGAACTCTTCCAAAAGGGTTCGGTCAATGGATTGCAATTTCGGTTCAAATCCGTCTGCGAATGCATTCGAAGACGCCAAAATGTCGACTTTTGATGGGGAGGCTTTGGGGGCATCCAAATGGATGGCGGTAACAGTTGGCGGTGTCTTTGGTTTTGCAACTGCGGTATCGCCATCTGAATCACATTGGCCAACAAACTCGTCCAGCACCCTGGTCAGATCTCCGAAACTCATGAGTCCTTTGGATACAATTAGCTGACCAAGCGGTGGTCGGCTCTGAATGCTTTTTTGGACGATGGTCGAGGCCATTTCCTCATTCCAAAACTTTAGGTCGACACACGCCTGCTGATAATCCCAACCGGTACGACTCTGCACTCTGAGGGCCTCTAGCTGCTGAGGTTCAGTTAAGAGACTGTTGTCAAAGATGACCTGAGCTACCGAGGGCTGGCTTTTGATTTGGTCAATGAGAAGGCCGAGTACAGTCGGGGCATTTAAAAGGCCCTTCTGTACAAGGTATTCTCCAAAGAGGATTCTTCCCACCATGATTTACTCCTTTGTCCATTCTTGTAGAATTCGCCCGCACTCTAAGAGCGGCCCCATTTTGTCAAATGCACCAGATGCGTGAACAGCTCCAGGCATGCCCCAAACAATACTAGTTTCCTTGTCTTGGATCATCACCCCGCCACCTTTTTCCTTAATGGCTCGACATCCCAACATTCCGTCTTCGCCCATTCCGGTTAGAATCATGGCGCCCACCGTTTTCTCATAAATAGAGGACACGTCTTCAAATAGCACGTCAACTGCAGGCCTAACATGGCAACGTTTCGGGGCTTGGCTCAATTTAATACTTATACCCAACTTGGAAAGAAATAATCCCATGTGATAATCCCCAGGGGCCACGTAAATATGGCCGGGCTGAATGACCTCACCATTTTTTCCTTCTGCCGCAGGTAGGCCAGTAATGCTGGCGATTCTTGCTGCAAGACTTGCCGTGAATATGGGAGGCATGTGCTGAACCAAAAGAATTGGGACGTGTACCGGTGGGCGAATATTTGCGAATAGAATTTCAAGGGCATTTGGCCCTCCAGTGGAGGAGCCAATGACAATGACTCTAGGCCTAAACGTTTCGACCTTGGTCTTGGAGTATGCTCCAGGCGCGATTCCTGGAAACATCATCTTCGCACTTTCTTCCATTTTCGTGCGGACGGTTGTAACGGCGGCCGAAGCCTCAGACGTGACTCGCCCACCTTCGATCATTTTAAGAATTGGCATAAGCTGGGCTTTAACTTGAATTAATGCCTCGTCGAGAGATCCCGCCCCGCCGTCAGGCTTTGCGACAACTTCAAGGGCGCCGAGAGAAAGGGCCTCGAGGGCGGTTCCTGCAGCTCGCGCATTTTGCGCGGCAAAAACGATCGTTTTTACGGGTATTTTTTTCGCCTTTATTTCACGAAGGGTCTCGAGGCCATTCATCTCGGGCATTTCCATGTCGAGGGTCATGACGTCAAAGCCTTCGGCCTCGAGTTTTTGCAATGCGATCTTGCCGTTAGCAGCCGTGGCAAGATAAGTCACCTTCATGGAGGACTCTACCGCAGCTTTAATTTGCGATCTAAACACTACAGAATCATCGACGATCAGTATTCGCATCTACTAACACTCCACAATGACAAAAATACAGAAATAAAGAGGACTAGCCGTTTAGTGCATGAAATATTTTGTCGACATCCAAAATACTTAGGAGGTTGTCGCCAACTTTATAGACCTTGGTCATGAAACGACGAACTCCCTCAGGGATAGTATTCGGGGTTTGTTCGAATTCATTTGAGTCAAGTTCAACCACATCCCCGATTTCGTCCACCAGTAGCGAAATTAGCGATCCGTCAGCCTTGCAAATGACATTCATTAGCTCGGCAGGAGCCTTTTCCTTCAATTTAAAGAGATCATGTAAGCTCAATGCGGTTACCACTTGGCCTCGTAGATTTATGAGGCCGTGAACAAAATCATCGGCCAACGGAATTTTAGTGGTCGTCATCGGCCGCACCACTTCTTGAACGCGAGTGACGTCAATGCCGTACATTCGTTTGGCGACCAAAAAAGTTGAGTACTGAATACGCAGTTGTCCTTTGATGTCCTTTCCGGTGCTGGGTTTGGTGGCTGTATGTGGTTCCATAAAACATTCCTCCTAGTTATAGTTTGCTTGGTTCAACTGTTTAGTCTCACTGTTTAGTCTCACTGTTTATGTCACGCAACAATTCCAAAAATTAGGTCCATATTTTGAACTAAAATTTCACCGTTAAATTTCTCAAGGTAGGCATTGAATCCAACCTCCTTACCGCGGTCAATATCGACTTTTCTGACCCGAGTGGTTAGGGCGATTACCGGCAAATTCGCGGTTCTTTCAAGGGCTCTGATTTTTTTAACCAGTTCAAATCCATCCAATATTGGCATCTCAATATCTGTGACCACCATGGCATACTCATTCGGTCGAGACTCTTCGAGTGTTTTGAAGCCTTCTTCGCCATTGACCACAGTCACAACCGTGAACCCCGCCACCTCTAGAAACGTTTTGACGTGCCTCCTAAAAAACGCGGTGTCCTCGGCTAGCAATATTTTAAGCGTGCTGCGCATGGTCCGCGCATCTGCATCCGACTTCGCCGCAGTCGTGATTACGGCCTTGGTCTCTCGAAGTTTAAAGGCTGTTTGTGGCAAGGCTGAGCCGCCTGAGATCTTTTTTACAGAGTCATCAATAATTTTGTGAGCGTCTATGACTACGATGACCTCGCTTCCATGGATCAGCGAGCCATGAATCCCAGGCCTGTCACTTAAGTCGCTGTCGATGGTCGAATTAATTTGGACGATATCGACTATGTTTTTAACCTCTAGTCCAAACAGTCGATTGAGTTTACTGACAACGACAATGCTTACTCGGTCATCTACATGCCTAGTATCGGTGCCGATGCCGGGTAAATCGAGGTGTTTACCGATTTGAATGAGTGGCAGTAGGGAGTCGCGGTACCTGACCACTCTTTGCGCCCCAGAGACTTCAACCAGTTTGGGCTCAAACTCCTCCAACCGATTAACGAGGCACAAGGGAATCGCATAGTGGCCAGGCACTCCCAAGTCGACAAATAAATATTCGGCGGCATCAGATAAACTTTTGTCGGTTCCTAGGTCTCGCGTGGCTCCGCGAGTTTCTTCGGATCCGGAGCTCAAGTGGGCGGCCGAGGCTAGCCCAGGTACATCCAAAATCAAAACCACTGCGCCGTCACCCATGATTGTCGCACCAGAGTAGGTCGAAAGATTTTTGAGCATTTTACTCAATGGCTTCACAACTATATCTGCATTGTCTACGACCTCATCGACGATTAAGCCAAACATTCCGCTTTCACTATTCAAAACAACAATATTGTTGATCGGTTTAAGCACCAAATCATCAGGAGAATCGGCCTTAATGTTCAGCGTGGTACAAAGATCAATGAGCGGTAGCAATTGGCCACGCAGCCGATATACGGGTCGGCCTTGAAGCAATTCTATGCGCCCACTACCCTTTTTCTCTCGTTCAACGCGGACAAGTTCCACAACTTTGACCTGTGCGATAGCAAACCTAGTGCCCTCAACTTTAATGACCAATGCAGGAATGATGGCGAGTGTCAGAGGTATTTTAAGTCTGATGGTTGTTCCTTGATTGACCGTGCTACTCAAATCTATAGCGCCACCAATGCGCTCAATGTTGGTTTTTACGACATCCATGCCAACGCCGCGTCCTGAAATATTGGTGACCTTATCGGCGGTCGAAAATCCGGGGGAAAAAATTAGTGCTTGAACGTCACGCTCTGGCATGCGAGCTAATTGTTCTTCGGTCAGAAGGCCTTTTTCTACGGCCTTTTTGCCTATTTTATCACGGGAGAGTCCTCGCCCATCATCTTTGATTTCGATGATGACTTGGCCGCCTTCATGGTAGGATCGAATCACCACGGTTCCGGTTTCGCTTTTCCCACTCAACCGGCGTTCTTCTGGTTTTTCGAGTCCATGGTCCACGCTGTTTCGCACTAAGTGCGTTAACGGGTCTTTTACGGCCTCGACGAGAGTTTTATCGAGTTCGGTTTCGACGCCCTCGAGTTTCAATTCGATTTTTTTACCTAAATCTCTCGACATGTCGCGAACGACGCGGTGAAATTTAGTCAAGATGGTGCCAACGGGCTGCATTCTCGTTTTCATGACGTCATTTTGTAGTTCTGATGTCACTATGTTTAGTCGCTGAGACAACTTTTGAAAATCTTGGTCGGCATTTCGATCTGTGAATTGTATCACCTGATTGCGAACCAAAACGAGCTCACCCACGAGATTCATGAGGTTGTCTAGAAGTGAAACTTGAATGCGAATCGTGCTCGTGTCTCCGCCATGGTCGTCCTTCGCCAAGCCGTCATCTGCCGGCTTTCGCCCGCCGCTGTCATGCCCGCCTCCTCCCGCACTGCCGCCTCCCGCACTGCCGCCTCCCGCACTGCCGCCGCCGCCAACGGATGCACTCGCACCCGCGGAAGACGTTGCGGTTTCGCTAGGTGCAGCCGCGCTAGGCGTTGCAGTCATTGCCGGGCCCGCCGTGGCTCCGGTCAAAGTCTTGGCGGCCTGCACCGATGCCGGTGAGAATTCCCGTGTTTTGCTGGGTTGGGGCACAGGTGCGGATTCGGTAAACGTTGGGGACGCAAGTTTGGTCGCAGATGGTGCGGCCGGATTTGCTGCGGGTGCCGTACCCATGGTCCCAGAATGTATGTGAGACGTCGGAGTTTGGTTTGAAGCGGGAGTCGGAGTAAGCATGCTAGGTATTCCTTTTGCGGTTGTCGATGGGCTTGTTGATTGGATTGATGATGGGCTTGTTGATTGGATTGATGATTGGATTGATGATGGGCTTGTTGATGGTGAGTCGTGATTAAAGATGTATTCCTGTGCCCCTGTTCGATCATTGGACGCTCGCAGGTCTCCGCCTATAGAAGAGACGGTCAAATCTGCAAGCAATGGAATAAGCTTTGCTAGGCCAGACGTATTATGATCGCCTTCGGCGCCATTTTCGGAAATGCCCTCGGTCATTTTTCCGATTAGATCTAGTCCGCCATACAAGGCGTCCATCATTGATGAACTGACTGTAACCAATTTGTGGCGAATCGGATCGAGCGCAGTTTCCATGGCATGAGCCAATTCACCTATATGCCTGAAGCCAAAAAGGTAGGAGCTTCCTTTAATAGAGTGCATGTCACGGTAAATTGAATTGAGAGTTTCGTCGTTATGAATTTTCTTTTCAACCATTCCCAAATTCATGGACAGGCGCTCCAACATTTCGCGCGTCTCTCCAAGATACTCATCTAGGACTTCTTTTGGCAATTCAGACATGTAACATTCCCATCTGAGCACTTAAAAATATAATTAAATTTGCAAACTCGGACGAGGGCTCCCAAGAAAGCAATTTTGCGCAACACCATCTTACTCATTATTATCTGCCATTTTGAGCAGGTAAGTCAAACGACTCACAATTATTTTGATAGGTTTTAGGAACCGATTTTTTTAGTCAAGTATCTAGACGCCAAGTGTCATCTGACTGCGTGGAGTAACTCAATAAAATGTATGGCTGTCGAAGGCGCTTTAGAAAATTCCCCAACCGTCGCCAGCGAATCCTGCCGCGACCTCAGCCGGAGCGTCAACGTTTTCCAAAGGTGCATTTGGCAAATCCCCCAAATTTTCATTTGGTCGTTCGTTTGAATGAATACGGGCAGGCTCGACAAACTCTGGGGCGCTGAGCGTTAAAATTGATTAACAAACATCGTCAACCATGAATAATCGCGAAAAGCGTATAATGTGTGTTGCTACTACACGATCCCAGGAATAGTTTTCCAGGAGTTTTTGACTGGTTTCGAGAGTGACAAAAAGCTGAAAGTTGCTAGGCATTCCATTGAAGGCTTTCCCATCATTTTTGCGGATGAAGAGGATCACTTGCTTGCGTCTCGTATCCGCTCACAGTGTCTGGCCAATTTCACTTGATCGTAGAGGGGCTTTTTGGGTATTGGTGGTGGCATCAATTATCTAAGATCTTCAAGCTCCAACGAGGTTTTTATGAGGAATGTGCTTTTGTCATTCTCGTGAAATCCTCCATATTGCGGCTCTACAGCGATATTACCCGGTTTTCTTACTCAACTCATCCCGCACAATCTTGCGTATATGCTCATCCGACTCCCGTGGAGCTTGCATGGCTTCTTTAAGGATTGAGTTCATCAAAGTTTGATAGGGAATGCCCTTTTTCTCGCCCTGTTCGCGAAGCCAGGAAAGAACATCAGGATCTAGCCTACTTGTGACCGCAATCTTGGTCGATTGAGGATCTAAGCGCGCGCCACGTTTTGCACCTTTGAATTTAAATTCCTTGTTCATACTGTTCCCTTTCGTTACGAGTTGCCTTACGGGCTGAAATAATCCTGATCTCATCATCATCCTTTTCAACCGTAACAACATATAGAAGTCTGGAACGATCAGAATGTCCTAGATACTCAAAACGCTCGCCGCTTGCGTGCTTATTGGTATTACTTAACGAGGTCGCATTAAACAACACGGTGGCCGCTTCTTCAAATCAGATGCCATGCTTTTTAAAGTTTGATTCGTTCTTTTTGGGATCCCAAGTTACTAGCATTTGCCGATTATATGACATTGTACGTACAAAAGCAAGGTGTCCCTCCTAAATATTCTGTACAACCGCATTAATGAAAACACCTGATTTCATTGACTATTTCCTTCTGCCATGGCATAGCCCTTAGTATGGTTGAGCCTCTCAGAAGTAAAATAGGAGCGAAATGTGACCCCGATATCATTGCCGCCACTGAATAAAAAAACATTTTACCAACTCAAAAGCATATCGACCAAAGTGTTTCGCGAATGTGATTCAGAAAAGCAAAGCGAACCGATCGTGACTGCTTTTCCATGCGCGAATGCTCACTTGCAGAAGGGGCCTCGGCGATATCCTATATGTGCAGACTTTTTTCGCCGGTTGATTTTGAGCGTCTAAGGCTGCGCGTTGAATCAGCGGCACGAAACATTGAAAAACTGCGTGAACGGGGACTTTGTCAATCGAGCGAACAGTTTTCATGCGCAGGCGGTATCGAATGCCCGTTTTTGCGAGACGCGAAATGCTGTATTTACCCAGCCCGTCCACTTGCATGCCGTAGGAGCATTTCCGTCGAAAGAAGAAGAGAACTGCAAGAAAGAATATCCGGAGAAGAAGCTGCATTATTGTCACTTAGCCCTACAGCTCCACGCCTACTTCCGGAAGTGATAAGTGATCTCTGGCAAGCAGGAATGCCGTCGAAATATCATAATATGACCCTCGGCAACTGGGCGTATCTGCGCAATGGTAATCGGCCATCCGTCGACCTTACATGGCAAGACGAGAGCGAAGATTACTCCATTTTAGACCGTGCGTTATCCATCCCGACCGAGGCTGATTATTCACCCGATTTTACCGTCTTGAAGCAACATTTGGACGCGGACGAACTATATGATCGGCAAGTTCCGGGCGGGATCATGCCGACCTTCAATTCTCTGTACAAGCGACGGCTAGGATCGAAGTTCGATTGGGCAAACCGAAAATTCGAGTGGGGCGATCAGAGCGACGACGGAATGCCCTACACAATTTGGATGTCGGACGACCCTCAAGAACGCCTTATGATGTGGGATGCGGCCAAACGTTGCCGTGGAAAAGTGCTTTGCGGCGGACTCGGTCTCGGCGTGTTCCCGCAGTTAGCTCTTTCGCTACCGCAAGTAGAGTCCGTTCATATTATCGAAATGGACCCCGATATCATTAAACTTACCACAGGCTTCTGGAATGACAATCCGTGGCCGGGAATGTCTCAATGTAAAGTAAGCAACGACACAATCGAAAATTATTTGTGTAGGACGGACGAAAAATACGACACGGTCTACATTGACACCTGGGACGCGCTCTATCATGAATATCTCCCGCACATTAATGTCCTTGCGACAATGAGTCAGCGGGTTTTAAGGGATAGCGGAGAAATTTTGCTTTGGGGATATTCGATGATGATTCAGATGTTTCTGAGTACAACGAGAGATCTCTATGATAAAAAACATGAATATTGCACCGCTACCGACACCCAGATAGCAAAGATTGAACTTCAGTACCCATTGCTTTTGAAGCTTGTTCTATGGATGCGGAGTCATCCGCGGTGTAACACTTACGAACTATTGGAACAGGCTTTGATCGTCGCGACGACGTCTGAGTGGGAGCGAGGCATTCTCAAAATTGCCGACGATACAGCAGCGCAAGACTTAGTAAACATGAAGTATTTCTCAAAATAATTTTCAATTTTTATTGATGGAGCGAAATCTTTCCTGCTCACTAAACCATGAAAAATGCAATGCAAATGCATTGCAAATGCATTGCAAATAGTCGTTGCCATTGAGAGAAAGGTGATGTACGATATACCAATTATGGACAAAATTACATGTAATATTAGAGATATATTAGAACTCGGCGAAGGTCAGTCGATAGAGTTCAAGGAATCCCCCTCTAAGTTAGACAAGGAAATTGTTGCTTTTGCAAACGCAATCGGCGGAACCATATATTGCGGCGTTACAGACAGCGGTGAGGTCGTTGGAACGACGGTAACTAACGCGGTACGCAGTCAGATTCAAGACATCGCTCGAAATTGCGACCCAGCCATAGCAATCTCGGTACACGTGCTACCTAACAAAATTTTGGCTGTTGAGGTTCCTGAAAGCGATCGAAAGCCACACCAGTGCTCTACTGGGTTTTATCTTCGCATGGGCGCCAATAGCCAAAAGCTTAAGACATCGGAAGTTTTGGGCTTAATCGGTAAAGGCCAAACTTTTTTTGATTCAAAACTAAATAGTGCAGCCCGTTACCCCGAAGATCTTAGCATCCAGGCTCTTGAGCAGTATGGGCGAGCATGTGACATTGTGGTCCCGAAGAGGCCGCGGGACCTGCTGCTCAATCTGCACGCAATTTGTTTAGACCCTGCGACAAAGAAACTTGGGTTTACCAATGCAGGAGTCATTTTACTAGCCGAGGATCCGAGCAAATTCATTCCAGAATGCTATATTACGGTAGTCAAATATACCGGAGTCGATAAATTTAGGATCAGTGATCGCAAAGATTTTAAAGGGCCGATTCTTGCGCAAATTGAGGCTGCGCTATCATTCGCTAGGCAGCACATCGAGGTTGGGTACGAGATTTCGGAGCAAGCTCAGCGGGTGGAAGTACGAAAGTACCCATTAGTAGCCATTCGCGAAGCTTTAATTAATTCACTGGTACACCGCGACTATTCGTTCAGGGGCACCTGCACTTATTTCTCAATTTATGCAGATCGAATTGAAATCGAAAATCCAGGTGGACTATTGGGAAACTTTACACCAGAGAACATCGAAGGCAAAAGTATTCGTCGTAACCCCCTACTCGCCGATCTTCTCTTTCGTGCTGGATTTGGGGAAAAGCTTGGCTCTGGTCTTGTCCGGATTCGCGAAGCACTACTGGCAAATAGGAACCCTCCCTATCAGTTGGCAGCAACAATGTTTTTTGCGTTAAAGCTGCTCCCGCGAATAGAAAGGTTGAAGGATTTAACCTTTCGAGCAAGACAAATGGAAATTTTAAGTTTATTACAAACGAATGGACGCGAGTGGAGTTCCAGCGAAATTGCCGCGCAGGTAGGGGCAAGCCCCACCACCATTATCCGTGACGTCAAAGACCTAGTGCTGGCCAAACTCTTGGTTAAAACTGGGATCGGCAAATCATCACGATACCGAAGTGGCTAACTGCGTTTTAGAATATTCCCCAACCGTCGCCAGCGAATCCTGCGGCGACCTCAGCGGGAGCTTCGACGTTTTCCAAAGGTGCATTTGGCAAATCCCCCAAATTTTCATTTGGTCGTTCGTTTGCTTGTTCGACTGGTCCATGAGCCAGATTTTTAAGTAGACCTTTGGGGTCAAATGTCTTGAGGATTCCATGCTTATCTAAAACTGAGAACAGATCTAAAATCGATACAACTTTACCATTTACGTCGATGGTGCCAGCAATTTCATCGCGGTCTCGGACGCTAACATCAATGGTTAGTGGTGCGAGGCAGACATCCTTTATTTCATGAATCATGAATGCAACATAGCGATCATGAATCATAATCACGAACACGGGTACAGGATCTTGCCCGGCTTGAGCGACCCTATCGGTGACGGTGAGATGCACGGCATCGGTTAGATCAATGAGTGGTACGGTTTGCTCGCGGTAAATGAGCACTTGTCGGCCACCAATAGACTGGAACGACTTGCGTGGGAATTCCTCGAGACGGTGGATCATGGACAGGGGGACTCCGAATAGGCCTCCACACCAGAGATCGAACAATAGAATTTCTTGAGTTTTGATTTCGGAATCTTGGACCGCTTCGTCGTCTGCGCTTGCACCCGCCAAATGGGCGTCATTGACGCCCGCACATTCTGCCAATCCTTCTGCGCTCAAAATAAGGCCAACCCGGCCGTCACCCATAAACGTCGCTCCGGCGTATACTTTTGCAGCCTCCAAAAATTTGCCAACCGCTTTAACGACAATTTCTTCACTATCAAGAATCTGATCCACCGCTAACGCAAAGAGAGAGTTCTCACTCTTGACGATGAGGATGTTCTGCAGGTCGCATTTCAGAAAGTTGATGCTTCCCTTAGGGCGCAGTCCTAAGGTTTCTCCTAGATCCGTGACGGGGATCAGTTCGTCTTCGTAATCAAGGACAAAAGCACCCTCCAGTTGTTTGATTAATGTTGCGATTCTAGCGCCTTCAAGACGGTACAAGCGGGCAATTTTGTCTTGTGGAATAGCAAAATTACTGCCTGCAGCCTCCACCACCAACGAACTAATAATCATCACTGATTTTGGAATGGGCATCTGGAGGGCAAAGGTCGTGCCTTTACCTAAGTCCGACTCGATATTGATTCGACCTTTAACCTTTTGGATCGAGGCCCGCACCATATCCATTCCTACGCCGCGGCCCGACACGTCAGTCACTTTGGCTGCGGTAGAAAATCCGGATTCAAATATTAGTGAGAAAACTTTTTGCGGTGATAACTTTTCAACGTCGGCAGCAGAGTATAGCCCTCGCTCTACGGCCTTATTTTTTATCATGGTTTGGTTTAGCCCGCCGCCATCGTCTTGGATGCTGATAACCACCTGATCATTGGCCTCAACAGCGCGAATAAAAATTGTACCCTCGGCCTTCTTCTTGCGCTCAAGCCTTTTTTCTTTGGCTTCAATGCCGTGATCGAGGGAATTTCTGACAATATGAACCAGTGAATCTGAGAGTGCTTGGGCTAATGAGGTATCGACTCTGAGGTCTTCCCCGTCAATTTTGAGATTGATGGTCTTGCCCAAAGAACGGGCCGTATCTCGTACGGTTCTTGGCAGTGATCGGAAGACTTTGGTCAACGGAACCTTTCTGGTTTCCGTTAATTGCACCTGCATGCCACTGTTTATTTTGTGCATCTCATCAAGGAGCACTCCAAGTTGCTGTACATTGCGATTGCCCGGCATTTCCTTTTCAATCACGCGCACCAATTTATTGACCATGTTGCGAATGACCGTAATCTCCCCAGAAAGCTCCATAAATTGATCCAGCATTGCCGCAGGCACACTAACCGTTTCCTTTCCGCCAGCTTTGGATGTATCCCCAGCCGTCGCCGTATCTGCTGTGGCTCCGGCATTCGCCGACTTTTCGTTGGCAACACCAGTCACATCAAAAATTTTGGCCAGCTCTTCTACATTGCCTGTCCACGCCTCACCTCGGCGAAGGCCGCCGATCATTTGCCCAACTACATCAAAGCCTTTGAGCAAGATGGAAACAATTTCTGGCGTAGCCGTCATCGCTCCATTTTTTAGTTTCGAGAGTAAATCTTCATATTTATGCACATAGGAGCGAATGTGTGTTGAATCGAGTACGCCGCTCGATCCTTTTATAGTATGAACGAGGCGGAAAATCGTGTTGAGAGTTTCCATGTCGCGAGGCTTTTTTTCCATGTCCATTATGAGGGGCTCCAGTTCCTCAACAATGGCGGAAGATTCCTCAATAAATGTTTGCTCCAGCATGATGCGTTCACGAATCAAGGACTCGCGTTCTGCTGCGTGTTTTTTAATTTCAGCATGTATGGTCGCCGTGGTGGAGGGTTTGCTGAGGAATGCCAAGACCTTTAGGTCAATGCCTGCAAGAACCTGTTCCTTAGTAATAAATCCGGAAATGATGATGAAAGGAATATCCTTGAATGTTGGCATCATTGCGGCGCGAAGCTCCAAGCCGTTCATCCCAGGCATCTTGAAGTCAGAGACGACGCAAACGATTTCCGGGCCAAACTCTTTGAGTTTTAGTAGGGCCTCGGCCCCCGTCGAAGCGTATATGCCATCGTACATGTCAGAGCAGGAATCAAGGACCAGGTCTCCGATATCCTTTTCATCGTCGACCACCAGTAGCTTTAATTTTGAAGTAAGATCTAATTTTTTTGCTGCACCCATATAACACCTCCTAGTTTTGCTTTAGGGTGTTCGGCCTAGCGAAGGATTACTTTAAGTCGGGGTCTAAAAAAGCGCTCGGGGGTTCCTTGGGCAAATTGGCAAATTGGTCACATTTGCGCAGCTGTGGCAGCGGATTGGAAAATGTTTACAAAAAATATCAGTTTTTTAAAAATTATGGAATGACGAGAGTGAATTTTAGTTCTGTCCAGCCTTCTTCTGATAGTCCCAACCGATTTTTGCGGGGTTCGAACTTAGATGCGCGAACAGATTTTAGGACGCGCTCATCCATGCCGTAGCCGATTTTCTTACGTAATTCGGCTTCACGAACCTGACCATCAAGATTTACAAATACATCCACGATAAACGATCCTTCAACGCCAGCGTCGAGCGCATCATCGGAATAGGGTGGAGGCGCAAGTGTGCCTGCTAATAGTTTTGCAGGTTTCGATTGGTCACCCTTTAAGGCTTCGACCTCTTTGAGTCGTTGTCCTGTATCTTCTGTCATCAGCGTATTTCCGATTGGTGCGGACATGGTTCCTGACGTGGAAAGAGAATCTTTCGTTAGGCCTTGAACGGGAGCCACGTTTGGTGCAGAAATGGGCGCAGGCATTGAATTCGGGGCCGGAGTTGGTTTGGGACGGGGCTCTTTTTTCGGCGGCTTGGGCGGCAAAGGTTCAGCCTCTTTGGGTTGAATCTCAGCCTCCCGAATTTTCACGGGCGCTAGTGTGATCGGCCCACGGACGTTTGAGAAATAAGTCAGCCCTTTGCCTGACAGCAAATGCACAGCAAGTGAGGCTATAACGGCCAAACCCCAAAGCAAACCGGGCTTTTCGAATATTTTTAAAGAGGAAATATGCATTTATATTAAGCACCATTCGTCGTCCATGCAATTTTTTTTCATGGGGGCAACATGAGTCTGACCACCTACACATTAATTGTATCGCTGATAAGTCCGATTTGAAAGTTAACAGCTCTAGTATGTATTTTTAGAATGCCAACAACCTATTTCCTTGGTATCTTTGGTGCAGAAAAGCGCCCTAAATGTTTAGATTATGTCGATTTTTTTCGGAAATAAACAAATTGTAAAGGAGACGTCCCATGAATTTAGGAACTAGCGTGCTGAAAGTAACAAGAGTTGGAATTCTAAAAGGACGGCTTCTCGCAGCTGTGAGTACACTATTGATTGGTTCGTCGGTTTTCGCCGCAACGATTAAGATTGGCGAAGTTGGTTCGATGACAGGTTCCGAAGCAACGTTCGGAATTTCAACTCACGAGGGCATTGAACTCGCCATTAAAGAGCAAAATGCAAAAGGTGGCATCAAAGGCCAAAAAATCGAATTAATTAGTCTCGACGATCAAGGTAAGCCCGAAGAAGCGGCTATTGCGACGACGAAATTAATCACTCAAGATAAAGTCGTGGCAATTTTGGGAGAGGTCGCATCCTCTCGCTCTTTAGCCATGGCGCCAATCGCTCAAAAATATAAGGTGCCAATGATTTCTCCATCTTCAACCAACCCTAAAGTGACCGCCGTTGGCGATCATATTTTTAGAGTTTGTTTTATTGACCCGTTTCAGGGTGCGGTTATGGCGAAATTTGCTTCGGAAAATCTCAAGGCAAAAAAAGTCGCAATTTTTCGTGATGTGAAAAGTGATTACTCGGTGGGCCTCTCAGATTTTTTCAAGGAAGCTTTTTTAAAAGCTGGCGGAGAAGTCGTAGTCGATCAATCTTATAGTAGTGGAGAAGTGGATTTTAATAGTCAATTGACGTCCATTCGGGCCAAAAAACCGGACGTCATTTTTCTCCCTGGCTACTATACCGAGGTGGGCCTAATCGCAAAACAAGCACGAAAGCTTGGTATTAAGGCTGCGATTCTTGGCGGTGACGGATGGGATTCCGAAAAACTTTATGAAATTGGCGGCAAGTCTTTGAACAATAGTTACTTCTCAAATCACTACAGCCAAGACGACCAAACTCCAGCGGTTCAGAGCTTTATTGCTACCTACAAAAAAGCCTATAATAAAATTCCTGATGGTCTTGGAGCTTTAGGTTACGATGCTGCCCGAGTGCTGTTTGCCGCCATGGAAACGACGAAAACAGGAAGCACTGCAGAAGTCCAAGGAGCTCTAGCAAAAACGAAAGACTTTCAAGGAGTGACTGGAAAAATTACAATGGACGAAATGCGCAATGCGACAAAGTCTGCGGTTGTGCTTGAAGTTAAAGATGGCAAGTTTCTTTACAAAACGACGATCAATCCCTAAATTGTTTGGTAACGCATCAGTCGAGTCTGAGTATATATGTCTGAATTCTTTCAATATGTAATTAATGGCCTATCACAAGGTGGAACGTACGCACTTGTTGCGTTGGGTTACACCATGGTGTTTGGGATTTTACAGCTAATTAATTTTGCCCATGGCGAGGTATATATGCTGGGCGCATTTACCGGCCTGTATACCTTGCGTTTTTTTGGTGCCAGAATTGTTGAATTTTATAATCTTGCACTGAGCGTGGGAGCTGATCAAGCGTCGACGACTGTTGCGATATTGACGGCGATTACAGTCATCGTAATCTCGATGATTACCTGTGCCACCGTTGGTTATTTCGTGGAGCGTTTGGCGTATCGCCCACTGCGGAATTCGCCAAGAATTAACTTGCTGATCACTGCCGTCGGCGTGTCCCTGTTCTTTCAATATTCTGGGCAATTGATTTTTGGCTCTTCTCCGCAGCCATACCCAGATCTTTTTGAAAATTTGGAGTCGTGGACTTTTGGCTCGGATGAAAATTTACTAGTCATTAATCCTCTTCAAGTGTTCGTTTTTGTGACGGCCATTACTCTCATGTTAATTCTTAGACACGTTATTTTTAATACTCGGCTCGGACGTGCCATGAGAGCCGTCAGTTTTAGTCACGAGTTATCGAGCCTCATGGGAATTCCTACGAACCGCATCATCACGGCAACCTTTATGATTGGGTCATCGTTAGCCGGTGCTGCGGGAGTCATGGTCGGGATGACTTACCCCAAAGTAGAGCCGCTCATGGGATCCTTGCCTGGACTTAAAGCATTCTGCGCCGCCGTTCTTGGGGGCATCGGAAATGTAACCGGTGCGGTTCTTGGCTCCTTTATTCTGGGACTTGCGGAGGCTTTCTTGTCAGGATACGGGGCCCCGACCTACAAAGATGCGCTCGCCTTCACCATTCTCATTTTGATACTACTAGTGAAGCCATCCGGGTTGCTCGGTGTTCATCGCACCGAAAAGGTGTAGGGTAGGGATCAATCATGAAAAACAAGAAGCAAAATAAAAATGCATTGAATCCAACAGATCCATTTTGCGGCTTCGCAAGCTTACGCTGGTGGTTGCTGGCTGTGGCTGTTGTTTGGGTTCTAAATAGTATTCTGCCCGATTTAATGGGCCCTTATTATTTTCAGATTTTAATATTGGCAGGTATCAACGTCATCTTGGCCGTGAGTTTAAATCTTGTGAACGGCTTTACCGGTCAATTCTCAATGGGGCATGCAGGCTTCATGAGTGTTGGCGGATACATCTCGGCTTATATAACGACTCAGTTGATCGTGTCACATCCCGAGATTATGAATGATGCTATTTTGGGATCGGCTGTTTTCGTAGGGTCGTTGCTACTTGGGGGGCTTGGAGCCACGTGTACTGGGTACTTAGTGGGGCTACCTTCTTTGCGTTTGCGGGGCGACTACCTAGCGATTGTAACCCTCGGGTTTGGCGAGATCATCCGTGTGGTATTTCTTAACATGGATGCTGTTGGCGGCGCTCGGGGGCTGTCAGGAATTATGCAATTTAGCTCCTTTGGCTGGGTTTTTACCCTCGCTATTTTTACTGTTTTCACCGTTTGGCGGGTGGTTCACTCCGCCCAAGGACGAGTTCTTTTATCCATTCGCGAGGATGAAATCGCTGCAACAGCCATGGGTGTCAATACCACCCAAGGGAAAGTGCGGGCATTTGCTATGGGTGCTTTTTTTGCTGGTGTCGCCGGTGGATTATTTGCGCACTACCTGACGATCATGAGCCCAGGAACCTTTGATTTTAATCGAAGTTTTGAAATCATCATCATGGTCGTCTTGGGCGGCATGGGATCCATCTCGGGAAGTGTTGTGGCAGCCGTTCTACTTACGAGTTTGAAAGAGGCCCTTAGGCCGCTACAGCAACTTACCGGCGTAGATTTGCGGATGGTTATTTATTCTCTGGTGCTGATTACGATGATGCTTGCACGGCCCTCCGGCATTTTTGGGACCAGAGAAATCGGAGATATATATCGAGACTGGAGGGCGGGAAAAGCCCCTAAGGACGCAAAAAAATTAAAGGCGTCCACCCCATCTAAAGGCGGTGCCGCATGAATTCAAGTTCCACTTTTGCGCTAAAGGTCGATAAGCTGACCATTCAATTCGGAGGCCTAAAAGCAGTCAGTGAATTGGATTTGGAAATTCCTCAAGGCACCATTTTTGGTTTAATTGGCCCAAATGGCGCCGGAAAAACAACCGTTTTCAATATGCTGACAGGCATCTATAAACCGACCTCTGGCACTATTACGCAAGGCGGCACAAACCGTCAAATTGGTGGCCTGAAGCCCTATGAAATTACAAGAGCGGGAATCGCTCGCACATTTCAGAATATTCGCCTTTTTAAGAATCTGACAGTCGCAGAAAATCTATTGGTGGCGATGGATCAAAATCCCGCGCATCCCAAGTTTTCAATTGCGGCAACGCTGTTCCATTCTAAAAAAGTACTCACAAGCGAGCGGGTCAAATTACTTGAGGCGATGGAAATTCTCAAAATATTCAAAATTGACCATCGTGCTGGTGAACCAGCAAACTCCCTTCCTTACGGCGACCAGCGACGTCTGGAGATTGCACGGGCGATTGCGACAGGAGCCAGAACGCTTCTGCTTGACGAGCCTGCCGCCGGCATGAATGCCCACGAAACGACAAGTCTCATGGATACAATTCGCGACGTTCGCAAGAAATTCAATGCCACTATTCTACTTATCGAGCACGACATGAAGCTTGTCATGGGAATCTGTGAGCGAATTGCTGTTTTGGACTACGGAATAAAAATTGCCGAAGGAATTCCTGCGGAGATCCAAAAAAATAGCCGAGTAATCGAAGCCTATTTAGGGAAGGCGGCAACGAATGACTCCAGTAAAAAATGAACCAGTTCTTAGTATTAAAGACGTGAGTGTGTTTTACGGAATTATCCAGGGCCTTCACAACGTGAGCTTTGATGTTCAAAAAGGCGAAATCGTGACCCTTGTTGGTGCGAATGGCGCCGGCAAGTCAACAACCCTTCGTGCCATTTCTGGTCTGGTAAAGCCGAAAACGGGTCAAATAAATTTTAAAGGAGAAAATATCGTCGGCGTTCCTGCCCACGATATTGTGCGTAAAGGACTGTGCCAAGCCCCTGAAGGGCGAGGTATTTTTCTCAATTTATCCGTGGCCGAAAATATGGACCTCGGTGCCTGGGCGGCTCCCGATAAAGGTGCGTACCAAGCCAACATGGACAAAGGATTTCAGTTATTCCCGCGCCTAAAGGAAAGGCGCAAGCAGTTAGCTGGGACTCTTTCAGGGGGCGAGCAACAAATGCTGGCCATTGCCAGGGCCCTCATGAGCCAGCCAGAAGTGCTACTTTTAGATGAGCCAAGCCTCGGACTTGCTCCCCAAATTATTGAGAAAATATTTGAAATCATTACGGATATTAATAAATCAGGAGTCACGATTTTACTCGTCGAGCAAAACGCTCTGCAGGCCCTACAGATTGCCCACTACGGGATTGTATTCGAAACGGGGATGATTAAAACCCATGGTAAGGCCAGTGAATTGTTGCGTTCTGATGAGATTCGGAAGGCTTATTTAGGCGACTGAAACGATTTTTTTTGGTATTTAATGGCTCCTATAATTTAAAGGAGCCTCCTATGTCACCGCAAGTCATCGCCTTTCACTACAAACTAACTGATGTCTCAGGCCAAACTCTTGATCAATCCGAAGCCAACGACCCCCTAGCTTTTATGACGGGGTCTGGTCAAATTATTCCTGGCCTTGAAAAAGTTCTTGTCACCCTAAAAATAGGCGACAAAAAACGAGTCGAAGTCGAAGCCGCAGACGCCTACGGAGAACACTCCCTAGAAAATATCATGACCATTGCTCGCAGCCAGCTTCCAGAAGGTGACGTTAAAGTCGGAGACATGTTTCACGGACCAAACGGTGAACCTGTAACCGTTACTGCCATTGCAGCTGAAACAGTTACGCTCGATGGAAACCACCCACTTGCAGGTCAAAAATTAATTTTTGATGTGGAAATTGCTAATGTTCGCGAAGCCACAAAAGATGAACAAGCCCATGGGCATGCGCATGGTCCGGATGGTCACCACCACCATTGAGGGATTGTGCTGAAAATAGACGATCTCTGCGTTGCTTTGTCGCCAAAAAATGCTCAGCTACCGAAGTAGCCTCCGCTTTTTTGGCTCCTCGCGCCTTGAGCTAGTCTATTTTGAGCACAATCCAGCTATGAGTCAGTAGTCTACCCTGCTCGAACCGTGAAAATAACCTAATTACACATACCTAGATTGTGCTCAAAATTGGTGAGATCAAGGCGCAACGAGCCAAAAAAAGCGGAGGCTACTTCGGTAGCTGAGCATTTTTTTGTGAGGCTGCAACGCAGAGATCGCCAATTTGGTGCACAATCTAACTGGCTTTGGGGGTTTTGGCGACAGGTGCTGATGCCCCGTTTGAGCCGTTGACTTTGCGTTCTACGTCGCCTTTTACTTCGTCGAAGGTACAGATGTGACTGCCGCGACGTTCTTTTGCGCAAACGGCGGCGGCAATCGTGTCGGCTTCCATGCGAACAGAGTGTCCACTAATTTCTATTTCGCAATTTGAAGCGAAGACGTTTGAGGCTGCGATGGATGATTCTGCATTGTATGTTTTGGAGGATATTGAATATTCCAATAGTTGTGCGACTTTCTCGACGATGCCGCGAACCTTAGACATTTTTTCCTTAAGTACTTCTTTTTGTTGTTTATGAATTTTGGTTAGTTGATTTTCTTTCTTTTGCGCTAGTTCCCTAAATTCATTTTTATACCTATCCTGAGCTTTGGTGATCGAATCTAGGCGTTTTGTTCGGATGTTGATTCTTCGTACTATTTTATGGTCGAGACCCACCAAAAAGATAGTTCTCGCTCCTTTTGTAAAACCGATGTTGGCGGCAAAAATAGTTCCACGGCACACGATGTGTCCTCCGCCAAGGACGCCTTCAGGAGAGGTGACGTAAATGAATTGCCCAGCCAATATATTGCTGCTGATGATTGAGCGCACCGCTGTGATTGTGCCGTCGCACTCAATCCGGCTATTTTCGATAAAATCAGCCTTAATTGACGTGCTACAGATAATTTTACCTTCTTCGCCAGTATTAATACTTTGAAGCACCTCGATGGGTTCCTTGGAAATCACGGTCGCTCCGGTGATTGATCCGTGAACTTTCAACGGGCCACGCACCCGCACGAGTGCACCCTTCTCAATAGAGCCCGTGATTTCCACGGGGCCATCAAAATAAATATTTCCACTCTTCAGGTTTACATCGCCATTGTGAACAAACATTTTGCTGATGGTCAGAGTTCCAGCATCAAAGCGCGGTAAGCCATCCAGCGTCGCATAAAATTTTCCGGCTTGCCTAGCTTGAATTCCCTCGCCAATGGTCACGGGCAGCGCCTCCCCCGCGGCAGGCACTAGTGGCGTTCCGAGGACGTCGTGGCCAATGAGGGGTAAGGTTGTATAGCGGACTTCGGCAACGAATTGGTCTTTTTTAACAATCGATCGCTGTTGAGCGTCTCGTATATTGATGACGGCGTCGGCCACCTCTTCTTTGGGCGCATCCTTATAGATAAGATGCAGATATGGTTTTGCGCCAACAACTGAGACCACACCTGCTGCGACCGTCATGTGATCGAGGCTAAGACGGCCCTTAAATGCCGCGTCAATGGCCTCATAGTGTTCGTCAGTCATGCCAAATTTAACATGGTTAATATTCAATTGTTCTAGCAAGAATTCTTTTGTCATGGCAAATGCTGGATTGGAGTAGAGACGCATACTGAAGCCTTCGATTGTCGCTAGCATTTTATCCGCGCTAATTTCAATATGTATATATTTTTTTATTTCGGCAGGTTTTGGAGCCGGAGCCGGAGCCGGAGCCGGAGCCGGAGGGGAAGCCGAGACCCCTTCTGCAGGCAATTTTTTGACTGCTACCGCGGTGTCTGGAATGGCGGCAAGTACGGAAAATGGCAAATCGACGCCAATTCTTTCTGGTGCGGAATAAGCTGATTTGATGCAGCTGATCATTTCAGCTTTTAGAAATTTAAGATTTGGTACACCAGCAGCGGTCATTTTCTTAATGGTCTGCGTAACAGAGGACGCTAAGCCCTCCAGGGCTGCTTCAGTTTGAATCGCTACTATATCGCCAATAAACACGACGATTTCTCCTCGAGATTTGTTGGCCAGGATCGTATAAATTTTTCCGTCAAGGGAAATGGCTGGAACTGAGTCTTTAGAGGTGATGTGCATTTTATCTAGCTTTTCGCCTGCAGATAGCCGCATAATCGCGGACTGAAGTTGTGGGGCAAAGAGTCCGTGGATAATGCCCTGATCTTTCGCCATTTTTATAATGGTCATTCGCACCCATTCGCGTGGTATCACCTTCAAATCAATCGCCGCGGTTGTGGAAACAAAAACTCCAGGTTTGGCCGCACCGGCATTAGATACGGAGAGTCCTGTGACGCCAGGCGCTCCGGCTCCGATGGTCACGGAGATGACTTGGGATGCGGTAAGCCCATCTGCAGCTCTAAGGGCCTTCCAAACTAGATTCAATCTTTCTTCATAGATTTCGAAGAAATGAATCTTGCCTTCTTTCTTTACTGATTCTAACTTTGATTTCGTGCGTTGCAGCAAATCCGGTGGTGGCAAGGGACCGCCCTGAACCATTGCGCGCGTCAATTCAACGCGTACACGATATTGTCGTGCGTTGTAGGCTAATGTTGGTAGGTTACTTGCGACCACCGTGACCATCCTCTTAGGTTATCTTTCTAGATTCGCCTAATACATCGTCACGACTAGCTAAAACTTTAGAATTTCAATGGATGAATATGATGTAGGGACGATCAGGCTGCGACTAGCCGCCTGTATTGATGGCTTATTTTAGGCTAATTTGATTGAATGACCAACTGCCCACATGCCGCCGCAATGTCCTGGCCTTTGCTGTATCTAACCATGACTCGGATGCCAGATTTGTAGATTTGGTCACGAAAATTCTCAAGTTGCTGTGTTTCTGGAGCTTTCATTCTGGAGGGTCCAACAGGATTTAGGGGGATAATATTTATTTTTACGTTGAGACCATCAAGAATTTCCACAAGCTTGTCGGCGTGAAGCAAAGAATCATTCACGCCAGATATAAGTGTGTACTGAATCAGCAAGCCATTTTCTTGTTGGGTTGGCAGTGAACGAAGTTTTTGAATGAGCTGTGCTAATGGCCAACGTCGATTAATTGGCATGATTTTTGAACGTTCGGCATCGATAGCAGAATGCACCGAAATCGCAAGGCGAACTGCGGGATGAATTTTTACAAGTTCCTCCAGTCCGTCCAAATGACCGGCGGTCGAAACGCTAATGCGGCGAATGGCCAAATTCAAACCGTAGGGATCAGTCATTATGGAAATCGATTTGGCTACTGCAGGGACATTGTCTAGAGGCTCCCCCATGCCCATAAATACAATATTAGTGATGCGTTGTTGGGGTGGGAGCCGCGTCTCGACAAGCCACTGCGGATGCTCGGAAATCCATTTGTTAGCCAGCCATACTTGGCCTATTATTTCAGAGGCGTCAAGATTTCTACCGAGCCCCATGCGACCAGTATGACAAAAAACACAGGCCTGTGCACATCCGACTTGAGAACTTACACACAGCGTGACCCGCTTTGACTCCGGCATTAATACCATTTCAATTTGACGAAGATCCGATAGTTCGATCACAAATTTTACGCTGTGGTCGTACTGACTAAGATGTTCCGAGACGACTCGCAGGTTTGGTCCAACGAATTTTTCCGCGCAATATTTCGCATATTTCTTTGGTAGTCCCTCTCGACTCCACGGCGCAGGATTACTGTCTTTGTAGGCCGCCCTAAATAGGTTTTGTGCATGCATCTTGGGAATTCCAGAATCCTTGCAGGTTTCCTCGAGCTCTAGGCGGCTAAAATCAAAAAAACTTTGAGTCATCGCGATGCCCCTCCTTCCTGCTTTTCTAGAGAGTCCTTTTTAACGACTGCCTTAAATTTATACTATCATCCTGCGCCAGCTTGTAGCACGCCCCATCCCTCCTTGTCCAGAGTCCCTTCAAGAGTTATCTGAAACGTGTTAAGCTACCAAAGCCGATAGAAAGTGCCCAATATGATTGAGGGAGTAAGACCTGTATGCCTGCGACCAAAGGATTTGTCATTGAGACGCTCGGCCCCTGCTTATTAGACTCGCCGATTAAACTTAGTGATTCGGGTGCGTTTACTAGTGACGACGAGGTTATGGCCGTAAAGCCCAACCTCAAAACACTTCTCGAGCAAATCCAGCGGGGAGAACAGCCTGATGCCTTTGAAGTCGCCGGCCCAAGAGAAAAAATTTACATAGATCCTGCCCAAGTTCGTGCAGGTATCGTCACCTGCGGAGGTCTTTGCCCTGGCCTTAATAGTGTGATTCGTGCGCTCGTCTTGCAGTTATGGCATCGTTATAATTGCACCTATATCGAGGGTTTACGAGGTGGATTTCAAGGCCTATCAGCTACTAATAGGCACCACTTCAATGGTCTAACGCCAGATGACGTTGAAGATATTCACACCCGTGGCGGCACCATCCTTGGAACCTCCCGAGGAACCCCACCAACAGCCGAGATGGCTGATTCGATCATGGCTAAAGGGATCAATGTTTTATTTACCATCGGCGGCGACGGCACCATGCGAGGTGCGGCTGCGCTCGACCTTGAGCTTAGACGTAGAGGGGCAAATGTTTCTGTCATTGGCATCCCGAAGACGATCGACAATGATATTCCTTGGGTGCGGCGTACGTTCGGCTTCGAAACCGCGGTTAGTGTTGCGGTCGAGGCCGTCAAGGCCGCACATGTTGAAGCTGAAAGTGTTTTCAACGGCGTAGGACTTGTGAAGTTTATGGGGCGTGATTCTGGCTACATTGCGGCCAACGCCACCTTGGCGTCAGGGGATGTTAATTTTTGTCTGGTCCCTGAGGTGGATTTTAATCTGGACGGCCCTTCGGGGCTTTTTGCGGCTATTGAAAGCCGATTGAAATCCCGTGAGCATGCGGTCATAGTCGTGGCCGAGGGAGCTGGGCAAAAGTTTTTTCAAACTAGTTCAAGCAACCCTGCTATAGAAAAAGATGCCAGCGGTAATGTAAAATTGGGAGATATCGGGACATTTCTTAGGGACCAAATCAAAGACTATTTCAAAAATAAAAATATTCAAATGTCCCTGAAATACATTGATCCAAGCTACCTCATTCGCGCCAATTGCGGAAATGCTGGAGATCAACTTTTTTGTACTCGCCTCGCACAAAATTCTGTTCATGCAGCGATGACAGGACGAACAGGCATGCTGATCGGATACTGGCATGGGCGCATGACCCACGTGCCTTTTGCCTCGATTTCTGGTCGGCAAAAAATAAATCCAGCGGGCGAGCTTTGGTTTAATGTTCTCGAGTCGACAGGACAGCCCGCCCACTTCGGATAAATTGGGAAATCAATCAACCGAAGTAAAGAGCCCCTTGCGGATGTCGCAAGGGGCTCTTTACTTTGGTTGGTCTAGATCAATCATCAACCGATGAGCCGTCTAGACTCTCAAATTCCCAGCTTAAACTTCGATTTTCTTGACTAACGCCTCAAGACGCTCGGCCAGTTGACCGAGGGACTTGGCAGCATCCAGCACTTGATTGGCGCCACTTGCGGTCTCACTTGAGGCCGTGGACACGGTCTTGACGCTTTCAGAAATCGATTGAATGCCTTTTGAGGACTCTTGAATGACGCGAGCCACTTCGTTGGTGGTGGCTTGTTGTTCCTCTACCGAAGCGGCGATTGCAGATGCAATACCATTTAGCTTACGAATACTCTCGGTGATACCGCCGATGGCTTCAACAGCGGTACTTGCATCTCCTTGAATAACTCCAATTCGGTTGGTGATGTCCTCTGTTGCTTGGGCCGTTTGTTTCGCCAGTTCTTTTACTTCGTTCGCAACCACTGCGAAGCCTCGGCCCGCATCTCCAGCTCGTGCGGCCTCGATAGTTGCATTCAGAGCAAGAAGGTTCGTTTGCTGTGCGATGGATGAAATTACTTTAATGACGTTTCCAATTTCTTGACTTGATACGCCAAGTTTCGTAATCGTCGTGTTGGTGCTTTCCGCCTGACGCACTGTCGTGTTAGCGGCTGAGGCAGCTTCATTGGCGTTACGAGCAATTTCATTAATTGAAGCCGTCATCTCCTCAGTATTGGTGGCCACAGTCTGAACTCCGCGAGCAACTTCCTCCGAAGAGCCCGCTACCTGATTCGCTTCTTTGGTGGTTTTACCCGCGTTCGCGGTCATTTGAGTGGCCGTCGCATTAAGTTCAGCGGCAGCAGCTGACAAATGACGACTCGCTTCTGAGATGTCGGTTTGCAGTAGCACTTGGTTGGTAACAACTTCCCAAGTAACCATCGGGCCAATGTACTCCTTATTACTATTATACATAGGAGCAACGAGGAGGCTTAAGGTCTCGGGCCCAAGTCTAATCTTAGAACGCATCGGTAGCTGACGGTCGTCCTTGGTGATTCGGCGTTGGTGATCTGGGTTCTTGTGGAAAATATCAATTTTTTGGCCGAGCAGCTGGTCAACTGGTTTAGGCAAGAGCTTTTCTAGTGTCCGAAGTGTTTTGATCGTGGCAGGATTCATGTACTTAATATCGAATTCCAAGTCAGCACACATGATGTTTATTGGAGCATTTTCGATCATTGAGTTGATCCGAGCCAAGTCATTTTCGAGAGCGAGTTTTTTGGTGACGACGTCCCAGGTGACCATCGCGCCAATATATTTTTTTGATTGGTCATAAATAGCGGTCACGAGAAGATCCAATTTCTCTGGGCCGAGCTGAATGATGGAGCGAATGGGCAGATTACGGTCATCGCCAACAAGTCTTCTTTGATGATCAGGTTTTTTGTGAAAAACATCGATGCTTATACCCATTAGCTTGTCCACAGTTATGGGCATGTATTTTTCGAGAGTTTTGAGGGTTTCTTTGGACTTTGGATTCACGAATTGAATATTGAAATCGCGATCGCAATAAAGAATGTTGATCGGTGAATTTTCTGTCATCGATTGAATTCGAGCCAAATTTAACTCATTTTGTAGTTTTTGAGTAACGATATCCCAAGTGACCATCGTTCCTATAAATTTTTTGTCAAGGTCGTAGATCGCAGAGACAAGCAAGTCCAATTTTTCAGGTCCAACTTGTATAATAGCGCGGTGGGGAAGGTTTTTGTCTGAAGATAACAGCTTGCGTTGGTGCGCTGGATTTTTGTGAAAAACATCGATAATTGCACCTTGTACTTTGTTGGCTGGCACGGGCAACAGTTTTTCAATAGTCGTCAAAGTCTCAAGGCTTTTTGGGTTGACGTACGTCACGACGAAATTTAAATCTGCGTAAAGTACATTGACTGGAGCATTCTCCAACATACTCATGGACTCTGCGCCGGTGAGAGAACTTTTTAACAGGTCATTCATTTTTGTTTCCTTTTGTGCTGCGTGCACCATATCCAAAATTGTTTCAAATTTTCACGACGAAGAGAGTTAACTGTTTTACGAACCTGTGATCGGTAATTCTTTGTATTACTTTAGCAGGTGCAAATATGTAAACGCAAGTGTGCCGTATATAATTGCGCAAATAGTTAATCTTGGGAACCTCTGTAAACTATATTTACTTTGCCCGTTCAATTTTTAAAATCGTTTTGAGTCAGTTTCGGAGCGGGCCGCCCCCCTAGAAAGTGTTCGTAGGCCAGAACGATTTGTACTATTATGATACGACATGCTTAACTCGCCAAAAAAAATTTGCGATTTTGCCAAGAATGTTCTCTACGGGAATAATCTGGAGTTAAAATTAATTGCGCCAGACAATTTTCTCCTGGAATCAGGCACAGTCCATCGAGACAGCAAGATCAAAGTGTATGACAACGGACAAGGAGTATCCGAAGCCTCCCCAAACATGGCTGATGAATATGAGCGTTTTGGGAAAAGTTCAAAATTTGAGGCCCCTTTGTTGCCTGGTCGACCTGAGTTCCTTTCTTTTGCTCGTCCGCAAAAATCTGGCCGTAGTACGTTTCCTGCCCGTGCACATCTTGCCGATGACAGGGCTAGAGGGCTTGTCCTTCATTTTTTCGCCAATCACGAATTGCTGGCCTTAGAGCTTATGGCCTTGGCTCTATTAAAATGGCCCGAGGCACCTGATGGATTTCGCCGTGGGCTCGTGCAAACAATGATCGAAGAACAAAATCACATGCGTCTCTATCTAGGACGGATGCAAGACCTCAAGGTCGAATTCGGAGAGGCTCCTCTCAATGCTTTTTTTTGGAATAGCATGAAAGATCTCTCGTCCCCGATGGAATTTACAGCGGCCATGTCCATGACCTTTGAACAGGCCAATCTAGATTTTGCGCTGCACTACGAACAGCTGTTTCGGATCGAGGGTGATGTGGTGACGGCTGATATTATGCGGCGAGTCCGGTTAGAGGAAATCGGTCACATCAAGCACGGCGTGGTCTGGTTTGAACGCTGGCGGCCAAAGTGTGAGCGATTATTTAAGGAGTGGCAGGAAACGTTACAGTGGCCGATGACTCCCGCACGGGCCAAAGGCATGATTTTTGATCGTGAGGGTCGAGTATCGGCAGGTTTACCGTTAGAGTATATCGATGAGTTGGAGGTTCACAATCAGTCGAAGGGACGGCCACCACGCGTGTTTTGGTTCAATCCTGGATGTGAGCAAGAAATAGAGACAGGCAACCTTAGCTGGACAGCTCCGAAGGCGATTCAAGCCTTGACCTCCGACTACGCATCCCTGATGGGTTTTCTTGGCCATAAAAGCGATATTGTGGTGTTAAACCAGATTCCCAGTGTTTCTTTTCTAAAGTCACTAGACCGGCTTGGTTTTGAAATTCCGGAGTTTGTCCATCAAAGTGATTTAAAAAAACTGATGACCAGAAAATTTACGGGCCTTGAGCCGTGGGGGTGGTCCCCAGTTTCAAGAAAATTCTTTGAGCCAATTTCGTCCCACGTGATCGGAGAGCTCGTGGAAGCTGATCGCACGCCCCCCACGGCGGCCTCAAGTATCTTTAGTAAGAGTGTTGCCGCAGATATGCGAGTGAAAATGTCGTTAGATGATATCGTGACGCTTCGTCCCAAGACCCGAGAGGGCGTCGACTCTGCATTGTCCTCATTGCGCCCTGCATCGCCCACGGATATGGTTGTCTTTAAGGCGCCCTTTAGTGCGTCGGGTCGAGGAATGATTCGCCTTAAGAATGGGGTCATGTCAGAAAAAGATTGGACGTGGATTAAATCTAACATAGATCAGCATGGATTTATTCTGGCGGAGCCGTGGCTTGATAAATGGGTTGATCTCAGTGCTCATATTGATATTTCCCGTGATGGAGCCGTAAAATTTGTTGGCTTTACAAGATTTTTGACCGATCAAAGAGGTCAATATCGAGGGCATATATTAGGACGACCTTTTGATGATCTCGGTGCGGAATTTCTTAAACGTTGGCACGCAAAAAACGGGTGGCAACAAACTCTTCAAGAAACCGTCACCAACGTTGGTCACGAGGCTTTTCGCTTGGGATATACGGGCCCACTTGGCATTGATGCATTTGTTTACCGAAGTGACGATGATCTAAGGTTGCGACCTTTGTTGGAAATAAATCCGAGGTGGTCCATGGGACGCATTGCCTTGGCCATCACACCGCGCCTTGCCCCAAAGCGGTGCGGACTCTGGATACATGTATCTTTGAATGAAGCTAAAAAAATCGGCCACAGTAATTTTTCAGACCTCGTTGCCGCGTTGGATCAAAGTCATCCCAGCAAAATTGAGACGCATGGGCTGGTGAAAACAATCAATCAAGGGGTCTTTTCATTAAACGACCCAGAAACCGCAAAACAATCCGTTGCATTACTAATCGTAGGTCACGATCTAGCAGAATGTTCTGCCGTAGTGTCCCTATTTGGAGATGGGGCCACGGTCCACTCTAGAAAAGCAAGTACAAAGCAATAGTTTTCCATAATCGAACGTTTTTATTTTGCGTCCAACTGGTGGAACCCCCCGTTGAGGTTCTTGATAACGATAGTCCTCTTTGAATTTCTGCCTTCCTAGTTTTGGGCGAAAAAAATACTTCCAAGCGAGTTCTTAAACTGCGG
>CAMDKS010000009.1 GCA_945900755.1 Bdellovibrio sp. ZAP7
ATTGTTTGGGGACGTTCTGATCAAAATGACGTCTCAACTGCATACAACACAGGTGCAATCTATGATGTGGCCGGTAATTCTTGGACGACGACCACAACCACTAGTGCCCCTAGTGCTCGCAGTTATCACTCAGCCGTTTGGACGGGGGCTAAAATGGTTATTTTTGGGGGCTGTAATGGGGGTAGTTGCGGAACCAAATTGAATGACGCCTTTGAATACAACCCTGTAACGAATGCATGGGCGGCCACAACCACCACTAGCGCGCCAGCAATACGTTCCCAGCACACGGCGGTTTGGACCGGATCTCAAATGCTCATTTGGGGTGGAGCGACTACAAGTGATGTCGCTGTAAACTCTGGCGGTGCCTATTCGCCACAGTTTCAGACTTACACCACGGGCTCGGGTAACTTTACGGTTCCTACGGGCGTCACCTCGGTCATTGTTGAAGTTTGGGGTGCGGGTGGTGGTGGTGGTGCGGGTGGCACAGGTGGAAGCGGCCAAGGTGCGGCTGGTGGTGGTGGTGGTGGGTACACTCGAAAAACACTCACTGTTAGTGCCGGACAAACCATTGGTTATGTGGTTGGAGCAGGAGGCGCAGGAAATCCCACAGCAGACAGTGCCGCAGCAGGAACCACGGGGGGCCTATCATCTGCGACATACAGCGGAACGACTTATACAGCTAACGGTGGAGTTGGTGGAGTGGGGGATATCGGTACTGGAGTTGTTGGGACAGGGGGCACTGCTACAAATGGAGACGAGAACAGGACTGGCGGCAGCGGTTCTTTAAAATATACAAATAATGGAGGCGGAGGAGGATCCTCTGCGGGCTCGGGAAGTAACGGTACAAACGCTCCAGCAGCCTCAATTACCAGCCAGCCCGGAGGTACTCCACCGCAGGGCGGCGGCTTTGGCGGATATGGCGGAAACCAGGCCGGTGGATCTGGCGTTTCACCTGGCGGAGGAGGTGGCGGCGGTGCAAAAGACTTAGCCTCAGGTGGCGGCGGCAATGGCGCCAACGGCGCAGTCAGCTTCCACTATAGCGCTACATCGTCCTGTTCCGGCGGAGGAGTGTCGATTGGTGGCCATTGCTGGTATGCTAGTGGTACTAATGCTAGTTGCAGTACAGCATGCTCAAATGTGTCTTTGACTTACAATGCCGCAACACTGACTTATGCGGGGTCTGATGGAACGCTGGCTCAGTGCAACGCTGTGATTGACGGCGTGTTCGGAGGAAATAACACGGTGGTCAACAGCGTAGGTCCTGCGTGCTTCACTGGTGCAGGTTGTGGCGTCGATGGGATCAATTACAAATGGTGCAACTCGTCCGGGACAACTGACACGGGCTCGGCTGCCGGGTTTAATCGTGTCTGCGCGTGCCAATAAAGAACATATCGGAAAAACAAAATATTTGAGCTATTGCAGGAACTAGTCAATCCGTCCGAGATTCTTAAAATTGCGGCAGACCATTTCCCGAAGTTGAGGATTATTGTTGATGAAATTGACGATGTCCGCCTTGGCTGGACTGACTAGACTCACTGAGTTCGGCCTGATTCTTTTAGATTTTTTTTAGCCTTACCAAAATGACTCGCTAAACACCGCGTCAGACTTTGGCGCAACCGCCTGTAATAATACGTCTAATTTAAATTATAATAAAAGCATTAAAGTGACATTGATTAAAGACCGAGAAGTAGCCATCGGATGGATTTCTACGGCAATAGCCAAGGCAACTTTTAGGAGAGACGTATGATGAAAGCGACAAGTCTACTAGGAATAGCAGCAGTTCTTATCATAGCCTCATGCTCTGATGGAGGGCCTCAACCTAGAGTTAATTCTGATGGCAGCTCAGGCGGCGCTAATGGTAGCAAATGCCTTCAAGCCGTCGATCTTGCCGCGCCAGTACTAGCTTGGAAGGGGGATATTGCTCCGATCTTCACAAGGAATTGCGGATCATGTCATCCCGGTTCTCAAAAGACAGATTATAATAGCTATCTGGGCGTCACAAAAAACATCACAACAGTTATGGCTTACATTGCCAAAGGATCTATGCCGCCCAAAGGTCCCCTAGAGGCGGGTGACCAGAAGTTATTGGCAGATTGGATGGCTCTAAAAATGCCTGAGGTCGGGACGGCCGCTCAAACGGTCCCCAATCCCAAGGCGACGTCTCCATCGCCCGACTGTCAACAGGCTGAAAATAATTCTACCGGCGGCGCAGGTAGCGCAACAACAAGTTCTCCAAAGCCCCCAACACCAACATTAGAACGACCAGATATAATGACAGACGATGATGGAGTATCCCCTGTCCCTACCTACGCATTGGGTGTTAAGCCGTTAATAGATCAATATTGTATAAGCTGTCATGGTGTCGACGGCAAGTCGCCAGCCCTTGATACGCTGGCTAAAGTGAAAGCTAATTATGCCAAAATAGTTTCTACTATGAAGTCCGGCAGTATGCCCAAAGGCCCCGTAAAAGTGCCAGCAGGAGCACAAGGGATGTTTGTTAAATGGGGCACTAGTCCGAATGCATCTTATGGTCAATGGGCGCCATAAAGGGCGAGGATTCGATAGAATAAGGGGTCCCCGTTGAGGGGGCCTTTTTTTATTGTGAAGAGGGCTGCACAAACGAGGCTAGGCTTGCTTTTTAGCCCAGTTTGCACTTGATTTTGAATCAGAGTAGAATCATTGTACCAATCAGAAAAGGCTTCTATTCTGAGATTTTATCAAGGATGACGCTTCGTGACTCAAATGTACACAAGAAAATATGTCTACGATGCAGCTCAACGCATTCTTCACTGGTGGTTGGCTCTGTCGACGCTCGGCCTTATGACCTCCGGATTTCTGGCCTCTAAAATGGATCCAGGCTCTGATCAGGCCTTTGTTTGGACCCTTCATATGACTGTAGGTAAAATCCTCGTTGTCGGGGTAGTTGGGCGAATACTTTGGGGCATCATTGGACCACGGCATGCGCGATTTAGCGCATTTATCCACATCAAATCGTGGATTGAATCTCTCAAGTCAAAAAAAATGCTCTCTGCCGACGGCGCATTTGGTCACCATCCGCAAGCCTCCCTCAGCTACTTAGGTTTTTATGGGCTGATCGTTTTTATGTGTGGCTCGGGATTTTCTCTGGCCGCTATTTTGCATGGAGAGGGTCCTCTGGCAGAAGTATTATTGGATGAGTTTAAATACCTGAAGATCATAAATCAAACTCACGAATACGGTTTTTGGGCCATCGTATTTTTTATTGTCACGCACGTTGGGGCACTCGTTTTTCATGAATGGCATGACAAAATTCCAATCGCTCAAAGTATCATTTCAGGGTTTCAATATCGAACTCATAAACAAATAAAGGGGAAGAAAAATGATGATCAAAGGTAGAAATTTTTTCATGACAGTCGCAGCTGTAAGTTTGACCGTATTGGTAAGCCCAGCCTTTGCAGCGACCACACCGGCAGCTCTCGTAGGTGAATATACAGTCGAGGCAAAAAAAGCGGATAAGGCATTTAAAGGATTTACGGCTGAAAACGGTCATAAGTTTTACCTCGCCGAAGCCAAAGATAAAAAAGGCGAGACGGTGTCCTGCTCCGGATGTCACACCAAAGATCCAACCAAAGATGGAAAAACTAGGGCCGGTAAAGCCATAAAGCCTATGGCATTCTCAGCAAATAAAGAGCGTTTCACCGATAAAGCGAAGGTGGAAAAATGGTTCAAACGCAACTGTGATGATGTTTACGCACGAGCCTGTACTCCGCAGGAAAAGGGCGACTTCATCACTTATTTGATTAATGCTAAATAGTGCTTGTTCGGAGTTCCCTGACTCGGCGTTGCTCGTCGCCGGAAAATGCTCATTTACCGGAAGTAAACTCCGCCTTTCCGACTCCTCGCGCCTTGATTCAGAGAACTCCAAACAAGCACTAATAAGGAACGCTCATGAACTCTCCATTTGGTCTAACGCTGATTCGAATCCTGCAAATGATCATGCTCGTTGCTGTGATGGGGTGCGCTGCATCGCTTGTTTCAAGCAGCGAGGAAAGGTCCAAACGTCTGGCGGTGGGGAAATCCATAAATTTTTCGGAAAACAAAACCTACACTGCGGAATGCACCTCTTGTCACGTTGGATTTCTCCCCGGATTTCTGCCCGAGCGTTCCTGGAATAAAATTATGGGGGACTTAGAAAACCATTTCGGCGAAAATGCATCACTTGAAAAACCGGAGCGGCTTGAAATTACTAAATTCCTTAATTTAAATGCAGCCGACAAGCCGACGGCCAGTGTCAGATCTAGAAAAATTGCAAAAATGATTGCCTCCACGGACACTCCCATTAGAATAATCGAGACTCCGTTTTGGATTAAAAAACACCGCGGGATCAAAAAATATGTTTGGAAAAGACCGAAAATTACGAGTAAATCTACCTGTGATGCCTGTCATCGTGATGCCGGCAAAGGTGTTTTTGATGAACACGACCTGCATGTTCCAAAGTAACGGTGACAGTTGTCCTCTGATGAACGAAACTCTTGGCCTCGGATAGAAACTATGAAGATTTTAATTAATAGTGTGGCGGCATTTTTTTTGGTCTGGCCAACCTTCGGTATGGCTCTGCCGGAGATTGCTCGGTATGGACAATTTACTTGTACCTCCTGTCATGTAAATCCTGCTGGCGGAGGGATGTTGACTACTTATGGACGCGAGTTTAGCGAAGAGAAAATGTCTACTTGGGCCATTGAGGGTGAAGAAAAATTTCTTGAAGGCTTGGTCCCCATGAGCGATACGATTTTTTTCGGGGGCGATGCACGCTGGATTAAATATAAGTCCAAAACGGAAGATCGTCTTTTCGAAAAATTCTGGCGAATGCAGACGGATTTGGAGGCGGGGGTCCACCTCGGCCCCGTATACGTTACGGGTATGATGGGCACAAAGCCTGCCGGCCCAACAGACGACCCAAAGGAGCATTCAAATTTAATTCACCGCGGGTATACGCTGCGAGCCGATCTGTTCGATGAACATGTGATGATTCGCGGAGGTTTGTTTTTGCCTAAATATGGCCTTATGTTGTCCGATCATACCGCCTATGTACGCTCAGCCAGTGGCCTATCGCCTGACGGTGCACAGACGCAAATTGAGTTGATTTATCAAGATGATCTTTTTGAATTTATGTTAGCTAAACTCATTGAAAGCAAAATGTATGATCGTGAGAGAAAGACTCTCTCGGGCTTTAATCTTGGTGTTTCAACGTTTGTGGCAGAAAAAAATCGCATTACGGCCAGTGTTCTTAGCACAAAAAAAATCTTAGGCACCGTTGAAACGTCCGTGCTTTCCATGGGCCTATCTGCAGTCGTTACCGCGACGAATAAGGTGTTTGCGATGTTTGAAATAAACCGCGTCCACAACGAGACTAAAATTTCTGGAACCTCCGCCTATTCAGAAGTCCTGGCCGATTTCTTTACCTTGAATTATGAGGCCTATAAAGGCCTGATACCCTACGCACGCTACGAGTTTATCGATACCGATATGAACCGAAAGGACACAAGTACAATTCGCATGGGGCCCGGAATAAATTGGTACCCTAGACCACACATGCAGCTAGAACTGCGATCCTTTCGCGCCCAATCTAACGCATCTCATTCGACGACCAATACGACCGAAGGCCTCATGCATTACTATTTCTGACAACTTCGATTTCGCGCCAGAGACTAATGGTTTTTTATTCCTTGCCATTTTTCAGTCCAGGCAAGTGCATCTCGAATGCCGTTCTCAATAGACAATTCTGCCCGCCAGTCAATTAAATCGGATGCCGTATGACTACTAGCAAAACTTCCGGCCACATCGCCAAGGCGGGGGGGGGACTCTTTTTTGTTGAGAGTTTTAGCGGTGACTGCTTCAAAGGCGGTTACCAATTCACGAACGGTGACCCCACGGCCGGTTCCGAGATTTATGACCGAGAATTTTTTTGGGCTGGATGCGGACTTAGGATCGTGAGTTGATTTAAACGCCCGATCAAAATTTTCGATAGCCTTGACATGAGCCCGCGCCAAATCCCAGACGTGAATATAGTCTCGAATGCCACTGCCGTCTCGTGTTGGCCAGTTGGTACCGGTGATCTCAAAAACAGGAGAGTGACCGGAAGCCACACTGAGCATTCTCCCGAGCACGTGGGTTGGAGCATTCAAATAGGCGCCTGTTCTGAGTTGTGGATCCGCACCGATAGGATTAAAATAACGCAAAACGATCCCAAAAATGCCGTAAGCGTCACAAAAATCCTGCAACACCAATTCCATCATATATTTAGAACGTGAATAGGGGCTTGATGGTTTGAGTGGCGAGGTTTCTGTAACCATAAAATCGGGTACGGTGTCATAAATGGCGGCTGACGAACTAAAGACGATGCGTTTACAGCCAATGTCACGAAGGCCTGCAAACAATTCTACCGATTTTGAGACATTCTCTCGGTAGTAATCCTCAGGCCGCTCCACGCTTTCTGGTACCACAATGAGTGCCGCACAATGTATCGCTGCGTATAAAGCACCACGCTCATGTGCTATTTTTTTTAGCAGAAGGCGGTCAGCCACGTCACCTTCGTAAAAAATACGATTAGTGGTGAATTCGCGGCGACCTTGGCTAAGATTATCCAATATAATCGGTGTCCAGCCTGCATCTTCCAGTGCGGAACAGACCGTGGCACCGATGTACCCAGCCCCACCCGTGACAAGGATATTGCCACGAGAAGTTGTCAATTTTGGAGCCGAATCACTCATTTAAAGTGAATTTCCTTTGCGCAATTGATTGTTACACTTCACAATGCACTTGTACCCGATTCAAGTCAAAATAAAAGCCACCGAATAGGCGCATATTTTTCGGTGTGGTATCTTGAGTTACGAATAAAAATGCAAATCATGGGGAGTTCCTAATGTCCATCGACTACGAAAAAATGGCTCTCGAATACCATTCTAAAGACCCAAAGGGAAAAACATTTACAGGAATTTCAAAGGCAGTCAGCAGCCAAAAGGATCTGGCCCTCGCCTATTCGCCTGGTGTGGCGGGTCCCTGTCGTGAGATTGCTCGTGATCCACTGCTTTCCTTTGAATACACGGGGCGAGCTAATTTGGTTGGCGTGATCACCAATGGCACAGCCGTTTTGGGGCTCGGGGATATTGGTCCTGAGGCTGCAAAGCCTGTTATGGAGGGTAAGGCTGTTTTATTTAAGAAATTTGCCGATATTGACGTCTTTGATATCGAAATTAATGCCAAGGATCCAGACACGTTCATCAATGCGGTGGCCGCCCTTGAACCGACATTTGGTGGCATTAACCTAGAGGATATCAAGGCTCCTGAATGTTTTTATATTGAAGAAGAACTCCGCAAAAGAATGAAAATTCCGGTTTTTCATGATGACCAGCATGGCACGTCAATCATTGCAGGTGCTGCGTTTTTAAACGCGTTAGAGATTACCAGTCGCAAAATAGAGAGCGTAAAGGTCGTATTCAGTGGCGGCGGCGCAGCGGCGGTTGCGTGTGCCAATTTATTTCTGTCACTCGGCGTTAAGCCTGAAAACCTCATCATGTGCGACAGCAAGGGTGTCATTTTCAAGGGTCGCACGGAGGGCATGAATAAATACAAAGAAAAATTTGCGCTTGAGACGTCCCTGCGCACTTTGGAAGACGCTTTAAAAGGAGCGGATGGATTTGTTGGTGTATCTGCTGCCGGCGTCTTGAAGCCGCACATGATTATGCCAATGGCAAAAAACCCGATCATCTTTGCTTTAGCCAACCCGGATCCAGAAATCACTCCAGAAGATGCACGAAAGGCTCGTCCAGATTGCATCATGGCGACCGGCCGAAGCGACTACCCGAACCAAGTCAATAACGTCTTAGGCTTTCCTTTCATCTTTCGCGGGGCTTTGGACGTACGGGCTACCACAATCAACGAAGAAATGAAGATGGCCGCTGTTAGAGCCATTGCGCGTCTGGCAAAAGAGGACGTGCCCGAACAAGTATTACGAGCCTACGATACCGCAGAAGGCTACATATTTGGTCGGGAATACCTCATTCCAAAACCAATGGATACGCGAGTTCTATTATACGTGGCACCGGCGGTCGCCGAGGCCGCGATGAAGTCTGGAGTGGCGCGTCGCCAAGTAAATATTCCTCAATACACCCAGCACATTGAGCGGATTCTTGGTCCCACAAAACGTCTTGTGCGGCAAATGCGAAATAATATTTCTGGGTGGAGCCGAAAATCGGGCTCAAAACCTCGCGTCGTCCTTGTGCATGGACACGACGACCGCGTCATTAAAGCGGCGGCCCAAATAGGGTATGAGGGAGACGTGAACACAATTTTACTGGGATCACGAGAGGAGATCTCAGCGAAAGCCGAGGCTCTAGGGATCCGCGACATTGCGTCCAAGACGACAATCATTGACCCTCATACTGATTCTCGCATTCATGAATTTGCCGATGGCATCTACAAAATGCGGGAGCGTAAAGGAGTGACCAAATCCGCGGCGCATCAGATGCTAAGAGATAATAACTACTTTGGTGCCATGCTTGTTCGAACCGGAGCGGCCGAAGGACTAATCAACGGAATTGTGGAGCCGTATATCAATGGGCTAAAGCCGATCATGGAAGTCATTCGCACGAAGCCAGGACGAATCATGAATGGCATTTATATGTTTTCGTGGAACAAAAAAATGTATTTCCTATCTGACTGTACAGTGTGTATCGAGCCCTCTGCCGCCGAGCTGGCAGATATTGCGGTTAATACGGCTAGGTTTGCCAAGCAATACACCGACGATACCATTCGCGTGGCCATGCTAGGATTTTCTAGCTTTGGCAGCAACCGCCACGAGAAAAGCCATCGTGTTGCACAGGCCGTTGAAATTCTGCACCAGCGTAAAGTCGATTTTATTTTTGACGGCGAGATTCAGGCCGATGTCGCCCTAAGCGAGCGACTTCAAGAGCGAGACTTCCCCTTTTGTTTGCTCAAGGGGCAAGCAAACGTCCTAATCTTTCCAGATTTGACCAGTGCCAACATCGCCTACAAAATTTTCGCATCCATTTCTGGAAGCACCGGTATCGGCCCTGTACTACTCGGGCCACAGTATCCGGCCTCAGTCATGGAGCGGGGCAGCAATACTGAAGACCTCTGCAATATGATTTATATGATTGCGAATCGTTACGTCAAAAATCAAACTTGATTATCGACGAGCAACCAGAGCTATTCCGAGAAGTGTAATTCCTATAGAGCCAATTTGCGGTGCGGTTAAAGCCTCTCCTAGGAGTAACCATCCGAAAACCGCAGAGCTTGTTGGCGCCGCAAGCAGTATTAAGGCTGATTGGCTGACAGGAAGTACCATGAGAGCTTTAGCAATTAAACCTTGACCCATTGTTTGACTGATGAGTCCAAGGGCAAATATCCACACCCAAGCAGCATTTGCGTGGGGCCATATCGTTTGCTCTAAAAAAATGGCTAACAAACAAAGAATAATCGCGCTAACTCCAGATGAAATGAACATAATAGAGCGCGGCGCGCCACCACCCACAATTCTTTTGATTATTAGCATGTAGGCTGTGTAGAAAAATGCCGTCATGAAGGCAAGGCCCTCGCCCAAGAGCAAAGAATCGTGGCTGCCGTCGCGACCTACAGCATTCCTAAAAAATGCGATCCCGAAGCCTCCAATCAGCGCGAGTACGCCGCCAATCGCTAACTTTGATTTAAATTTCTCGCGAAAAAATAAGACGCCGCATACGGGAACAAAAATGGACGATAGATTTGCGAGCAGCGTGCTTGAACTGACCGACGTATATTCGAATGATGTATGCCAAGCGGTTAGGTCACAGGCAAATAATATTCCGGCCAAAACAATGGGGAGTGGCGATTTTTTTAGGGTGCTGCGGAGCTCTGCGAGCCCAAGTTGGCGATCCGACGGCAGAAGTATGAGTAGGCCAAAGCCTAGGGAGCCAATCCCCATCCGCCAAAATCCAGCCCCAATAGGACTTACATTGCCAGTCAGGACGACCCATTTAGCAAAAATAGGGGAGAGGCCAATGGCCAATGCCCCTATCAACAATTGAATAATGGCCCGATTCACTGAGGTACTATTTTCCTTGAGTCGCCTTGGTCATCGCGACTGAAAACGCGTTGCCCATAGAAGAGGATGGAGTGGGCGCACGATATTCTACGCCGCGATGTTCGTCCTCAATTTTGGTTTGATCAGCGATACGTTTTTTGCCTTCTTGCTCCACAAAATCGGCCTCTAAAACTTTCATTGAAAGTCCGATGCGGCGTTGGATGCGGTCGATGGCGTTTATCTTTACTTTAACTGTTTGACCAACCGTCAGCATTTCACCCGGCGTACTAATCCGGCGTTTTGACGTGATTTCCGATATGTGAATCAATCCTTCCACCGCAGGCAAAATTTCTGCAAAGGCGCCAAATTCCATGAGCCTAGTGATTTTGACATCCACAATGGACCCCGTCTCCAAAGTTTCAACGGTAACGTCCCAAGGATCTCCCACTACCTGCTTCATGGAGGCGGAGATTTTTGGACGATCGCCCGTGGTATCAATTTTCAGAATTTTTATAGAAACTTTTTCACCTACAGTTACTACGGTATGGGCCGATGCCACCCGAGACCAACTAAGCTCGCTCATTGGCACGAGAGCATTCAGCCCGCCACCAATATCGACGAAGGCGCCAAAGGTTTCGATCTTGACAACCGTAGCCAGTAAATTTTGACCGACTTCTAGTTTTTCAAGAACTTGAGTACGTTCACCGGCTTGTTCCTCACGCAATAGTACGGAGCGAGACAACACAACATCGCGCCCTGCCACCTTGATAATTTTAAATCGAAATGTTTGTCCAATGTAAGTTGCCGGCAGCTTTCCGCTAATAATATCCATTTGTGAAAATGGGCAAAAGGCTTTAGCTCCCGTAATCTCGACTGAGTAGCCACCCTTGTTCTCGCCAACGACTTTGCCGTCGATTGGAAGTCCTGAATTCATGGCCAACATCAAACCATCAAGTCCAGCATTGCGAGTGGAAATGGAGGTCGCTAGCTCAATGCCGTTCTTTAATGAGCTGACATAAAGTGAATAGGTTTCACCTACTTTATACTTTTCAATCTCTTCCGGTGTCAAACCATCGGTCACCAAAACACCTTCACTGCGCTGGCCTACGTCACAAAGAATGCTGCCAGAAACAATTCCAACCACCTTAGCCGAAATTTTATCGCCTTGACGAAGTTTGGCAAACCCACGAATGGATTCGCGAGCGATCATTTCTGCAAATTCGTTGCCGTCGGTTTTAACGACTTCTTTTTCTTCGTCACCAAAAAGATCTCCGTCAGTTTGCTCTAGAAATCGATGCTTCTTCGCCATGGAAACTCCCTAAAAAATCAGTCTGTCAGTAAACGTTTTTTTGCCAAAATTCATGTTTTGAAGCGACACTATACCGCCACTTTACTTCAAGAGCTACGCAACAATTTAAAGCCTTTCAGGCCCTTTCGATGGGATGGTGTGAAAGCGTAAATATGTAATTCGCGGCGAGTCATTGACCAGAAAACAGGGACTTAACGCAATGACGAGGGGTCTCAAATTTGATCAACTTTTGGACACCATTGCACGTTGTACAGTCTATCTATCGGAGAGCAAGCCCGAGACGATGGATCCCGTCCTGGGCTCAGCACATTTAAAGATTTAATTACAGCATCTTACCTAAGTTTAGAGGGGGCAGACCAGACCTCGACTGCCCAAAAACGCTTTTTCGGGCATGGCACGCCTTTTGCATTATTACTGTTAAGCCTTCTATCTGGAGTTGTACGACCACCGTATTGGTGGGGGGTAGTAGGAAAAAAATTGAAAAGGGCGATTAGGGCATGTTGAACAAGGGTTACAAATTTCGTCCATTTATCGAGCTGCTATTAGTAGCGTGTGCCTTTGTGTGGGCCGGTGCCGCTCGCGCCGATGATGGACAAATAAGGGTTTTTACAGTTTACAGTTACAATGCACCGTGGTCCGACAAAATTAGATTGGCGATGGACAGATATTTCCAGTCTCAGAAAATCAAGACCGTAAGAGCTTCATATTTTTTAGACTATAAAGGCCTCAACAAAAAGACTGCGGCCGCTCGTCAAAATGAGCTCGAAATTGCCGTGAATGTCGTTCGAAAATTCTCTCCCGATTACATTGTTATTTGCGATGATGAGGCGATTCTTAGATTTCTGCCCATGATGTATGAACTCAATAAACCAATTATTTTTACAGGTGTCAACGGATTGCCTTCTAGCATTCCTGGTCTTGACTCACACAGGAAATTGATCACAGGAGTCTTTGAGCGTTATCCGATGAAACAAACGCTACGGTTACTTAGTGATATTAGTCCACGAAAAATCCATAAAATTAAGTTAATGACAGAGTCCTCTGACACCGCAACAGCAATCATTGATTCAATACATAACTATTTTGAAAACAATGATTTAAAGTATACCTTGGAAAAAGATTTGGTCAGCAATTCTTGGATCGAGTGGAAAGAGGCTATTGCTAATTGCAATACCGCCGGAATTGTACCTTGGGTTCTTTTGCCTTTTGATATTGTCGATCCGCAAGGGCAGCCCGTTAGTTTTAGAACAATCGGTGACTGGTTCATGGAAAATCTCCGAGTTCCAAGCCTATCCATTGTAGATTTAATCATTGAAATGGGGGTTATGGCCTCTGTAGCCATTGATCCTTCGACTCTCGGCAATGGTGCAGCAGAAATAATCGCGATGAACCACCTTAAACATGTCGAAATCGACAAAATTCCATTTCGGTTTCCAGAGCAGAGCGCAATTACAATCAATAAGGACGCAACAGATCGTCTTGGCGTTAAAATTCCCATTGAGCTTTTGGAGTACGGACGCATTATACAGTCTCACGGCAAGAAGAAGGTTGCAAAATGACAAGCAGCAGCCGTGGATCCAGAATGGTTACTAATGCGAGTCCCAGAAATCTATTCGGAAACTGGATTTACTTGGCCGTTTCAGTGGCCGTGATTCCTACCATGATCGGTGGATATTTATACTATCGTCAAGTCATCACCCAACAGCGTAATGACTTGAAGGGAAATCTTAGGGCGATAGCCGAGACCTCCGCAAAAGACACGAGCAGGCAGCTGGACTTCTGGCATCAGTCTCTCTCAAACTTCGGACAACTTCGCATATTTGATGTTGCTATTGATTATGATCGATACGAAGGCATCGAAGATTTTTTCGAATCCATAGTAAAATCAGACACAAAATACCGCGGACTCCTGATGGTTGACGTGAATGGAAAGCTCCTTGCTTCCGCTAGAAAAGTTTTGACTTCAACGGGTGCAAAATCGAGTGTCCAAGAATGGGAGACTCTGCTTGGAGAGGTAAACTATGCGACTGCAGGCGGAAATTTTGGAGTGGTTGAGGGAGGTCCGTATTCAGGAAGTGTTATCGTCTCAGCCCCAATCATGGACCTAAGCCAAAAAGTGCGGGGTAAGCTTATCGGAGTTTTCTCAAATACATTTGCTTTAGACGCCCTCGCGCAGAGTAGAGACCTATATTCAAGTAGTCATAAAGTTCAGCTGGAGTATTCCACTACCCTAAATCAGGGTAATTGGAATGCAAATCTTGGCAAGTCTGAGAAATGGACGAAAATGCCGTTGGAAGGTAGCCTTCGTTTCTGTGGCAATTACGGAGACTCGAATAAAATTGTGGCGATGTCTTGTTTATCTGCTGAGAAAGTCCAAATATATTCGCAGATATCGGGCAACACCTTGATGGCCTTGATCCTGATTCTATTCTCAGCATTAGGATTCGGTTTGGCCATGTATTATGGTATGTGGAGTGTTACTCGGACTGTTCGCATAATATTGAGAAAGTTAGAAGAAATTTCTGATGGTGACTATAGCAAGCTTGACGAAATTAGAGTTGGCGACATTGACTACTATGTCAAAATCGCAAATCGACTGATTGATAAAATGGAAACATTTCGCTTGAAGGCCGATGAAAATGTGCGTGCATCTGCCGTGGCAAATTTGACGAGCATGCTGGCGCACGACGTTAGAAAGCCATTTTCAATGCTAAAGTCTGGTTTGAGCATTTTGAGTCAGACAACTGACCCAGAAAAATTTTCAGAGAAGCTTGAATACTTGCAAAGATCCGTTGGGCGCGCAGCAGATTCCGTAGATGGCATGATTCTCGACATCATGGAAATTAGTTCGACCTCGACGACCCTAGAGCTGGAGGCCGTTGCGCCCGAGGTTTTAATTGAAGCAGCACTATTGGAAGTATTTCGGATTTATCCAAAGTCCAATATTTCAATTTTCTACGACCTCGATGCAGGCGCTTTGATAAGCGTTAATGTTCCGAAAATTGGTCGCCTATTGTCGAACATATTAGCCAATGCAGTACAAGAAATGCGTTTAGAGGGTTCAATTTGGTTTCGGACGGTAGACGTTGGTGGTTTTTTAGAGATTACAATTGGAAACTCTGGATCGCAGATTTCAGAAGCAAATCTTTCTAAAGTTTTTGAGCCATTTTTTACCAGTGGCAAAAAAAGTGGAACTGGACTCGGACTGGCGATTGCCAAAAAAGTGGTCGAAGACCATGGGGGTAGCATTTGTTGCAACTCCAGCGCCTCGATTCAATTCCCAGAGGGTCAAGTCGAGTTTGTTTTTACATTGCCCCTGTCAGACAGTTATGCGGACGATTTGGGTCGTGTTCTGCCAGGTCATAGCTGTGAGGTTCTTGAACAAATTAACTCAGCTGCGGGCTTGATGATTGGCTCCATTGGCCACGACGCAAGTGAAAATGCGATTGAAGCTGAATTGCTGGCGATCAATAAGCCTATTAGGGTTCTAATTGTTGATGACGAAGAGTTGTATCGAAGTAATCTTGAGGCTCTCGTTAACAAAAGTGCAGAACTTCGGAAAATCGTGACCCTATCACATGCTTCAGGGTCCGATTCGGCGATTGAAGCGCTCAGAAACGAGCCGTTTGATCTTGTTATAACGGATGTCGATATGGGTGCCGACTCCCTAAGTGGATTTGACCTTGTTAGCGTTATAAGGGAGGATTTTGGATTTCAAGGTGTCATTTGTATTCATTCAAATCGTTTGGTCATGGCGGATCACAAAACAGCCATAACTAAAGGAGCGGATTCATTTTTGCCAAAGCCCATGGCCCGAGTGCATTTGCTCAAAATTCTATTGCAGGCAGGAAAGCGAGTTCATGCGGATTCTGTTTCCTCTGAAGTCCAGATCCTCCCGGAGATTGCTGTCGTTGAAGATGATGTATTTATTGTTGAGATGTGGGTAAGGAAGCTTGCCGGACAGGCGCATGTTCATGTTTTCTTGTCACCGGAGACTTTTCAACGTGCGCTAGCGGCTGAGCCTGACTTAGTCAACAGGCTTGACATGGTTATCACGGACTATTATTTTGATGAGATCCAAGAAACCGGGGCTGACGTAGGTGAGATGGTCAAGTCTCTTTGCAAAGATATTCCAGTTATTCTCTGTTCCAATGGTGAATTCAACCTGAACCAATTTTCGGGATCCATTGATAGGGTGATTTCGAAGTCTCCCCGCGAATACAAAGATCTTCTGGCCGTAGTGTCGTATAATACACGAAGAGAGTCGCAAAAATTTGCATAAATTTTGAATTCTCGATATCCTTGTTGCGTTACAATTCAGCATCCTCAGGCGAAATGAATTTCTAAAATTATGGAGATTAAATTATGCCGATATGGTGGTCGTTTATCTTGACTGGAATTTTGGCTGGAATTGCTTCAGGAATGTTTGGTATTGGTGGCGGGATCATCATCACGCCGGTGCTGGTTTTGATTTTTAAGATGGACCAGCATGCGGCCAGTGGAACCTCATTGGTAGCGTTACTTCTACCAGTTGGTGCGTTAGCTGTTTGGAACTATTGGCAAGCTGGAAAAATTGGTCCCGCCCATTTGTCGTCAGGACTTTGGCTCGCAGCTGGGATGGCTGTGGGTGCTTTTTTTGGAAGTAAAATTGCGATTGGAATCAGTCCCGATACCCTCAGAAAAATATTTGCAGGATTCATGGTGCTTGCCGCAGGACGCATGGCCTTTGGTTAAGGACTATCAAATCCGTGGGATCGAAAATTATTTGAACAGAATTTTGCGGTAATACCGCAGTTCTTCAATACTCTCTTTGATGTCATCGAGTGCGCGGTGGGAATTTTTCTTAGACTTCCCTTTATCAGACTCTGCAGGATACCAAATTTTACCAAGGATTTTGACGGAGCTAACATCAACTAGTCGGTAGTGAAGGTATTCGTCTAAGAGTTTCATATGTTTAGCGATGAAGCGACGATCTTGCCAAATACTATTGCCGCATAGTGGGCTTTCTCGTGGGCCGCAATGCTGTTTAATAAAGTCTAGCGTTATTTTCTCGGCTTCGTCTTGAGTGATCGTAGAGGTTAAGACCTTGGCCCAGAGCCCACTTTTGGTGTGTTGGGTTTGGTTCCAGGAATCCATTTTTGCAAACCTTTCGGCAGACTGATGGATAATAATTTCAGGGCCAGTCTCAATGACATTCAGCTCGAGATCGGTGATTAGGGTGGCCATTTCAATAATGACATCGGTTTCAGAATCAAGACCAGTCATCTCCAAGTCCATCCAGACTAGATTTTTGGGTTGGTCATTTTTTTTTGCGTCTACCACGATTGAGCACTCCAAGTTCATTAATCTGATATTATGTCATTTTGTGGGCTACAAGTGAAGTAAAACGCCATCTGGCGATTAGCGATCCATTCGACCACAGAATTTACTTGGGCAGACTCTAATATTTTATTGTGGTTTTTAAGAATTTTTAAAGCAACCTCTTTTTCCGCAAATATATTGGTCAGGGCAGAATACCATCTATAGCCATCGTATGAAACATTTGCAGCACCCTCTTCCGCCAAGGCGGCAATGACATCAGCCGCAGAAGCGCCTGGCTGAGATTTTAGCAAGATTTTGAGCGGTCGATGTCCAAATGAGCTTGGATAAGTGCCGTCACCGAGAATGGCTGTTTCACTATCATTAAACTCCCAGTAATCCGCGGTCAACTCAAACCAAAACGAGATTTGGCCAATCGGGGTATTGAAGACTGCACGGGGCTGTGCAGCTCCTGGACTAGCCTCCGGAACGCTCATCCATATTTGAACCGTCGATTGGTCAAGTAGGTCACTGCTAATATTATGGCTGGCAAACCATAGTTTTGCGGCCTTAACCATTCGGAGCTCAAATTCTGAGCGATCAAATGTCGTTACGGTGTCTATAATTCTAAAAATGTAAGAATCCCTGTTTTTGCACACCTCAACAGGAGGATTGGGATCATTTTCTGGGTATCCGACGCAAGACTGTCGATCGACGTCATCCGTTGGGATTGCTGCGCCGCTCAGAGCGAGATCGCTGTTGAAAAGTTGGACGAATACGATTCCCACTTTAAATGATGTATATAATTTGCGTCTTAATGTCATCTTCCCCATCCTTTTACTCAATCCTCAGTAAGCAACTAGGATCATGAAGGGAGATCGGTCAATTTTTTGAAAAGTTAAGAATTTTTGATAGAATTTTCCAAGATGCGTTTTAAAGCCCCAATTTCAATGATATTTTTCGAAAAATTAAATAATATTGATTGCGAATTGGGTCGACTCATGCTTTCATTGGTTCTCGTTCACCCTCAATTTCTTGGAGAATATTAAATTATGAAAATAACGATAGCTAAGTGGACTCTTGCTTTGACTATAGCCTCCGTCGGAGCTTTTTCTGGTGTAGGAAATGCTGCGGAACCTGCTTTCAAAGTGTTTGGAACAACGGTTTCGATGGATGAAGTGGCTAAAGAAAAGCAAGGCGATTTCTTTGAAATGGACCGCAAGAAATTCGACATTGTTGAGGGCATGGCTCAATCTCAATTCATGCAAAAATTTTGGGAAAAGAAAGCGACCGAGGCCAAAGTTTCGGTAGAGGAAGCTCGCCGTACCTACATGTCGAAAAATGTCAAAATCTCTGACAAAGAAGTCAAAGAAATGGCTGATAAGCACAAAGACAATCCACAATTTGCTAAGTTCAATAAGGAAGAGCAGCAAAAGCAAGTGCGTGATTATTTGACTGACCGAGCATCGCGTACGGTTGAGGCTGACATTATTCGCCAAGGGATGAAGTCTGGCGACTTAGTTATTCATTTCCCACAGCCAAAAGAACCGGTGTTCGCATTAACGCTCAGTGATTCGGATCATACGCGTTATGGACCTGGCGCTGACGACACAAAAACTATGGGCTGCGATCGAAAGTCTTGCCCGATTACTGTGGTTGAATACAGCGAATTTCAGTGTCCATACTGCTCGAAAGCCATGCCTGCAGTTAAAAGAATTCTAACTGAGTTCCGTGGAAAAATTAGCTGGACGGTCCGAGATTTTCCTCTAAGCTTTCATGATCGCGCTCGTCCCGCAGCCGCTGCAGCTCATTGTGCCGGCGATCAAGGAAAATTCTGGCATCTCTATACTTCCATCTTCGATAACCAATCAGATCTTAAAGATGACGATTTGAAGAAATATGCTCATAAAGCGGTTTCTGATAAGGCAAAATGGGATGAATGCTTTAAGAATCAAGTGGCAAAAAATCCGGCCATCGATGCCAACATCGAGTCCGGCATGAAAGTTGGCGTAACCGGCACTCCTGCCTTTTTTATCAATGGCCGTCGACTGAGCGGAGCCCTTCCTTACGAGGAGTTTAAACGGGTCATCGACGAAGAAATCGGCCGGGGAAAGAAGTCGTAACTAGCTGATTTTGCATTTATTTTTATATTCCTACTAAAGTCCCCATGTTTTAATCCGATTGTAGACCTGTTCAACGAGCAGTGTTGAGCTCGGAAAAATTCATGGGGTGTTTTTATGGCTGAAGGTAAGCGAGAAAATAGGAAAATGGTGAGGTTGCTGCTTAAAGCTCCTCTGAAAGTTACCATACGCTCGCTTGGCGCTGAAATTTCTTATGAGCTCGAAACTCGCAATCTCTCCTACACCGGATTTTTTCTAGACTTTGAAAAACCTGGTCGCTTTCCGTTTACTCCTGCATCCATCATGGAAATTTGGATCGAGCTTGAAAAAGGTTTTACGATTTTTTTCAATGGAAAAATGGTACGCAAAGTCATGCCGGGCGAACCAGGAAGTGACATTACCGGGCCAGGAATCGCTGTTCATATTATTCAAATTGAACCAAAAACAGACATTCAATTAAAGAATTTCATAGATCGCCGAGTCGCTGAATTAGCCGTAATTGCGGAAGAAGAAGCAGCGGCAAAAAATTCTAGTCAATCGGCATAGCCCTAGTCCCCTTTAGTGGAGCGAAGCAACGCCGAGTCAGGATGCTTCCATTTTATGTTGCATCCGAGACTTGGTTTTTGTTCGGCGAGGACAGGGCGCCCTTCGACGAGTGCGTCGAGGGCTGTGCGTAGGTCTCGTCCTGTGACAGGCATTTTGTTGGACGGCCGGCTGTCGTCAAGCTGCCCACGATAGGCGAGTAAGTGAGTGCGATCAAAAAGATAAATATCAGGGGTGCAAGCGGCCTTGAAGGCTTTAGCTACGGCTTGAGATTCGTCGAAGAGGTAAGGGAAAATATAACCAGCGGTCTCCTTTTCAATTTTCATTTTATCGGGAGCATCATCTGGGTGATTTACAACGTCGTTGCTATTAATGGCGACGATGCCGATACCTTTCGGCAGGTAGTCGCGACCGATGGCTGCTAGTTGCTGGCGAATGTGAATGACAAAGGGGCAGTGATTGCAAATAAATAGAACTAAAAGAGGCTTTCCTTTGAAGTCTTTATCGGAGATTTGTTTGCCGTCCGTGTCAGGAAGCAAAAACGAGGGAATTTTCGTTCCAAGGTCTAACATATTTGATGGGGTGCGAGCCATTTGGGGCTTCTCCAAGGTGAGGGTTGTCTTTGCTTAGCGGCGAGCGGGTAGATTAATCTGGCACAATGACTTCGAGGCCATCAAATGCAAGCTCAACATCGCTCGGAAGCTTGCGGGAGTCAACGTCGAAGTCAATTTCATGATTCAAATGAGTGATAATGCCGCGCTCGACATGCAGCCGTTTAAAAACGTCGAGGGTTTCGTCAATGCAGGAGTGGGTTTTATGAGGTCTCCACCGAAGGCCGCTTGCGACCATGGTGTGAATCTTGCCTCGCCAAGCGGTAATGTTTTCCTCTGTGAGGCTTTTGAAATCGGTTGCGTACGCAAAGCGTCCAAATCGAAAAACATTGGTCACGGCATTTCCGTGCGGTGCGAGGAATGTTTCCACATCAAGGTCTGCAATAATAGTAGTACCCTGAACCCGTGGAAGCGGGTTCAGGCGAATGTCTGGACGCCCCCCAAGGTAGCCAGTATCTTCGAACGCATAGTGAAAACGTTGTTTGAGCTCGGGAATTAATTGAGGGTGTAGCCAGCAATGAATGGGCTTTTCACTATTAAAATAGAGACCCCTCAAATCATCAAATCCATGGCAATGATCTGCGTGAAGATGGGTGTAGAGGACGTGCTGAAGAGACGAAATATTGGCGCGGAGAAGTTGAAGTCTAAACTCTGGTCCTGTATCCACGACGATGGTGGGGCCGTCGTTATGTTTGACAGCAATGGACGCCCGCCAGCGCTCATTTTTGGGATTTTTACTTTTACAGACGGCACAGGAACAGCCTAAAACGGGTACTCCCGTCGACGTTCCTGATCCTAGAATGGTGACTTTTAATGGCATTTCTGTTTACAGGCGAATTAGGTTTTGGAAGTGTCGAACGGTGTCTTGGCTTTTAGTCGTAAACTCGCGCATTTGATCCAGTCGTGCGATGTGATTGATTTTTCTAATTGGGTATTCATGCCAAAAATCAGCCTCTCCTTCCGCCGTGTCTGTGAATGCAACATACACGATGTTGGTGTCACTAGCGATAATTTTTTTGAGCACGCCCTCACGAAACAAAACTTGCATACATAAATCTATTTCATCGGCAGGAAAGGGTATGGCCAAGGCGAGGTGCGTCAAGAGCGCCGTGGGGGAGAGCATGTTTTTGTGACCGAAAATATCTCGAATGCCTTGGACACAAGCCCTCAAGGCTAGTGGATCTGGGTAGTTCTTATCAATGGAAAAACGATGCTGGTAATAATCTTTTTCACCCACTAACACCACGCACCGAATAAATCCGGCGTCCTCAACCCCGAGAAGTTCTCGCCCCATCATCTCTACGCTATCGGGCATCCCGTTAAATAAACAAAATTCGAGACCCTGTGCGGATTCTAAGTCACTTAAAAAGGCGCCGATGGCGACAACAATGCGAAGAGATCCGTCCTCAAAGCTGCGGCGAATGCTATTGGTCTCAATTTCATTTTGGCCTACTCGAATAATTCCAAATTCCTCGTTACGCGACTCAAGTAAGGCTGCGGTGTCGTGGACCTGTTTTGTAGAATTACAATAAATGATGCCCTGCCCACCCGATCGCTCTAGTTCTTGGATCATAAATTTCTGGCGGTCGGCCTCCGCCGTGATCATTCGAAACTCAATATCAAGTCCTGGCAGTGCCTCGGCTGTCAGTCGGCCTTGGTGCGGTGAATTGAGAGATAGGTGCTTGGTCAGGTCTCGCACCATGCGTCCATTTGGGTTCCAAACGATCGCAATTTTTTGTGGGGGGGCGACATGCTCCCGAGCATTCAAGGATGCTAGGAAATCTCCAACGAAACGGTAGGCGGGAACGAATTTGTGGGACCAGGGACTCATGAGCTGAGCTTGATCGATGACAATGACGCCGAGCGACCGTCGACGAAGGCGATCACAAAATCTATCACTGGCAAGGCGACCTGGAGTTACCAGCAATATCTGTACGTCGCCACGGTCCATTGCTTCCCAAATAAATCGTTTTTCTTCTTTTGTTGGGGCTAGATCAAAGGACTCGGTGCAAATTTGAAGTGCCTCAAAACGAGCCTTCATTCGGCGGATGCTGTTCATTGAGTATGCGATCACGACCACTAGTTCGGCCCCAGCAATGGCTGGTAGGGCCGCACAGGTGATGGATGCAAGTCGTTCTGGGCCGGTAACAATGAGGTCTCGGCCCCCACCTAGGTGCTCTAATACCTCGAGATTTTGGCTTGAAACAAACGTAAGGCCAGGAATTTTGCTGGACGCATCAAGCAGTCGCCCTAGGACGTCTTGTCCTTGAGGGAAGCTTTCTAGAGTTTCGGCACCGAATCCACCAATGATGGCGGGGTGGCCTGCTACATTGAAGTTTATGCTCATATATATATTCTAGCGGACTATTGGTAAAAACTGGTAATGTTTTTTTAATTCCTAGATATAATAGTGGGATATCTCGTGCTGGGTGGGGCCATGTGGAGTCGTGGCAGGCATGATGAGTGAGTTGAGGAAGAGTCAAGAGGCGACCTATGGATCAAAATTCGTCAAAATCAAATCTAGTGGTCCAAAAATACGGAGGAACCTCTGTAGGAACGATTGACCGAATAAAATGCGTCGCCGCACACATCGCAGATACGGTGCGTAAAGGGGAGCAAGTCGTGGCCGTGATCAGTGCCATGGGGAACCATACCGACGAGCTACTTGGTATGGCGCATTCCATTTCCAAGAATCCACGACGTCGAGAGATTGATATGTTATTGACAGCGGGCGAGCGAATTTCTATGGCGCTTGTGAGTATTGCTTTAAATGATTTAGGACAAAAAGCGATTTCTTTAACAGGATCGCAAAGCGGCATCATCACCGATACGGTTCATGGCAATGCGCGTATAGCGAGGATTGGTGCCTTTCGAATTCAGGAAAATTTGGCCCAAGGTCAAGTCGTTATTGTCGCCGGATTTCAGGGTGTTAGTGGGGAGTCAAAGGAGGTGACGACTTTGGGCAGAGGCGGCAGTGATTTAAGTGCCATTGCCCTTGCTGGAGCCTTGGGAGCCAGAAGATGCCAGCTCTACAAAGATGTCGACGGCGTATTTTCGGCCGATCCGCGAATGGTGACCTCTGCAAAAACAATCCGACAAATTTCTTGGGACGCCATGACGATGATGGCTTGGTCGGGGGCTTCGGTGCTTCATCCGCGTGGTGCGCATTTGGCTGCGAATTTTAATATACCAGTGGAAATTCGCAGTAGTTTTCAGTTGGGTCGTGAAGGAACTTTGGTTTGTGGGAGAGAAAATATGGAACGAGTTGTCGTGCAGGCGATTACGCACAAAGAAAATATGGTGTTACTTAAAGGCCTTCTGTCCCAGCAAGGCCAGCGGGCGGCAAAGGCAGACGATATACTCGGAAAACTGCGCATGAATCTTTGGCAGCAAGGGGAAACACCGCAGGTTCAAACTCAAATGTCTAGGACAGATGGCCTTAAGTTTTGTTGGTCTATGCCAAAAGCTTTGGCGGCCGAGTCCATAACGTTTCTTGCGGAAAATGGGCTGCCATCCTCGGGCACAAGTGTAGAGGACTGTGGAATTATTACGGTCATCGGCAGCGGTTTTTGGCAGAGTCCAGAAACACTAGACACGCTGCGTGCGGTGATTCAAGACCCTTTGCTACTTGATGTAAAAAATAATGCCTTGACGATTGCGGTCAAAGCCAATCAGATGAGTGATGTCGTCAAGGCCTTGCACAAGGCTTTAATCGGGTAGATTTACGCGGGCTTAAATTTATCAATTAATCGAAGGATGTCAGGTGCCGACATTGGTTTAATAACCCAAGCGACAGCCCCTAGTTTTTTGCCTTGGACCACTTTATCTAGCATATTTTCTGTAGTGAGCATGATCACGGGAATTCGAGGCTTTTCTGGTGTACTTCTCTGGCTAAGAACCTTAAGAAATGCGAGACCATCCATCTTCGGCATGTTGATGTCACATAGAATTAAATTAATGTCGGGGTGTTTTTCTACAACCTCAAGTGCCTGAATCCCATCTTCGGCCTCCAGAACAGTTGCCTGCTGAGTAATCACGACGTCCCGCACCTGAGCTCTGACGAATGGGGAATCATCGACCAATAGAATCTTAAATTTTTTCGCCGCAGTGGGTGAAGCGCCAATTTCCCATTCAGAATCTTTGTTCATTATTAACGTCCCTAGGGGTTTTCTTGATACACCAAAAGTTTCCAGAGATTTAATCTTAAGTGAGCCTTGTAGGCCGTGTCAATCCCCGACGTTTCGCAGGTGAACTCCCTCCGCTGGCGTAAGCATTCGACTTTGAGCCATTTTCGACCAATTTTTTGCGTAGGAACAACACACATCGACCGTACCGGGACTCTTTAGGTGTATCAATAAAACATCTACATTATCCGACCGCCTCTATGCTCGGACCGGAACTTTAAGCAGCCATTCACGTGCAGGAAGTATGTCTATAACAACACCATCTACCTCAAGCCTCTCCGAATGATCGAAAGTAAGAATGGTCGCTTTCTTTAGTCCCAATTCTTTTGCGCCATCTTTTAACGCTCGTAATTCTCGTTCTCTAGTCTTCTGCTCTGCCATAACCCATGTTACCTGAATAAGTTGATGGTCGTTTGATACCGAACGCAGAAGAAAATCAATCTCAAATCCATTTGATGTCTGAAAGAAGAATAATTCTATATTTGGCCGCGCCCCCCGTCTCACAAGTTCGCAAAAAACAAGGTTTTCCAGTAGTCGTCCCTTATCTTCAGTAATTTGTACACGTTTTGCTGTTACAAAGCCGTTGTCGTACGTATACAATTTCCGATCCGATTTGATTCGCTTTCGGGAGGAGAAGTGGAATGGACAAAGTTCTGCGACGAGGTAAGCTTCGCTTGCATATCGTAAGAAGTTCTTGACTGTGGGGGATGATATTCTTGTTCCGAGTGAGCGGGTCAAACTTTCGTAATTGAATTTGGAAGCGACTGAATTGATGAGTACGTCGTAAACATCATTTAGTGCGGCAACATTACGAACCTTGTGACGACGAACGACATCTTTTAGTACGATTGAATCCCAAAGCGTCCGAAGGTACTCTGCGGGATCTACTTGCTTCAAAACGACTTGTGGAAATCCTCCGTGAGTTAAATACTCCTTAAAAGTATGAATATCTTCTTTTGCTCTAGACTGTGTCATTTCAAAGTATGAAAAGGGTAGCAACTCAATGGCGATGTGACGGCCGGTGAGTGCTGATGCAAGTTCGGAACTCAGTAAATGAGCGTTCGATCCACTTATAAGACAGTTTTTTCCTTCTCGATGGATACGGTGGATAAACTGCTCCCAACGGGGCATATTTTGAATTTCGTCAAAAAAATAAAAATCGACGCTGCCATACACGTCTGTCAAAGCATCAAGGATATCGTCTCCCGTGGATTCATCCGGAATACCTTCGTCCTCAAAATTTAGGTAACCGAAAGATGTTCCCTCCATAGCCATCAGTGCTAAGGTTGATTTGCCACAACGACGGGGACCTAAAATTACTTTTATTAGGGGACTTGGAAGGTGCTTTTGGAGAAACGGTAGAATATTGCGAGGCGTAAAGTTTAACTTAAAGTACTGATTTAGTTCTCTTTTTTGCCGCTTTACGGTGTTTGAAAGTGATGTCGTCATACTTTAGAATAATCCTCTTATTCTAAAGTATAACATATCTATTTTACCAAATAAAGGACTCTTGTGATCTTCTAGTAATTAGCGAAAATTTGGGCAACGTCTCAATAAGTCTGGGTAACAGAGTGTGTTGCTACTTCTCGGCATCGACTAATTTTTGAAATCCGGCCAAGGTTGCATCGATGTTTGCCTTAACAATTTGATCGGTAATGGACGACGGAATAAGACCCTTAAACTTTATGTCTAAACTATAAATCGCTGCGGTTTTGGTTTTGCCGTCTGCGGTTAGAGTCCAGCTTCCATCATTTTGCTTCATGATGTTGCTTTCGACCAGCGTCCACCAAATTTTATCAGGGGACTCTTCATGCATCTCGATTGTGTAGTAAAAAGTCTTTACGACGTTTATCTCTGTTCTCACTAGGCACTTGGCTTTGCTGCCCTTAGGAGCCGGCAATACCTTGCTCGCGGTGACCCCCGGCAAAAATTCACTATAGCGCTCGTACTTGCCCAACGCCGCAAATACATTTTTAAGACTTCCTTTAAATATATGATTTGTTTCAAAAACTGCCATGTATATCTCCGAATTTTATTTAAATAAAAGGCCATTTTCTATTGCGAACTGCAATAATCCTAAGCACATTGTAAACAAAAATGCAACGATTCAACTCGACACTCCGTGCAACTGAGGAGTCAGCCCCTGGACTGTCACAATAGAGACTTACCATTAATAATTGTATAAACTATTAATGAAGAAGTATATGGTCTACGTCCTAACTTTGAACTGTTGCTGTAAGGTGGAAATGAAATGGGAAATGACGCTGGAAACACTACTGGAAATGACACTGGAAATGACACTGGAAATGACACTCTAATGAGAGATTTGGTCGAATTTGTGGCCAAAGCTTTGGTTGATGATGTTGAAAAAATCGAGATCTCCGTCATCGTTGGTCGAGAGACAAACATGATTGAATTGAAAGTCGCTAAAGAAGATATTGGCAAGGTCATCGGCCGCGGAGGCCGTACGGCTGAAGCGATGCGTACTCTCCTAAACTGTGCTGCCGCTAAAACCAATAAGCGCTACACACTTCATATCCTCGACGAGTAATTTTATGAGTGATGCTGCCAGTGCCGTTTTAATCGCGGCGGTGGAGGGCTTGGAATTAACCCCGGACGAGGAACGATTCTTTCGAGTAGAGTCACCAGCCGGGGTTACACTTTTCAGGCGCAATATTCCACAAGACAACTACCCGCAAGTTGGACACCTTAATCAGTCCCTCCAAAACCTGCGTCGTACAGATGCTCCTCCCATGGTGATCGCTATCGACCAAGAGGGCGGCCGCGTTTCACGCATTCCTGCACCGTTTCCAAACCTAGGCCCCGCCATGACAATCGCAGGCGGGCGCACCGACTCGTCAGCCCTCAAAATTCTTCAGCAATATGGCCAAGACGTAGGCCGAGAACTTCGCCAAATTGGGATAAACGTCGATTTCGCACCGGTGCTTGATATTCTCACTGAGCCGACGAATACCGCCATCGGCGACCGTTGCTTCGGAGTAACGGCCGATCAAGTGACGGTGCGTGCAGAAGCCTTTTTAGCAGGGTTACAATCTGAAAAAGTATTGGGATGCCTGAAGCATTTTCCGGGTCAAGGAAACGCCTGCGTAGACACACACCACACGACAGCGATGATTGATGCTAGCCTCCAAACATTGATCACCAGAGAGCTTGCACCGTTTCGGGCTCTTGTCCAAAAGTGCCCCCTGGTGATGATCTCCCACTCAATTTTTCCGGCACTATGTGATACCGAGGCCAGTCGCTCGCGAATTATTATTATGGATTGGCTACGCCTGCGCTTGGGTTTTGACGGAGTGGTCGTCAGTGACGACATGAACATGGGCGCATTGCCCCAAGAAATGATCGCCTGGCAGGCTGCCTTGATCGACGCTGTCGCCGCAGGATGCGATGCACTACTCGTTTGTCGCGGATTAGACCGGTGTTACGCCGCCTTAGATGCCTTGCGCGGTGAAGCTAAACGCAGCCCCGCATTTTCCGCGAGGCTTGATGACGCGGCCAAGCGAGTCACAAAAATACGTAGGCAACATCTCTAAGCGGCTGCAATAACCGATTTTGCAATTGTTAGCTTGGCTCTACAGGATTGGAGAGCATTGGCTCCAAAGTCTTGCGAACTCTAGCCCGTTCAATGCGGTGGCGACTAACCTGTGACACTTCACAGGTTAGGGGGCCCATTTGAATGCTCTGTCCCACTTTGGGCAGTTCACCGATCACCTGAATCATGTAGCCCGCCAAAGTCTCAGAATCCTGTTCGCTTTCCGCGTGAATCTGATCTGGCTCGAGATCAAAGAAATCAAGAAATTCATCTAGGTTCATTAATCCCAAGACATCAAAAATTCCGGCACTGACTTCGGTGACTTTCGCCAATTCCTCATCGTGCTCATCTTCAATCTCACCGACAATCTCTTCGAGCATGTCTTCGAGCGTAATGAGTCCGGCCGTTCCTCCGTATTCGTCAATGACAATGGCCATGTGACTTTTATGTCTTTTTAGATCCTTGAACACATCCACAATGAGCTTTGACTCCGGAACCTGATGAGCTTTACGCATGAGGTGATGGATTCGCATGGTGTTCAATTTATCAGGCGCACCAGCAAATTGCAGGAGATCTTTTGAAAAAAGAATTCCTACGACGTGGTCGATACGCTCATCATAAACAGGAATTCTGGAGTGACCACTTTCATACGCAAGTTTAACGGCTTCGCGCAGTGGAGTTTTGAGTTCGAGAGCGGTCATATCAGTGCGCGGGGTCATGATTTCTCTGACTTTGATTTCGTCAAATTCAAACACGCCCGAGATCATGTCTTGTTTTGTGGATTCAAAAACACCTGCTTTCTCTCCCACATTCACTAAAAACTCGAGCTCTGCTTCCGTAATTTGAGGCCCCGGCTGGTGCTTGCCACCACCAAACGCTCTAATAATGAACGCAGCAATATAACTTAATCCGAGGACTAGTGGAAACGTCACCTGGTAGCAAAAATAGATAAACTTCATGGCGGGAACGGCCAGCGTGTCAGTATATATCTTGCCAAGACTCTTGGGCACAATCTCCGAGGCGATCAATAAAACAAAGGTGGTAAACCCTGTCGCAATCGCAAGTCCCCTATCGGCAAAATGCCTGTCTGCGTAATCGGAGGCGAGAACTGATGCGAAAACATTAACGGCCGTATTAAACATTAAGACCGTCGTTAGCACGCGGCCAGGATGATGTAACCATAGGTTGAGTTCTTTCACTCTATCACCGCGGGTATCTAAGATGTGTTTGGCTTTTAACGTCCCCAAAGCTGTGATCGCCGTCTCTGCTCCAGAAAATATGGCCGACGTTGCACCACAGGCAATAAATCCAATAATTTGTGCAGCGTCAATTGACATCGCGGTATCCATGCTCTATTTAGTCCTCGCCTTTTTGGCCGTCTTTTTAGGTGTAGATTTCTTCGCTGCAGGCTTCTTCACTGCAGGTTTCTTCACTGCAGGTTTTTTAGCCGAAGACTTGACGCAGCCGTCCCAGGCCGGTTTTTTTACTTTGTCACCTGAAAAAATTCGCATCAGTTTTTTTTGTTCGGAGAACATTCGCTTTTTTTCTTCGGATTTTTTGTGATCATGTCCCACCAAGTGCAACACTCCGTGGATAATTAAAAAACAAATCTCTTTGTCCAATTGATGCTTCGACAGTTTCGCGTTTGCAGCCGCATCGTCTGTCGATATCACAATATCGCCAAGAGGAAGCGGATTAAGGATTGGACGAGTCGACGGTGGATGGTCTTGGAATTTTAGCGCCCGCTTCCATTTATACTGAGGAAAGGCCAATACGTCAGTTGATTGATTTTTATCGCGATACTGAGCATTTAAAGCCTGCATGGCTTTCGGCGATACGAATTGCACACAAACCTCGTAGTGCGCAACACGGAGGCGTCGACAGATCTCAGCCGCAAGAGCTGTAACCAGTTTACGATTTACTTTGTAGGAGCGATAGTTGTTCATCACGTGAACGCTGGCGGTAGAATTGAGTGGCATTTTCACCTAAGTTTGGCGGCGAGGGGGGTCAAAGGCAATAATTTTATCAGACTCGGCACGATCATCATCCTCGTCGACTCCGGAATTATATCCATTATTATCGTCATCAATAATCTTTACCGCGCCTGGCTGGCCGCAAAGTTCTTGCAAATCACTGATCCTTGGCGTCGTTTTAACATCATTGGACGGTGAAGCCATATCAGCCACAGAATTTTGCGCACGGAGTGCTGCTTCTTTATCCGTTCGAATCACTTTTTCCGCAAACGTAATGAGAGCCGACATCGATAGCGGCTCCGGGAATTTCCGGGCGCCACCAGTTCTGGCATTTGACGGTTTTGTAGGATTCGCAGGATTAGACATTTTCAATATTTACCTTTGATATAATGTATCTCGGTAAGTCTATCATGATTTGATGGGTCATTTCCACTCGCCGCACCTAAACCTCTAATACTAGGCATGAAACTTCGTCCATTTGCGTGAGTACCAAGGTAGCCCTTGGAGCTCAAAACGACGAAGAAAGAAGCTTGAATAGTCGGTATCCCCGAACACAGGCAAGACAGCTGTTTCTTGAAATCCAGAACGATCAACCAAGCTGCATGCGTCGGTAAAATAGGGCAAATGATCTGTTTTTAGCCACAGGAAACCACCGCTTCCGAGCTGATCCCACAAAGTAGAGCAAAAATTACTTGAGTAAAGGCGATTATGAGCGTGGCGAATTTTTTTCCATGGATCAGGAAAGAACGTCACGAAACCTGAGACTTCTTTGGCTGCAAATAAATCTTTGAGCCCACCTGCATTAGCTAACACGACAAATACGTTTTTTAAGCCTCGGTCACGAGCTCGCTCAGCCGTTTGAACGACTCGCTTAAACGTGATATCCACGCCCACAAATAGGGATTCAGGGTGGGCTTCAGCCATATCGCAAAGAGTATGTCCTGAGTGGCATCCGATTTCGACAATGAGTGGCATCTGTGATTTGTCGCCACTTACGGCCACAAATTTTTCTCGCCAGTTTCCCGGAAAATTCCGAAGCGTCGGACCCATAGCAATCGGCAACGATCCAGAACTTTGGCCGTCCATAAATTTTGTTACAAACGCGTTACAGTCCTTGCTGAATTTGGCGACAACGTCTTCAAAAATATCGTTGGTACGAACCGGCATCTCAAAAAACCTTTTGACGAACGCGAAAAAAATTATCCGCTATTTATAAATACCAGAAGGCACAGGACTTGGCAGACCAGCTTTAAGCCGGATTCTGTCTTCGTTCGCAAGCGAACGGAGGCTGCCATTCATCTGGGTGGATTGTTACCAATCACCTCAAGCGACCTACCCGGGAGACGTCGAGCCGACGTTCGTTTGACGACTCGCAAAGTTGCCTTTGCTTGCAGCCAAAACCTTCCTCTGTTTGGTCTTGCTCCGGATGGGGTTTGCCGAGCCAGCCTGTTACCAGGACTGCTGGTGAGCTCTTACCTCACCGTTTCACCCTTACCGCCGCCGTGATAAATCACGTCGGGTTGGCGGTTTACTCTCTGTTGCACTTTCCGTCGGGTTCCCCCGCCTGGCCGTTAGCCAGCATCCTGCCCTGTGGAGTCCGGACTTTCCTCCAGCTTGAATCTTGCGACTCTTACCAGCGGCAGCCCACTAGACTGTCAAATAAACTGTGCCTTCTGACGAGGCGGAATGTACGGCTTTATTATTTCAAAGTCAACTAATACTTACGACTACACCACTATAAGAATGACCAACCTAAATAAGCCTCCTATGGTTATTTTAATGTATTTCTATGGGTGTGGCGTAACGACCCTAGACTAGGGTGCTAGGGGGAGTCGAAATACGGCCCCTTTGGGGTCAAGGCTTACACTCCTCACTCAACAAGAAGCACTTAAGGTCCATTTGATCAACCGCCAAAAAGCCACAAATAATTGTTATAAAAGCCGCCGATTGGAGCAAACCGCACCCTCCTAAAATTCTTAGTATCACTAAATGTTTTGAAGCCGCCGCCGATAATCCAGCACTTGTTTCTTCAGGCTTCAGCATAATAAGGGGATCACTTTATGTTTGCATCATTTTTATCGAATCCACTTTTTTATTCGGTGCTAGGACTTCTGCCCACCTTGGCCATAGTCTTCACGCCGATCCTAGAAATTTCCTTTCTAGAAACAGCGATCTTATCGATCATGGGAAGTGCGTCCTTTCTCATTGGAATCATGAGATTAAATTACAAGAACGAAAAATTATTATCCGATCGCAATGACCGGATAAAGGCTCTCGAAGGTGAGCTAGACGCTAGTATCGGCGCTGGAGACACGGGGGCAAGTTTTACACTTGTTCAAAAAAATGCCGAACGACGCTTTGAAGTATTGAAACAAGATATCGATACCAAATTGCAACACTCGATCTCAGATGCTGATTCCATCCGAAGCCAATTAGCCGCTGTCACCGAAGCGCTGACCGAAGAGCGCAAAGCCAAATCAAAGCTTCAAGAGGATTTGGCCGTTCTCGGCGCTAGGAACAATAAGGGCGGAGACGAAAAAAATTCCATCGGCATGTTAGCCGTCGTACGAGGCCTGGAGGGCGGACTTTCTGAACGCGACGAGCAATTATTAACGCATGAAAATCTGCTGCGCAAAATCTTAGATTTAGTGCCTGTTATCCACAAGCAACTCGATTCTGTCGTGATGCATACTGAGACCAGTGCCATCGAAATTGGTGATAAGGTTAGATACATTTACGACCAAGCACAGCTGCACTTAGCTGAGTCCAATGAAATTTCAAATCAGTTTTCAGGCAAGGAGCTTCGCGGATCAAACGGAGATGAACGCCTTTCCCTGTCAGCTGTATTAACTGGCGCCCTGCAGTTGTTGAAAGAAATGACTGACATGCTGGAAGAAAATGGCCGACTCAACTTAGAATACTCGAAATCCGCGACACAAATTCTAGAAAATACTGCGAGCATTAATAAAATTACGGAAGACATCCAGTACATTTCCGATCAGACGAACTTACTTGCGCTAAACGCCGCCATTGAGGCCGCACGAGCTGGAGAGCATGGACGTGGATTCAGCGTGGTTGCGGAGGAAGTGCGAAAGCTTTCCGATAGAACCAACCAAGCCTCTAACGACATTACACTAATTGTGGGTAAAGTGAATGACTCCGTTCAAGAAATTTCAACCTCACTGACTGCAAATCTCGAAAAAACGAAGAACAAGAAATCCTCTGTCGATGTCGCCGTCGCACTTCTGTTGCACACCGCCAAGGAATCAACCGATGTGTTTTCTCAGCTCGTTGCGAGTTCTGTTTTGACGTCGGAAAAGGTTGCGCACAGCATTGACCAAATCGTTATGAGCCTCCAGTTTCAGGACATCACTCGCCAAGAGATCCATGGAGCGATTAATCCTCTTAAACAAATCGGGGGACTTGCTGAGGAGATGGTTTCGAGGAGCAGCCTACGTCCATCAGGAGGCGCAGGTGTACGCCTAACCACAGCTCCAAAGCCCGCAGCAGCACCTGCAGCAGCACCTGCTGCTGCACCTCCGCCACCTGTCAAGCACGCTGCGCCAGATCATCCTGAAGCAGACTCCGCATCAGGCGGTGACGTACTATTGTTTTAAAATTTGATCGGCTAAGGATTAAAAAATCCAATCCGTTCCAACGACGTTTTCAAGACCTGAGCCATCGAGACCCCTCGGTGCTCAGGTTTAAAATAGGCGCTCGTGCTCGCTAAATCACCGGCCACCTCTGCCGTTGGCCCTTGTGCACCCCAATTGGCCGGTACCTCACGCCAAGAGCCTGCGGGGAAGGATCCTTCTGTCACAGTGTGCAGGGGAATCCAACGGGGATTTTTTTGACCGCTGGTATTAAATCCGTTAACTCGTACGTCGAGCAGACTCACAGGAATATCGCCAATGGTCTTCCAGCCCTTACCTGCAGACAATTGCTCTGCATATAATCCTGAGGCAAAGCGGTGGTTGCCATCGGTGACTTCTATTCCCGTTATCTTAGCCTGCGAATTTGTATACACGTTCAATATCATTTTACTTTTTGATTGGAACATAGCTAAACCCTTGTCCGAGCTCCCTGCCATATCCTTTGCCATGGAGACCACCGCCTGCGGACTTCTTAGATAGTCATGCCCTGGGGATGATGCGACCATATCCAAGGGCACATTTTTTATGACATCCATTCGCTCGGCTACGCTAATATTTTGATGCAGGCGTTCGGAGTGATTTGACACAGGCTCAAGCTCGTTTACACCTGCTGGTGCCTTCCGATTTTTACTAGAGCGTTCGGCGGTCGGAATGCAGTCACCGTCACCGCCAAGTCCCATGCAGTTTGGCCCCAATAGTGGCTTAAGATTTTTTTGTTTAATGGCCGAGACTGCATTAACTGTGAGTTTTCCGGCTTGCACCATTGCAAATCCAAGATCAATTCCCGCATCAACGCAGGCTTGAATGGCTTTAGACGCATGGAGATCAACCAATTTGATATCACCGCCTCGACTCGCCTGTTCTGCATTCAAAAGCTCTTCATAGCAGGCACCAACACCAGCAATGCCAAAATCACCGAGCAGCTTGACGGAGTAAACTGAAACACCAAGATTTAATGTGCCGTAGGCGGTGCCTGCACAGACCGTCCCCCCCGTTGCCGACGCCACAGTGGCCGAACCTAATGCGCCGACTACAGGCATTGCAGCCATAAATGGTGCTGCGAAAAGGGCCGTTGAACTTTTGTTCGTGTATTCGTCGTAAAGATTACAAAGAAAAGATCCACCGAGTGTCGCAGATTTAATAGTCGCCGAGATTGCTGCACTGCCTGCGGCAAAACCAAGGGGAATCAAAGCCATGGTCGCCGACGCATTCGCTATCGTGGCAGCCCATGCAGGTCCCATTGCAGCACCCGCAAATGGGGCAGACCATATCACGAGTGGTATAAATGGTGCTGCAATGGCCGCCGCCGTTGCACTGTCGAGGCGTTGGAGTCCTTCTGAAATATTTTTTGATTCAATCTCTAAAAGTGACTTTCGAAGTTCAAGAATCTGTTTTCGCAATTCAGGCCCCACTCCAAGCGGAGTGTTTAGGGACAGTGACTCTGACAATATAATCTTGTAGGAGTCACTGACGTCAATCTCTGCGGACGTATTCCCTTTGAGCCCTCGCTCACCGCCAAACCATTCAAGAATGCGACCCTGCATGAGGTTTGAGTAACGCGAAGCCTCCTTCGTTGATTTTATGAACCGTTCGGTTTGTTCTGCGATAACTGCAAGGTGTCTTTTTACGGCGGCTTCCCATCGAGATCGCTCCCAGACCGCAATTCCACCGGCAGAATTAGGCGGTAGTAGGGCAAGGCCGTCCAGAAAAATGGTTTCCGAACGATCTTTCGACGCAAGGCCGGCAGTGACGCTCGCGCCAAAAAACGATACAAAAGCTGCGGTCAACTCCGGTGAATTTCGAAGTGCGTCCACGTGAAAGTCACTACCTGAAAATTGCCAGCCGCCACCACCGCTGTAGTTAAAACCATATTCTCGTATGATCCGGCTAAAGGGTCGCATCCAAGACGCCACATCAGAGACGTAGGCCCACGCCAACGATCGAGCGACCCCAAGAGACTCTAAGGTCACAAGCTGGGGCTCGGAAAGGCTTGAGGCATCAGACCAAGAAAAGACTTTGTCAAGTAACCAACCAGATGCGACAAAATCACTGGTGAGGGCTACGAGAGCTTTTGCCGCTCCCCGCTTCTGGGCATTGGCACCGTAGGCCTCGATGAGTTTGTCGGTTGAAGCATTGCGAGATTCTGGTGAGACGACCCCTGATAGTGATTGGGCCGCAATTTTACTAGCGGCTGCAATAAGCTCGAGCTGTTGCGGCTCCGTAAGAACTCTCGCACAATTCTCTGCGGTGGCCCGAAGACTTGAGGTATTTGCCTTCCTAGGCCTGCAATCACTGCAAACGAGCAGCAACAAAATTGAGGTCATCACTCGGATGTGACGAAAAAATGAAACCATACTGGGCATGTTCAACTCCCGTTGACAATTCGGAACGTTTCCGCATGAATGACTTGTATCAATTTTGACATGATTCATTCCGAATTGCTAGGAGCCGCCACGGTAAAGGTATTGCGTCTCGTCCATTGCGTGCTATTATTAGTCTCTACGTTTTTTCAAGGTATGAGGAAAACAATGTCGACCAGCAACCTTTTTCAGCATTTACTTTCCCCGTTGGATCTTGGGTTTACCACACTTAAAAATAGAGCTCTGATGGGGTCCATGCACACAGGCCTCGAAGACCACTCTCGGGATTTCAATAAACTTGCCGAATACTACGCTGAACGCGCTCGCGGCGGCGTGGCGCTCATTGTCACTGGCGGCTTTGCGCCCAACATAGAGGGTTGCCTCACCCCCTTTGGCTCTCGATTGGCATCTCGTGGAGCCGCCGCGAAGCATCGTCACATAACCGATACCGTGCATCAGAACGGTGGGAAGATCGCGTTACAAATTCTCCACGGCGGCCGTTATAGCTATGCTCCCATTTGTGTTGCACCCTCACGAATTAAGTCACCTATTTCTCCCTTTGCCCCAATCGGGCTACCGAGCTGGGGCGTGCAGCGGCAAATAAACTGCTACGTGCGAGCGGCCACGTTAGCGAAAGATGCAGGTTACGACGGCGTTGAAATCATGGGCTCAGAAGGCTACTTCATCAATCAGTTCCTGTGCGAACACACAAATAAACGCACTGACAAATGGGGCGGAAGTCTGGAAAACAGAACACGCATGGCCATTGAAATTGTTCGCAAGACGAGAGCGGCAGTGGGAAAAGACTTTATTATTATTTACCGAATATCACTTCTCGACCTCGTTCCTGACGGGCAAACGTGGAGTGATATAGTTTATTTGGCCAAAAAAATCGAACAGGCTGGGGCGACCCTGTTGAACACTGGTATCGGTTGGCACGAAGCGCGCAAACCCACTATTGTTACGTCAGTCCCACGTGGAGCCTTCAGTTGGATCACACAAAAACTAAAGCAAGAGGTTTCAATTCCTGTCATCGCAACCAACCGAATCAACACGCCCGACGTGGCTGAAGGAATTCTGGCGGCAGGACACGCTGACATGGTTTCCATGGCTAGACCTTTTTTAGCAGATCCCGAATTTATCAACAAATCTGCTTCTGGCCGAGCCGACGAAATCAACACCTGCATCGGCTGCAATCAGGCGTGTCTTGATCATATTTTTAAACGCAAAGTGGCCTCGTGCCTAGTGAATCCAAGAGCCTGTCATGAAATCGAACTAAAGATTGAGCCCACGCACGCACCAAAAAACATCGCCGTAGTCGGCGCAGGCCCAGCAGGTTTAGCCTGTGCCACAACTCTTGCCGCTCGTGGCCATAAGGTGGAACTGTATGAGGCCTCCGCAGAATTGGGCGGTCAATTTAATATGGCAAAAAAAATTCCAGGTAAGGCCGAGTTCTACGAAACGCTCCGCTACTATGCTCGGCAGCTTGAACGTCACCGTGTCTCCGTTCATTTGAACCATCGAGCCACTGTCGATGAATTGCTAAAATTCGACCACGTGGTTGTTGCGACCGGGGTTGTACCGAGACGTGTTAAGATCGAAGGCAACAAACTTCCACACGTCATGAGCTATACGGATCTACTTCAAGGCCGGAAAACGGCAGGGCGTCGTGTGGCCGTCATTGGCGCTGGAGGCATTGGATTTGACGTTTGTGAATTTCTAGTCCACGACGGCTCCCAAGAAACGCCCTCCGTTGCGCAATGGTTAGCTGAATGGGGTATTGTTGACCCAGCCGTCGCAGCGGGCGGCTTAGGCACACCTAAATTCAAGGCTTCAGATCGAGAAATTTTTCTTCTCCAGAGAAAATCAACGTCTATTGGAAAGGGCTTGGGAAAAACCACCGGCTGGATTCACCGACTAAATCTTAAAAAACATAATGTGAAAATGATCTCTGGGGTCAACTACGATAAAATTGACGAGCAGGGTCTTCACATCTCTTTTGGCGAACACAAGACGTCTCCGCAAATTTTGCAGGTTGACTCCGTGATATTATGCGCCGGCCAGGAATCCCTCAAGGAACTATACGAGCCACTTCAAGCTAAGGGCGTCAAGGTAGACCTAATTGGCGGAGCCTTTTTAGCCGCAGAGCTAGATGCTAAAATGGCTATTGACCAAGCCACAAGACTGGCACTGAAACTCTAGAAGACTGAATGATGGCCATACGCTCCTTTATATAGACGCATCCAACTGGGTCAAAGTGTCAAAAAATTCGACACTATGACGTTCTTAGTAAAACCTGTCATAAAATCAAAAAAGACCATCCCAGCAACCCGTTGATTGTATAGCCTTATTTTTGACGGCTGGCACTTGCTTGGAGCTTAGACTTGTGGCACACCCCTTGCTTCATATACGGTAAGGGCGAGCTAGCCCCCAAACTGTGGACGTTGAGTTAAATCTTAATTTGGAGGACCCCCATGGACAAGCAAACCGAGAGCACCGAGAAAACTGTTGAATCCAAAGTTATATCACTTTTCGGATCGCGCGTAGGCTCAGATTTGATTGAAAAAAAATCCGACGTTAAAGACGAAGTCTCTGCAGAGAGCTTCTTTGATTCCATGCGTAAAAATGGCGAGAATGCTGAACGACTTCGCAAAGAGCGCCTTAACGCCAACAAGTCGGTTCTTAAGTCTTATAGAATCAAAAATTAATCCAAAAACTCACTGACCCTTTATCTTTATTTGGAGGCGACTAACTGTAGTCTCCAACAATGAGATCCATCTCTGTGATATTTGAACGCTGCCTATCCTTACTGTACTGTTGCACTCACCCTAGCCCCCAAAAGGATCAATCATGTCTATGCTTCCCTCTGACCCGTCTAAAAACCTTCCTTCCAATCAGCCAACTAGCAAAATTATTTCGTTCTCTGCTTATAAAAACAAAGATTCTATAAACAGCGAATTTTCCCATTCGCGTAAGCCTCTCTATGTGAATACCGATGATGGGCGTATTTCTGGAAATCCTGACGTTGCGGTCCAAGGAGCGCAAGAAGGCGATCTTGGCGATCGCCTTCACAAAATCCGATCTAGCCTTGATCGAATCAATGCCTTGATGGCAGATCTTAAAAAACTATCCGCACATCGCGAAAAAGAAAAGTTTAATTAAGTCGTTTGAACTTGCGCGATAAACGGCAATTCACGATACCTTTGATCAAGATCAAGCCCGTAGCCAATTACAAATTCATTAGCGATCGAGAAGCCCTGATAGTCCACTTTCACCTGGACCTCACGGGCTTCTGGTTTATTGAGCAACGTACAAAGTCGCAGCGACTTAGGTCGGCGTTCTCCTAAAATACGAAGCAAATAATCTAGGGTGCGACCTGTATCAATGATGTCTTCGATAAGAATGACATTTTTTCCGGCGATATCGGTGCTTAGGTCATGGGTGATTCGTACTGTGCCCGTACTCTTCGTTCCTATATAGCTTGCACAGCCGATGAAATCGACGACCACAGGAGCTTTTATTTCGCGAATAAGATCGGCCGCAAAAATAAACGCGCCCTTTAAAACGGCGACGACGACCACAAGTTCCCCATTGAGATCCTTAGTCATTTGAGCTCCAATCTCAACAACCCGCTTCCGAATTTGAACCTCGTCGTATAGTGGTTTAAATTTGATGGTGTCTGGATTGATAGTGCCCATAAGTTCATTCTCCCTGGAAAAATTTTAGATAATTTTTAAAATGAGGGCTGCCGCCTTTGCTTTTTCTGACACTTGATAAGACTGTTTAATTCGGTCTGACACCTGTTTGGCCGCAGCCATTGAATCTGCGTGAATGGTCGCTAAAACGTCACCTTCGCTGACCGGGTCTCCAACCCGCTTGAGATTAGATAGGCCAACCTCCGGGCTAATTTTATCAGTCGATTTACGACGACCGCCCCCCAATTCCACGATGGCCTGTCCTAGCTCTCTCACATCACACGCGCCAATAAATCCCTTATGAAGGGTCGTCACATCCAACTTGACCTGAGCCTGCGGCAGTAGACTGGTATTATCCAGCTGCCGAATATCTCCTCCTTGAGCTTTTATGATACGAGAAAACACTTCGAACGCTTTGCCCGAGGCCAGGTACGAGGAGAGGCGACTTTTCACTTGTTCTTTCACTTCTTTTGGACGAGCCAAAAGCACCATCTCAACCGCCAAATCTACGGAGAGTTCTCGGGTAGAGGCAGCCCCCTTACCGCCTTTGAGAATTTCGACACACTCCTCAATCTCAAGACTGTTGCCTGCACGATCTCCAAGGGGACTCCCCATATCAGTGATGGCGCATCGGATATTTAGTCCTGCGGCTGAGCCAACTGAGGCAATGGACTCGGCCAAGGAAAGTGCGTCAGCCTCAGATTGCATAAATGCACCAGAGCCATATTTAACGTCCATGACGAGGCAGCCGATACCCTCGGCCAATTTCTTACTTAAAATCGAGGCCGTGATTAGCGGAATGCTCGCAACCGTATCCGTCACATCACGCATCGCATAGAGCTTCTTATCTAGTGGTGCTATCTCGTCGGTTTGCCCCATGAAGACGCCGCCATTTTCAGCCAGCAACCTTGTCGCTAATTCTGATGTTGGGTACACATTCATCCCAGAAATAGACTCCAATTTATCGAGAGTTCCTCCAGTGTGCCCAAGCCCACGCCCTGCAATCGTTGGCACTTTCAATCCTTCGAGCAGGCAAAGCGGCATTATGATTAGGCTCGTTTTATCGCCCACCCCACCCGTACTGTGTTTATCGACATGTTCTCTAAGGTTGCCCCCCCAAGTTAAGACCCTACCAGAATCACGCATGGTCAGTGTCAACGCGGCGGCCTCATCACGATTCATACCCTTTAAGACGATCGCCATAAGCATCGCAGCGACCTGATAGTCTGCGACTTCGCCCCGCAGAAAACCACCGAAGAAGGCCTGAATGTCCGAGACTGACAAGGGTTGACCCAGCCGCTTTTTACGAATAATTTCTTGAGGAATAATTGACATCTAAGTTCCTGATATCGCGTACAAATAATACGAACGGTCCATATTTAACGACGTTTTACTAGATCGTGATGCTAGCAGGATTAATGGGAGTATTCGATCCCTCACTATAGTCCCCAGGAAGATAATTAAAGAATTCATAAAAACCCTTAAAACCTCGAAATCTATTACAATCTCCATGAAGTTGTTGATAAAACAAATAATTACTTGACTTTTCACCCTAAACTGTCGTATATTTCGCGCCTAATTTGGACTTCAATTTCGGTGCCTGCGTAGTGAACAAGAAAAAGTTCTCGATGTAACACAATTCTTAAGGAGGTTTCTCATGGACTCTGAAACAACAATTACCGAAAATAGCGACAATATCAAAAAACTGCCGCCTTCAGTTGTTAAAGATATTGAATTAAAGAACCATGCACGCCGCTTAGCTAGCCTTTCTCAAATTAGAATTAAAGTCCGCTCTTGTATCGCTTGTGGTACCTTTTTTGAATCGGCCGGCAACCGCACCTGTGGCTGCAATACTCGGAGCACAGGCTTCATTGCTGGTCGCGAAATTATATAATTTCTCGATTGAGATCCTTCTGAGATTTACCTGCAACCTTCAAGCAGATAATATCTTAGGGCCCTATTCACACTTTTATTCATTTTGACCAAATCAACTGGGCAAAATATACCTCATGTAAATTTAACAAATTCCGAAAGCCCTTCAAAGGATAAACCTTTTGAGGAGCTTTAGCTTTTATGGCTGACGAAATTAAATTTGATCGCAAACCGTATACCATCTCCTATATGGACCAAGATGGTAAGCAGCAAAAGATTCGACGGGTACCGCCCCCGAAGCTTCATGAAGCGCTGCCCACGGACCAAGTTGAGCTGACCCGCAAACACAGTGATTCGTTTGACACCGGTGATGTCGTGACAGTAACTAGTATTAATCCACGCCACGCCAATACACTCAAAGTTGAGAATGAGGATGGCCAAACGACCTTTATCAGTTATTTTGAAATGTTCTTAAAGGATAAAATTGCGGCGCGCAACGGAGTGCTGCCCCAAAATGATCCCGTGCGAAATAAATATCTTCTTTGGCCGTAACGTCTAATCACCAGCTTTAAGCAGGCAACATAATAAAGCAGTGGAAGGGCATATTCCAGCGATTAACCCGCTGTAGGTCAAATACTGCAGTTTTCAGGCGGCTGCTAACAATACTTCGTCTTCCTCTTCATGCGATATTAATACATCATCCCCAGGGCCCACATGGGAATTTGTTTTCCTGCTGGTAAATCAACGTCATCTCTAATCACAAAATCAGCGCTTTTGCTTGGTTTGCTTTTACCGCCAATCTCCAATATCAATTTCTCCACTTCAAAATCACCATTTTGTTCGTTTTTACAGGCAAAAATAGACTTCCCTGCCTGTCTGAACATTGTTGCAACGAAGGCCTCTCTCACGTTTCCAATATCACCGTCCAATGCCGCATACATCGACGGATCGGTAAAAAATATTTTTGCGCCCTTTCCTGAGGCGTGAAAATCCCGACTATACCGAATGATACTGACTAGACCGACCTGCTCCATCACATCTAGAAGTTGATAAAGCTTTTCCTTACCCATCGACCATTGAGTGGCCATTGAATCAATATTTATGGTGGGAATAGATGCTGTCGCTAAAAATCCCACAATTGCATTCATGGCTCGCATATGATTTTCTTGGACTTTATGCACATAAAAAGGAATATCAGTATAGATCGATTTTTCAATAATTCCCAAGATGCGTTCTTTATAATCTCCTTCAAGAAAAATGGGGCGAAATCCTTCGCGTAAGTACTCTTTAAAAAGTCCCATCACATTGCAAGTGGATAGCACAGATTGAAAATCGTCAAGCTTAGCGTTAAAGGGGTCAAAGGAGTCAAAATTATTTTCAATTTTTAGTGATAAGTATTCGCGAAAAGAGAGCAAAGGAACTTTAAGCTTGGGGAAGCGGCGACTTAAGTCGCCTACTCCCTGTTGTAAAGGCAGACTGCTGCTATCGCTTAACCAAATTTTCTTTTTTGGATTGCTATCATAAATCGATTTAGAGTGAAGGCTCCAATTCCTGGAGTGATGAACCTCATCAAAAGCGATGCCGTCAAACCCTTCGATGAATGCTGCATCGGCCAACTCAGTAAGCGTTCTGTTTGCAACGAGAGGGCTATCTACGGAAACATAAAGAATGTTTTGCCGTTGAGCCGCGACTAAAAGCATAGTTGTTTTTCCAACCCCCCGAGGCCCGACTACCAGTAAACCGCGCTTATCCCCGATCGGATGTTCTCTGATAAAGGGCCGCTGCTTTGTTGAGAGTTCTAGGGTCATTCGACGTTGAGTCAGCAATATTTTATTAATTAATTCAGTATCTTGCATAAATCGTTCTCATGTAGGACGATTATATCATAAAATCGTTCTAGAGGAGAACGATTCTTTTGCGCATTTGCAAATTACTATAATTCTAGATGGGCGTTTACATGGGCCCTAGGAACCTAACTCTGGTGTAAAGGAAGAGATGCAAGTGATGGAAGGCCACAAATAGTGTTTTTCTTAGTAGTGCTGGAAAATAATCTCCGTTTGGTGAGTTTGGCAAATTATGGGCTATAGTGCACACGCTACGGCACCGATTCGGTTAATAGCTGTTGGTAGATCGAGGTCCAAGCGAATCTCAGCCTAAAGAGAACTGTGATGCCGGCCGATAGAGTTATCAGTTATCTGAACTTCTAATTTTAGGAAATTTGATGAATTCTGATACTTTCATCGAGATTACCATAGCCACCGCTCGGCGACGATGGCGAGTATTGCTAATATTGTGCATGTTAAGCATTCCCTTCACCGTGCTTTCCGTCCGAATGATTCGTTTTGTGTACACCGCTGAGATGAAATTATTTGCCTTGCCACAGGCCTCTCAAAGTGTTTTGGATAGTAAAACAACTGCGTTAATGTTTGGCGGTGGTGGCGATCGATCGGCGATTCTTACCGGACAGGATTCTCTCATTCATTCAATCGCTGTCTTTAACGCCGTTCGTGACGTTGACCCAAGTCTAAACAAGGTTTCTCCTCAAAAAGATTCAAAAATAGCACTACTTGGAATGTACATTGGAATAATACAGGAATTATTTTTTGGGAAAGATTATGTCCAAATTCGGCAACGCTGGAAAGGTCGAGAATTTGGGATCTTTAAGCAACGAATGACTGCCATCATTGATATTGATGCCGCAAGTGTGTCTCTCAAATACAAGCACGAAGATCCGACTGTAGCATTGGCGGCAATAAAGGCCGCTTCTGATGCGTTGCAACAGATTAACTTGGAGATCTCAAAAGATCAGATTTATAAAAAGGCCGAATTTTTGGCGGGGAAAATTGCGGAGGCGCGCAAGGAAAATGATCGTATCAGCAGCGAAATTACGACCTTTGTCCGAAAAAACAAGATCTCAAGTGATCCGCGAACGATCGAACCTCGCTATAAGGGTTTATCTGAAGCAAGTGAAATGGTTATGGCTGCGCAACTTGAAATTTCACAGCGAGAAATGGGTCTTGCCGAGGCAAAACTTGTCTCGACTCGTCTTCAAAGGGAAATTAAAGATGGTTTACTGAATGATCGAGAAGGACGCCTTAAATCGCTGACCACGGATCTTCGCCAATATGAAAAGGGAATGAGCAAGCTTCCAGATAGCGGCCAGACTAAGGTTCGACTCGCAGTTAAACGCCAGCTTACGTCTGTGCGGGAGAAAATTGACAAAGAATTCGGCGCTTCCGGCATGAGAATGGATGTGGGCAGCCTACAGAGCCTGCTCACAAGTAATGAGGCGAGTATTCTCGAACAAGACTCAGGACTTCAAAGTGCTAGAAAGCAATTAGAATTCGGCGGGAAGCTATCTAAAAAATATGAGCGGCAATTATCTGATCTGCCGGAGCTCAGCGAAAACCTTGCAAAATTATCCATGGTTCAAGCCCAACAAAGAAAACTTCTCGAGCTTTTGACTCAGCGATATTTGGAGGCGCAAATTGAAAGTGACACCAAGCTGCCTCTATTTTACGTGACTGAGGGCGCGGCATTGACCGATGGAGACCGCTTAGGCAAGCTCCCAATGCTAATCGCCGCATTAGTTTTAACATTATTCTTGATTCTTTCGGCTATCGTGCTTTTAGATATTCATCGTGGTGTCATTATCGTTAAACAACAATTGTCTAAATTTCAGACGCCTCATTTCATTGGATCAATCGCCTTTGAACCAGAATTACGACATCGCAAAGCATATGCTGTCGTAACTGAGATTGGAATAGGCTTCAGAATGGCACACACTCTAAAAAAATATTTATCAGACCCTGCCGGAGGCGATCGCTGCAAAGTTATTGCAGTCACGTCAAATGGCGCTAAAGTCGGAAAAACAGTGACCTCGTTGGGAATTGCGACGGCAATTCAGTCAAGTGGCATGAAAACTCTTGTCATTGATGCTGACTATTTTGCAAGTGATCGGGCACTTCGAAATCAGGGCACGGAGGCATTAAACGTCTGTCGAACAAGGTATGAAATTTCTCAAAATATTCCTACCGTACCAAAAGCTAATCAAAAGACACAAAGGCTCACTTTGTGGAGTCTTGTTGAGGAATTTCCGACTGAGGACTCTGTAAATGGCTTTTTTGTTTCTGAGTTTTCATCAACAATCGAGAAATTAAAAGGCTACTATGATTGCATTGTGATTGATTGTGCGCCCTGTTTTGTGCCGGCCATGCTGATGGTATATGAGACGGCTGATATCAATATTTTGTGTTTTGCGGAAGGTGCCTCGACGCTGGCCGATGTCGCTCACGTGACGGAAGTTGTCGGGCCAGCTTGTAAAGATCAGGCAAAACTCCTGTCCGTATTGACGTTGTCGCGTTTAAAATCAAATATCGTTGCAGCTAATAGCTCAGATGGTTTGTACTACCGGATTGGTCGTGCGGCGTGACATTCATAATTTGAAAAATTTTATTGAAAACAATTTCTACAGGTGGCCAATCTGAAATTTCTGTATCAGTTAAGTATGCGGGTTTTGGGCGATATCCCAATGGCATAGACGCTGAAACGAGACAGTCAACTTGCGGAGGCAACCATTCCTGCAAATTCGCAACGTTTGCAATGCTCAAAACACGGCACCTCAAAAATGCCGCCAAGTGCATCGGAGCCGAATCATTCGTAACGACTAAACTGTATTTTTGGAGTTCCGACAAAATATTTTCTGTTTGAAGAAAACATGTTGGTTGACGGGACTCTGGTGGTGGATCACCGGGTCCATACCCTAGAACGACAGGTATTTGATTGTCACCGAGCATTTCTGCCAAGGGCTCTGTAAATGGGTAAACCTTTGATCTCCATTGTGCGCCCCTATGCAGTAGTACTGTCGGGGACTGATTTGGTTGGTTTTGAATTGGTTTATACAGCTCTCTCCACTTCGCGCCATCCAGCTTACAAAGGTCAAGCCACAGTTGGTACCGATTTACGGGCTTAGTTTTAAAATAGATCAAAACGCTGTTGAGAATTGTCAAACGTCTTGCAGCAAAGCCAAGCCAGCCAGAAAATCTCATTGTCGATGATGGAAACAATTTTTTGCCGATTAAATAATCTCGAAAATCACCCCGAATAGAGTAAACAGCACTAAAATTTACCGCATGCGGTTGAATCTTTTTTAAGTCGCTCAAAAATAAGCGGCCATGTCCTCGTTTTGTATAATCTAAGTCTAACGCAACCACTTTCACGTGCGGATAATCGATTAACAATCTTTGAATGAGTTGAGCAAATTTGCTGTTGATAAAAAGCGATACGGGGATATTCATGCAACGACTCACCGAAGCGGCAATGATTGCATCCCCTAGTGACCAAGGTTCTAAAAATGCGACTTCATCCATCACTTTGTCCTTTGCATTGCAGTTGGCATACTAGGCGATGATTCTGTTTGCACCAACCGAAAAGTCTCTTTTTTTGACAAATTTTGTAGGCTCATCTTTTTTGAAAATCAAGACGTCAGTGGCGTGCTCTATGATGGACAAACTATGCGTCGCAATGATTACGGTAATATTTCCGGACAACTTCTCAATACAGCTAATGAATTGTTCCTCATTTTGAGCGTCAAGCGCACTCGTTGGCTCGTCCAAAATGAGAATATTGGGACGACTATAAAGAGCGCGCGCCAACGCTAGACGTTGCGCCTCGCCTCCGGAGATGGAAAGCTTTTCATCAATGACCGTGTGCATTTTTTGTGGCATACGGTTTATGAAATCAAGGGCATTCGCTGATTTCGCACATTCTGTTGCCCATTCTATGTCAGGATCTAAAGTACTGAAGGCGATGTTTTCTAAGACCGTTCCTTTCATGATGGGTGTATCCTGCAAAACCAAACCAATTTGTTTGTGCCAAAAGGTCATCGCCACTGCGTCCAAGTCTATTCCATCTATCTGGATGGTGCCCTTCGTTGGTTTAAGAAGTCCCGTTAACAGATCGAACACCGTGCTTTTCCCAGATCCGGACTCGCCAATCAGGGCGATAAAGGCATTTTTTTTGATTTCGATATTTAAGTTGGTCAAAATATTTTTAAGATTCGGGCCATACCTAAACGATACGTCGTTAAAACGAATATTATCCGAAAACGCGATCTCAATCGTGCCTTCGTCAAGTTCCGGTGATTCAGTTGCCGATTGGTAGGCGCCATTCCAAAGTTGTAAAAAAGGAACGGTAGCTAAAGATTTTTGAAAATAAACCTTTGCACCCACCACTTTAGGAATAAGTCGGTATAACATCGCCAAAAAAATCGAAGCCACACCGAATGTGATGGAATGAAAAACAAGAACGGCAAATAGCACCATTGCAATCGCTAAAAATGCCGACAGGTCTACCAAAACTCTTTGGCGGGCGAATGCATTTTGGGCTTTATTAAAGTATCCGGTCGATTTTGCTGCTTTTATATTCATCGCACCAGAGAGTGCATTAGCAAAGCCTGAGCTACGGCAGTATTTTAGATTTTGAAATATAAAATGGTAACCGCTGCTCAAATCCTCAGACTCTGATCCAAAGGATTGAGCGTTAGTTAACGAGGTTTTAGCCAGATTTTTTTGGAAGATTTCGCCTGCTGTAAAAAGCACGATAATCGCAAGTAAAAAAAGCGGTGAAATGATTGCTAGCGCTATAATCGACACTGCCGCAGCGAGACTAAGTCCCAATTGATAAACAAAATCTACGCATCCGTCTGATATTTTTTTGGCACTGGTGGCCAATAAATGGAGGGACTTTCCACTTCCCAAATGGACGTAGGTTTGCCAGCTAGTTTTTTGAAGCGCCTCTGCTAAGTAGCGCCTAGACTCCTGCTCCAATTTCGCGCGTAGACTTTCAAGCCCAGCTTCGGCCCCCCACTTTGACATGGAGCAGAATACTCCAAAGAGTAGAAACGCGCCCAAATGGAGAACTATAATTTGCGGTTCATTCAGTGTCATAGCTTTAAGAAAGTCAAGCCACCGGGTCAACGTTGGGTGTGATTCATGTAATCCTATGGCGATGACGGGATAAAGTGCGAGCATTATTGCCGATTCAAGTAATCCTGTGACGGCTATAAAAAAGACGTAGGGAAAGGCATTCACCTTCATAAGTTTCAAGAATTTAAAATAAGAAAAAACTCCGTGCCCAAGTTCGCCGGATTCCGTAAATTCTTTATCGATATCCATCGGTTTACTTCCCTACAATTGCTGTGTCAGATCTGCTGCGAGCCAAATATTTTCTTAGAAATTTTTTGTTTGATAAAATCAATGCTTGCCAACCCGACAAATTGTGGGCCCAAAACAAGATATCGAAACCAAAGTCGAGATGGTTCAGTAATGAGCCTAAATGCCCATTCTAAACCGTGATCTTGAATCCATGGCGGCGCTGTCTTCTTTAAACCTGTATTGAAATCAAACGCCGCTCCAACGCCGAGCATCACACACGGCTTTAGATGCGGCCTAATTCGGTGCATGAAGAGATCTTGTTTCGGGGTACTCATACCCACCCAGATGACATCTGCTTCTGAATCGTGGATGGTGGCAACGTCTTTCAAAAGTTCGATTTCTGTCAGCGGCCTGAACGGCGGCGTAATTGTCCCCACCACATGAGTGCCGAAGGATTTTGTCAGAACCTTAGCGAGTTGCATTGCGACTCCTTCGTTACCGCCATATAAAAAATGCTTATATTTCCCTTGCGTAATCTTGCAGAATTCGCGCATAAGCTCGGGGCCGTAAACCCTTCGTTTTGTCGGCGAAAGCTTGTGCAGGCGCCCCAGCCAAACCAAGGGCATCCCGTCCGGTACGACTAAATCAGCCGTTTGCATGGCCCTACGGACGTCTGAGCTACGATGGGACTCCATCAGACCATGCATGCCCCCTAAAATGATGTAGCGAGCACAATCCTTTCCTGCTATCCAAGTTTCCATCAATGAAATGACAGAGGAAATTTTGGTAGCCGCGATCTGCACCCCTAACACACTAAAGCGACGAATGTCCTTGCTGTCGAAATTGGCATTGAGCGCAAGGGATTGGCTGTCAGGAATATTCATTTTCGAGCATCTCGCCATCACAAGTAGTTTAATTCAAATTTCTTGTTTAAATTTCTAACATATCATTCTATTTTTTGACCGGTTTAACGACGTAATAAAGAGTCACAATCGAAACAATGGTAGACAATCCTGCAAACCACATGGGTAGATCGGCCTTATACGTGCGATCCACAAATACATAATCATTGGCTTGTACTGGGGGACTCTTGGGACCGAGCAAATCAGCATAAATTGATTTCCCACTGCGCAGTATTCGGATAGAGGAGAGGTCAGCTGTCTCTGAAGGACCGCCTGCGGCGCTTACGGATTGATGAAGATTGGATCCTATTGGCAAGAAATGCAAACCAGGCTCTCTCACATTACCCCAAATATTGACCGGCATCACCAAAGCGGCATCAGGCGAGGCCGAATAGTATTCGGCGTTGGATCGGGCAGGCACATTTAGGGGGCGGGTGTACAGTGGCTCAGTGTTTATTTCGGCATAGCAGACAGGCAAATTCGGCCCAAATCCAGTTAAAAAAATCAATAATATTGCCAAAAAATGGTGATAATTCATATGTTTTCCCTTGGGCGGCCTGCAAAGATCTATTGGTATAAAACTAACACAATTTTGCCCCGATTACTAGGATGTGAAAAAAATGGGTAAACTTTTCCTAGCGCCGACCGATATATAGATGCGGGGAGCGAAAAATAATATGACGGCGAAAAAGCTAATTCAGCATAATAATATAGACTACGTGGTTTACCTCGAGGAAAAACTCGGTAAGGTATCAGATCCACCAGAAATGTGGCTGCCACAAGTAGAACGAAATGCGAGACTTGGCCTTATTGAGCCCGAGTTACTATTGCAGGTGTTTTCGACTATTGAACTTTATTATAAATCTCGCCGGCATCAAAACTATGCCGTTATAAAGCGAATGGTAGATATTTGCCTAGCGCTCGCGATGTTACCCTTTGTCGTGGCTTTGTTCGGTATTGTTGCCATCGCCATAAAAATGGATTCAAAGGGGCCTGTGTTTTTTACTCAGACGAGAATTGGTTTTCTCGGCGCCCCGTTTACCATCTTGAAATTTCGCACCATGCATGGAGGCAGCGACTATATGTTGTCAGCCGTAATGGGTGATTCGAGTGGCGCCTATTTTAAAAAGACCAATGATGCTCGTGTGACAAGAGTCGGCAAAGTCCTACGCCGATGGAGCCTCGATGAAACTCCGCAGTTTCTCAATATTCTATTTGGGTCCATGACATTTGTGGGGCCAAGGCCGCTGCCGAGTTATGACGTGGCAGCCATTCCCTATTCTTTGCTCGACCGATTTGCTGTGAGACCCGGATTGACGGGGTTATGGCAGGTGACCGCTAGACATTCGACTGATGCCGAAAAAAATCTTTTAATCGACAAGGAGTACGTAGCAAACATGAGCTGGAAGTTGGATTTATTCATTTTGGCGCAGACTCCCTGGGTTGTTTTAAAAGGTACTGGCGCGCGGTAATTGATATAATGATCCAACGTCTGGTTTTTGAATTACTCCCGTCGTCGAATTTTTCCAAAAACAAGCCTCTCAGTTTCCGATTGAGCGGCTTCCCAATCACCTCTAAAAGCGATGGCACGATCATCGATGTAAGCGTCGGCGACGATTTTCGTTCCCAAATAAATAGAATCATAAGGTATCTCAAAATCGGTCAGAATTCGCTTGATGCCATCGATTACCGATTCCACATCACCATTTTGTTTGGCAATACCAATGCGACAGGTATGAATAATTATCGTGCAGCCCTTGTCCTTGAGATTTTGCAGGGCCCGAACAGCGCCTTTCTTTACGGCGCACGTCTCTGCGTCAATCCAATCGACGATTGTGTTGTCAAAATCCACCGCAATGACATGATTTCTGGTCATAATATTTGCTTAGTTGCTTTCTGAGCCAAAACTAGCCGAAACTAAAACGGCAAATCCTGCTCCTGAGGTTTCTCTGTCATTGTACATCAAACGAAACGTTTCAATAAGGCTAATTATATTGGCTCAAATAATAATCAGTGCCCGACGTCGCTGCCGATAAAGGTTCGTCACAAATCCATTTATTCCGTCAGTGGTGGTGCCACGATTGCCGCCATGATGCAAACTCATATGACTGAAAACATTATAAAGCGCGTTCGAGCATTAGGCCATACTGAATTATAATACTCATTTAGTAGATTTTAAAAATCGATGATCAAAATATTTCCTAAAATTATACCGCCAGCATCTGCTGCGAGATCGCCTCGATCCAGTTCCTTATCACCTTTGCGCCGCTTATCATCAACCTCTTTCGCGACACTTAAGGCGGTGACAATACCAGATGATAAAAGACGATTTTTCCAAGTAATATTATGTTTTGGATTTACAATTTGACCGCATCTTATCAATGCAGCCGTCGATACGGCAGCGAGCCCAAAGTGAGCAGCCTTATCCACCGGAATTATGTTTTGGGAAAACCCGGTTCTGCTGCACAGAATAAAAGCTATAAGAATTTTTAATTTCAAATTTCTCATCGGTTGATTGTATCAGGGACAACATTTAGCGGCAATAGCACACGGCATAAAATACGTGTTACGCGCCAAGGAATTCAACCCCAAAACGTCCACTTTTGGACACCCTAGGCTCAACATTGACAAAATAAGGAAACTCGAAGATTATTAATTAGAGGCGTCGCTCCGCTCCGTTTAGGAGGGGGTCAAACTTGGTGAAATATCCGGGGTCAATCTCGTAAAATCCTCCAGACAAGATCTAATCTCTGGGCAAGCACCTCACAATACTCTTGTCTGGTAACATAAATGAACGTCGGTTTAAACATCAAAGATTCAAAGACATCCATTGATCGGATACGAAGCATTGATTTCGTTTTGTTTTGCATAGTGTTTGTTGCTCTTTCGCTCCCACTTGTTCAAGGGGCGAGGCAAAGCTTTTGGATTGACGAAGGAGTAACGGTTAATGTCGCAAGAATGTCAACGTTAGAAGAAATATTCAAATTTTTTGCAAGCACAAAGGCATCTGAGCCACAGCTGCCAGGATATTTTATCTATACTCACTTCTGGATAAAAGCCTTTGGAGATTCCGAGCTTTGCGCGCGCGCTTCAAATCTACCTTGGGTAGTCTTGCTTTCCTTTTGTTGGATCAGAATTAGCAAAATGTTAAATACTGATAAATTCGAGCACATATTGTTTTCAATCGCGATCGCATTCATGCCCTACCTTTCATACTTCGTTTATGAATTTCGACCTTACTTTGCATTTATTAGTTGCGGTGCCTTAGCTTTTTATGGGCTAATGCGACGAGACGGGGTAGGGGTTGCAATGACTTCAATGGCGGTCTGTATTGCGACTTCATTGTCTCTCCTGGGATTTTTTGCAATTCCTGCAATCGTAGTTACTGAGATAATACTCTCGAAATTTGATTGGCCGACCCTATTCAGAAAATGGAAGATAGCGACGTTGCTTGTTTGTCCTTTTTTATGTGCGTTGGGCTTCTATTATGTGCAAACGATTTACACGGGTGCTGGTGGAATGCGATATCCTCCAACGCTAATTAATTTGGGTTCAATCTTTTATGAATTTTTAGGGCTATTGGGGCTTGGGCCAGCTCGAGAAGAGTTTCATGATGCGAACCTTCTTCAGATATTCCGACCATATGCATCTAAATTAGCGTTCGTAATAATTTCATTTTTAGGGATTTTTGTATCATTTATCGGTCAACAAATTTTCACTTTCAAAACAGTTAGATCCAAATATTACAATAAAGAAAATCAACCATTTCTTGCGTCTTTTGTCTTTTCCAGCATTGGTATTTTTACACTATTTTTAATGGGTATTGTCGCTGAGTGGCAAGTTTTAGCGCGACATAACGCCATGTTTTTTATTGCATTCATAATTCCAATAGTTTTTTTAATCACAAAGTCATTGAAAGGAGTTTATGGGCGCTCTTGTAGGGCGTTTTCAGTTGCAATATTGATGTCATGGTTAACTTCAAGCTATAGGCTCAATTTAAGTTCCAACTATGAACGAGATGATTATAGGGGGGCGGCAATTTTCGCTCAGCAGCTCAACTTTAAAGATAATAATCTTTTATTTACAGGCGATCCATTTACCTTTCAGTACTATTTGTCTAAATTCGTGCCCACATTGAGAGTTGATGACGTCAAATTTTTAAACAATTTGGATGCCGAATTATTAAAATCCAAAATAGGAAGTTTAGAACTTAAACCAACTTTTATTTTCAAACACAAGCCTAAATATTATGACGTTAAAAATAGCCTTAAAGCCTATTTGGCCGAAGATAGAGACGCTCTCCTTGTTGCGAAATTCAAAAGCTTTGAAATTTGGAAAATCAAATCAGGGCTCCGACAGTGACCGCCAATAAGTTAAACTAGGGTCTCGTATGTATAAAACTCAAGATAACAATTTTAATCTCATTCGATTCGCTCTTGCGACGTTGGTTATATAGAGCCTGTTCGGAGCTCTCTGAATCAAGGCGCGAGGAGTCGCAAAGGCGGAGTTTACTTCCGGAAAATGAGCATTTTCCGGCGACAAGCCACGCCGAGTCAGGGAACGCCGAACAGGCTCTATTTAGAATACAATCTCATTTTTGACCCTGCTTTGCTGCTCCTGGCCGCAATTTGTAAAGCGTATCTCTAAAATTATAAATAGGCAAAATAGCAATGGACCTCGGCTTGGGACCTCGAGAATATCAGCAGTCATTGCCAACGCAAGCGCGAGCAATCGAATGATGCCCAGCGTCGGATGAATGGATTTCGAGGTCCTAAAATAGTACCATCCATAAATCAGTAAACCCACTAGACCTGTTTTCATTACAATTTGGACGATAATATTGTGCGCAGCTCTGACCACTCCAAGTTGCTCAGATCCAGATAGACCCAAAGTTTTGATTCCAAGAAATTTCGAATTCATAAAATTATGGCCGGGAAACTCACCAAACAGAACATCATTCCACGTTGTGAGTTTTAGCAAGGCACTATTCCAAATCTCGGCGCGCCATATTGCTGTACCCGTGTGGTATGTTTTGTCTATTCCTACAGCACTGAGTCCAAAGTTCAGTACTTCAACGCTTGCCGTGAGTAGCCATTTCACTTCGCCTAAGTAAATTACCACTAGAACAAGGGAAGCAAATACACTCATCCGCATTGGTGAGTGCCATTTGCTAAGCGTCTGTCTATGACGGAAGAGAAAAGGTAGCATTAAAACGGAAACCATGAGTGTTTTGTAATCGGTAAGGAAGCTAAGTACGCACAAAAACACCGCACTACCCAAATTTAACTGCCCATTTGGGTTTTTTAGTGAAAAATATCCGGCCAGAAAAAGTACTATGGCGCCGTCGCGATATTTGCTGACGAAAATAGGCACCATAGATGCACTCATGAGTGGCGCACCAATAATAAGTAAAACACGGATCCAACACGCATAGATCGTTATATCTATGTATCGTCTAGGAAAATTACGGGGAAAGAAACGCAGAAACAGAAGATAGTAAAGCCATGCTAAATCGCGAATTGCAAAAAATGGATCCCGCTTCAATAGAAGGCCACCGACAAAGTAAAAGCCGATAACTGCGATAAGAAAGTAATCATGAAATGTAAGGCGGCGAAGATTTGCAAGAATCATGGAAACAAGCACGGCCTCGGTTATGTAGATAGGGCCAACGCTAATATATGCAAAATTTTTGTCAAATATAATAACCCCGACTAGCCAAAAAAGGGTTAGCGCGTGCACAAATGAATTGCCGACAACTAGGCCCGCAGCCTGGTCCTGCATCGGATTCAGTCTAGGCTGTGCAACAATATTCACAAAGACCCCCCCTGTGTCATGTATTTCGACAATACCAAAAAATTCTTTAGTTAGGCTTAGGCGAGCTCTAGCCGTAGAAGCATATAATACATATAAAAAGAACGGCAGAACTGCCGTCATTTCAGACATCTACATGACATCCCAAGTGAGTCAGTTTTCCCGTGGTGACAACTGATTTTGCCTGGCAAAAATGGCCGCCATTTCTATGCCGCTCTCGTTAGCATGGGCTCCTCCACATGAGCAGCCGGAGATTTGTTAGCAATTGAAGAATGATGGCCTAAATTCGCTAAGGCGTCCCCAAAAAAACCGACTCAACACTTCAATCATATTCACAAATCTGGTAAGATATATCAAAGAAGAGCATCTCACGGACTCTCAAAACCGGCCTGATCAGAAGGAAGCACAGGATGCGCATTTCAACGATCATCGTAAACACATCCCTCGCCATGATTTTTGCGACCTCGACGGCCTTCGCTCGTGTGCCAAAAACCGAAGGCACAAAACTCATCATCAGCGTCAAATCAACGGAAGACCAAAAAGAAGACTGCGGAGTCGTTCGTTCGTCATTATTTGCCCTGATCAAGAATCAGTTGCGCTTTGTACCGCGCGTGACGGGACCAGCAGCATTTTCGCTGGAAGTGCGCTGCTCTGCCGGTAATCTGGCGGGACGATTTTTTATGACGAATGGCAAAGATAGTGCCGTAAACATTGCGGTGTTTGATCTGGCTTTGTCCGATCAAAAGACCATGAAGTCACCAAGTACGGTCGCGGAGCTTTGGGCAAAAATTGTGGAGAAGCTTCCCTGGTCGGGCGAGATCTTGACACTCAACAAAGCCGAACCTCCCGCCGACAGGCCCAGAATTGAGGGCAATGTTGATCTGCGCGCCAAAGGCATTGTGTCCATGGGTTTAGACTCAAATAATCTACTTGGTGCCTGCATCCCGCTTGAAATTGGCTCGATCACCACTTTGCCGGATGGCAGCGGAGTGACCTTCAAAACGGAGTATCCCGGACTTCTGCGAGAAGTGGATTCGTTTCAATCTAGGCTGGAGATTTACGCGCTCAACGAGAAGATCAATCTGCAAAAAATTTACGTCGTTCGCCTCGGCGATCCCGCAAAGCAACCCAAAGGCATGGGTGAAGCTGTGAAGTATTGTCAAAGTAAGCCCAATGCGGCCGCACCCACCAAGGTTGCAGATCTTATGTCAGAGGTTTTTGGCAAGGATTTTATTGAAGTTAATAATATTAAGCAGCGTTATGGGGCAGCATTCACGGTGATCCGTGGAACTAACGGCGCAAAAGCCAACGCCTTAGCTGCGGCCTACATTCATAATCGACTTTTATTTGGTGGAAATTTCATGATTGATGCGTTTGCCCTGCGCAGCCTTTATTCAAAACCATGGAATTTTTCTGCCTTGACAGAATTAGCCCCACCAGAAGTTACTGCGGCAGAGGTTTTTGTGACCACAAGTGCCAGATTTGGCCGATTCTCAGGTTTTATCGGACTTGGCTTGACCATCGACAAAACCAACCTTCCCTATAACCAGGTTACCCCTGATGGCTCAGGCGTATCACACACTAATCAGCGGACTGCATTTACGCGCGGTGGTGCCATTATCGGAACAAATACAGATCTTAGTAGCCGATTTGAATACGCGCTTCGCATACCGGTGTCTCAGCGCAACGGTAACGTCTATATAGATTTTCACAATATGCTCAGTTACAGACTTTCCGCCACATGGACAACAGGTGCGGATCTGATGGTTATCAAAACCTCAGCAAGAGAGCCGGGAGCACCCAGTGCCGTGGTTACAGCCCTCGGCATGTTTTTAGGCGTTGAGGTTGGCAAATAAGCACCGTAATTTGCCTGTATTTCCGCCATGATTCAGCCCACACGAAGAAATTAAATCAATAATTATATATAGTTACGTAAAATTCGCGGAAGGAGCTCCTAATAGCGACTATTTCCGCTAAAAATAGCTAAATATCCGTGCAAATACGCCGATAGGGTTGATACGAGGGACTCAATGCGACCAAAGCTGCACATGATTCAGCACATCACGATCTTGGTGATTGTCATTGATTTCCTATTCTCAAAAACTAATTTTGCTCTGGCCAAAATCGCACCCAGGCAGCAATCACCTACACAAACAACCCAAAAGAGTTCCGTATCGATAAGCGTGACGGAAGGGGCAAAGATCTGCACCATGAAAAGCTTTAAGCTTCCGGAACAGCTTGAACGTTTACCGATTCAACTCAATTGGCAAAAAGCAGAAAATGGAGATTCAAATAAATTTGACATAAAGATCATTGCGAGGCGAATGATCGACAATGGGTATGCATCTAAGTTTGAGGGCCGCATTGACTACGGCCTACTTGAGGTGAATTTAAAAGTTGATCGACTGATTGGTTATAGATCCGGCAATCAATTTGGATTCACAAGCATTCCTGCATCTTTGGAATTCAGCGCTTGGCCACCCAATCAGCCTCCTGACAAAACTTACAACCAGGGCCCCATAAATATAGAACTTTGCTCGTTTGGCGATCTTGCTCCAGGCGCTTATCAAGTCGCCATGAAAAACATACCACAGGATCAACCCGCAAACACATCCTGGTTTCCGTGGGATCCAGCACCGATTGATGCTCCATACGGATTATTGGTGCGTTCGACAACCGTATTACAAAGCCTGTCGAGCCTCCTAGCCAGCGTTGAATCATTTCGCATATTGACCGCGCGCTTCAGCGTCTCGGGCGAAGGTGTTTTCTTGATCAAAGATGGTGAAATCATCGCGAAGTTTCGCAATGTGGATCCCGACGCCAATGAGATCTCAAAGCTTAAACAAGCCGTCGGGGCGACGATCACATTCGCCGGTAAAGGCGAATCATGGCAAACGCTTAGAGGCTCATTTCCTGAACGAATGATGACCATTGATACCGCCCTACGAAGTCGTGAAAGGGTATATATTTTTACTCAAAATCGGATTATTGATGTCTCCATTAGTGATATCAAAGAAAAGGCGATGGTTATTCGGGCGACTTTACTGGGAGCGGAAGGATTTTTTACCGACAGCGTGGAACTAAAGTGACATCCTCACCGCTGCACTGCCGCAAGGCCATAATCCATGGTTTAGCAGGTTGTAGTGCAATTACTGTCGGTTTTAGGCGGCTGTTAACAGTTATTGTTTTGCGCCGCTTGCTTGTGGGAGCCTAAATCGATTAGACTTAACTGTGTGGCGATGGCAGGGGTGAAAAGTAATGTGAACTTGGTAAACTTTGATTTTTCACACCACGGATCAGTATTTGGCGAAACTAGATGTATGCATTTGATTAAAGGAGCCGTCACGTGAATTTAAAGCGATCTCCACACTCAAATGATTTCGAAACACCGTGCTTTTCAGATTTTTTGGCGACCAAGAAATTTGCAGGTTTGGATGGCATCAGAGGCATTGCAGTTGTGGGCACAATTTTCTCCCACGCACCAAATCACGAAATTTGGAGCCCCCTTAACGGCCAGTCTGGTGTAGTAGCTTTTTTTGTTTTGAGCGGATTTTTAATAACGACCCTCGCAAGTAGAGAAGAATTGGAATACGGTTTTTTGAATTTTCGAGCCTTTTTTATCAGAAGAGCCTTTAGGCTTTTTCCAGCTTACTATCTGGTGCTTGGTCTCTATTGCATTTTCATTTTTGGATTTAATCAAAAAGGCGACCGGTCGGCTGCTGAGTTTAAAGAATCGTTGTGGCATTTTGTCTTTTATTTACAGGAATATGCCCGAGGATCGAGCTACTACCAAACCTGGTCCCTCGGGATTGAAGAAAAATTCTATTTAGTGTGGCCACTTGTTGCTTTTGGACTTTGCCGCGGCCTCTATCTAAGGTGGATATGGGCATTCACAACTGTATTTAGTCTGATCGTATTAACTTCATTTTTTTTGAACCAATTTCAACCGTTCCCATATTTTAGTCTCTTAATGGGCTCATTGGCTGCTGTTCTACTTGGCGCTGAATCAACGTACAATATAGTTGTGCCAATGTTACGCCGATTTGCATTGCCGTGTTTAGCAGCCCTGATCTCATGTCATTTTATTGCACCACATTATCGAGAAAGCACGGTACTCATAGTTGTGACGCCGATCTTTATGGCTTGTGTACTGATCAGCATCGTGACAGGTGGTTTGCAAAAATTACTTGGAATTCTCGAGTTGCCTCTATTGGTGCGACTTGGAAAATATTCGTATTTTATCTACCTTATCCACCTTTTAGTGAAAAATTTTGTTGTAAAATTTCAGCCCTCAGCTGGCAATGTTTGGATTGATTCATTTGTGACAATTATTTTCACGGTAGCGTTGAGCTATTCAAGCGCGTCATTGGTTTTTAGATATTTTGAAGAGCCACTAATTAATCTGGGACGCAAATTTTCGAACCGGTATCGAGGATCTCTGCCACCAGTCTATTAAATAAATCAACCTATATCAACAGAGTGATTCTCTAGCACAAGGAAATTCTGAGTTGCTGTCGCCACGTGACGCAGCGCAGCGAAACCAATGGGGCTCCCAGCATAATGTCTGCTTCAGGTGCTATGAATTCTGTTGACTGATTATATAAAAAATGGCGTAATTTTTATTGAGCGGATTTCCTAATTATTTAATATAACAGGGTAATAAATATGAAGAGTTATCTGTTTTTAGTTCTAGACATTTTCTTTGCTTTGCTTGCGATCCCTGGGGCTTGGTTTTTTTGGGCCATTCGACGCTTGGGATTTATACGTCTACCATATACAAAAAAAATATTGCTGATGGTTGGTGTAGTTCCAATTCGTAGGCACTATTACGAGCCGCTATTTCATCCTGGGGATCTTCATAGTCAGCTGGATCGGCCTCGCAAGTTGTATATAAATTGGAATGATGACCTGCAGTTAGATCTCCTCAGCATGTTTAAGTACCAGGAAGAAATCATTGAAATTTATCGTCAAAAAAAATCTAAGTATGAGTTTAGCTTTGAAAACAATTCGTTTGGACCTGGAGATGCCGATTACTTCTATTCATTTATCCGACAGAAAAAACCACGAAAAATAATTGAAATTGGCTCTGGGAATTCGACACTGCTGGCAAGACTTGCAATAGCTAAAAACAAAGCCGAAGATCCACTCTACTGCTGCCGTCATGTTTGTATCGAGCCATATGAGTTTAAGTGGCTTGAGACTTTGCCAGACATTGAAGTTATTCGAACACGTGTTGAACTTGTTGACAAAGAAATTTTTGGAGGGCTTGCAAGCGGCGATTTGCTTTTTATCGATTCATCGCACATAATACGGCCCCAAGGGGATGTGCTATCTGAAATATTGGAGATATTGCCTGCACTGAGTCCTGGCGTTTACATACATTTTCACGACGTATTTTCACCATCTGATTATCCAGAAGAATGGGTGCTTGGCTGCTTATGGTATTGGAATGAACAATATTTGCTTGAAGCACTCCTTACTGGGTCGAATATGTTTCAAGTAGTCGGCGCACTGAATTACCTTAAGGCAAAATATCCTAGTGAATTGTCAAGGTCACTTCCTGTATTCGCGTTAAATCAGAGCAAGTGCAGCCTGGGATCGTTTTATATCCAGCGCATTTAAAGTCTGAATCGTTGCGGTTAAGTTTAATGCCATTTATTTTTTCGAATTTTTATTTGAACTTCAATAGCTTAACGGAGTATCCAATGACTTTGCGATTCAGCGTTTGCATCCCCACATACAGGCGAGCTAACTCATTGCGTGATTTGCTTAATTCTCTGAGTGCTCAGGATTGGCTGCCTTCGATCGATCAATTTGAAGTCGTTATTGCTGATAATGATCAACTTCAATCTGCACGATCTACTGTCGCTTCATGGGCTTCTGAAAACCCCACGTTTGAAGTGAAGTACATTTGTATTGCAAGTAAAGGTCTCAGTTTTGTTCGAAATGGTTTACTTGCTGCTGCAAGATATGAAAATTTAATTTTTTTGGACGACGATCAACTTGTCACAAATCGTTTTTTTAAAACGGTTTGTGATTCATGGGCAAAGGCTGACGTCAAAATTGCTGCGGGCCAATTTGAGCTGAAATGTGATTTTGCCCCTAAGATTCCACCCACGATTATGCAGCTGGTTAGATCTTTAATTGAAGCGGACTTGCCAGAAAGCATGAGTGAGGTTGAATATATGGCTACCGGTGGTGCAATTATTCGGAGATCGGCAATTGAACTGAATGGATCTCGATTTAGTCAGAGACTAAATGCTATCGGTGGCGAGGACAGCCAATTTTTTTATGAACTTAGAAAAGTGGGACCGTTAGTTAGCCTTAAAGGCGTCATAGTCTTCGAGCGTATTGACCTAGATCGAAGTACTCTTATGTATTGGTTTTTTAGTTCACTTCATAAGGGCTCGCTGTTTACGTTTGTACTTCGTATGCAGCGTCGATACTCCAAACTCCTTTTACACTTAGCTTGTTCCCCAGTATGGTTTGTTTTGATTCTGACGTGTCTCCCCGCACTTTTTGTTTTTCATAGAGCGCTTTATCGTGTATATCTCTGCCGATTGGCACGCCAACTCGGAAAATTAATTGGCTGGAGTGGCTATGTGCCAAAAGTATATTTGAAAGGCCGCACAAGCTTGATAAAAAGCCACTCGGATCAAACAGATCAGAATTAATTTGACTCAAAGCCTTTGGGAGATTTGTCCAATAGACATGCCATGGATTTATGCAATATTCCTTTATTATCACGAATCGATGAATGTTCTCCGATAAATAATACCGGGATGAATCGCTCTCCATATTTTGCCAAGAACATTTTTGAATGATTTGCCATCCAAGGAGTTTTCATATTTTTGAAATGCTTGCAATTTTAAGTGACGATCTGGAGAAGTAGACATGCTAGATTTCGGCTGAGAGCGCAGAATGCCTTGTAGCCGAGAGCTATTGACAGAGCGTTGTGCCTCGGTAGAGAAATTCGGCTTTCTTGCAATCATAGCGCTGTCTTTCCACTCAGAGCCCTCGACATATTTTCCTGGGCGCGCAGTCTCATCGTATGATTCCATAAGCTCTAAACCAGAATATGCGCAAAGAACTGACCAAGCATCAGGATAAAATCTCCAGCAGTCAATAGGGTAACGGTGAACTACGCCGGCCCCTGGCGCGACGATAAAAACGTATCCACCTTCTTTTAGCACCCTCGCAATATCAGCCATTGTCACCCAAAAAAAAGGGTTATGCTCAAATGTTTGACTCGAAATCACGATGTCATAGGAATTGTCCGGAATTTCCTCCCAACTAAAAGGATTTGTCGGAACCAAATCCACATTCTGACCTGCTTCGATGTCAAGTCCTACGTATTCCCATGAGCTAGGAATCAAATCTCGATTGCTTCTTTGCCCCTCGTAACTTTTAGACCCGACTTCCAGTATTTTCAACCCAGATTTGCCGGAAAAATAATGTTCGATAAAAAACTTACACTTTAAATATGACGATAAGTGCATAGATCTCCTGTTTCGATCAGATCTGCGAGCCAACGGAGTGATAGACAAAGTAGACTAGCGAATGATGTTGCTTCATGATAACATCTAGAAAAGTTTGATGTCAAACTTCAATGTTTTAGTCATCGTACAATTAGTGTGGGGTGTGATTTAGAAATTCGCCTGTTGCATTTCCGCTCCATACAAGCGCAAGAGATTATGCCTTCCATCTAGTCATATATTTTTATTGGTGCAAATTTATAGGGATAACTGATGAACCAAAGGCCTCACCTAGATCAATATCGTTCCGGCGTTGGCGTTCATGATAAATCTGGCAATTCAAATTATTATTCTATGCAGCGCCCAGAAATTGCCAAATTGCTTCCAAGGCCTGTGAATCGAATTTTGGATGTAGGTTGCGGCGAGGGGGTCTTTGCCAAATTCCTAAAAGATCAAGGCTTAGCTCAAGAAGTTTGGGGCGTAGAACTCAATGAAGGCTTAAGCCTTGTAGCGGCACAGCACCTGGATAAGGTTTTGATTGGAGATATATCTGCTATCATCTCAGATTTGCCCGCGGAGTTTTTTGATGTCGTATTTTTTAATGACTCTCTGGAGCATATGGTAGACCCATTCTCAGTTTTAAATTCCATAAGAGCAAAGATTTCCAGAAATGGATATGTGATCGGCTCGTTACCAAATATCGGTTATATTCGACAAGTTTATGAGCTTATCATCCAAAAGGATTGGAGGTATTGTGACCAAGGGATAATGGACAGAACCCATTTGCGTTTTTTTACGCTAAAGAGCATGAAAAGGATGTTTAGCGAAACAAACTTCACAGCCGAAACCGTGGTTGGGATTGCACCTATAAGAAGAGTTCTGTTTGTTTTATTTAAATACTTGTCGTTTGGATGGCTGACGGACTCTCTTTATCGTCAATATATTTGGCGCCTTCGGCTGTAACGGGTATCAGAATTCATTTAATATTGAGCTTTGGATTCTAGAAATATCCGTGTGTTTATATTCCCTATTTCTCAATTTTTTTACACCACAAAAAAGAGAACGTCGTGATTAAAATATCCGTGATTATTGTGTCATACAAGGCAAAAGATCTAATCGTACGTTGCGTGTCTTCGATATTGGCTCAGTTAACAGGTCTCGATGCAGAAGTGATTGTCGTAGACAATAATTCCCAAGATGGGGCAATGGCATACCTTCAACAGGTCTTTCCTGCTGTAAAGACCATTTCATCACTTGAGAATGTCGGGTTTGGCGCCGCATGCAACATAGGCTTTGATATTTCGCTAGGGCAGCGGATTTTGTTTTTGAATTCTGATGCCTCCCTAGAGCGAAAGTCTATCGATATCCTGCTTGAAAACGCTAGTGCGAACGTAAATGTGGGAATTTATGGTCCAAAGATTGTGGACGAGCACGGGCACGTTACCCCTAGCTGTTTTCGGTTCAAGAGAATCTTTCGTGATGCATGTACTCAATTTGGATTCGCGTGGACAGGAATCAATAAATATTCGCAATTGGATTTGGCCCAAAGCGCTATTGTTGATTGGCTAAGTGGGTGCTGCATGCTTGTGGATCGCAATGCATTTGTCCAAGTAGGCGGCTTTGACGAGAAATTTTTTTTGTATTCAGAAGAAACTGATTTGTCATTTCGAATGATGAAATTAGGCTGGGTTTCGATGTACGTGCCTGCGGCCATGTGTCAACACATAGGTGGTGGGAGTACTAAGTTTGGTAATGACATTCGGCACGGATATATGATGAGAAGCGAGCTCTATTTCTTTAGAAAGAGTTTCGGGAAACGTTCTTATTATGCGGCAATTATTTTTCGTTTTTTCAGCGGTTTTTTAAAGCTCATGCCATTTGCTCTTTTAAATATGGTTTCCTGTGGGAAGATTGATTTTCTTTCTTACCGCTTCGCGCGCTCGTTAGCGGATATCAAATATTCGATTTTTCCCATCGACGACCCGAGAGGAGTGAACATCCCTCCCAAGCCAGGTTCCCTATTAGTTGGAACGAATGCCCGCTGTCCCAGCAAATCAATTGCGCTGACGTGAGCATTTAAGATTGAGTATTTAACCAATGCTAACGGCTGTTACCGTAAATCATCCTTGTGTTACGCCAGCTTCTTCGCAAATACGATCCGAGATTATTTCGCTATTTTAGACGACACACTGTCACATAACAGGAATCAACGGTAAAATGCCAACTCAAGTCCTACACTGAACAAATGGACAGACTCTGAGTCTCTCAATTCGAGACTCCAAGACGCCGGAAGTGGACCGTCTTATCACCAGTTTTAAACGGACAGCATAATAAAGCGGTAGCACACCGTTTTTTGTCAACAGCCTCAAAAATATTAGGTGCCGTTTCGTAAGCAATACTTGCTAGGAACCTCTGCAACATCCGTCTTATCAAAATTGCGCATTTGAACAAGTTTAGTCGACCAGCCTAAGAACTTTCCGGCAGCACCGTTTACCTTAATACGGAAAAACTGGTCTCCAGTTCCGTTAGGACCAGAATCAAACCAGGCCCCATCAAACGAGTGAGACGTCTCATTACGAATCTGACGCTGTTCAATCGGCTCCCATACCACCCGATCATCTGGCGAGGGGCATCGCACCAATCGCTCGAGCTCTACTCGACGAGCCGCCGCTTGAAAGCTCGCCGTCAATTTGAACGAATGTCCTGCGACGACCGGTGAGTCTGGATTCAGGGTCAATGTAGTCGTTGCGAGAATTCCATCGCTCCCAGTAAGGTAGGGCGTAATGATGGTCTCGTCGTAGTCTGGAATATCTCCCCAGCGATATGTTTCTGCTGGCTGCGTCCTAAAGACAATGCCCCCAGTTCCCCCGACCGTTTGGCAAGCCTGCCTAAGTGCGCTATCACCGTGAGCTATCACACCGCAGATATCGCTGATGGCAGCGCCCAGAAGACGCAGTTGATAATCCGTCATCCACATTGGATTGGCAAATTTTCTGTGTCCCTCACTATAGCGCCCACTTGATCCAACCAACATAATGACCACTCTATCCTTGACGATTTCGGCCTTGCCATCAACATCAAGCAGGGCAACCGACTCATCTTGATGAAAGAATTGCAAAACTCCGGGAACCGACCCGTCACTAGCTGGCACAATATAATGAGCTGTCAAGGGATTCGCTTCATCCAATTTGCTTCCTTGCATCTGGATGCATGTCGACAGCGTGAATGGACAATGCACGACCTCAATATGGGTTGGAACATTTTCCACCTTAGAAGGATTTTCACGCATTAGAGAAAACAGATACGCTGACCGAATATCCGCATGATACATGTCCAAGGTTAAATCTTGCTTTATATTCTCAGGAAAATCCGCGTCGCTAAGAGCTCTTGACTCCGCTTCCAACCTAGCGACAATTCCTTCGGAATTCTGCACTGAAAACCCTTGATTTAGAGTCGTCATAATTTCACGAGCGAAAACCGCCAACAAATTACGAGAGGCATTTTTACCCATGTGAATAGACGCTATTTTCCAAATCCAGCGCATTTTTTCTTCTGCAGTAACAAAGCCCCCGATGCTTGGTCCATCGGATAGCTGCGCTTTCAAAAGGCGCCCATATGCCTGAATTTGAGCTTGGAGCTCTACGCTATCTGTCACGGAAATCCCAAGCTCAGTCAAAGAAAATCCAAAAACACTTTCACCTTTGATCAAAGTTACAGGCACAGTCAAACCGTCAAAAGAATAGCTACTAGAACTTCGTTCTGCCCTCAGGCCGCTTTCCACATATCCAGCAGCCATCATCACGCGAACCGGAACCCCATTTGCAGCCGCAGAATCAATGAATGCCTGTTCAATCACAGTCCGAGTGACGCTATTGGTTGACTCTTGACGGCGGCTGCCGCAGCCCCAAGACGTAGACAAAACAGCCAAAGTATACGCAAAAATTATTGTGTTTTTTTTGGATCGCATGTTTAACCCTCCAATGAGTTGATCGCCTGCTAATGTTTCAATGCGCAATTATAGAATGCCACTTATTGAACGCTCTTACCTTCAATAATAACGGTTTACGTATCAATTTGCTAACTTTATCCGTTACATAATTTTGACGATTTCTCTAAATTTGGAACAAAAAGATCGCCGGCAGCGCGGTTTTGCGTGTTGCTGATGATCTCCTTCACACTCAAAGCCCCGTAAATTTTGGGTAATTCCTGTATTCTTAAAATAAGTACAAAATAAACACGTGTCAATAAATTGGCACCAATATGTTAGGCTCGCCTCCTTTTACAAATGGCCCCAGAAAGCGCTATACTAATTATGTAATCAGAAAATTTTTTGTTTATTTCTGCATGCGAAAGAGCATCATGAGTGTTTCACCTAAACAATCAAAGATATTGCGGAAAACGGCGCTTGTCGTTGGCGCAGAATCAAATTTGTATTTGATTCTCAAAAACTTGGTCAAGGCCCATGACTGGGCCATCGACATGCCGCCATGTGATGCGGAATCTGCCGTAAACTTCCTTCATGAATATAACGCTTCTGCTCTAATCATATTGGATTCCAGCGCAAAGCCAGCTATCGAGTCTATGAGGATTCTTCGCAGAGACCTCCGAGCAATCGTGACACCAACGCTGTTTGTCCTTGGAGACGTCAGCGCGATTGAACGCGAGCAATACTCAAAAATGTATATGGCGCAAGTAATCGCCAAGCCAATAACTACGAGCGCCTTTGCCCCTCTATTTAGAAAAATGATTCAATCTTGGCAACCACCAGCGTTACGCGCATTGCAGCATTGTGTTTTTGGACTTACCGAGGAAAATTCCGACAGCAAGATTGCTGTTTTGAAACAGCTACTTCTAGCTCCAGAGACGTCTGACCTTGCAGCTGCAGTGCTTGTACAGCTACATATCCGCAAAGGAGAGTATTCCCAGGCCGAATCTATGCTTATCAGCTTGCTAAAGAAGAATCCCAAAAACTCTGCTATACTGGCTAATTGCGCTTGGTTTTATATGGACGCAAAAATGCCTCTACAAGCCTTACTTTTTCTAAAGAAATTGAAGAGCTATGCACCTAGTTCCACTCTCATTAATTTAGATATTGTCGGAGCTAGCCTTGCCGCAACTCAATATGATGACGCTCTGAATGCTATGTCAGAGTGGAACAAGTCTAACCCAGGAAACGACGAGACAACCAATTTCCTCGCTAGGTTAGTATTGGCCAACGGCCGGCAAAACGATCTTGCGGGTATAGGCGTTAGCCCCACACTTGTTCGCAGAGTAGCCGATCAATGGCAATTGGCATCAGGTTCCACGGTCGCCCCTCCTCTTACCCCCCTTCCAGCAGTGAACAATGCAAAAATGCTTCCTAACAAGTCAAAAGCTCCGCCACTAAGAAAAAGTGCCTCATGACTAGTGCCACTACTGACATCTCCATCATTGGCAAATTATTTGCACGCACCGCTATCGGAAAAGAAATGCATTTGCCGCAATGGAATCAGATGATTAATGATGTCCTCAGTCTTGCAAATTCCGCAAATGCGTTAATGTGTGTCTATGCCCGCAATGGAGCAGGCAAAACCACTTTTCTTCAAATGCTGCAGGAAAACACCCGCTCATCGATGGATACAGTCCTTATTGTCCCCGCGTCGCCAACCACAGGTTCGGGATGGCTACTAGAGGCACTTCTGCCGTGGCTATCAAGCTCCGCACGTGAACCCGGTTCCGCTCAAAAGCAGCTGGCTGCACTTTCAGAATCCTCGCGCCCAATCTTGCTTTGCATTGATTCGGGCGAGGCTATTCTCGATGGTCATTTGGCGGGCGATGTTGCGGCCATGTTAAACCTTGCAGACTCATGCGCGCTAAAATTGTCTATCCTCATTTGCTCGACCGAGGCGAAGGCTGCTGTCCTTTCCTCTGATGGGGGCACAGCCTCGAGAATGATTTATAAGAAGGAATTACCCCATTTTTCCCAAGATCAAATCTACGAATTCATTGCAAACAAATTAAACCAAATGGGCTACACCGTCGACGGCTTCACCGCTAGTAGCCGAAGTGAGCTTGCTAAGGCCGCACAAGGCTCTCCGACGATGGCACTGAAAATTTTCTCTGCACATCTTGGCCACACCTTACCAGCAATTGAAAAATCGGCGACGGCAGAGTCATTTTCGGTGTCGAATGGCAGCCCGAACAAAAAATCCAGCAGCATTAAGAAAGAGTCAAAATCTGATTCCGCAAAAACATCCCGAATAGAGGATCTTCTAGCACCAAGTAAGACATAGTGGGACGCAGCGATTGAATGAAATTAAAAAGCAACAAATTTGTTATTTCAACAATTGCCCTAATTGTGATGATTTTTGTTGGGAATTTTTTAATCGATAATCCCTACACTCACAGCCTTGCAAATTATTACTTAAACGAGAATTTCCTAAAAAAACTGCCGGTTCATGCTGAATATCAAAGCATGCGCATTGCGCTATTTCCTCCTAGCGTTATCATTTATGGCGCAAAAGTAATTTCGCAATCAAAAACTGGTCCAGACTTAGATTTTCTGACCGTGTCCACGGTTGAATTTAAGGTTTCCCTGTGGTCAATGTTCATGGCGCGCCCGCAATGGGGTGACTTAGAGCTAAAGGATTTAAATCTTACTTGGCCTCCCCCGCCAGAATTCCTCACGGCGCTTGAGGCCCTGAACACTCATCCGAGCACTCCCTCAAAAAACCTACCTAGCTGGCCTCCGCCAATTCCTCCGCCTATTACTTCGCTTAAGATTTCAAATAGCTCAATCAACGCCAAATTTTCCGGCGTTTCAATCAACACAAATCAAGATCCTCAGGAGATAACCAGCATCGCGACCGAGGGTTTGAATTTGGACATTCAAATTCACGATTGGAAATCGTTCACCATTGACCTCAGTATCGCTCAAGCAACGGTAACGGACTCGATCGGATCTTATGTCGAAAATGGCGCTTTAAAAATGCGAGGGGAGATGAATGACAATTTATTTAAAGCTAGAAAATTTGAATTGAATTCGTCAAGACTGAATTTTTCTGGATCAACGGTGGCCGAATTAATTCTTGCGAAAGACAGCAAAACAATATCAACACTGAATTTGTCCGTTATTTTAGATATCTTCCAAGCTGACATGAGTTTAGCTGGATCCTTCTTGGATATTCCTGGCTGTCGAGGCCCGATCTCTGGCCAAGCCTCCAGCACCCTCATCATTCCAATAACCACGAAGGCACCTTTGTCATTTTCTACGAATGCTAAAATCAAAAGTACAGATTCTCGGTTTTATGATTTTAGATTATATGAAACCGAATCTGACCTTAAAATTGATCTGGACAAAATCGAATTTAAAAACACAAAGATAAAAATGTCAGACCAATCCCTTGCAGCAGGAAGCGGCTATATTATGTTTGACAAAGCGGTCACCTATGATTTCAGCCTAGTACCTACCGCACTGCCTATGAGGGATTTGCTTGGCATTTTTAACGTCGATTTCGATGTGATAAATTTCGATCTAACTAGCCCACTGTTAAAAATTTCCGGCATTGGCGATCCCTTTCGAATGGTCGTCGCCTCCGCGTCAGCATTGACCAATTTTTCGACGCCCTCCGTCGATTATGACCATACCCGCCACAAAGAGTCTCCACAGTGCGACCTTGATTTTGATCTGCGGGTTGATTCCGACGCTTTGACCTTTAGGAACGGCTCAGGGATTTGCCGGATCGAAGGTAAAGACACACGCCCGGGAAAATTTTCACTAGGAATAACTGGATTTTCAGCCTTCGACTCCAAGCGCGGAATCAATCTTACTATGACCTCTGACACATTTAATCCTGCACCTCTGACCTATTTTTCCCAAGCAAGCCTTGAAGGTGTGGGTACGATGAAAACAGTGATTCACGGCCCATACAATGCAGTAAAGGTGGATTTTGAGACAAAGCTTGATGATCTGATCATCGGGTCTACACACCTAGGGTCATTAAATCTAAACATGCAAATCGCCGATGAAAAAGTGACTTGGGACAAAATCAATATTAAAACTCACAACGGTGGCCGCATCATAAGCAATCAAGGTAGCCTCCTTATGAACGACGCCCTTGACATCGATTTTTCTATGGCCGCAGAGAATGTTGACCATGGAGTTGTTGGCGAGGCCATCCGCAATATCACTGATGACCGGTATAGTGTTGAATTTCTGGCAAAACACATTGATGCAAAAATGCGTGGTCCTCTTATGAGTCCTTTGCGTTGGCAAGGAGACGTCAACCTAGATATTCAGGCGGCCCGAGATCGCGACTACTCTTTCGCACAAGCCATTAAAGGCACGATTAAGGGCAACAATAATGGGTACACAACCGAAGGCTTGGCGGTGCATGCTGGCGGCAGTAACATTCAAGTCACCGCAAAGCACACCTGGGACAAAACTCAAAACAGTTCAACGTTTATGGGAGGCCTAGGCTTCTCGGAAAGCGATTTGCTTGAGATGACTGCAAATATTGAAGCTATCCCAAATTCCGGAGACTATGTTCGCTTGATTCCTGTTCTTGGCCTTCTTGCTGCAAACTACGGCATTTCGACAGATATCTCAGGGTCCGCAAAATTTGCGGGAACTCTTGGCAAGCAAACAGGAAGTGCCAAATATGTCCTAGCGAATTCAAAATTATTGGGGGCGCCACTAAGCGATGTAGCAGGAACACTTCTCGTCGACGGCTCGAAACTGGACATCATGGCGGAGCAGGGCGGCAACGCAGTTAAGGCTCGGGTAAATCTTGATTTTGGCAAGCCGAAGACTCCATTTAGTTGGTATATCACCGCAAAAAATGCCGATTTTAGGCCATGGATGCCTGCAGCAATGGCATTGGACGCAAGAAATTTTGCCTATTTGACAGCTACTTGGAGCCTCCAAGGTACGCTGGATAATTGGTGGGAAAGCACCGGCGAATTATTTCTTAAGGACCTTCGCTTACGCTTTAATCCAACAGCGACAAAAAATTCACAGCGCCTAGATTTCCGTACCGCCCATTCATCTAAGATTATGTTTAATGGCTCAAACTGGGTATTGGAGGGAGGCCAGCCAATGACTGTCACCAGTAGCTTGGGAGAGCTTCAGATTGGATTGAAGAATCACCACCCCCCTTCAAACCTTGGCATTACCGTAAATGGAAAAATTGATGTGGCCACCTTTCGGCTATTCGATGCCGATGTCGAAACCGCAAATGGGACTCTCATAGCTAGCGGAGGCATCTCTGGCTCAACGTCGGAGCCAACCATCGATATTTCTGTCAAAAACCAAGAAGTAAATGGGTTACCTGCTGATCTTGCCCTCGGCTTCAGCCGCTTTAGGCCGTCTTTTCAAAACATTTTGTTAGATGCTAAAATTAATTCAAACGGCGTAACTTTTAATAAAATTAGTGCACAAAAAGGGAACGGCACAATTTCAATGACAGGATTTTTAGCTCGTCCGGGCTTGGGTGACGAGTCCGACATGACGATTAATCTCGACAATGCATCATTTCTCTATCCTTTTCCTATTATAAAATACTTTGATACGAGTATTGATGGCCAAGTCAAAATTACAGGCAGTGGACAACCTTGGAATGCGGGAGGACGCATCACGATACGAAAAGCCCGCTCAAACCGAGATGTCGATATTCGAGAGGCGATCTTTGAAAGTTTGAGGTCAAAATCAGCCTCTGATTCAGTTGATTCGATTTTACCATCTTTAAATCTTGATATCGGTGTCGTTGCAGACAAATCGATTGGCTTCAGCAGCCGAACCGGACAAGCGCAATTGTCGAGCGACTTACACATCGGAGGAACTGACATATCACCCAGCATCTTGGGTCTAATCGACGTTTCGAAAGGACGCTTCTTTTATAAGCGACATTTTGAAATTGACAGAGGCTTAATAAACTTTGATGACCCAATTGTGGCTGACCCCGCCCTAGATATTTCCGCCGTTAGTGATGTTTCTTCCTACAGGGTTTCTATCGGAATTACGGGACGGGCGAGTGCGCCAAAAATTGATTTCACGGTCGATCCTGCGAACCGCCCCAACGGCGCTCCCATATCAAAAATGGAAATTATTGGCCTCCTCAGTCGCGGCTCTCTATCAGAGGGTGGCTCGCAAAATAATTCTGAGTCGGCCGCTGCGGCTGAGGCTCTGAACCTGCTTGCAGGGCAAGTTGAGGACACCGTACAAAAAATATTCGACTTGTCGGGACAAAATGTGATCAAGCAGGTCTATATTGATACATATGCCGATTCTGAAGGCACTCCCATCGCTCGCTTCAATTTGCCATTAAATATTACTGAGGACTTTGATGTCATACTTAAGTGGGATCCCTCCACGGTAAAAGTATCGTCAGAATATAGCCTTCATGATAGCATTTCACTTACAGGCGGTATTGAAAGTATCAATGAAAAAAACGGCACTTCAAGCAAAACTAGTGGCGCTCCAGCGGACACGGGCGTTGACCTCAAATTTAAATTTTCGTTTCAATAGAACGGGGACTAGAATTTCTGGTGCCGTTTTTTGCCTACTTTTCCAGTTATTTAGTCTCTTAATAGGTAGCACTGCACTAGCTCTTTCTGAGGAACAGCCTACAAATTGGACTATTTCGGAAGATCTAGGAATTTCTCCTGCAGAAAATATCCGCCTTCATAAAAGATCACCAAATGCTGAAAGTCAGAACGACTTTGAAGTGATTTTAACCTCCCTGGCGCTTAGGCATGCTTATTCAAAGCTGTGGATCGAGCCATCCAATGGCGGCTGGCAAGTTCGCGGAACCAAGGGAGTGGCCATTAGGCAAATCAACTTTCAGCTCGCCCCGATCGTTTTACTAAATGATTTGCGAAGCACCGTTGCTCCATATATTGGACAGGTGCATTCTGACGAACTACTAAGCAGAGTTTCTCATGATGTCGAAGTCCGCCTCCAACGACTTGGGTATTCGTTTTCGAAAGTAAGTCGTTCATCAAAAATGTCCGAAGATGGCATGGAATACACCTTTAAACTCGACATCGGCGATCCATGCATTGTAAAGGGATATAAATGGCAAGAACCTCCCCCAATAGCCATCGATCAATTTCTTGCGCCAGGAGACCTTTGTACGGACGCAGATGCCGCTAAAGCCGTTTCGGAAACTGAAATCAAAGCACGGAATGCCGGCTATATTAACGCAAACTTGGTATTCAGTGGCTTTGAGTTTGTGGGACGCTCAAGTAATGCCATGATTGTGGTCAAGGGAGATTTCGGACCGAAAGTTATTTATGAGTTCGTGAATCAAGCCACAGGTAGAAGCTTATCGTCGGTATTTTCTAACACCGATATGCAAGCCTTCGATCCTGCGATACTTAGTCCCGACTCGGTCAATTTTGAGCTGACTAGGCAGCTCAAAATGAGAGGGTTTGGCAACCCACAAATTTCAAGTACCGAGACACCCCATGGGGATGTCGGCACAATTGTTTATACCTTTTCCGTGTTACTTGGTGAGAACACCACCATTGCTCGATTGCAGATTGAGGGTAATGTTGCATTTTCCACTTCGGAAATTCTTTCTCTCCTTGAAATTGAACGGCCGTCCCAAGGCGACGACCAACTTTCACTGGTTATTTTTAATCCTGACGCACTTGCCGCTGGAGTTGAAAGAATACGTATTAATTATGTAAATAAAGGATTCTGGGACGTAAAGGTCGTTGATCGGCAGGTAGAGAGTCAGGGCAATAATGGACAAAACTCCCGCGTGGCCGTGGTCATAACTATTCAAGAGGGCGAGCGCCGAGTTTTCCACAGCGTAAAAATCGTAGGAAATTCAGCCATCCCCCTTTCGGATATTTCGGAATTGGTCACATGGTCAGAAGGCGCGCCTTTGGACCGAAGTGAAATTCTTGAACTACAGCAGAGAATTCGCAGCTTTTACGCACTCAAAGGGTATTTCTATACCACCGTTTTAGGCGAGGTGAACGCCTTAAATCATGTTAATGGACAACTAGAAACTATGGTAGTCATCCGGTTAAATGAAGGTCCTCGTGTTCGATTTGGCGATGTATTTATCACCGGCCTAATAAAAACAGACCCCAAAGTTGTGATGAGAGAGCTGTATTTTGACACGGGCGACTGGTACGATCCTGAACTAGTTTCTCTATCGCGCCTTGCCCTACTTAAAATTGGGGTATTTAGTTCCGCAATTATTACGCCCCTAGATCCCGACATTGCGTTCAAACAGTCTCCTATTGTCGACCTTCTCATTCAAGTAACTGAAGGCCCCTCAAGGACCGTTAGCTTTGGTCCAGGCTGGAGTTCATACTTTGGTTTTAGGTACAGCATTGAAAGCGCACTTACAAATATCGCCGGCACAGGTCGGCAGTTGTTTGGAAGGGCGAGCTTCGACGAAGAGATAAATCAAAAAGCGATCGGCCCCAAAACCCTAATAGGCCGCTCAATTTCTGCAGGATACCTAGAGCCGTATGTACTCGATTCCCCGCTCGACGGTACCATTTCACTTGGGCAGTCTGCTCGTGCAACTGAATACGCTTGGTCGTTGACGAAAAGTGGTGAGCTAGAGCTTTCGCACAAATTGAAGTCTGTGATTCCCGGATCTAAACTCTCGTTGTTTTACGCCAAAAAATTAAGTGCTGAAGAGGGCTCGAAAGAGGATGTTGACGCATTTCTAGCAGACACCTTTGCGGTTGGTCGAGTAGGACTTCGCTTTTTTATTGATAAAAGAAACGACCCAGTTTGGACCAGCAGTGGGTATACTCTCGGCTCCGAGTTAGCTTGGGCGCGTTATAATTTTGGTGGCGATGTACGCTATTTTCGCTGGGACTTTACCAATAATCATTATATTTCCCCCATGAAAGATTGGGTGTTTGCGTTCGGAGTAAACTTCGCCAGTTTTGAGGATGTCGAACGCCTCGGCCAATCAAAGGCAGACGTACTTCCGTCCAGCGAAAGATTGTCTGCCGGTGGAGCAGATTCCATCAGAGGATTTCGCGAACGAAGCTTAGGCCCTGTTGTTCGCCGCCCCACTCTGACGTCTACGGGTATTTGGGACTGTGGGTTTTCAGCCTCGCCTACGGGGGGTACGCGCCGCCTACTTTTGAAGGCTGAATCGAGGTACCGATTTAGTCCAGAGTTTGCGGGCACGTTATTTGTCGATTCTGGGACTGCGAGCTTCAGTCGGATTGAAATGCTGAAATTTAAAGAAGCCTTCGCCGCAACCGTGCCTGTGGCAAACCCGACGGGCTGCCCTGGCACCCCAGATCGAAGTATTGAGGATAATCTGGGGTATGAGCTGTCAGATGTCGCGTCGGATCCCAAGATTATATGGGATCGTAACTATTCGTCGGTTGGAAGTGCAATCAATTTTTTGACTCCGATTGGCTCAATCAATTTAGCCTACGGTATTCCTTGGCACGAGCCCAAAACAAGGCTCTGCGAGGTCAGCCCAAGCTATTGTTTTCCTAGGTCAGATCAAAATATTCCTCTCTGGAGGCGCGGTGAGATCCACTTTAACGTCGGCTCTAAATTCTAGACGGATTAGGTCTGAATTGGTTAATTTTTGATGATTTTAAAGATTCTATGTGATATATACACGCGCATTAGTCCGACGTGCACGTTTACACTTTAAATAGGACTACCCCTTGGAGCAGACACTATGAAACGCGTTGAACCTTATGGTGATTTTAAATTAGTTGGCTTTAATAACCTAACTAAAGCTCTGAGCTTTAATCTTTATGACTTTTGCGTAGCACGTAATGAAACTGAGCGACTTTCCTATGTTAAATATATTCAAGAGAAATATAATGCCGAGCGCGTAACATCGATTCTAAAAGGAATCTGTGGGATTATTGAAGCTAAGGTGCTTGCGGTCAGCGACCAAAATTATGAGCCCTGGGGCGCAAGCTCCATGGTTCTGATGAGCGATATTGCTGGTAGTGGAACGAGCCCAGACACCCCTGCATTTAAAGCCATGCACCTTGATAAAAGTCACATTTGCGCACACACCTACCCTGATTTTCATGGCGGAGGAACCATTTGCTCGTTCCGCATTGATATCGATATCGCCACCTGTGGAGACATCACACCGCTTCGCGCCCTAAATTATATGATGGAAAATTTTGATAACGATGTCGTCGTTATTGATTACGTTGTTCGTGGATTCACTCGTGATGCCAGCGGGCGGCGCGTATTCCGAGACCATAAGGTGAAGAGTATTCAGGATTTTATTCGTCCAGATCTTATTAAAGACTACTATTGTGTGGATCTGTCCTTAGAATCAGAGAATATTTGGCAAACAAAAATGCTTCGCCTAAATCAAGATGTTCAAACCTATTTCCCGTCAAAAGTCGACCCTGCGGACCCTGATGTGCAAAAACACATGTCCGAAATCAATCGGGAGATGCGTGGAATTCTTCATAACTGGCCGGATTAATCAAACCAAATCAGGGTTGCAGTTTACTCGTGATTATGGCTAATATCTTCAGGTATCTAAGTGATTTAAAAAGGAGCTTTATATGGGTAGCATGTCAATTGTGCACTGGGTCATCGTGTTGTTCGTAGTTATGCTGTTGTTTGGACCACGTCGGTTGCCAGAATTGGCTAAGGGCATGGGTGAGGCCATTCGGGAATTTAAGAAAGCCATCAATTCCAATGATCAGCAAAAACCTGAAATAGCTGCTGACGTCAAAAAACCAGAAATTTCTGAACACAAATAAGCTGGCTTCTATTTCTGCCCCTTAAACCAAATCTCTTTCTCCCAGTAAAAAAGATTTGAATCTGTTGTAGAATCAGGAATGGGTGTGACCACCCAAAGCCTCTGATGGTCGTCAATGCTAAAATTTGACATCTTTGGAAGCCTTGAGGGCAATTCTATGCTCCTTTGCCAGACGACATCAAAGCAGGAATTAAATTTGTAAACATCTATTTGATTGAGCTTATTGTTGGCAATTAAAATTTCCTTCGCTTCAGCCATGACTCCAACGCCGGCGACATGTTCCGCAGAAATTTTCGGCCCCCCTTCTAAAAAACAGTGCCGCGTCATCATGCACGTGCCGGGTGCGTCGGAACTACAGTTTAGGAGCATCAGAGGATATCCTGGCACTTTAGAGGCAACCGCAAAATTTATGCCTGTGCCCTTTTCCCAGCTTCTGGGAATTTCTGCGATGCCAGTATATTTCAATCCAAATACTTTGCGACTTGCCGCCTTAAATTTGTTCCGCTCAACCTCTATCTCCAATTTTGTAGGCTCGCCTCCACGATCGGCAGCTGGACGCAAGAGGTCCGTTGGCACAGTGGAACTCAAAATTGTTTTAAAAGTAATTTCATTCAGCACAAGCAATTGAAGCATCGAAGCGTCCCATGCGACTAGTCTTTCGCCAATTGTAAAAATTCCGCGCCATTTCCCTGGGAATTTGGCGTTAAGCAACGGAATCCGTTTTTGCTCGGTCAGGCGCCCAAACTTCTCGTCACGAGTCTTTCCATCCAGATCAAATGTCAACTCCACCATATCAGAAGAGTCACCTGAAAAAACAAACGTGTGGTCGTCGCTTACAGATACACCTGAAAGCCCTCGCTCGATAGTAATCGCCGCATGAAGTTCATCTGGATTTTGAAGCTCAATCGGCAATCGGGAATTTGCGAGTGCGATGGAACCCTGCAATAATATAGGACTAATGAAGGCCGTTTTGATGAATTTAAATTTCCACATGTTGTGACACCTCGAAAATCGACCGATAGCAAAAAAGAACCAAGACTATAATACCATGGAGTCAGCCATTAGCGGCAAACTCTACTTATTTCGAAAGGCATTTATATGGCCAACAATAATAAAGAGACCAAAAATAAATGCGCCCTCAGCGACCGAGAATTGGACAACTATCTAACAACAGATGGCGTCAGCAACCGGGTAGCCATTCTCGATAAGTGGCTTAAATCTGGATCCACCATGGATGCCCAATTCGTTAAGGGGCTCATTGAGATGGGAGCTCCCTTACCCGAAATTAGTGGCGCCTTCCAAATCTGCTCGACACGTTCAAAGCCTGAGTTCGAACTTTGGGTCATGAATAATCTTCTGAGCTGGGATCAAAATGTTGCGGATTTGGCACTGCGGGCGTGGGCGAGACTTACTGATTGTATTCTTTGGCATCGACTGCTTCCCATTACTCAGATCAGCAGCCGCCCCCAACGAATTCTTTATACAATTTTGAGCATTGGTAGCGGTAGCCACGGCTATGAAATCACAAAATCCATTCTTAACAGTGAAAAATGGGAGGATCTTTCCATAGCCTTCCACGCATTATTAATTGAAAGGTGCCTGCAATATGATCTAAAATCCGAACGATTGATCAAAGTGGCAAAGTCGATTCTTGAAACCAACCGGCATATTCAGCACCCAGATAGTAAGGCATTGTTGCCAGCCATTTGCTGGCTATGTTGTCATGCAGAAAAAGACCTCGTTAAATTTCTCTCCGACGCTCCCAAAACTATTTGGACCGCTGCAGCCCATCAAATTCTAGAGGCGCATTCGGAACGAGCATCCACGTTTTCTAAGTTAGAAAAAACCGTCGCGAAGGGAGATCGGGCGGTTCAATTTTCTTCAAAACTTCCAGCTCTTTGGTCCCGAGGTGAGGGGCCAGTCCTCATTTGCCAGAGCATTTTGAAAACTCCGTGTAATGACTCGGACCTCATCTCAGGCTTTGGGACCCAGACCATTATTCTAGCGGCAGAGACCGCGGTCTGCCACAACACCTGGGCGGCAACACTCATCGGAAGTTTGCCGCTTGCGCAGGCTTCGCATTTTTGCCCTCAATCAGCGACAGCCGGCAGCAGCGGAACCGATGACCCATCACAGGTTTTGAATTTCCGTTTCTCAGACTCTTATAATAATGGAATTTTTTCGGAACTCGCCGCAGCTCGCAAGTTGGCTTGTGACGGCAAGCTTGGCATCGCTACGGATAAGATCAAATCACCGGCTGATTTTTTAGTCGACGGTGGAAGCGTCACCGCACCTCTGACTCATCCCATTAGGTCCTACTTCAACGCCATCTCGGACCCCAAAAATGTGGAAACGTCCGTCGACGGAGTATGGTCTGAGATAGCAGCAGCGGTTCGGAGTCCTAAGGACGCGAATCTAGACACCTTAAGTACCTCGGTAAGAAAGTATAAGGGATTGGTTTCTCTGGCCTATATTGACGTTATTGGACGCATGACTGGACGCGACGATGGTGTCCTCAAACTTCTCGATTATATTCGAGGAAATGACGAGTTTGAGCTCTGTGCAATCACTCGTGCCCTTGGAAAAATAAATACTCCACGCAGTCTGCTAGAGTTAATTGCCATGTTAACTCGTCCAAATGCCACCATAGCTGTGCAACAAGAAATTGTTGGGATTCTTCCTAATAAAGATTTGAGCCGTCTCCAAACAGAGCTCTCAAGTGCACTGCATGATCTCATTCTTCCGCCAGACGTTAATCATCCCATTTATCAAGTGAGAGATGAATTGTCGAATTTGGTCACTTCGATTTCCGTTTCAGCCACAGGCCATAAACCTGAATCAAAAATTAGTCCACTTGCGGCACCGACAGGCGCCGAAGGAAGTCTCGATGTGGAGCTAAAGGGAATGATCCCACACTACAAAGAACTATCAAGTGAAGTTAAACGAGCACTGCGTACGGCACTTTTTTTCAATCGAACGGTTACCGATAGCCCACATGCTAATTCCATAGACTTGTCGCCGCTTATCGACATGCAGTACAAGGCCATGGAGCTTCTTTATCGCGAATTCTTCGAATCTGCCGTAAGCCAATCCCTAAACTCTGGGGGCATTCAGAGAAAACTCGACGTCATCGGTTATGCTCGACCAATCGAACGGCAAATGGATGATTTTGAATCCTATATCGCTGCTCTCCCAGTCGTTAAGACGATTCCCTTTTTCTCCAAATTTAAAATGCGTAAAACTTTACGCGCCATTTGTATGTTTCAGCCGGGACGACGCTTTACCCTCGATGGCCTTAAAGCTTTTGGCTTGTATTTTCTTGTTTTTGGTCGTCAAGAGTGCAAACACGGACTTGCAAACACTTTTAGCGTAGGCTCAAAAAATGATCAGGATCTTGCCGAATTCTGCAAAGAGCTGCATATATTTCAAGACTTCCGAAATCGTGCCGCACACGAAGGCTTTCATCCAGATGCAAGTAATGATATTTTAGGCATTTGGCGCACAACGGCGTCGGTCGTCCAGTGGGCCTTCAAAATTCGAGAGGCCCAACAGATCACAACTCAGGTCTCAAGAAATCACGCCTCATAGATTTTATCAAAAAAGGTTAGTTGCAAGGCCGGTTGAGTGGTATTCTTTGCCTCAAATGATCATCAATTCTCTTAGGAGACCGTATGAGCCAAGGCCTCGAATCTTCGCTAGTAAATTCATCCCCCAAAGTTGCCTTGGTAACTGGTGCCAGCAGAGGTATTGGAGCTGCGTGTGCATTAGCTTTAGGTCAAGCTGGATTCAAAGTTGCGGTTCACTATCGGGGTTCGGAAGATAAGGCCCTTGCCGTATGCGAAAAAATTCCCGGAGCACGCTCCTTCAAAGCCGATTTAGCAGACGCTACAGCCTGCCAAGCACTCATAAAAACGATCGTCGCCGAAATGGGACCCATTGCCGTCCTAGTAAATAATGCAGGAATTTCGATCGACCAGATATTGCCATTCGCAAAACCAGAGGATTTCGACTCACTCCTCAACACAAACTTAAAACCAGTTTTTCTGTTAAGTAAATTTGTTTCAAAAGGCATGATGCGAGCCAAATCAGGACGAATCATCAATATTGCTTCGGTTGTCGGGTATACTGGAAACCCTGGGCAATCAATGTATGCAAGCACCAAGGGTGCCATCACGGCGTTCACTAAAAGCATTGCGCAGGAGCTCGGATCGTTTGGCATCTTGTGCAATTGTGTGGCTCCAGGCTTCATAAAAACAGACATGACCGATGCTCTGCCTGAGGCTGCCAAAGAAGGTATACTCGCTAAAATTCCGTTAAAGAGACTAGGCACTCCAGAAGACGTCGCCGCTGCGGTCACATTTCTCGCTAGTGACAATGCCCAGTATATTACTGGTAGCACCATTCATGTTAACGGCGGAATGTTTACCAACTAACAAGTATCGAGGCTGTGACGATGTATATTTATAGTATGGGGCATTATTTCCCCGAAAACATATTGGATAATAGTTTTTTCGATCGGCTCGACATTGAATCCTCAGCTGGTTGGATCAAGGATCGTGTAGGGATCGAGACTCGCCGATCTGTATTGACTCAAGAGCAAGTCATGGATCTCCGACATGGGCGTACCACCCGAGAACAACTCAAAGCGGCCGGAGCGATCGAGTCTATTGCTAGTATGTGTGAAAAATCCTGGCAGGTAGCAAAGGCAAGGTCCACTGACGTAAAGGACCCGATCGACACCGTCATCGGAGGCACCTCGATACCTGACGACGATATACCGTCGAATGGCTGCGTCATCTCCAACCGAATAGGGCTGGAGCAAGTTAGGGCGTTTGACGTAAACTCAGCATGTAGTACCTTTGTGGTTCAGTGTCATGTCATGCGTGGGCTTGTGGCCAGCGGCATGACGAAAGAGGGCGCCATTTTTTGTGCCGAGCGATATACCACCAGAATAGATTATAGTGATCGCCGCAATTCCATTCTATTTGGAGATGGGGCCATCGCAGCACTAGTGAGCTCTAAAAACCGTCCAGGCTCTCTAAAACTAATCGATAGTCTTGTCGAATCGTCTCCTAGTGGCTGGGAGCACATTCACCTTCCCGACGGAAAATTCTTCCATCAAAATGGCGCCCAGGTCCAGAAGTTTGCCATCACCAAAACGATTGCCGCTGCGCAAGACATCCTTATCCGTAATCAACTCAAAACATCCGATGCCCATTGGTTCATTGGGCACCAAGCCAATTATCGAATGCTCACATCTGCCATGGAAAAAATGGGAGTGCCCAGTAGTCGCCACCTTTATAACGTCACGGATCTAGGAAATCAGGGAGCCGCTGGCGCCCCTAGCGTGCTATCTCAGAATTGGGACCGTTATAAAACAGGTGATTATATCGTTGTTGCGGTCGTTGGTGCAGGGCTGACTTGGGGATCTCTCCTCCTCCAAAAACAGTAGGGACAATGAGCCAAATAAAAATGAGAAGAGACGTCTGTGACCTCTCTTCTCATTGATGTATTCGAAACGAATGCTATTCAGAAATTATTTCTTAACAGCTTTTTTAGCTTTTTTGGACGCTTTTACTGCTTTTTCTGGAGCTGCAGCTGGGGGAGCTTCTGGAATGACTTCAGCGGCAGGTGCAACTGGAGCTTCCACTGCAGCAGGAGGAGCAACCACTTCTTCTGCTTTTTTGTCTGCGCAAGATGTTACAAATCCCAACATCGATACAACAGCAACGGCAAGGACTCTTCGAGTTGAACAAATCATAATGACCTCATCAAATAAATTTTTAACAGTAGAGCCCTGAACTACTCAAGACTTTTATAACCCACTGCATTAATTGTAAATTGAATTAATTCAAATGTAAACCATTTAATCCGTGACGTTAAACTGATCATAAAATTGTAGTCTTCCAAGGGCTCGGCAACCGCAAAATTAGACGGCCATCTAGCTCACCAGGCGTATCCTACATAGAGCCTGTTAGGCGCTCTATGAATCAAGGCGCGAGGAGTCGGAAAAGCGGAGTTTACTTCCGGTAAATGAGCATTTTCCGGCGACAAGCAACGCAGAGTCAGGGAACGCCGAACAGGCTCTAGTAATGTTTCTGGGTCGTGGTATTATTCTGGAATAAATTCTAGTTTTAATCTATTGCACAACTACGGGAGTAAATTATGAATCGACGAGACATCATCAAAAAATCTATTGGCGGTTTCAGCGTTGCAGCCCTTGCTGGAGCAAGCTCTTTTTTTGAGTCCACAGCCTATGCGGCAACGTCTAGCGACAAGATCGGTGAAACAACTTCAAAGTGTATTGCTGTTGGCTTGAAGTGCCTTGCACACTGCCAGAAATCACTGGCTCAGGGCAGTAATGCCATGGCCGAATGTGCTGCGTCTGTTTCTGACATGCTTGCGGCCTGCGAAGCACTACAGCATCTTGCAGCGAGCAATTCTCCTCACCTAAAAGCTATGGCCAAAGTTTGTGGCGACATCTGCAAAAGTTGTATGACGAAGTGCGAGCCCCACAGCAAAACCATGGACATCTGTAAAGCTTGTATGAATGCGTGCAAAGAGTGCGCTGACGCCTGTGCCCAAGCCTAATTTGAATTCTGTTTAATATCCGCGGCCGTTTCGAGCGTTGCTTTAGGGAAGGTTATTGTGCTTAATCAACCAATGACCTTCTCTAAAGTAAGTCATGTATGTTTGAATCATTCAGCCTTTGAGGGCACCCTGCCTTGGTTAACCCCCCTGCTAACTAGCACCGGAGATTGGCCTACCGTTGGCGACATGAATGGTGTTGTTAAAAACATCGCGACACTTTTTCCGTGGGAATTCGTGGTCCAAGAAAAAGTATCGCGCCGCGCTAAGTCTAGAGGCATGGGATCACTATCGACCTATTTGGATTTAGTGATTTCACAAGGTAAAATACCGGTGCGTGAAAGAAATATTCACGACCTACTTAATGCTCTCAGTTTTATAATGTTTCCAATTTCAAAGGCCGCCTTGAATCGGCGCCATCACCAAGAATCGCCAAATGGCCTAAAGGCTGGACAAAACCGCACGAGAACTCAAGATCACCTCACGATTTTTGATGAGGGTGGAGTCATACGTCTAAAATATTCGGACCCCAAGACAGACCAACGTTTATTAGAACGAGACTTTATTTTTGGCCATGCGATTTACGAGCACATAATTAATGGCAAGGTATTGCGTGCTGCGCGCCTAGATCTGAACGCTCAGTCAACAAACCGAGAATCCGTGGTGGAGCAAGCAAAACACGATCTTTCCCCTGATCTGACGGCACTCTTGACGAGCCCCCTCTCCTCTCAAGCGACCCTGGAGGCTACGAATCAGGCTGATAAAGCCTTGGCAGAGTGCCTACTAAACGAACAATCGTTTCTTTCCTCGACAGAATTTGGACACCTTTGGATAAATCCATAAATCTCCGACGTCAATTCTTGCTCGCATCCTAGGCTTTTGCTAGCGTAGGAGTGCTTGAAGTTATTCAATAAATAAACTCCGCATTTGGAAGGACCTCGATCATGCTTATTGGCGTACCAAAAGAAATTAAGAACCGCGAAAATCGTGTTGGTGTAGTCCCTGGAGGCGTGGCTCAACTGATAGCCGCTGGCCATAAGGTAATAATTCAAAAAGGTGCCGGTCTTGGCGCAGGAATTCCCGACGAAAAGTTTACGGCCGCTGGCGCACAAATGGTTGACACAAAAGAAGACATTTGGGGCCGTTCTGACATGGTTATGAAGGTCAAGGAGCCCATCGAAGCTGAGTATGGACTGATGCGCGACGGACTCATTCTTTACACTTACCTACATCTTGCCGCCCTTCCAGAGTTGACCAAGGAGCTGGTTAAAAGAAAAGTTTCAGCGGTCGCCTACGAGACGATCGAATTAGCGAACGGCTCATTGCCCCTGCTAACACCGATGTCTGAAGTTGCAGGACGAATGGCGGTTCAAGTTGGCGCACAATGTCTACAAAAACATTGTGGCGGCAAGGGCCTACTTCTTGGCGGCGTACCCGGAGTTAAACGCGGAAACGTGGTTATTATCGGTGGTGGTGTCGTGGGTATCAATTCTGCAAAAATGGCCGTTGGCCTAGGCGCAAGAGTTACAGTGCTCGACACCAATACGGCGCGCCTTGCTTACTTGGACGATGTGTTCGGAAACAACATATCGACTCTCATGTCTAATCCAGAAAATATTGCGAGCGCCGTTCGTGATGCCGACCTTGTGGTTGGTGCCGTTCTTATTACGGGCGCTAAAGCGCCAATGCTTGTTAGCCGCAAACAAATTGCCTCCATGGAAGCAGATTCTGTCGTCGTCGACGTTGCCATTGACCAAGGTGGTTGTATCGAAACCATTAAACCTACCACCCATGACGAACCTACTTATAAAGTAGAGGGTGTCGTTCATTATGGCGTGACCAATATTCCTGGCGACGTACCGATGACGTCGACCTATGCGTTGACGAATGTGACGCTGCGTTATGCGATTGACCTTGCAAATAAAGGGTTGGCACGAGCACTTGAGCAAAGCGAACCTATGCGCAAAGGCCTAAACACCCATGCTGGAAAAGTAACGCATAAAGCAGTCGCTGAAGCGTTAGGCATGCCTTACTCAGCATTTTAAGAATTGATCGGGCTCAAGAATCATGACCATAAAAAACTCCGCTCTAAAACGGGATGTCTTTAACATCACTGTGCTCGTAGCGGGACTCGGTTATTTCGTAGATATTTACGACCTAATCCTGTTCAGCATTGTAAGAGTCAGTAGTCTCAAAGACCTCGGCGTTTTAGAAGCCGATTTGATGAGTGTGGGAGTCCGACTCATCAATATGCAAATGACTGGGATGCTGATTGGTGGAATTTTCTGGGGAATTCTTGGTGATAAATTAGGTCGGATCACCGTCCTTTTTGGCTCCATTCTCATGTATTCGCTCGCAAATATTGCCAACGGCTTTGTCACAGATGTCGACACCTATGCGTGGATTCGTTTGATTGCAGGCATCGGCCTTGCGGGCGAGCTGGGTGCAGCCATCACACTTGTCAGTGAGCAACTGTCTAAAGAAAATCGGGGCCTTGGCACTTCTGTGGTCGCTGCCATCGGCGTTTCTGGAGCTTTGCTGGCCGCAACAATCGGCAAAAACTTTAGTTGGCAATTCTCTTATTTTCTTGGCGGGGCCTTAGGACTGGCATTGCTTGTGTTGCGATTAAAAATGTTAGAAAGTGGCATGTTCAATCAAATGCGTGGGGACAAAAATGTTCGGCGTGGTGATGTCATGATGATTCTAACCAACCTTGAACGTCTAGGACGTTATTTAGATTGCGTCTTGATTGGCGTACCACTGTGGTTTGTGATCGGAATTCTCGTTACGTTTTCACCTGAAATCTGCCGGGAGCTTGGCGCCACAGGCCCAGTGAGTGCGGGCGACGGTATTTTTTGGGCCTACACAGGGCTTGTTGTTGGAGACCTTGCCAGTGGGCTCATTAGTCAATGGCTTCGTTCACGGAAAGGCGCGTTATTACTTTTTCAACTGTTGACTGCGTTATTTATCGGTGTATTTCTGTTTTCCAGGGGCAAGTCCCCTGAATACTACTATCGGTTGTGTTTTCTCTTGGGATGTTCTGTCGGCTACTGGGCGATGTTTGTCACTGTGGCTGCAGAGCAATTCGGCACAAACTTGAGAGCCACCGTAACCACCTCCGTACCAAACTTTGTGAGAGGCAGCCTTGTACTTTTGACGACTCTTTTTATTTGGCTAAAAGGAAATATCGGGGTCGTTCAGAGTGCCTTAACTGTGGGTATGGTATGCATGGCCATCAGCCTTTTTGCCCTAATGCGCATAAAAGAAAGTTTTGGCCGCGATCTCAACTGGAACGAGAATTAGCCCCTGTAGTGCCGCAATAATCAATGTTGATAAATTCATTCAATGCGACATTAAATCCGGATCGACACTGGATCACACAGCAAATTTGCAATGCGGAGATGTCCGGGTACAAGCTGCCTTCGGGCCTTATAGCCGACAATGACGGTATCTTTGGCAAGTGGATGGAACATGATTTCCTGTACGCCTACATTTTATCTTGACATAAGAGTACCCTTAAGAGTACTCTATGGTTTAGAGGGTATTGTATGCAAAGTGCCAATGCAAAAAAATTTCGATCAGAGTTAAAAGATTACATGGATGCCGCTGTCAGCGAACCAGTTCGCATTAATCGACGTGATGGCCAGAGCTTCATTCTGATGTCCGAGCAGGTTTATGAGGGATTTCGAAACGAAATTCAGTCCCTTCAAAGGCGGCTTCTTGGCATGAGCGAGATTATCGATGGCAAGACGCTTCCTCTTGCGAAGGGCGAAGATCGCACCAGCAGGTTTAAAAAAGCTAAATAATGGCCATTCATTTTTTTCAATCATCGCACTTTGTTGAAATTCGTTCTAAAATAGAACAACATCTCTTTGATTCCGTACTTGCTATCGAGAAGAGCGCAGAAATTGCGCTGCTGTCCGTTGAGCAATTTGCAAATGCAGTGGATCGGCTCATGGATACACTTGAGCAGATGTATCAAACGCCGAGCCCAAAGGATATTCATTGTGAAAAATCTTTCCCGATTCGAGAAGGACGCTATCGAGTATTTTTTAAGGTCATGACCCGCCTTGACGAAGACTTTGATATTACTTTTTTAGATATCGACGATAACAAACAGTCGAATCTGGATCGCTTCCCTACCCATAAAATCATTACATTTGAAAGCGATGACTAAAAAATCATTGCCAGCAGATATGGGTGTCGACGCTCAACATCTATTCGCTCAGCAACTCATCGAGAGAACTAGGACAAATAGAAGGGGTTCCTGTAATGCCGCAATAGTCAATGTTTAGGATTTTATTGAATATTGATATCAATCCAATAATATCAACATACTATGTTATCTACGACCCCGTTTCTCGCACTTTCCAATCAGTACTTTCCTTAGAGGAAAGTCTCTGGTATACTTGGAATCAAGGGCTTTTACATTTTCACGTAGGCCCAGAAATGTATTTACCTATCTATAGTGCGAACAAGGATCAAGTTGGCTAGAATGTTGAAGGTCGGCTGGCCGACGATGTCGACCTAAAGGGGGCGGCTTCAATCGGATTGGTGTTAGAGGCTGGTTTGAGACGATGACTAAAATGGGGCGGGGTCTTTTGTTTGTTCATAAATTCACTTGGTCTATTTGGGTGTTCCTGGCGGTTTTAGTAGTTCTATTTCAGTTTCATGGACTGTTTGGTACAGATTATTATTATCACTTATTTTTAGGTGATCAGATCTTTAAGACCGGGCAACTGCATCCAGCGGATCATCTGCTGTTACAACAGCCAACTTACATCAACATCTATTGGCTTTTTCAGTGTGTCATCCGTGCTGCCTATGGCGTACATGAAGTTTGGGGACCACACCTGGTGTTCGTGGCGCTGTGGCTTGCCATTGGAGCCTTATTTTTGCGACTCCTCAATGCAAATCAGCGACCATTACTTGCGTTTCCATTCGTATTATCAGCTCTCGTCGCAGCACAACTTCGAATGGAGTATAGACCTGAAGTCGTCTCGATGCTGCTGCTGGTCTCTACCTTGCTTATGCTGACACGGATCGACTTTACACGTCCATTGTCTAAGGGTAATTGGGTGCTGGTTTTTTTGATTCCATGGATTTGGTCGAACAGTCATGGCTATTTTATTTTTGGCATAGCTTTGGGTGTGTGGCGATTGACCACATCTTATTTGTTAGGCGAATCCAAGCAAACTAAAAAGAGACTCTTATTGTTTGTCATAGTGTCGTTGGTCGCTACGTGTGCTGGGCCTTTGGTACTGAAACCATGGCAAAATGCATGGAATCAAATTGGGTTCTTTGGGGTCATGAAAAACCAGATACAAGAGTTCATGGGCTCGACTCACCCCATTTACATGAGACTTTGGTCCATGAAACTTTTTTTTGGATGGTGGATCGTCACTATGATTGTGACTCTTCTTGGTGCGATAAAATACAAACATTTGATGTTTCAATTAGGATCAGCTGGTTTGGGGCTGGGATTGGGATACTTGGGATATCGAAATGTACCGCTGTTTTTTGTGCTCAGCGCACCGTTATGGTCCGAAATGCTTTCAAAATTGCAAGCCTATCTTAAATCAGGAAGCCGCCAAGTGGAGGAAGAGAAAATCACCCTTCGAACAGTAGTCTTTGTCAATGCTTTAATGGTGGGCCTCATCGGATCGGTAGTGAGCAGCAAGTACTACGATTGGAGATACAGTGAATCGGAACTTTCCCTTGGTCCTTCTCCAATTTCTTTTCCGGTAGCGTTTTCCAAATTTATCAATGAAAAAAAATTCGCTGGGAAAATTTTCAATACACCCTCAACAGGAGGTTTTCTTGAACTCTTTAGTCCAGATGTAACCTTGTATGGTGATTCTAGGTTTATGGACCCAGAACCGGTAAAGAGATACTTTCGAGCGGACACAGAAATCGAGGCGTTTCAAAGCCTTGACCGTAGTCATCAATTTGATGGGGTGCTGACGTCCATTCTAACCAATCAAAAACTTGTTTACGGATTATTCAAAAATCCAGATTGGGTTTTTGTGTACGGTGATCTAAACTTTGTGTTCTTTGTTCACCGGGCGTCAAAATGGAGGTCAAACTTCGAAATACCTCATTTTGACGCCTATCAAGGACAGGATTTGTTTCGCGGTGATATCGGAAACAGGATTTATCAGTGGATTCTTTTTTTGAAAGATCGTCAGCGAGGGGTGGAACTTCAAATTTTAAAAAATCAACTGACGGCGGCTAAAGTATTGCCGAAAAAAATCGCGAATGCGGTGAACTAGGTGTTATTGCTGACAAGAATGTTTATGCGTTAAGGAGTCACCGACCCTGAGCGAATATAGTATGGGGACGCCGTCGATGCTGCAGACCAAATGCATTTGATAATGCCGCCACCGGTGGTGAGATCACAGCTTGGAACCGAGACACCCGAGGCTTGCAACGTCGTCGCACCACTCCAGGTGGTCATGTCGAAGGATTTGTATTTGAGTGCACCAGAGTCGTTGTAGAATGCGTAAAGGTCATCACCTGCAGTGTGGTAAGAAAGAATTGGGAACGTGGCTGTAGTCGACAATATCGTCGCGGAAGTCCAAGTTGTACCG
>CAMDKS010000010.1 GCA_945900755.1 Bdellovibrio sp. ZAP7
TTATAGCTGTTTCCCCGTGTAAAAATGATTTTTTTGTAGTTGAAATGCATTCAACAATATTGCATAAAAAGCAATTTTATTTCAACAGTGATCTAAGAATTTGTCGAGAAAAACTCGGTGAATTTGAATTGAATGCCGAACTAGCACTAAATAATCACTCAGAACGAGAAAGCAAGAATTGTCTCGAAGTTTTGCCAGGGCTTCGCTACCGTTCGCTGCCGTAACTGCTTTAAAGCCGGACAATTGGATTTGGTCGACGAGCAAGTCGCGAATATCCTCTTCGTCATCCACAATCAAAATGAATTCGGTCAATAGTTTGTTTTTTTCATTTTTTGTAGCGTTTGAGTTCATGGGTGTTTTGGTACTCTGTCACATAGGGTTGTGGTCTGAACCACACCGGTTCAACTGGAAGAATGAATCAGAAGAATTAGTCTCTACAATAATGATAGGGCTACAGGAATGAATCCCAGATAGGCAAAAACTGACTAGGCCGTCGCTAGAGAATTACAACACAACGAAATTGCAAACATAATTTGTCTTTATGACAAAATTTTATAGGTGGAGTGGTCAAGTTTTCTGTGTACGAGCCGAGAAGGTGGTTATAGTTTGCTGGTCAGATGTTGTTAATTGCGACATAGCTAATTGTAAGGATGAGTCTTAAACATGGCTGACAAGATTCAAATACAGACATCTGGTGAGTATGACATCAAGGCCGATGCCATTTCCTTGCTTGGCGCGGTCGCCGTCTTGTCGGCAAACGCAAAAAATATTTCCGATTGTCTTGAACAGGGTCTAAATCTTATTTGTGAGGAATTGGGTTGGCCAATTGGTCATGCCTTTCTGGTGCAACGAGACGAAATGGGGGAAGGTATTCTACGTTCCTCAGGGGTCTGGTTCCTGAGAGATCCAGTAAAATTTGCTGAATTGCAGCGAGTCACCGCCATTTTTACGCCCGATATTAAGGGACTGCCGCTGGCGCCGCAGTGGCGTATAGATGTCAGAAATCACGTAGGATTTCAACGCGCTAAACTTGCGCAAGAACCTCTCAATGTCGGCGCGGCCTTCAATTTGCCAATTGTATCAGGGGGAAAATTGGTCGCCGTATTAGAATTTTTCAATGACAAATCCTGTAGCCGTGATGAATCGATTTTGAAAATTTCTGCGATGCTCGCATTGAATTTTGCTAGAGCCTTCGAAATAGATGCCCAAATGCACAGCGTGGACCTTTCTGGGTTTCAAAATTTGGAAGCGATATTAAATGATCGCATGTCGGCCATGTCCGAAATGGCGAGAGGAGTTTCCCATGAGATTAATAATCCTTTGACCATTGCATTAGGTCACCTGGCGCTTCTTCGAAGTAACTTGGTCAAGAAGAATTTTATGGATCCGATTATTGCATTAAGTCTCGACAAAATGAGTGATTCAATGGAAAGAGTTTCTTCTGTCGTGAAATCTATGCGCCTCTACTGTAAAGAGGCCTCAGATGACCCAGTCGAAAGGATTCCAGTTGCAGAGCTTATTCAGCAATCTCTGCATCAGTGTGCCAATAGATTTCTCAGCTCAGGAGCAAAGGTTATTGTGATTCCATGTCCAGATCAGACTCTGGAAATTGAGTCGATGGGCAGTCAAGTGTCCCAAGCCTTAGTTAACGTGATCAACAATGCCATAGATGCTGTTTCTGAATATGCGTCAAAATGGATTGAAATTCGTACCGTCTACACAAGTAAGCGAGTCAAAATATTCATTATTGATAGTGGAACAGGAATTCCACCAAATATAAGCTCCCGAATCATGGATCCATTCTATACGACAAAAATAGTTGGTAAGGGTTCTGGACTAGGATTAAGTTCCGCCAAAGGCGTCATAGAAGCTCACGGTGGCAAGCTATACTTTGACCAGGCGGCTCGAAACACCACGTTTGTTTTTGACTTGGCCCTGGTCTAACTTTTTTCCGCAGGCGCGCACTGCAGAAGCCTTGCTCGTTCGCTTGTGACTTGCGGCAATATTGCCGACTAGGGATTAACCATTTCCCCAACGCCTTGAAGGCCGTTAAGCTCATAGCTGAAAATCAATGTGCCACCCTCAGACGCTCTTCTCGCTGTGCTATAGATCATAGAACGAGCAACGTAGCTGCACTTCATGCCTGGGACAGGAAACGCTACGGGAGTGCCCACTGACGCCGCTCCCGATGCCGTCATCGTGAATTTAAGCAAACTTCCTGAGTTCAAACATACATAAGCTCGCTTGTTATTTGCTGCAAGACTTCCAGCGATTGTGAATGACTGTACTCGATTTGCTGGAAACGAAATCAGGTCTTGGATCCCGTCCGTCGCTGGAGTTGCAGTGATTTTAAACCCTATAATTCTCGAACTACGCCAATTGTTGCCAGCTAACATCCACATTTGACTCTCTGAATCATAAAACGCTTGAGGCAGGTTAGCACTCGAAGCATACGGGCCATTGCAATTTGTTCGCGAAGTTCCCGCTGCACAAAGCATGTTATTTTGATCAAAATCATATTGAGTCGCAACATTCATGATGTCGCCAGCATCTGGCTTTGACAAAACAGGCGTAATCATTGAAGGTATAGTTCCGGACGTTGGTAACTGATAGAGACGGCCATTCCCTACAGCGTACTTTGTGTGCAGATAATTAAATGTACCAAATAATACTTGTGAGCTATTCATCCCTAGCACTTGAGATCCGTACCCACCATGCCCTGTTTCAAACATTTTCGGCACCGACGATGACCCCGTCAATGATTCCCATTTTCCTGTTAGTCTGTTTATCTTGTAGGGAATTTGTCCCTGGAACTTTGTCACAAGAATGTTTCCAGAATCATCTACAGCTAGGCCTGAGTTTGGAGCATCATTCCCCCATGAGAGGCTTTGTCCCTTTGCGGGAAGTGACGTCCAAGTGGTATAGACAGACTCGACATCACTAATTCCATTTCCAGCAACGGAATCTATAGCGCCATTTTCAGAAAACTCGCGAATACGCATTGTTTGTGCATCAGAAATCACAAATTTTGGAGCACCGCTATTCTTGGGATAGATGTCAAACGCTGTCAATGCACTAAATCTCGCGTTCAGTGGATTTTTGCCGTCTCCGGCAGAACGACTTTCTCCGGCAATTGTTAGAATTTTTCCGTCATCCTGAATAACTCTAACAACATCATTGTCCATCATATAGACTCGATCATTCGCATCCACGAAGATGGCGCTTAAATTCATTGCACACTGTGTTGCCAACGTACCATCAACACATTCACCACCGTTATCTTGTCCTGCAATGCGGTCCCAAGCTTTTGTCACTATGTTATATGACGCAGCATAGTCATTTCCCGAGCCAGCGCCATTGACCCTAGCAAATAATTTTCCTGACAATGACTGAAAATATCGAACGTAGGAACCCTCGCGAATACCCGCTGTACTATTGCCGAAGAAGTCCGCTAAAAATGGCGGCACTGAAACTGAACTGTTCAGATTAAATGTAAGACTATTGTTTTGCCCAATGGAGGCCTTGAACGGAGCATAGTCATAATGTGTGTGAAATGGATGTATTGGTCTATTCAGCCAGCAGTCACCTGTGGCAGCGGAATAGGTCTGGGAACTTGGCCCTATTAAAGGAAACATGGCCGTTGGCACGCCGGCAGAACTGAACGTAAACGCTGCGGACATTAACCTACAGTTCTCAAGATTGTAATTTCCAGTCGGCCCTTGATTTGCTGACCGAAAGGTAAAGAGTGGAAACGAGCCGCTTATCGTAATTGACTCAATAGAATAGTTGCGCGCATACACCGCTCTCCTGACTCTCAAAGGATCGGTGGCCGTTCTATTTGAATAGGATTCAGACATAAAATAGATGTCGCCATTTGGCGCTGCAAAAAATAACTGATCCGAAGATTGAGAAATCGTTAAGTCTAAGGGATTGGCAACCGTGTCTGAACTATCGGCTCCGCCACCAATAATAGTCGTAACGGTAGGCGACGGTGAGCTCAAAGCCAACTTTTTTATTCTGTTTCCATCGAACACGATAAGATCATCGGCACTATCGATCGCAATCTTTGTTGCATTTGGAAAACTCAATGCTTTTGGATGAACTTTTAGGGCACCGTCAAAAGGATCGACAACAAGCAGCCCTCGATCATCCAAAATGAATATCTGCCCAGAAGAGTGCACTGCAAGACTTTGCGTCCCTCTTGGGTTGATGATCGCTGACAAAGCAGTACTTCCAAGTCCCGCCTCCGTGTTTCCCGCAAGGAACGTGAACTTGTTTAGATGCAGGGCATTGGTTTGACCAAAAGTAATGGCACCATCACCGTCTTCTGCGGTGATCCTAAAGCGCAAGAAATTCGAATTAATCATCGTGGTCGGAAGTGTATATTTGATGCAGCCAGCATAATCCATCGTCGCGGAGCTATTGACTGCGGAAAGTTTGCAGGTCGAAGGCGCTCGTGCATCGGGCCTGAAGCCAGCAAACAATGCATCGTCGTAAGTTGTGTCATCCAAAGTATAGCTTAACTTCAGATCCTTGAGCCCGCGTGGATTTCTCGTGGAGACGGCCCAACGAATATAGACATCGCGGCTTCCGCTAGTAGGGGCCATTGTATTAGATGTTTTGGGAAGCTCATCGCTTACGGTGTATGTTGCGTACACATACGATAAGACAGGTGGTTTTATTGGTCTGTAGGCCACAGATGCGAAAACTGATCTAGCTGACATATTGCCGGCGAAGTCCATGACCCAGGCAAAAACTTTGTACGTGTCAGGAAAATATGGCACGGACAATGACAAATTGGGCAATGACAGAGCCTGTGACTGATTCGCAATAGGAATATTTTTCCAACACTTATCAGAGGCAGATGGATCCGAAGGCATTGACGTTGAGGAACTTGACACGTATCCCAAACAATATTTGTCAATTTTCGATGACGAGTCGTTAGCACTTAACTTGATTCTCAGGAAGTTGACTTTCGTTGGTTGTACAGCTAGGTAGGTTGGATCTTCACGTGTTGCGATCGTCACGTCAGGCGCGGCAAATACTGGCACAGCCGTATCCCAGACAATTGATCTAATAGCAGGCGCCGAAGAGTTGCCTATAACGTCTTTAGCAACAATCCTATAGTCATAGCGGTGACCGTTGATCAAACTTGGGGTCTCCATGTCAAATGCAAAAACATTCCCAGCACCTAAGGTAATAGCCATTTCTTGTCGCCCCGCACCGAATGATCCCGCAGTGTTTTGAAGATACGACAAGGACATTGTAGATGCATCTTGAACCGTGATGCTAATGGAAGCAATTGCAATATTCGATCCCCCGAGGGTGACTTTCCCGTTGGAAATGGCAATTCGGCTAGCGCATTTTATAGGTCCACAAGATTCGAGAAGGTCAAAAGACACCAATGGAATCGCTGTTGACCTGGTCCACTCAGAGTGGTTGTAATTAGAAACAACTGCTCCGGTAACGGGCCAATTTCCCGCGCCGTCGCCGCCATACGCACAGACAATCTTTCGACCATCGGTAGAGAGAAGATCAGAAATATTTGTATCAATTTTCACATCCGCCGAGTAACCAGAGGCATCTGAACAAATGGAATCTACGGCGCCGGTTGTACTTGGCAATGGCTCAATTTTATATCGATAGAAAGTAATTCCGGTTCCAATGACGTCGACATTCAACTGAGAGACGTTGCTCGGATCCTTTGGAAGCGTATTTGGATCAAATGAGACAGCAATCGCAGATGTATTGATGGTAAACTTGTACCCGTTATTTGCTGCTGGCGTCGAATGATTGGCGATATCCCGAGCGATTACGCAGATATAGTAGTCTGACATGTCCTGGAAGTTGATTGGAAATTTGATGGTGTTCGATGAAATCCCTTTCTCTTGCGCAACTATATTTTTACATGCCGGATCTGAGGTAACATCTATGTCAAATAGGGCATCTGAGCTTGATGCGCTCCATTGAAGTTCAGGGTTGAGCACTTTAGAAATACTAAATGGACGATTAATGTAGAAAGCCGATGGAGGCGTTTGGTCGACAAGGAACTTGAAACCACTGTTTGATGCGGTAGTTTTATTACCGGCCAAATCCATCGCTTCAAGGCACGCATAGTACTGACCATCGGCCAATTTTTTAATATTTATTGATTCCGCTTTTATTGCATCATAATTCTGAATTGAGTCGCTACAATCAGGGTTTGAGCCAATTCTAAAGCTGTAGGTGTCGGCATCTAGTGACTTTGACCAGATAATCTGATCTGGACTCTTGGACATAATAGACGTTAATCCTGAATGCGAAAATTCGCCTGGGGGTACCGTGTCTTTTATCCAAGCATATTGGGTCGGTGTTGATTGTGGAGCAAATCCTATTGTAGCGCCAATGACACAGATTAACTTAGACCCATCGTCGCCCAACTCATCAGTAATTGGTTTTGACGCCTCATTGAATGTAGAATATTTTACTGAGGAACAATTATTTACCTCGGAAACAAGTGCATATTTGTAACGCCCCACATTTTCAACTTTAATGCTCAAGCTCTTTTGGTTTGAAGGGTTTCCTGGTAGGTTCTTCAGAACGGCCCCACTGCGGCCTTTCGCGTCCAATGACTCTAAATTGGCGTACTTTAAACCGATGAATTTCACATCAGAGCATCCGACGACAAAGAACGGTAAAGCGGCTAACAAAAGTAATAGATTCATTGTTGTATCCCCCATGTGTCGAAAATCGAAAAGACCCAACGCCATGCGACGAGCATATAAGTCCTATCGGCAACGGGCGCTGGAAGTTGAGGACTTTTTGTAACGACTTGTATTGACTGGGTATTGCTACTACAGTTAGCGACTCGCTGGTGCTTTCGCGCCAGCAAGTCGTTATTAAGCTAAATCCTCAAAACACGCATAGTAGCCACTCGGTCCAGACTTTTTCAAGCAGGACGAGCAAGTGACCATGTTCGCTTCATGAGGCGAGGTTTGAGAGACAAACCCCCAGTAGCCTCACTGGACGAGTGCTCGCGTCTGTCGACGTTAAAAGATCTCGGACGGTTGCAAAAATATGCTCGGGTCCACCGATCACCACATCAAAACTTCGCCGACGAGTCACCGTCTTAAAGTCAGAATACTTGACCTTGAGCTGAATCGTTCGCCCCGTGTACCCGGAGTCTTGAAGAGACTGGTGGACGGAGGTCGACAGGCGGTGCAACACGTGATTCATATCGGTAATTTGCGTCAAATCAACGGCAAACGTTTCCTCTTCGCCGAGACTTCTTCTTTCTGATCCTGTCTCAACAGGTGACGTATCGATGCCGCGTGCGGCAGCATAGATCCACGGCCCACGACTCCCGATCAGGTCCGTCAGCTGTTCTTCTGTGCTGGACAATACGGACAAGCACTGAGCGAGGCCTTTTGTCAGAAGAAATTTCTCTGTCACCGGTCCCACACCTGGAATTTTTCTGAGGGGAAGTGGCGCCATAAACGAGGCCACTTGATGAGGCTGCACCACGGTTATGCCGTTAGGTTTGTGAAAATCAGAACAGATTTTAGCGACCATTTTGTTTGGAGCTACTCCCGCCGAAGCCGTAAGCCCGGTCTCTCGGTGAATGCACGCACGAATGGATTGGGCTATTTTGACTGCGTACTCACCGCTTGGATTATTGGTGACATCTAAATAAGCCTCATCAAGCGAAAGCGGCTCTACGAGAGCGGAATAACGCGAAAAGATTTCTCGCAATGTGCGGGAAACGGCACTGTACTTCTCAAAATTTGGAGCCATAAAAATGGCCTCGGGACAAAGTCGGTGGGCCACCGAACAAGCCATGGCCGAACGAATGCCAAATCTTCTTGCAGGGTAACTAGCCGTGCACACCACCGACCGCGAGTTCGGTGGGCCTCCGATGACGATCGGCAAGCCTGCTAATTTTGGATTATCTCGCACTTCCACGGATGCATAAAAAGCGTCCATATCAATGTGAATGATCTTGCGAAGCAGCAAAGACGGGTGCGGATCAACAATAGCCTGTAAATTATCCATACAAATATATGGTATACGCATACATCAAGAAACGCAAGGCTCGTTAATCAGCGGTCCTTGCGTTCCTTGACATGCGGGGCCTTATTGAACCATTGGTACAACCTTGAGCACTATGCGTCTAGATCGGTCCGCATTACCAGGAAGTATAACATCAGAGATAGCCTCTGTTTCGCCCAAGCCAATAGCGGTTACTCTAGCTTCGTCAAATCCGAGTTCATCGATCATCAACTGTCTAACCGTCAAAGCTCGTTGATAGCTTTCAATTTGATTCTGCTCGGCGGTCCCTTTTGAATCTGTGTGTCCTTCAATCATTAACATTCCTGCCTTCATGTTTGCAAATTCTGCCAGAATTTTCTTGAGCTCAGCTCGACCGCCCGGCGTAAACTCGTAGGACGAAGGTTGAGATTTGGGATCATCGAAGATTGCACTAAATTTTATGATGGTCTCTGGTGCTAAAAGTTTTGCCGCAGTAATTGTAATCCGCTGGGCTAGGGCCAAATCTCCAGCCATCACGTCAGAATAAGCTCCAAAAATAGCCTCGCTTTCAGCAGTACCTTGCTGAATCACTTCGGCAATCGATTCGCTTTCATGAACGGCCACGACTTTGAGCAATCCTGTTTCTACAGGTGAGCTGACGCCACCGCGTGCGGGTCGAATCGCACGGAAGATCTCGCCGGAGGTGACTCCTGACGTTCGTCCAGCTTCAATCACAACTTGTTTGGCATCCGACCCGGCTGCAAGGTAGCCCCTAATTTTGAAGGCTCCCGCACCAGCGTGTGCTTGGCTAGGGACCAGAATGGAGATCATCGACAGGACGATCACGGGCGGTAATGGGACGATGGCTGCCAATTTTTTAGTACAACTATTTGAGAGTGTTTTCATCCATGTAATCATAAAGCACCTCCTAATGAACAAGTTCGAATTTACAAAAAATTAAAGATCGATTGAAATTCAATTGAGTCACCACTACGTGTTCTGTCTTTACTTTCTATAGAATTCCTATCGACACAATTTCGAAACAGTTAAATCTGAAGACTCAAGCCCCTGATATTTAAGCTTACTAGTGGTGATTTGGGGACTAGGCAAAAATTTCCTAGACCGCCCTTTGCCCTGATTTCAATTGCCTCAGTGCTTGAGTAGCAGCGGCCACTGCGGTATATAGAAACCACTGTTTTCAAAAAGGGGTAATATTTATGGCCGATCATTCCGAAAATAGCCCGACTGACCACTACAAAAATGCTGGTGTCGACACGGTTGCCGGCGACGAACTTGTCGACTGGTTACAAGCCAAAAAGAGTGCCTTCATTCATCCGAAAGGCTTCGGCCGAGTGGCGGATGGCATCGGAGGTTTTGCCGGATTATTTTCTATTGATCTCGCTCGTTTTAAAAATCCAACGCTCGTCGCATCAACAGATGGAGTGGGGACCAAATTATTACTGGGCCTAGAGCATAAAATGTGTGGTGATTTGGGACAAGACCTGGTCGCCATGTGTGTCAATGATCTCTATACCGTTGGTGCAGTGCCCCTGTTTTTTTTGGACTACTACGCGAGCGGTGCCTTGAATAAAGACCAGTTTAAAGAAGTGCTGACCTCCATACAAAGCTCCTGTAAAACTTGCGACATGGCACTTCTTGGCGGCGAGACCGCAGAAATGCCTGGGCTCTATGAAAAAGGACATTTCGATTTAGCCGGTTTTGTCGTAGGTGCCGTGGATGGCAATCACCGCCTTGGGCCTCACCGCGTGCAAGTTGGCGACAAACTCATCGCGTTTGAAGCCAGTGGTTTTCATTCGAACGGGTATTCACTAGTCAGAAAATGGATGGCAAAAAAACCGCGCCCGGAGCTGACCAAATTATTAATGCAACCCACAAAACTCTATTCGACGGTTCCAGACTTATTTGCAAAATATCCAGACGCCTTTCACTCGTTGGCCAATATCACCGGTGGCGGAATATCTGGAAATTTACCACGAGTGCTGGCCGCAGGGCAGTCGGCCGAAATTAAATTTGCACAACTACCGACACCCCCATGGATGACCGAATTTATTGCGTCAAACGGCGTCACCAGTCGGGCTGTGGAAGAGGTTTTTAACCTCGGCACTGGAATGATTGCTGCGGTGGACCGTGCCTCCTACCTCCCTTTTGTCGAGGACGCCAAATTATTGGGCCTTGCACCTCACCTCGTCGGCGAAGTAAGGGCCTGTAGCGGGCCGGCCGTCGTGACTTATATTTGATTGGGTGGCAGGACCATTATTTATCTGTTTTTAGCCCGATATATGTAACAATACTGGAAATGATTTCGTTATCTAAAGGGGCACCCACATGGCCGCACACCGTCACATCCTCAATGCCTCACAGTTTGATCGCCCGTTTCTGGACCGCCTGTGTCGACTGACCAATAAAATTCGTCAATTCGACAAAAGTAAGGAAGGGCTCATTTACCTGCAAAGTTTGTTGGCTCACAAACGAGCCATGCTTTATTTTACTCAGCCTTCCACCCGCACCTATCTTTCCTTTCAGAGTGCTTGCCATATTTTGGGAATAAAAAATTCTGAAATTCGCGACCCCTCGACTAGCTCTGAGCGAAAGGGAGAATCCATTGAAGATTCCCTACAAACATTTAGCTCCTACGTCGATTTAATTATTATGCGTTCACCCGTTGGCGGCCTTTGCGACCGAATCGCCACAATGCTCGACAGAAGTGATCGGCCCATTCCACTTATAAACGCAGGCAGCGGCCCTGACGAGCATCCGACCCAAGCCCTATTAGATATCTACACGCTTGAACGTAGCTTTAAAAATCTTGGCGGAATCGAAGGCAAGACTATTTGCATGGTTGGGGACTTAAAGCGAGGACGCACCGTCCGCAGTCTCGCAAAACTCGTTACACTCTACCCACGAGCCAAGATCATTTTTGCTTCGCCTAAAGAATTTAAAATTGAGGCTGATCTACGAAACACCTTGAAAGGCAGTGCGACAGAGTTCTTAGAAACGGAAGATTTTATCGACGCCATCTCTCAAAGTGACGCTGTCTATATGACAAGGATTCAAGACGAATATGACGTAGCCGGCGGCGACTCTTCAAAAGTAGATTCCTCGAAATTTTGCCTCTTGGCCGAACACCTTAAAATCATGAAAGAAACGGCTGTCATTATGCATCCGCTCCCGAGAAGAAATGAACTTGATCCGGCCATCGATCACGATCCTCGGGCCAAGTACTGGCGTCAGGAACGTAACGGCATGTGGACAAGAGTTGCTTTGATGACGACCCTGTTGGGAGTTGACGAGCACATCCTTCTTCCCGAATTGTAGAATTTTAATTTAAACATCCTGTGCCAGTGAGGTTGAAATGTCGTCCCTAGAAAAGATTTCGGTCAGTGTTGTTAGTGTCACCGCTACGTCCAACAAAAAGGCGAACCTTGAAAATGTTTTCGCTCGTGCCGAACAGGCCGTTCAAGAAGGGGCGGCGTGGATCGCTCTCCCCGAAATGTTCGCCTTTCACGGCCCTTACACCGAGCTGTGGGAAAATGCTGAATTTGAACGAGGCCCCCTCAATGAACGCCTTGCCGAGTTCGCAAGCCGGCACAAAATAGTTTTATTTGCCGGCAGCGTGGCGGAACGTCCTGAAGGCAGCACCAGCGGCAAGGTCTACAATACTCAGTACGTATTTGGTCGCACAGGGGAGTCCTTGGCCAAGTACCGCAAAACACATTTGTTCAATCTAAAAGACAGTTCTGGCAAACCTCTTTACTGTGAAAGTGACGGCTACCTCGCGGGAGATACGTTTGTGAGTGTCCTCGTGGACGGCTGGCGTGTAGGGCTCGCTACTTGTTACGACTTGCGATTTACCGGTGTTTTTTCGACCCTTTCAAAGGCCCAGCCCTTGGACTGCCTCATGATCCCGTCAGCCTTCACCTATCAAACCGGCATGTATCATTGGGAACTTCTACTGCGGGCGAGAGCGGTCGAAAATTTATGTTACGTCGTGGCAGCCAATCAAGTGGGCCTTCACAGTCCTGGCAAACAAAGCTTCGGTCACGCCATGATCGTGGACCCGTGGGGCACCAAAATCGCTGATACAGGGCACCTGCAAGGTTCCAGCATGGCGTCCATGACGTTGGCACGAATGGCCGCGAGCCGTGAGCAGTTGCCGGCCCTGAATAATCTGCGTTCAGATCTTTATAAGTAGGGCTTGTTCGGAATTCCCAGACCGCCTTGCCCTACCAAATCGGTGCCGACAGAGCCTCAAAACCCTTGTGCAAAACAAACAAGGTAGTTTAGGGACTGCCACTGAAAATAGAACTTTTAAAGGTTTCCCTATAAGACTTTCGTTAGTTATGGCCGAGGTGCTGCCCTCTATTGTGACCCGAGATTTAACTTGGGCTGAATTGCTCCGACCAATTAGACAATAGAAGAGGTTTTCAGGGAGCTAGCCTTCCCCCCTCACGAGGACAACCCACCACACGGCACCGGAGTGAACAAATGAGCGTTAAGGTCGACCAACTAGAACGGACTATTTTGGAATTGGGATCAGAGATCTTCAGAGTGAAGCACCGCATGGACGAAGTGGAAAAGTCCAACAACACCTACAAACAAGTTTTCATCAGCCTCAAACTCATGCTCGATGATAAGGGAATTATCTCCGCCGATGATTTTGACGAGGCGATCGCTCTTGACCGAATACTAAACCTACAAAACTCCAGTCAAAATGACTTGCTGTCTTCACTTAGTGATGACCTCAAGAAAGTCGTCAATTAGATTCTGCTGAATCAAGTTCCCGTTTTGTCCAATCCGTATTTGGAGATCTTTGAGATGAGACTTGCGCGACTCATGCCAAGATCTTTCGCAAGACGAGAGCGATTAAACCTGTGTTTAACCAAACCCTCGGTGATCATCTGGCGTTCGACCTCTTCCATTGTCCCTTTTAGACTACCAGTATATTTAACCCCTGCATGTCCAGCCTTAACTAGGCTGGTAATTCTTGGAGAAATATATTCTGCCGTTATGTTTTTGTCGTCCCCGTTTAGAACACAGAGTCGCTCAATTTCATTCTCAAGCTCTCGCACGTTGCCCGGCCAATCGTAATTCATCAAGACTTCCATGCAGTCGGCGGCCACCGTTTTTATCGGTTTCGATGACGACTTGGCATTCGTTGCCAAAAAGGCATCGACTAAAAGTTTGATATCATCTTTACGGTCGCGCAAGGGCGGGACTGTCAGGTTAATAACATTCAACCGGTAAAAAAGATCTTCTCGGAAAGTTCCTTTTTTGACCATGTCTGTAAGGTCTCGGTTGGTGGCGGCAACCACTCTGACATTTGATTTTCTCACTTGCGTACTGCCTACGGGCGAAAACGTACCGTCTTGAAGCACCCGAAGTAGCTTTACTTGCATCGCCATACTTGTTTCGCCAAGTTCGTCCAAAAATAGTGTTCCCCCGTCGGCCTCCTCGAATAGTCCTTTTTTATCTTTTGCGGCACCCGTAAACGACCCTTTGACGTGGCCGAAGAGCTCGCTTTCCAGGAGATTCTCATTGAAGGCTCCGCAGTTGACTGGGATCATACGATTCTTTTTGCGGGGGCTGTTATAATGCAGTGCTTTCGCGATGAGTTCTTTACCCGTACCATTTTCCCCTTGCACTAAAATCGTCGCGTCACTAGAGGCGACTCGCTCTAGGAGCCGGTAAAGATTTTGCATCGGCGCCGATTTGCCGATCATATTATGGAAGCCGTAGCGATTGGACAATTGGCTACGCAGTTCATTCACGGTGTCTTCTTGCTCGTTAATCGTCTTGTGAGTCATGACGATCTCATCCACGACTAGATTTACGAGTTCGGTCAAATAATCCAAATCTTTTGCTGATAGTGCTGGCAATTCACTAATCCAAGTCGGAATCTCTGCATGCTTGTCGGGGAAGGCGCGTTCCATGTATTGCTTGATTGCGATTTTTTGCTGCGCCGCCGTCTCCTCTAATACAAAGCCGTCACCAAAGACTGTTCCCACAAACTGGCCATTCACTCGAATGGGCACAGACACCGTCGAAAATCCCGCATGGCAACTCGAGATTTTAACCTCTTTAGAATTCGTCAGAGCGGCGGTGGTAGTCCTCGCAGTCCCTCGACAGCCGTCAAAGCCCTTGCCATTTTCGGTAATGGACTTACAAACGGAGTTGAGGGGAGTGAAAAATTTACCCTCTGGAACGCCCCGAAGAAGGCCTTTTTGATCGGTGAAATTTAACTGAATTTTCCACCATCGTCCGACGATTTCTCGAAGTTTACGAATGACGTGAATTTTGTCAAATTCTTCCCATCTAACATACGGATCGGCCATGGTATCGCTCCCTAAATAGTTTGCACGATTACATCTTTGTACGAATTTACCTGTGCGCAAATCAAAAACTGTCTGACAATTCGACAGACTGTTTGAGTATCGGCATAATTGACTAAAACTTAACAGGCGCCTGTAAAAAATATAGTGGAAATGAAATCAGAGGCTTATCCGAGCGGGGACCTCGAAATCGTGAAACCGTCAATTTTTTGACAGGGGCATTAGAATCCGTCTACGATCTGCACTCCGTCGGGAATTGAAAAAGACTTTGCATCAATTTTGCCAGCAATAGGATTTGAGAACTGAACCTCTGAACTATTTTTATTTTGGAAATTCATATTTACAGCCACGACAAAAGAATCTTTTGCATCGACTTTAATCACAAGGTTAGACACCTGATTGGGAGCCTTTGGCGTCAATTTTAAAGTAATGAATTGACCAGATCTAACGGCATTCTCTAAATTATAGCGCTTCAAGAGAGCATCAAAATCGAGAACAAAATCAATAATTTCCTTTATCTCCTTAGCACGCCCACCCTCAGCCTTATATCGACTCGCCGATTTCTCACCTGGCTTATGGCTAAAAATACTAACGCCATCAAAAATCAACATCTCAGCCTGAGGCTTAGCAATCACCCACCGAAATTTAGCAGGCTTAGCAAAAATAGCGTCGCCACTTGAAACGGAAGGGCGGTTTGGTCTGAGGGCACTCGTCCTAATTTGAACAAAATTAACGGCCAAACTAGTTCTTCGATTCAACTTACCCTGCAATTCTCGCAGCTCTTCGGTGCTTAAAGCCTCGTCCAAAATAGCTATGGGCGCCGCCTTTGCGTGGTGACTGATTCCCGTGCACAGCACAAGAAAAACTAGTAGTTTAGATATAATCATTGGCCGTCTCCCTAAAATCCCATCCACTATTTTCGTGCACTAGGATGATATCTTAGCACGGATACGGTAAACTTACATCTCACGTTTGCTACGAGGATACATATTATATGGAACGAATTTGGTTACGAAGCTACTCAAAAGATGTGCCGGCTGACATCTCATTTGGAGATCTAACGTCCATTACAGATTGCCTCGAACGAGCCTTCCAACGCTTCGACCGCAGGCCTGCCATTTCGTGTATGGACGCTATGGTTACTTACGGCGAATTGCAAATGGCAGTCAATCGATTCGCTAGCTTTCTTCAAAATACTCTAGGGATTAAAAAGGGCGACCGCATCGCCATCATGCTTCCAAATGTTATGCAGTTTGCAATCTCCGAACTAGCGGCTCTAAAAATTGGGGCCATTTGCGTCAATACTAACCCGCTGTATACCCCCCGCGAAATGCGTCACCAGTTTATTGATAGCGGCGTCCAGACCATTGTCATCATGGATTTATTCGTGAGCAAACTTGAGGAAATTATTTCTGACACCAAAATCTCCAATGTCATAATCACGTCTATTGGTGACCAACTGCCCGCATGGAAGGGCCTTATACTAAAAACGGCCATGCACTTAAAAAAACAAGTTCCTGCTTATTCACTAAAGGGATGGTCCTTTAAGGAAGCCCTCACGACGGCTCAATCTAAAGCGTTGGTGGTTCCAAGCCTTAAGCTCGATGACATCGCCATCTTGCAGTACACAGGTGGAACCACCGGAGTGTCCAAAGGGGCTATGCTCTCTCACAGAAATATTTTGGCAAACATGCTCCAAATTCAAGCAATCACCAAAGGATGCCTAGAACAAGGCAATGAAACCGTTTTAACGGTATTGCCGCTTTATCATGTGTTTGCTCTGAGTGTTAATTTTCTAACTTTTCTGGCTGATGGTCAGCATCTTATTTTGGTGCCCAAGCCGACTCCGATTGAAAACACCACAAAGCTTTTTAGTCAATATCGCATCACGGTCATGACGGGCGTCAACACGTTATTTAACACTCTGAATAATAGCGCCAGTTTTAAAACGATCGCGCCGACCTCACTGAAAGTAGTGGTCGCCGGAGGCATGGCGCTCCAAGACAACGTCAACAAAACATTTCAAAGCATCACAGGCGTTCCTATCACCGAGGGTTTTGGACTCACCGAATGCTCGCCCGTAACACACGTTAACCCCGTCCATGGCGCCAATCCCGTTGGCTCCATTGGCTTGCCGCTGCCCTCGACGTTTGCGAAAATCGTAGGAGATGATGGTCGCTCGCTTCTTCCCGGCGAAACCGGAGAGTTGGCGGTAAAGGGACCGCAGGTCATGGCCGGCTACTGGAATCGCGATGACGAGACTCGCACCATGATAAAGGACGGATGGCTTTGGACTGGCGACGTAGCAAGGATGGATGAACGAGGGTATTTCTATATCGTCGATCGCAAAAAAGACATGATCCTAGTCAGTGGCTTCAACGTCTATCCAAGTGAGGTAGAGGAGGTGTTGTGCAGTCATCCTCAGGTGCTGGAGGCCGCCGTTATTGGCGTGCCTGACAAGTCCAGTGGCGAGGCGGTGAAGGCGTTTATTGTTCTAAAAAATCCGGGCTCTATCGAAGTCGGCCTAACTGATTCGATCACTCTAGACTTGCGACGACATTGTAAAGAGGCTTTGACGGGATACAAGTGCCCTCGCCAATATGAGTTTAGGGAGGCTTTGCCAAAGTCAAACGTCGGCAAAATTCTTAGGCGAGAACTGCGGGTTACCTAATATCTCCGTCGACCCGTTCTAAAGTATTTTTAGGATGCGCCGACTACTATTATCTATAGAGTCGTTTTGTATATGATGGCACGGCATTGAGCCGTACGTCATAAAAAGTACGAATTAGAATCTATCTTGGAGTTTTGATGGCTGAAGATCCTACATCATTTGAGAGGAAAACGTGCGCTACCTGCAAGCGCCTTTTTGCGTCTGAGACAGATTTTTTGACGGGAACAAATCGCTGGCGAATTTGTGACCGAAAAAATTTGTGGTTTAACTGCAATTGCGGCAGCACCATGATGATTGTACGCGGTAAATTTAATTGGTATGCCCCAGAGAAAACCATGAGTACTGGTGCGGCGGGTCTTTTCAATAAAATTGGAGGACTCAAAGAGTTGCCCCACGTGTCCACCTCCGTGATGGAAATACAAGAAGCCCTTCAGGCCGTGGAACTCGATATTCCATTAGTGGCCAAGAAGCTAAAGGGCGACCCACTACTTGCCGCCATGTTGCTAGAGACGGCAAACAATATTAAAAATTCTCGGGAACCTGGTGACAAAAAGAAAATCGAAGGGCTTGAACACGCCATCATGTATGTTGGCAAAAAAGCTTGTGGTGAATTGGTGATGACGATTTCTCTTAAAGCCTTTAAGACTACGACGACGGTATTCAATCCCATAGAATTCTGGAAAGACGCCTTCATAACGTCTGATCTCGCTGAATTGATTGCCCAGAAATGGGGGCACAACATCAATCGCGACGAAGTCTTTATTAGCGCAGCCTTGTGCAACATTGGCAAGATTGTTGGAGCTATTGCACTGCCACAAAATGTGGACAAAATCGAGGCCATGGTCAATAACCCCAAGACCCTGTGCACCTGGCCACAGGCCGAGGCCAGCTTGAAGCTACCCAATCACGCCCTCCTCGGAGAAATTGGGGCAGCCCTGTGGGGACTACCGAAATATGTGCTGGAATCGGTCGGCACACACCATGCTCCAGTCCAATCAAACGCCGGCATACCGGTCTCCAGACCCGCCCCGAAACTAACCATCAGCGAGTGCGTCGGGCTTGCAAATCAGCTGTCTCACTGGATATTGCTACGCCCAAGTCGAATTGACCAACCAACGATCGATAAAATATGTTCGGTTGCCATCATCAAAACGCATGAACTAGACGCATTTGCGGAGCAGCACTCCGGCCTTGCAAAGCGTGCCGCCTAAAATCAAATAAAATTTAGTAAATCATGTTAGAATGGACGACGGATCCCCAAATTTTACTGCGTCTAGTCCTTACTGCTATTGAGATTACCATGTCAAAGCGACAACCTCTTATTTCATCGTGCGTAGCCGTGGCATGCCTTTGCCTCGCACCCACTGGCCGTGCCGCCGCCCTGCGTCCCACCGTCGTTTCTGGTGTGATGCAGCAGCCTACGTCCCAATATTATCATTTAACCTACGGTGCACAATTGGACCTGGCCCGAAAAGACGATGCGGCCCTCATGCGACTTCAATACCTTGAACGTCCCGGATTTCATAAGGCAGGCTATGTGGATCAGGATTTTTCGGGTGCCTTTTTCTTTGGTGCAAGCGTCCTCAAAGGCGGCTCCCTTGGAATTAATGCGTTGCTTGGCGGTGGGTATGCGTGGGGCTACATAAAAGAAGAGAACGTCGACTCTCCACGCCACGAGAGCTATAAGTTACCGGGTGTTGCCACGGGCTTGGAGGCGCGCTGGACCACAAGCTTCGTCGACGTCAGGCTTACGCATCAAATGATGATCTGCCAAAGCTCCAAGGTACAACTCGAGGCTTACGTGGCGTGGCCGTTTACCTGGACGCTGTTATCGGTGTCGACTCCCATCAACTTTTGGGGAGGCTAACGGATGCTAAATTTCGCAACCTACTTACTTGGCCATATTGGAATTTATTTGTCGGCTACACTGTGGAGCCTCTGTTTTCTAGAGTCCGCCAGTTTTGGTGAATCGTCGGGATCCGCGAATACCACGAATCATGCGATTTCGGTTCATGCCTTAGCCCTTGCCCCGAACGCCGGCGGGCAGAAGGCTTACCGACTCGAGTGGTATCATAGTCATCACGCACTGAGTGTCTTCGACAACAAGGCGCTACTTGTCGGAGGTACGACCTTGAAGGGACTTGGGTATAGTTACCGTTTGCCGGTTTGTGATGCGGATTGTTTTTGGCAATTTTTTTCTCAGGTTGGGGGCGGTCTTTCCAATGCGGGAGCCTACGGAGAAATATCTTGGGGGATGATTATTCCCTTGCTTCCGATTTGGTTACCGACCACTGCACCAAGGTACATTCCCGCATTTCGAATTGACGTCGCATCGCAATTTTATTTTGGTCGCCAACGCATTATTTCTTGGAGCTATCCCTTATGGGCAGGAATGACGGTTTCTTTTTAATTCTAAGGGTGAGTGCCCTCTTAGGCTCCCTTGGCTTTTGGGGCATGGCTATGGCATATCCAACACCAATTGATGTCGACGGCTCGTTGCATGTTTGGCCGATTACGGCGGAGGCGCCTACTGTTTATTATGAAATTGTGGTCACCGACGAGGCCCTTAGACCGGCCATTACTATTATTACCACCGCATCAGCCAAACTTTGGACCGACGTACACCATTCTGCCCTTACGCTTGCCCCAGCCCCAGAAGGCACCGTCCCACAAATTACTCTATACTTCGATAATTCGATCGATGGTGGAGATATGGCGGCTGGCTATACCCTCTTTGATCAGGTGGAAAATGATAAACCGGTGCACTGTAGTATACATATTGCTGCAAACTCCAACTCGATTGGAAACCTCGATAAAACAACACTTCATGAATTGGGCCACAGCATAGGGCTCGGCCATAGTCTAATTCCTAGGTCAATTATGAGCTATGAATTGGGGGTCAATGAATTTGCTCTGTCCATTGACGATGAAGCGGCGATTTCTAGGTTATATCCCACGGATTCGAATCATTCCGAATTAGCCCCTGGCTGCTCCATAAACGGCACCTCGCAGCACCCAGGTAACCGGTTATTATGGCTACTATTTCTATTTGCCCCGTGGCCCCTCTCTTTTTTGAGAATAGCCTTGCAGAACGACACACGGATCGTATAAAAGGAGCTTGGGTGGACGTTCATAGGATGTCTAGAATTTAAGTGAATATTCGATATTTTTTTATAGCCCTTTTTCAATAAGGCAACAAACCTCAATGCAATCTGCTCAAGTGCCGCTTCCGCCGCACATTGCCAACCTAACTGATCTTGAGGCTCACGCAGTTGTGACTAGCGCTAAAGCCAAGCTTGGCTCGAGTGTTGTGGTCTTAGGTCATCACTACCAACAAGACGACGTTATTGCTCATGCCGATTTCACGGGTGACAGTTTAAAGCTGGCTAGAATCGCAAGGGATTCCACGGCCGAAAATATCATTTTTTGTGGCGTGCATTTTATGGCCGAAGCCGCCGATATGTTAACGGGTGGCAAGCGTTTTGTGTCCCTGCCTGATCTAGGGGCTGGCTGTGATATGGCTGACATGGCCGAAGTTCGCGACGTCCAAGACAGCTGGAATGATGCGCTCAAGGCCGGAGCCCAAGACATTATTCCGGTCACCTATATTAATTCCTCGGCAGCCCTGAAAGCTTTTGTTGGTAAAAACGGCGGCATTATTTGCACGTCGTCCAACGCTAAAGCGGTGATCCAGTGGGCCCTAGAAAATGGCAGCCATGTTTTTTTCTTTCCCGACCAGCATCTTGGTAGAAACGTGGCGAAGGGCATGGGCCTGGACGTTTCAAGTGACATGCTTTTGTGGGATCCGAAAAAACCACTTGGCGGGAACGATAAAGCCACTCTTCTTGCCAAGAAAATTTGGTTGTGGAAGGGGCACTGTCCAGTACACGCACTTTTTTCGGTGCATCAAGTTAAGAAAATCCGCGAAGCCGCGCCGGAAACAACCATTATCGTACATCCGGAATGTGCCATGGAAATCGTCGACATTTCTGACATGTGGGGCTCAACCGATTTTATTATCAAAACCATTGAAGCCGCGGCCGCTGGTAGTAAATGGGCCGTTGGCACCGAAAAGAGGTTAGTCGAACGCCTAGCCAAACAACATCCCGACAAAACCATCACGAGCCTTAATCCGTTTACTTGTCTGTGCAGCACCATGAACCGCATTAGTCTGCACAATTTGGCCTGGGTTTTAGAAGGATTGGCTGAACGGGGCGAACGCTATAATCAAATTAGCGTGGATCAGGTTACGGCTCAAAACTCAAATCTCGCCTTGGGACGAATGTTTGATCTGAGCTAATAGAATAGGGGCCCTGATATGTATTACTTGGATCATTGCGGCTCTACACCTTTAGCTACCGAGGTCAAGGAGTCGATCCTTGCGTTTCTCAATGCGGATGGGTTTGGTAATCCGTCTGCCGTGCATCACGAAGTCGGACAAAAGGCCGGCCTTGCCGTAGCAGAAGCGCGCGACTCTATAGCAAAAGCCTTGGGCGCAAATCCCACTGAAATAATTTTCACGTCTGGCGCCACCGAAGCGAATAATTTACTCCTTTGGGGCTTCGCACTTAGATACCGCGCTCAAGGGTGCCACATTATTTTCGGAGCAACCGAACACAAAAGTATTTACGACACGGCCCTGGCCCTATCAGAGCTTGAGGGGGTCTCGGTTTTCGAGGCGCCCGTGGACCAGTCAGGCGTTTTAAACCTAGAGCATCTGAAAAAGCAACTGATCGACCTAGAGGGCAAGCCGACTCTCGTGGCTGTCATGCACATGAATAATGAAATTCCTGCTCGGCACCCCGTAGAAGACATTTCGCGATTATGCGTGCAGTACGGTGCTTTTTTTCACTGCGACGGAGTTCAAGGGTATGTTCGAGAAAAAATAGATTTCTCCCTCGGTATATATGGCAGCTACGTTATCAGCACGCATAAAATATATGGGCCTAAGGGAATGGGGATTTTAGTCCTTGGTCGCGGCCCGTTGTCAGCTCGCGTATTACCGCCGTATCACGGGGGCCAACAAGAGTTCGGCTTGAGGCCTGGCACCTTAAACACGTTGGCTATCGTCGCGGGGGCTGCCTGCATTTCGCTGCACGAACAAGCGAGAGAAAAGCGCACGCGGCACATGAATGAGTGTGCGCGCGTATTTGTAGAGACTTTGTCCGCTCTGTCCTCTTTGTTTCAATTAACAATCCCCATGAATGAAAAAGTCCCAGGCCTTGTTAATTTTTATTTTGATGGAGTAGATGCCCCCACGTTACTGACGTTTCTCGGAGATGTTTGCATTAACCGCGGGGCGTCGTGTACGGGTAGCGGCGGTGAAAAATTTAGTCACGTACCACGAGCCCTAGGACTACCTATAGAAGTCCAAGCCAACGTATTGCGAGCAAGCTTCGGCGACGGAGTGACGGTACAAGAGTCCATAAAGGCCGCTCAAATAATCGCCCGCAGATGTCGAGAAATCCTTGAGAAGTGAAAGAAAAAGGCCCCCAAGAAGGGGGCCCCTCTACTTAGCCGCGTAGCAACTGCAATGCAAAATCGCTGTTTGCGTTCGCCTGAGTCAAGACGGAAACACCGGCTTGAGTCAAGATGCGGTTGGTTGCAAGCTTAGAAGTCTCCGACGCGTAGTCAACGTCACGAATACGGCTCTGAGCGGCCTGTAAGTTTTCGTTGGTTACGTCGATGTTGGTGATACTGGAGTTCAGTCGAGACTGAACCGATCCAAGTACGGCTCTGTAAGAGGCCATGGAGTCGAGAGCTGAATCCAAACGATTGAAGATATCGTTGGTTCCGTCAGGACCCAGGTCGGCCGCACCGCCATCAGAATCACTAGGTAAGATGCTAAGATTTTCATCCAACACCATCGCCATGGAATCCCTAAAGGTAGCAAGATCCTTTAGATCGATCGTCAAAATATCTGGATCGGAATCTGGAGTGATGTCTGGAGCGTTTCCTTCTTCATCATTTCCACGGTTACTTGCGCCTACGAAAATGCGCATTGGCTTTTGATCATCAACTTTGAGAACTTTTGCTCCGTTGAACTCAGTTGAGTCCATGATACGGCCCACTTCTTGACGAAGCTGAGTAAATTCCTTGTTTAAGAAGCCACGTTCACGGTTACCGATGGTATCCGATGCTGATTGAGCGGCAAGCTCTCTCATCCTGACGACGATGTTTGTTGTCTCGTTGAGACCACCTTCCGCAACCTGAATGTAAGAGATACCGTCGTTGGCGTTACGCTTAGCAACGTCGAGGCTTCGCGTTTTAGCGCGAATACGCTCACTCACCGCTAATCCCGCGGCATCATCCGCAGATTTGTTAACTCGCTGGCCGCTGGCCAATTTTTCGTATGAATCTCCGAGAGCTTTTCGGCTTTCACTAACTCGGCGTTGTGCGACTAGAGACTCGATGTTCGTTTTAATTCTAATACCCATGACTTCAATCCTCCTTGGTGTTGTGTCAGACTAGCCACCATGGCCGGTCCGTTAAAAAACAGTTGAAAAACAGTTGAAAAACAGCTGAAACATTCTAGGTAAAGCAGTGGCTAGAGCAGTGGCTAAATCCACTATCCGTACGAATTTCATAGTCCTAACTAGCGAAGCAACTGAAGCGCTTGCTCTGGCATCGCATTCGCCTGCTGCAACACTGCGGTTGTAGACGAGGTAAGAATGCGGTTTTGAGCCAATTCAGCGGTTTCCGAAGCAAAGTCGACATCTTTGATGCGGCTTTTTGCTGTTTCCATGTTTTCTACGTTAACCGAAAGGTTTGACAACGCGCTTCCCAGACGACTTTGAACAGAGCCCAATGTGGCTCGCTCGCTAGCGATTTTCGTAAGGGCTTCGTCTAGGACGTTGAGCTTGCCAGAAATGTCTTCTATGGATGGAGCTGCCTCCTCGGCGGTAGGTCCGATTTCGTTAAGTTTTCCAAGACCTAGATCTTCAGTATTAAATTTCAGGCCAGCCAAATTAATGGAGATTGTGTCGGTATTGTCTTCTGGCTTAGTACCATTGGTACCAACTTGAATGACAAACTGCTCACGTTTTTGTTCTTTGTCGAAGATCTTGATTCCGTTGAACTCCGTAGAGTTACCGATCCGGTCAAGTTCGTCGCCAAGCTGGGTGTACTCTCTATTGAGGTAACCTCGCTCTTTGTCGCCAAGCGTATCCGTTGCCGATTGAACGGTTAATTCCCGAAGCCGAATCAAGATGTTAGTCATCTCGTTCATGCTACCTTCTGCTACCTGAACCATAGAGACCGCGTCGTTCGCATTACGTTTAGCAACGTTGAGACCGCGGATTTTGCCCCTAAGGCTTTCCGAAATCGCCAACCCTGCCGCATCGTCTGCAGACTTGTTGATCCTATAACCAGATGACAATCTTTCGAGATTTTTGCTCATTGCGTCACGGTTATCAGCCATGAATCGTTGAGCGGTGATTGCAGACACGTTTGTTCTAATTCGCATTCCCATGATAAATCCTCCTTGAATTCATTTACATTACTGGGCACTCTGTCCCAGCGCACGTTCCACCCTGGAACTTGCAAGAGAGGTGTCGCCAATTTGGTTAAAAACTTTAATTTTATTTTAGCAATCGACAAGTTAGACCGGCTTGTCCAAGAAGGTTCGGTACTTGGCTACTTATTCGAATAATTTCGCTGGTTTATGGTCTTTAACGGGACACAAAATTTCTCACTTTTGTTTGGAAAATCAGAGGCTTGCCCTTGGCGTGTCGGGAGGTGCTGATTCTATTGGCCTTTTTCACACTTTTTGCTCATTACTCAAACAAAAAAAAATATTTCATTTGGTCGTTTTCCATATTAATTTTGGTCTCCGTGGGGCCGAATCCGACGGCGATGAATCCTTTGTTCGCGATCTTTGTGCCTCCAAAAACATCCCTTTTGAGGTTTTTGGGCCAAAAACACCTATTTTGACTGGAATTCAAGAATCCGCCCGAAATTTTCGATTAGACGTGCAAAAGATTTATCTTGAGCAAGGATATAAAATTGCACTCGCACATAATTGTGACGACATTGCAGAAAATGTTTTGTTGAGACTCGCCCGCGGAAGTTCTATCGAAAGTGCTGCAGGCATGCATTATTATGATGGTGAAATTTTTCGCCCCTGGTTATCAATCACGCGTGCAAAAATTCGATTGTACCTCACTGAAGAAAATATTCTTTGGAGAGAAGACTCTTCTAACGAGACGGTGCGCTACTCACGAAATAAAATTCGACACGAGGTCATGCCTGTTCTTGAGGGACTCTTTCCTGGGGCGGCGTCGCGAATCACACAGTCATTTTTAGCCCAAGCTCCCAGTAGCGCTACGCCCTCTGAAAATACCCCAAGTGAACCGGCGCTACCGAATGGTCCTATCCTAATGAGCACGTTCGCGGCGGCAGCCAGCCACACCATTAATAGAATGGTGCATCGGTTTTTAGAAGACCACTACGACGGCCGCTCACCGGTCAACCGAGATGTCATCGGCCAAATCTCGACTGCCATCCACAGGATGTCCACAGGCCTAGACGGCGTCCCTCGGCAGTTTTCCCTACCAAACGGCAAGCTTTTGCGGCTAAATGTCGGTGAAGTGTCGCTTGAAACGCCATAAATCACAGACAACTTACTAATTTTAGAGAATTATTTGGCCAAAATAGCAAATTCAGTGGTAATTTTAGGGTCAATTCCCGAATTAATTCGGGAATTGACGTGAGAGTTAATTGTGATCTAGGCATTCTTTACACTTTGGCGCACGAAATAATTTGTGGGACAATTAAGACAATAGACGACCGCTAGAAACGTTATTAGGAGATTTTTTTATGGCCAAGCTCCCGAGTAAGCAACCCAATCAAACTAAAATGACACTTTTAATTGGAGCGTTGCTCCTAGGATTTTTACTTCTTCACTTGTTGGTCAAGCCAACCGAGGAACAAAAGTCCGTTAAGTTTTCAGAATTCTTGACCGCCGTTAAGCTTCCTGCTGGCGATCAAAACAAAGTCGTAGAGGTGACCTTTCGCGAAAATACGATCACGGCTATTCGCACAGATAAGAGCACGTTTCAAACATTCGGACCAGTCGATGCAGATCTACGCAAAGAATTGCAAGCGGCAGGCGTAAGCGTAAACTATGAGGCTGCCGAAGAGGCAAGCTGGTGGAAATCACTGCTCATCAACAGCCTGCCCATGCTTCTATTGTTATTTTTGTTTTTGTTTTTTATGCGTCAGGTTCAAGCCGGCGGAGGCAAGGCCATGAGCTTCGGCAAAAGCCGCGCTAAGATGCTCACCGATAGCACTCCAAAATTAACCTTTAAAGATATTTGTGGAATCGACGAGGCCAAACAAGAGCTCGAAGAAATTATCGACTTCTTGAAAGATCCCAAAAAATTTACAAAGCTTGGCGGCCGTATTCCTAAGGGCGTCCTTTTAATTGGCTCCCCGGGCACCGGGAAAACGATCCTTGCTAAAGCCATTGCCGGCGAGGCTGGTGTACCGTTTTTTAGCATCTCAGGCTCCGAATTCGTAGAGATGTTTGTGGGCGTGGGAGCGAGCCGAGTTCGAGATTTGTTCGAGCAAGCAAAACGCCATGCTCCCTGCATTGTGTTCATCGATGAAATTGATGCTGTGGGTCGCCACCGCGGAGCCGGCCTTGGCGGCGGCCATGACGAGCGTGAACAAACTCTTAACCAATTACTGGTCGAAATGGACGGGTTTGAGGGCAATGACGGGGTCATTATTATTGCCGCCACTAACCGCCCAGACGTACTAGATCCCGCACTTCTTCGTCCAGGCCGCTTTGATCGACGCGTTGTAGTGCCGAAGCCTGATGTTCGAGGACGCGAGGGCGTATTGACCGTACACTGTAAAAAAGTACCGCTCGCGACAGATGTTCGTTTGGCCGTTATCGCTCAAGGCACGCCGGGATTTTCCGGAGCTGATCTAGAAAATTTGGTGAACGAGGCCGCGTTGATTGCTGCTCGTGGCGACTGCAAAGAAGTGACCATGAATCATTTTGAATTAGCAAAAGACAAAATTTTGATGGGGCCTGAGCGCCGAAGTTTAATCATGAATGAAGACGAAAAGAAAAATACGGCGTACCACGAAGCCGGGCATGCGTTAGTTGGCATGTTAGTAGGGCACGTTGATCCCGTACATAAAATGAGTATTATTCCTCGCGGTCAAGCGTTAGGCGTCACCATCATGCTTCCTGATGAAGACCGTTTAACCATCTCGAAAGAATATGCGGAAGGCATGATCGCCTATGCCATGGGCGGACGAGCTGCCGAAGAACTCGTGTTTAATCGGCAGACTACAGGTGCCGGTGACGACATCAATAAGGCGACAGACATCGCTCGAAAAATGGTTTGTCACTGGGGCATGAGCGAGAAAATGGGGCCCCTAGCCTTTGGCAAAAAAGAGGGTGGGGAAGTGTTCCTTGGACGCGAGATGACTCAAGCCCGAGGCTACTCCGAGCGTGTTGCTGAAGAGATCGACGGCGAAATCCACCGTCTCGTCTCCGCAGGCGCTAAGCAAGCCTTTAAAATTCTGAAAGATAACGCCGAGAAACTGGAAATTTTGGCCGAAGCTCTTTTGATCAAAGAGACCATCGACGGTAGTGAAATCCGCAGAGTTCTAAACGGCGAACAACTCTTGACCGACGCCGATCGCGCCCAGTATGAAGACACTCGCCGCAAAGCCAAAGAGTCTCGTGCCCAAAGAGCCTCAGAATTAGCACGACCAGTTCGTGCTGCGGATGCCGATACGGCCATAACTCCGATGACTCCTGAACTTGCGACTTAAAGTCCAAATAACCGGTGCCAGACCGAAGTAATGTAGTTATGGATAAAGGCGAGTCCAAGGTGATTAAAAAGTTTCAAATTCTCGGAATTTTGAACTTAACCCCAGACTCGTTTTCCGACGGCGGGCTACTTTGTAGCCCCCAGGCAGCCCTTGAGCGGTTGCTCGCTCTCCTTGCCGAGGGTGCGGACTATGTGGACATAGGTGCAGAGTCCACTCGCCCAGGCTCACTGGCGGTATCTGAAGCGGAGGAGTGGGAACGTCTTAGGCCAGCACTGGAATTAATTGAACGAGAAGGATTAATCAAAAAAGTAAGTGTAGATACCAGTAAGTATATTCTCATGAGGCGAGCTGCGGAAATGAAAGTATCATTTATAAACTGCGTAGGTCCACTGCCTGAACAAGACGAGCTTGGGTATTTATTTCGTGAAAATCCAAACTTAGGGTTCATCGCCACCCACATCCACGGAAGCCCTGAGACGATGCAGAGAAATCCTCTTGCCCCTCGGTCAGCGCGGCGGCGTGTCTCTGCTTTTTTTGATTGCTCCAAAGACGAACTCTTAACCGCTGGATGCCAGAGCGCCCATATTTATCTAGACCCGGGCATTGGATTTGGAAAAACTGATGCCGCCAACTGGGCTCTCCTATTGGATACCCCCGTTTTTGCGCGTGATTATAATGTCGCAATCGGTGTGTCGCGAAAGGGCTTTATCGGACGCGCTCTTGGCGGGGATCTGCCTGCCGACCGAGACGGGGCCTCGAAATTGATCGAAGGCACAGCCATTGTGGCGGGCGCAAAAATTATTCGCACGCATCGTGTTGAGCCCCTAGTTAAGCTTGCTGCCATTTTAAGTGAGGCACAGGCATGAGCGACATATTCGCACAATTTACCGCATGGTCTGCCTTAGATGTGGCGTTGCTCGCGGTGATTATTTATCAAATTTTGTTGCTTATCCGTGGCACTAGGGCTGCGCAAATTTTAATTGGAGTATTGTTGGTCGTAGGTCTTTATGTTTTGTCCAACATCTTTCCACTGACCACGGTCAACTGGATGATGAATAGATTCTACAGCTCTTTTATTATTATTCTTATCATCATTTTTCAAGACGACATCCGCTACGTTCTCAGTTCAATGGGCAAACGCAATATCTTCGTCGATCAGGACGTCTCGGAAAGCATGTTGATTATTGACGAAATCACTCGGGCAGCCGTTTCCTTGTCTGCCAAACGAATTGGAGCCTTAATTGTGCTAGAGCGCGGCATTCTATTACGGAAATATATCGACGCTGGAGTACAATTAGACGCCCGCGTGTCCAAGGAGATTTTACTATCCATTTTTCACCCGAGTTCTCCCATTCACGACGGGGCTGTCATTTTGAAGCACGGAAAAATTGCCGCCGCTGGGTGTTTTTTGCCGTTAACTACAGACGAAAAAGTTGATGCCAATTTGGGAACTCGTCACCGGGCAGCCCTTGGCATTAGCGAGGAGACCGATGCTCTAGTCATCATCGTTAGCGAGGAAGGGGCCAGTATGGCCCTTGTCGATAACGGCAAAATAGTTCGCAAGCCCGATGGTAAAGCACTGCGAGACGCCTTAGCTCAACACCTTCTCAGCGAAGATTCCATGACCAAGAGTCGCCAGACTTTAACGACGCGACTAAAGACGTATTACGCTCAATTTTTTAGCCGGATGGGGGAGTGAAAGTGTCCAAGCCTTTACTATTAAAACGTACACTTTCTAATTACGGCTACAAACTAACGGCCTTGGCTTTGTCACTGCTAATCTGGTATGTGGTACAAAGTGAAGAGATTTTGGAAGTGAACGCCAAATTGGACGTGGTCATCGAAGTCGCGAATTCGTCCGCAGTTCGCGATAGTGAAGTCTTGACTCGCGACATAACGTTGCGCGGCCCTCGGCTTTTGGTGGGGGCACAGCAGGGTAAATCTCTGGTTGCCGTCATTCGCGTCCCGGCATCTAAAATTGGAAGCCTTCGTTACAGACTAGACAAAGAATTTATTCCCAATTTTGATAGCCGAGTACGATTGACCATTCATGATCCCTATGTTGTGTTTGTCGTCGAGGAAAAAATGACCAAAAGCCTCATCGTCAAACCATTGATACTCGGTGAAGTCAAAGGTGACCTTGCTCTTGAGAGCTCTCTTGCAGAACCGGCCTCCATTGAAGTTTCTGGAGCTCGTTCAGAGGTCGCTAAGCTTACACAGTTGGTGACCGACCCCATCGACGTATCCGCTTTAACTGAATCAAAGGTGGTGACGCTAGGAATCTCTAGAGCGAACCTTCCTTCCGTCTTGCTAAATGCCAACCAAGTTAAAGTTTCTCTTGTCGTCGGCCCCAAAAAATCAATTAAGACGATCTCTTTTGTTCCGGTGAGCGTGGAAGGTGCCGACCTATCGTCGTCCGTTCGTCCACTATCTATAAGTCTACTAGTTCGGGCTCCTGACGCCATGATTCCCGATTTAAGTGTCGATGATTTTAAGGCGACTGTCACCGCGAAAGATCTCGTCCCTGGCCGTTATGATTTAGACATTAAAGTAAAAGGCCCTGACGGGACCATCATCCAAGAAATCAATCCCCAAAAGGCATCGGTCGTAATTTTTAACCATAAAAAACGCGAATAGCGGCCTTGGGATCGATGGTCCGTTAGGATCTCGGCGAGTGACCACGAGCGTTTTATATACCCAACAATGAGGCTTCGTGGTCAATGAGATGTTTGATTCTTTCAGTAAATGGCCCAAGCGACGTTAGCAGATAATTGAATCCGTGAGCCTCTTTTACCCATTTTGTAATATCACGTTGAGGCAACGAGTTCGACGGACACCCGAATTGTCCGAGTGCGGGGCCTTTTTTTGCAAGCCAGTAGATAGAACTTAAAATCAGATCTAATTTTGAATACCAAAGCATAGATTGAGCGTTCTGATCATTTCGATAAAGATCTGCAACGAGTTCGTATTCCCCTCCCTTCATTAGCGAGCTTCTGACTAGAGCGGGTTGCATGGACCACCAAACGCCTGGATTTTTGAACGCGCTTGAATTTATCAAAGCTAAATTAATCACTTCAGCCCACACTAAGCTGCCCATGCTATGAGTAATAACAATAGGCCCTGGTTTGTCTCCAAATAGCCAACTTTTTGCAAACGTATAGAGACTCTGAGAGGAGTGTTTCGCCCTTTGTTCAATTTCTTTCAGCCTTGACCCACAAACCGGTATGTGTTTCAGCAGAAATTTGAGTATGTAAAAATGGGACGAGCCGAAGGATTCGTTGATTTTTTTATCTTTTAAAATTAAGCCATTCCAAAAAAATAAATAGATCTTGCGATCAAGAATTTTATTGGGCCCCATTGCTGAGAGTATTGGAACCACCAGTTCTCGAATAGCCTCGCTTGGACTTGAGTATTCAAGTCCGTGAATAAATAGTATAGGAGGCCTGTTTTCACTAGTTTGATCCGCGCAGTCAACCTGAGCAAATCGGCCGTCTTGAAAACACTGCCACATTGTGTTTTCAAGTGGATCTGGTTGTAAGTGGCCATTTAGCTTCATAAATACCTCCTCGTTTTTGTCATAAAAATAAAGGAAATAAAGGCGCCATAATCAGAGTGAGCTTCGCCCGTCATCGAGCTTGATTTCTACTACCAATTTAAATAGCTCGCATATATTTAAGACAAAGATTGGATAAAGTTTGAGTTAAGTCGCCTGAGATCGTCGTAGCAATACTCATTATTCGCATTCGGCAAAAAAACGTCGTTCACGAGTACGAACGACATCTTCAACCAAGAATACTCGCGAAAAATTGACAATGTGTTGTACTAGACGCATGAATTTGCTAGCGTTGGCGCGAGGATGGTTCAGAGATGATGCACGACTTACCTGCCGCAAATAATATAGCCGCCACCAAGGTCGTGATCGTCGGAGGAGGACCTGCTGGAATGGTGCTTGGCCTGCTACTAGCCCGCGCGGGATTGCAGGTTACCGTTTTGGAACGAAATCCTGATTTTGAACGTGAGTTTCGCGGGGAAATTCTGCAGCCACGATTTATGCGTGTTGCCGACCAAGCCGATATTCTTGACATCATTCGTGCGATTCCCCACGAAACATTTTCAGAAATGCGCTTGTTTCTAGGCCCCCTCCGAACAGCCGCCATTCAAGTAAAGAAAATCGACAAGCGGTTTCCATTTGTTACATGGATGACGCAGCCCATGATGCTTAAAGGACTCCATGAGGCGGCTCGAACGTTTCCAAATTTCAAAATGGTTTTTGATGCCAACGTACAACAGATCATGTGGGATCAAGGAGTGTGTACTGGCGTTGAATACGACCTCCTTGATCAGCATCATAAAATTGACGCCCACTTAGTGGTGGGTGCGGATGGCCGATTTTCAAAAATGCGCCGACTTGGTGCTTTTGAACTCGAATATGCCCATCATGAATTGGATGTTATTTGGTTTGAGACAAATCGGCCGAAGAGCTATACACACGGCGCCGATTTCTTTTTGTCCGCTGATTTTCCGATTGTTCTTTTGCCTAAAGCCCCTGAAAAAATTCAGTGCGGAATTCTCGTAGATCCGGGTGCGGCCAGATCTCTCCTAAAACTTGGGGCAGAGTCGTTGGCCCGCAAACTAAATGAAACCCATCCGATGTTCGAAGAATTTTCAAAGTCACTCGTCGATTTGCACGCATTCACAGTGTTAGACGGCAAAATTGAGTTCGTGAAAGAGTGGGCCAAAAACGGTCTTCTCCTCATTGGCGACGCAGCCCACACGTGCTCACCGGCTGGGGCTATCGGTGTCACCATTGCGACTGAAACGGCGGTGGTAGCAGCGCGAGAGATTATCCGCTGCGCAAGGTTGCAGACGTTTTCACGGGCCGATCTTGCCCCCATTCAAGCGAGCAGGTCACAGGAAATTCGCACCATACACCGATTCCAGCGGGGATTTGTAAATAATATTCGCAAATCTAAAGGCATGAGCCGCACTCTGCTTACGTCCCTACTTTTTCTCATGATAAAAACTGGCATAGCCCCTCGACTCATGCGAACCATCCTCACTCGCTCTACGCCACTTTAGTTTAATAGCAGACGCGGTCGTTAACTTGTGGACTTGTGATTGATCTTAAAGAAGACGAAACCGCCATGCGATGCGTATGCATCGAGCTCTTTCCCATCGACCAACGCCTTCATCATGTAAGGGGTGGGCAGTGTTGGATGCTTTTTGAACACGATAATGTCGGACGTCGTTCCTTAAACGTTAGGACTCATTTTCCAAGCCTGTGCTGCCGCAAGTCCATAATCCATGGTTTAGCAGATTGTAGTGCAATTACTGTTGGTTTCAGTCGGCCGCTAACAGCACAATAAAGAGGCAGTACACCGTGCAAAATGTGTTGGTTGGACGCACGGCACCGTAGGCGACACTGCTGCTGCTTATTCGTGGATGGCAACAAGTGTTTTAAGGAAATTAAAGACTGTGGGAGATGGGTTTACTTGTCCTCGCTTTAGGTTACTTAAATGCACAGGGGATACCCCTAACAGTTTGGCGATATTTTTGTCTTTTAAATGTGCTTTCATCTTCAATGTCATCATGCTTTCATAAATTTCCTTAACCATGATTTTTTTGAATGCCTTCATAGCACGGCGGTGTTCATGTTCGGCGATTGCATCACACGCCAAACATTGAAGTAATTGTATACCTGAGAGCGCCTCCAGATTAAACGGGCGAAATCCGCGGATTTCACCTAATGGTATCTGTCTCGTACGCCCTCCGCAGTCAGCGCAGACTCTCTTCTTTAGATGGCTATTCCAATTTCGAACGCGAGTGAGATTTTCTGAAATTTTTAGAACCGGTACCTTGTCAATTTTTGGGATTCTAAAGCCGAGTTCTAAAAACTCGGGATCAATTTTTGCGATTGAAGAAGTCAACTTGCTTAATTGCGTGTACAGTCCACCGAATACTTCATTTCCATTAATATCTAAAAAATGGGACTTAATTTTTACGGCCATTTGCCCAGAAATAAACCCAGTTTTTTTTAATACGACATACGAGAACGCAAGCTGTTTAAGTGAGGTTGGATCTTTGTTTGCGAGCATTGTATCTAGCAATTTTTCAAATTGAAACGAATCAAAGAAAGTCGAATATCTGTCTAGAATAGCAATGACGCTGCCAGGTATAATCGGGTGCTCCAAACTTTCAGCCAAAGCGTCCATAACAATTTTCTCAGGTAACTTATTAGAAAAGATCATTGGTGAGTTAAACCAACCACCAATGGAATTGAGTTCAGAGAGTATACTCATTTAAAATAACTCCTTATATTTGCCTCAATTTCCATTTTTTCTCTTGCCCAACGCCCTCCCTTTAGCATTGAAAAAAGATCGTCTGTACATCCCAACAATTCTTCTTGAGAAGCTTTCATATGGGTTGAAAGCGCTTTTATATCCTTCATAATTTCCCAACTTCCGCGGGAAAATACCGCAAAAAGCTTCGTTAGGATCAAGTCTCGACGTTCCAATGGGAGCAGGGAAATGTGCTTTCCGCTAAAGACGGGCACCTGTTTAAGTGCACGCTTACGCCAACCCTTGGGCAACAGAGTGTCGAAATCGAAAAACTCAGAGGCATGATCATTGAACCATTCATGATTGACTTCGGAACTGGCGGCTACCTTTGCTACGAGGTCCTTCAATGTGTCCTGTAGGCGATCGACAGAATCAATGTCCATGGATGCATCACCCGAGTAGCAAGTATGTATCACGAGCCCGCCGCAAATGATGACTTTGTATTTTCCTGAAAGCTCTGAATCCAGGGCTTCTAATAATTTTTGACTATCGATTGTTGGCCGCATATTTTGATTCCTACATGCCTATATTACCAATTATATCGGTATTTTAATATAAAAACTTAATGTCAGTTTATTAAAAATAGTTAAATCACCGTAATTATTTCACTAAATACAATATTTTGCCCTAAAATACTTGGGGGGACATTCATGGGAACCAACCTTGTTTCATCAATTTTACTGAGGTAGGATAAAAACAGAATAGTGCGCCGTGCGCCAAACCAGGACAATATCTGTAGTGCCGCACTAATCAATACTTATGATTTCATTGATTATTGCGGCACTACAGCCTTAAAACTATTTTTTTATTTATAAAATTCTATTTGCCGGCGTTCATCGTCACCTAAAATGGCAAAATGCAGGACAAAGGTTTTTTCAATCAACGAAGAATGCCGTGCTCGCTCGGGCCACTCGATAATGAGGCCCCTGAAGACTCTTCCAGAAAGCAGCATTTCAACTGAATCGGTATCCCCGTCGACAAGCCGGTAGAGATCCATGTGCGCTAAAAGGCCGTTGGTAGACTCATATTCGGTCATGTAAGTGTAGGTGGGAGAAAGAACGGGGACATTTCGCGGCACGCCCAGGGCGTAAAGTAAGTCTTTGGCGAACGTCGTTTTCCCTGCTCCTAAATCTCCAGAAAGCCACAGCACGAAGGGCTCAGCTTTGGCCTTTAATAAATGTTCCGCAACCTCCCGTGATATCTTAGCGAGATCGTCTAGACCTGCCGTCCAGCTAGTTATCACGTTTTGACGAATCACTTTAGTCGACCATTAGGAAGTGGATTTAAATGCGCATCGTTCAAAAGGAAACGCATGTCTCGAACCGCTTTTTCCAGTCCACAAAAAATCGCTCGGCCAATGATGGCATGTCCAATGTTTGCTTCCTCAGCAAACGGCACCACCTGCAACCAGGATGCGTTCGCATAATGAAGCCCGTGACCAAAGTGACTTTGGATCCCACATTCGTGGGCCCGCACGCTCGCCAGCCCTAACGAGTCGTGAACAAGCCGTATTTTTTCACTGGTACTCGTGAGCCGGTCTATTTTGTGACAGAAATGCCCTGTATGAAATTCAACGGCCTTCGCGCCAATTTTTGCCGACAGCTCTACAGCTGCAACGGTGGGCTCGATAAAGAGAGACACGAGAATGCCGAGGTCTTGAAGCTCTTGGGTGGCTTTGGTCAACGCTTTGAGATTATTTTTGAGGGCTAGACCACCTTCGGTCGTGCGTTCCTCTCGTTTTTCGGGCACAAGCGTGACGGCGTGCGGCTTTAATTTTTTAGCGATCGCAAGCATCTCTTTGGTACAAGCCATCTCAAAATTAAGTGGAATTTTAATGGTGTCTTTTAGGGCCCACACATCACGGTCTTGAATATGGCGACGATCTTCGCGCAAATGGCAGGTGATATTGTCAGCTCCGCCAAGCTCAGCAAAAACCGCTGCCTGCACAGGGTCTGGATACAACTCCCCTCGAGCCTGTCTCACCGTTGCAACGTGATCTATATTGACACCAAGCCTAATCATTCGTTTTTCCTTCTCGTCCCTTAGCCGTCGTCGCTAAATACTGTAATGTGAAATTATGCGGTAAATGCGTCGATCGATGTCATCAGTTCTCTGCAAAGAGTCTCAGCATGCTTTTCTATATCGTCGCGATTTTGGCCCTCGACCATAATCCTTGCTAGACTTTCGGTGCCAGAATAACGAACCAGCACTCGGCCGTTACTTGCAAGCTTTGCTTCCGAGTCTTTTAACGCCAATTGAAATCCTTTAAGATTTTCCAATGGGATTTTTTCTTTAACGCGTACATTTTTAACAATTTGTGGGAAGCGCTCCATCGTCTGACGAAGGTCTGAGGCCTTAACGCCACTTTCGAGCATGATTTCCAAAAACTTTAGGCCGGCCAATATGCCGTCACCAGTGGTCGATGAGTCTCTAAAAATAAGGTGGCCAGACTGCTCACCTCCAAGCATGTACTGACCGCTACGCATGGCTTCCATGACATACCGGTCTCCAACCTTCGAACGCACAAGTTTGCCCCCGTGCTTGGCTAGTGCCACTTCAAGCCCCATGTTGCTCATCACAGTTGAGACCACTGTGTTATTTACTAATTTTCCTTTTTTGAGTAACGAGACACCAACAGCTGCCAGCATTTCGTCGCCGTCGATTATTTCGCCCTTCTCATCGACAGCCACAATTCGGTCGGCATCACCGTCAAGTGCAATGCCCAAGTCTGCTTTATAAAGTAAGACTTTCTCGCGAAGAGTCTGTGGATAAAGGGCCCCACAGTGCTCGTTAATATTCAAACCATTGGGCTCATCTCCGACCACAAAAATTTCTGCGCCAAGTTCTTCGAAAACTTTAGGGGCGACTCGGTACCCAGCACCATTGGCGCAATCGATGACGATTCTTAGGCCATCAAGCCGAAGTTGTTTTGGAAACTGCTCTTTCAAGAAAACCGAATACTGTCCAATGGCATCGTCAATTCTTCTTGCGGTACCGATGCCTGCGCCCGTAGGCACATTTTCGGCCAAGGCGGGATCTTGAACAAGGCGTTCTAGTTCGTCCTCAACCTCGTCTGCGAGTTTATAGCCGTCGGCAGAAAATATTTTAATGCCGTTGTCATGAAATGGATTGTGAGAGGCTGAAATCACGATGCCGGCACTAGCTCGCATGCCTCGCGTCAGGTAAGCAATACCTGGGGTCGGCAAGGGGCCAAGAACATAAGCGTCTACGCCAACACTACAAATGCCAGAACACAAAGCTTGTTCTAGCATGTAGCCACTTCTACGCGTATCTTTGCCAATTAGAATTCGTGCGTTATTTTGCCGAGTCCCAAAATAAATTCCTATGGCTTGTCCAAGCCTAAGGATCATGTCTGGCGACATGGGATACACATTTGCTAATCCACGAACACCGTCGGTTCCAAATAATCGAGCCATGTCTCCCCCTATCACAATTCACTGCAGCTATTCTAGATGGTTTTGGTTGGCTCGGCAATTGGCATTGCCTAGCGCCCAATTATCAGCCTAATGAAACGGGCTGTGGGTTAGATTCTAGATTTACTAGATTTACCAGATTTCTTAGACCTTTATTTTGCTTCGGATTAAGCGGCTTCCACATGGGTGACATGCCGTTAAACTGGGAGTGTTGAGCCATCCGGCGCTGGAGGGCTAGAGAGTCGTAGTTCTCCGCATCAAACGGCAATTGTTTATCGGACCTTTGCCAACGCTCATACCACCGCTCAGATAGTGGTTGGTTTAACGTGTTGAGGTGCGTGGACGCATGGGTTGTTTCTACTTTTAAGCCTGTTGGCAGTCCGTAACCAACATAAAACCCTGCAAGGAACATCGCCGCTCGAATGGGCGTGGCGATAGAATAGGTAAATAGATCGGTAGCCTCTTGGCCTTCAGCAGCGGCGCACCGAAGTCGAAGTTTGGTAAAGCAGCTGAGTGTCCACATATCTTCATTGACCGAGGGCGAGTAGGGGTCAAAGTACACTATTTCAGGATAACTAGTTTCCTGGTCGATGAGATCTAGGAAGTCTCCTGCCCTGAGATCCCAGACGATACGGCCGCAAGGACTAGTCCAGTGATGATCCCGCAAAATCGCCTCTAAGGCCTCACTGTAGCCCGTTAAGTGAGAAAACTCGTGGGCGTTGAGGAGCGTAAATTCTAGGAGTGCTAGATTGTTTTCAAAGCTTATAATGTGAAGGCGCCGGCCAGCTTGTCCTAGGGTCAAGGCACAATGGATCGAGGCTACGGCATTCGAGGCTGCCCCTAGGCCAATATCGTAGATGACCAGGTCGTTTGTGCGGCCATTTTGCAACCTGAGACGAAGTCCCGACTGCTCGACATAGAGGGCGTTGGCCTCTTGCCACGGCCCAATTGGGTTATGCATGATTTCATTGACGATTTTATTACGAATCGAGGTCGCGCCGGTGGTGGTTTGGACTATTTCAAAATCAGAAAGACTCACAATTATCGGTCTTTCAGTAGAGGAAATGGCGCACCCGGAAGGATTCGAACCTCCGACCCCCAGATTCGTAGTCTGATATTCTATCCAGCTGAACTACGGGTGCGTATCGATATGATGGTGCCCTATATACAAACCCTAGCTTTGGTTTGCAACAAAATTCCAGCTTATTTATAGGAATTTGCAAAAAAAGGTGGCGGAAAGACGGGGATTCGAACCCCGGATAGGGTTACCCCTATGCATCCTTAGCAAGGATGTGCCTTCAGCCACTCGGCCATCTTTCCATTCTTCACCTGTCTTAATGTCATCAGAGGCTTAAGTCTGCTGACATTCTTGGTGTGATACAAAACCACAACGGAGAGAGAGGGATTCGAACCCCCGGTGAGATGCAATCCCACAACAGTTTTCAAGACTGCCGCCATAAACCACTCGGCCATCTCTCCAAACAACTTGTGGTTTCTGCCTGAAGGCTCTCCCACTAGTATTTCCAAGAAATGCGAATATACATAGGAAGTCCCCAACGCTCAAGCAAAACAAACATCAATGAGAGTCGTGTGCAAAGATTATTTGCGGGTTCTGCCTATTTTTTAACCTAAATTCTGCCCGCGTGGCCATTTCGACCGTGACATCAGCCCTAGGCGGCCTGCTTAAATTCAAGACTAAATGTTGTGCCGTGATCCTTTGGAAATTTTTCCTTCTCTTTTGAGGTAACGGAAATGGATCCTTCGTAGAGGGTCATGTAAGCCTTGCAAATAGGCAAACCAAAGCCAGTTCCCTTTTCGCCGCCCGTACCCGTGCGTGAGGTTTGCTCCCCATCGCTAAATATTTTTGTGACAAGCTCCTTGGGCATACCGATTCCACTGTCTACAACTTGAATGACGACAGATCCTACAATATTCGAGTGAACGACGACCTTGATCGTACCGTTGGCATGACTAAATTTGATTGCATTACTAATCAAGTTACAAATCACGCTATGAAATAGAGTCTTGCGGTGCGCCCACACTTTAATGTTCTTAGCGTCTTGAATCTCAAGGTGGAGATTTTTTGTAGCAAGCCGAGTTTCAAAAGTCGCCATCAAGTCTTGGAGCATTGTATTGATATCCACAACCTCCAAGTTCATTTCAGCTTTTCCATCTTCGACGGCCTTTAGCTCTTTGATGCTGTCTAATACTTCCTTTTGTTGATCGATCGCTTTCTTTGCCCGTTCAACAGAGCGCACCTTCACCTCTTCCGTCGTATTTGGCCGAGCAAGAATCATAAGACTGCCGTCAATGGTCGTAATATAATTGGATAGATCATGGGTGAGAACTCGAACAAACATCGACATCCTTTCCCCATAGTGGACGGTTGCCCGCTCTTTGGCGGTGACCACTAGACCACGACGAACATTCATCATAACCGCAATCGAAAATACTACGTTTTGCAAAAGCTGATAGCCAAACACGGAATAACATGAATACCACGAGGAAGGATTCTCCATCGTAAACTGCATGGTCCAAAGATTGGCGCCAAATAAGTAAAGGCTAAATCCAAACATGTAGGTCACAGCAAACGTCGTAGCCTTGCGCCATGCCGCATAGATTGCTATGCCTAAGCTTCCAATGCTGACAATTTTGATGAACAGGTCTTGCACATTTGCCGCACCACTTTCATTAATTCCGAGTATCGCCGCCGTAAACATCAGTACACAACAGGCAAAACTGAAGTCGAAAAAATACCCTGCAAGACGACTCCACTTATCGGTTTCGAGAAATTTCTTTGAAAAGAGCGAAAACACAGCCATCAAAAAGGGTACCGCCGAGGCATCAATTTTTTCGCCTGGGAGGATCCAGCTCGCTGGCATCAAAAAATGAAAAAATCCATTGCTGAAAAAGGCCACAAGACCTGCCGCGACAACAAAGCTCGAATAGTAGTAGCTCAGTCGGTCTTTGACGACAAAGCCTGCCAAAAAATGGGTTAGGGCTACGAAGAATAGCATGCCGAGATAGAAACCAAAAAAGCTCATGTGACCTAGCTCAAATCTCAGAAGACTTTTGTCGGAGCGAACATGATAGAACAAATTTCGAGAATTGGATGACTGGATTCCAAAATAAGCGGTAAGTACCTCCTCGCTTTGGAAATCCATAGGCAACACCAGCAAATGTGACGCGACTGGACGAGCTGACCTAGGAAGAGCGGTGCCTGTGACGAGCTCCGTTGCGGAGTGATCGGCTCGCACAGTCTTAAGTTTCACGACGTTGCTTAACACGCCGTCCAAAGACATGAACGAGTACCTCGTCGAGGTCCCCAGGTCATTTTGAAAACGCATGCGGTACCACACGATTCTTTCGCCCCCGTTGACATTGGGAGCCTTGTTTGTCCTAATCCAACGCTCACTAGGAATGGTGAGCGGGTCCTCGTCATTTGACTCTGCCTCCACCCAATCTAGTTGGTGGGTGCCGTCAAAAATAATGTCCTCGCCGTTTAATGAGATGATCTTGGTTGGACTACTGTCCGCATGCGCCACACCTAACTGCGGCTCTGCGGCGAGTCCCGTTAGTGACGCTGCGGCGCAAAAAAGGACTACGGTGAGTCTCGTTATTTTTTTAAATAATTCCATCATATCTATTCTAAAATTCTCCAAAAAAATTTCAGACCCTCACACAAGAGACACAAGCCCAAAAGCACACCTTCTAAAATTACGCCAAGTGCGAATTATTGCCTACTGTATCGGTCGATGGACTCATAACTTGAGAGCCCTCGCCTCCTAAACCTAGACATGCGTCGTTTTTTGAATACCCAATAAACGGGTAACCTGTGCTCATTGCGGTTTAAACGAGCTTGATTTGCTGATATTCCAATTGGCTAAGTGCCATCACGCCCATCTCGCGCTAGCAACTAGCTAGCGCGAAAGCGCCAGCGACTAGCTAAGAATTCGAAGACTTTAAGCTCGCTGTTGGGAATGAATGCCTTTGAACTGCGAGGATTGCAGGGCCAAAATTCTTTTGTCTAGGTCTGGGTGGGTTGAAAAAAGGGAAAGCCATCCGCTCCTGCGAGACGAAATTTTGAAGGCTGCAATCGCTTTTTGATTTGCAGGCTCGGCCTCTGGACCATAATTATGAAGAGATTTGAGCGCTTCCAGAGCGCCAATCATTTTGGGGTAGCCCGCTATTTTTGCCCCGCCTTCATCGGCCCGAAATTCACGCCAGCGACTAAACCAAGCAACCACGATACTCCCAAGAATACTTAAAGCTATTTCAAGACCCATGGTCACTAGAGTTTGCATCATATAGCTTGGCCGTTCGTCATCATCTGAACGTGAACCACTGGTGATGGCGTAACTAATCACTCGCGCCAGGAACATCACAAAGGCGTTGATCACACCTTGCAGCAAAGTCATCGTCACCATGTCACCATTGGCGACGTGTGCAATCTCGTGACCGATGACGCCCTCCAATTCTTCTTTGTTCATACGATCAAGAAGTCCAGAGGAAACGGCCACAAGGGCCCGAGCTTTCGTGGGGCCGGTGGCAAAGGCGTTCACTTCACTGCTATTGTAGTACCCGACCTCTGGCCTTGCTGGGAGTCCTGCTTGTTCGGACAAACGATAAACCATTTGCACCAATTCGCGAAGTCTTGGCTCTTGGGCACTTTCATCCACTAACTGAACTCCCATCATCCACTTCGCCATTTTTCGCGACATGGCAAGAGATATGAAAGCACCGCTCATACCCCAAATCAAACAAAACGCCATCAATTGGCCGTAATCAATGCCGGCAGAGGTCATATAGCCGGTTAGGCCAAGCATGTTTGTGACAAACGAAATAGTGGTCATGACCAGAATGTTGACCAGCATAAATAGAAAAATTCGCTTAAAGAAAGCCATGCATCGATCCCCCTCAAAACAGTTAAAGGCGCCTTCTGACTAATTTACGGTCGAAGACGCCTTAATTTATAAGACTGGTTCCCCTATTGTCAAGGGGCGAAAATCCCCCCAAATCTCAAGGGCATTCCATTTATTTGACCAACAGCTCTTTGACCACTTCGCGCTCTGCCAAAAGCTCTTTGGTCGTAGCTTCGATTTTCTTTTGGCTGTAGTCGGAAAGCGGTAGATCTTTAACGATTTCGTACTTGCCATCACCAAGTGAGCGAGTAGGGAATGAAAAGATAAGGCCTGCTGGGACGCCGTAAGAATTGCCATCACTTGGAACGGCGCAAGAAAAATATTTCCCCTTTGGGGTGGTCTCAAGTAGACGCCAAACATGGTCGATACAAGCCGATGCTGCGGATGCCGCTGAAGATTTACCGCGAGCTTCGATGATGGCAGCTCCTCGTTGTTGAACTGTTTTCATGAAATCACCTTCAAGCCAAGCGCGGTCGGTGATGACATCCGTAATTCTTTTGCCGGCGATCGTGCCGTTTTCAAAGTCTGGGAACATCGTAGAGCTGTGGTTACCCCAGATTGCGATATTGATGTCGCCGACGTTACAGCCAGCTTTCTTTGCAAGCTGTGCTTTAGCGCGGTTTTCATCAAGCATCGTCATGGCGCTGAAACGGGTAGCTGGTATGTCGCGGCAGTTGTGCTGTGCAATGAGTGCGTTGGTGTTACATGGGTTTCCTACGGTCACGATACGCACATCTTTAGCTGCGCGAGAAAGGGCTTTGCCTTGGGAGATAAAGATTGGGCCATTGTCGCGAATAAGATCGTTTCGCTCCATGCCAGGGCCACGCGGTTTTGAGCCGACAAATAAGGCCCAGTTAATTCCAGAGAAGGCTGTTTCTGCTGAGTCAGATATGTTGATTCCTGCAAGTGTAGGAAAGCCGCAATCTTCAATCTCCATGGCGGTACCTTCTGCTGCTTTCATAGCGGGAGGAAGCTCCAGAAGGCTCAGTTGAACTTGTGTGTCTCTTCCAAACACTTCGCCAGACGCGAGGCGAAAAAGAAGACTATAACCGATTTGTCCTGCAGCACCCGTGATGGCAACTTTAACGATAGGCTTTGACATAATTTATTGCTCCAATTTAGTAATTCATTTTCTTAGGTACTATTGTATCTTATTTTGCCTTGTTTTCGCAGACCATTTCTCTCTGAAGTTTAATAATTTGCAGGCCTTGCTTATTCTGGCTCCCGCGAAATCAACCTTGAATCCTTGCTGTACGCTATTCTTAGTCGAGATGTTGGTGGCCCAGCCACGACGACGTCGCGGTTGATCTCCCAGTACTCTGGGGAAGGCGTCCAAGTCTTCGCGACAGACCAGTGAACTTGTTTGCCTTCTTCCGTAAAAAACAGAACGCGGGCCTTTCTGGTGCTTAGCAGCTTTTCGCGACAGTAGTGACAGGCCGTAACATCTTTGGTGTTGTCTTCAAGTTTCACCTTAACTTTGCTGAAACTGTTGGCCTCAAAGGGTTTTGAGCAAAAATGACAGCCAATAAAAAAGTTAGCTTCCGAGGGGCCCAAATTTGAAAATTGATGGGGCTTGCCGCGGCGCCCTTTTTCCATGGCCGCCTCTATTTTGGCAAGTCGAGCGTTGATATCGCCGACAAGAAAGATGGGCGCCTGCAAAACATCAGGCTCAAGTCCGTGACTCCTTATTTTTTTGACGGCAAGCATCAGTGTTTCGATTCTTTTGAGGGCAGAGTGATAGTGGTCGAGCAACACCGTGCCTTTGGTGACGGCGGCCAGGGACTCAAGCCTATTAGCCCGGTTGACCAATTTTTCTAAGTCTTGCATCAATCGAGCAAATTGATTGCGATACCCGTTCGCTCGTCCCCGCGCTCCGGAGTCATGCAATAAAAATAGTCCTAGGAGTGCCGATAGAATGGCCACCGCAAATAGAAAAGTAAGGGTCCAATGGTGCATGACTTGTCCTTGGGGTTGATTTTTTCAATCCACAGCTAGAATATCACCTTCTATAGCGGCAGAAAAATTTTGCAATAATCGGTAGTTATTGGAAAAGTCTTAATTTGCCTTGGGTTTTGCCGATATTTCACGGGGGTAGAGCCTCTATCTTTTTGGAGCGTGAACGCCGAAAAAAAATAATCTTAAAGATTTCATTCCATAAGCCGATTGTATTAGTAGACGCGTTATCTTTTGGTTATATTAAAAATAGTGGGGTCGCTATGAGTGGTACTTATGATAATAAACGAGTAGCCTTTGCTATTATTGAAAAAAAGTACAAGGACTACATCGCACTCTATAGAATGGTTAATAATGGCAGCCTGCAGGGATTAACCCCCTTTGATGACTTTTACTGGCACTATACCTATTATCACAAGTACGTCACTGGGAAGATTTCCGATAATCGTGGCTACTGATACATCTGTCCCATTATTGTTCATGTCTTTACTTGACCTAACAGCCTAATTACACCTAAGCTAAAATTAGGTTGTTATAGTTTTGTCAATTTTACCAAAATTTAATGGTGGTTAGGCGATGTCTAAGGAGTTACTCAAGTTAAAATCAACAGGAGATGGACTGCATATAGCAGATTCTATTTTGTGGCTTGATTCCCAACTTTCGGGCGACTTGTCTTTTCTATCCTCTGCCGCCGCACTTTCACAATCAAAAGTTCCGCAAGTAATCGCAACAGAAGAAACTGTAAAAATTCTAGAAGCTTGTCGTAAAAAACCACACGCACTTGTCTGCCAATACAACAGCCCATTTACAATCGGCCGAATGAAAATAGAACTTCTCCCCTCGGGAAGCATTCTCGGTGGGGCAAGTTTATTTATTGAAACCGACAAAGGTCGCTCGCTCTATGCGCCGTGCCTTCAACCAAATTCGATCGCCACTGTGCGTAAAATGCAAATAAAAAAAGCGGGCGTATTGATCATGGGCGCCAATCATCCTGATCCTACGCAGTCCATGCCGAATCGACGTAAGGAGCGCGAGCGCCTCATTACCACGGTGCGTGATCACTTATCCGAGGGACGTAGTCCTGTTATACTTTGTAATCCGATTGCGGCGGGCCAAGAAATCACCAAACTACTTTGTGATGCTAATATCGATGTAGCCGTCCACTCCAATATTTTCCGCATTAATCGGGTTTACGAATCCTTTGGCTCTGCCCTCGGCAAGTTTACCCTCCTAGATAAAAAGCCACACGGACCGCGGGTTTTACTCCTGCCAAAATCTAGAAAAACAAATTCCATGCCTCCCGTCAAAAACTTCAGCGGCCCCTTCCTGACCGTAGAGGAAACGTTACCGCAGTTTCGCAGAGACACCACCGATGCCTTTGTGACGAAAATTGAAGACACCTTTTATTTGTCAAGTTATGGCGATGGACCTGAGTTGAGTGCCATTATTCAGTTGGTCGCTCCCAAGGAACTCTATTTCTTTGGCCCCTACGCAAAGCGATATGTTCAAGAGATGAAAGATGCGGCTCCAAAAGTCCGACCACTCTACGTAAATGATCAACCAACACTATTTTAGTGGCCTAGAAACTTAAGCCTGAAGATTTTAAGGCCTCAATTTTTGGCGTCACCCAAAAGTCAGGTTATAATTGTCATAGATCGTCTCTCTTAATTGCATAGGAGCATACTCCATGACTGAACTCGCCCGAATTGCGACCGGTGCCACGAATACCCTCGGCAGGTTGTTGAACTTTGATTCCCGCAAACAATTTGAACGTGATGCTGCGTTTGTGCTTGCTCTTGGCTTGTGCTGTTTTCTAAGCGTGGCCTTAGTCACATTTCATCCTTTTGAATCGTGGATGTACAGCTCTGCCAGTATCGCCGGCAAATCTTTGAACTTTGCTGGCCCGACAGGGAATACGTTGGCTGGCGCTTTACTATTCTATATGGGGCTTGGCGCCTGCACCCTGCCTGTGCTCCTACTTCAACTTTCTTGGCAAATGCGCTCCGGAGTTCTGCGGCAAGCGGCCCTTCCCGTTATTACTGGATGGCTCACACTCTTGTTCTCCCTTATGCCACTACTTTGCCTCCTACAACCAACCTTACCAATAGCTGGCATCCGTTTCGCTAGTGGTGGAGCCATTGGTTCCGTTTTCAGTAATCATCTTCGCGAATCAACGGGCATCACTGGCACACATATTATTCTTTGGAGCGCACTCATTGCGTCACTTATTTTGATCAGTCGCATCGAAATCACCGCTCTATGGTCCATGTTTGACCGTGAGGACGTGGCAGGCGCAATATCTTCCGGACTAAACACCACTGAAAGTTGCGCGAGCGCGGACGCAGAGTTTGATAGAACCTCCGCTGCGGTTGTCACTAAATCAACCAATGTCCCAAGCTTATTCGGCGTCTTCGATGCTTTTGGTCATGGCCTATCGGCTGATCTTCCTCCTGTCGAGTCCTCGTTTTGCGATGACGAATCTTCTATGAACTCCCCGGACGACTTTGCTCCTAAACGTCCCTACTGCCCACCGCCCATTGAAACATTTAAACGAGCCGATGAACGCACAGCCCCGTCCCTAAGCCTTAAAGAGCTTGAAGCCACGGGCGCTGTATTAACAAAAACGTTGTCGGAGTTTGGAGTCGAAGGAAAAATTATTGGTTGGCTGCCGGGCCCCGTCGTCACCGTGTACGAATACCAACCAGAGGCAGGCATCAAACAGTCTAAGATATTATCCTTAATGGATGATCTCGCTCTTTCTTTGAAAGTCGACAGTATTTTTATTCTCCCTGTCCCAGGGAAAAGAGCCTTAGGGATTCAGGTTCCAAATCAACGCCGAGAAATTGTTTACCTTGGAGATATTATCGCCAGCGAGGCGTTTCAAAAAAGTCCTTCACCACTTACGTTTGCCATGGGGAAGACCATTAGCGGTCAGCCATATACGGCTGATCTAACCACGATGCCCCACCTCCTTGCCGCTGGAGCAACGGGTACCGGAAAATCTGTCGGCATCAACAGCCTCCTATGCAGCATCATCATGAAATCTTCGCCTGAAGATGTGCGCATGATCTTGGTCGATCCAAAAATGCTTGAGTTAAGTGTCTACGATGGAATTCCACATTTGCTTATGCCTGTTATCACAGAGCCCGATCGTGCCTCCTCGGCCTTGAAGTGGGCCGCTAACGAAATGGAACGCCGATACAAAATAATGCAGCACGCACAGGTGAGAAATATTGCCGGGTTTAATGCCTTCTGGGAAGGTGCTGGCGAAACTCGCAAGGAGACGATTCGCGGGCTCATGAATGACCCACAGATCTCGCGTTTGCCCTATATTTTGCTCGTGATTGATGAGCTTGCAGACCTCATGCTTACTGCGCCCAAAGACGTTGAGGGAAGCATACAAAGGCTCGCACAAAAGGCGCGAGCCTCGGGTATTCATATGGTTTTGGCCACACAGCGTCCTTCTGTTGACGTCATCACCGGAGTGATCAAAGCCAACCTACCATGCCGCCTCTCCTTTCAAGTGGTCAGCAAGCACGATAGTCGCACGATTTTGGATCAAATGGGTGCCGAAAAACTCCTAGGTCGCGGAGATGTATTGTTGCAACGCCCTGGAGTCGGGCGGCTTGAGCGCCTTCAAGGAGCCCTCGTTTCTGACGAAGAGGTGCTGGCCTTAGTCGCAGCGACCAAGAAAAACTACAACATGTCTTACGATGAACGCGCCATGGGCTGGATTGACGAAGAGGTGACGAAAAATATCGGTGGAGATGACTCCGAAGACGGCTCTGGTGGCCAAGCAAACAATGATCCAAAGTGGGACGAGGCCTTAAATATCGGTCGCACTCACGGCATAGTCAGTGCCAGTTTCCTGCAGCGTCATTTGCAAATTGGCTATAACCGAGCGGCGAGAATGGTGGATGGCATGGAGGCAAAGGGCTTGGTGGCAAAGGCTGATGGCTCAAAACCAAGAAAATGGCTTGGGGGCTGACGTTTGGGCCTAGGGGACTTGCTCCATTGCTTTTCCTAATATTTCACAGAGCTGTTGCTGCATCTTTAAAATTGAGAAATGCTTTCGCGCCTCCTCACTTCGCGCACGTCTGGCCGTCACGTTTTCAAGGTGCGAGTGGCGCAATATATCATAGATCATAACCGCTGCTTTTTGATGTTCCTCTTGGTTATTTGCATCACCTTGCTGTGTTTGCCCGTCAGCGGGGCCATAACATCCGCCAAACGTTTCGTTCACAAACAGCTCCGGCAACGAGCCTACGCCTGTGGTGACCACGGGCGTGCCGCACAGCAAGAACTCTTCGGCTACGCGACAAATCACCTCGCTGCCAAGACTAGAAACCACACCTAGACTGACCCGCGACATAACTTCTGCGACGTTAGCCACTCGCTCACACTGGATTTCGTAATCGTCTTCACTGATCTTTAGGGTCCGCGCCGCCTCGATAATGTGACGCACGGAAAGGTTTGCCGGCAGACCTACGATGCGAAGTTTAGGACGGGGGTGACTTTTTGCTTCTGACAAGTTGAGAAGTCCTTTAAAGATCGAAAAAAATTCTCGGTGGCCTTTCACTGGATCAAGCCTTCCAAAAATAAGGAGTTCCGGTCGAGGCAATCTTTCGTTTTCGATCAAATGAAAGATCTCCGTATCACAGCCTAGAGTTACGACATTTACGGCCATCGAAAAAATTTCTCGTAATCCCTCAGCCACAAAATTGGATGGCACAATAACGGTATCCACATGAAAATGACCCAGTCTTTTGGTCACCGCTTGCAGCAACGAACCGTCATCACTTTTATAGCCGTGAAAACGTACGAGCTTAGATTTTCCTTTGAGAAACATGGCGGCCGTGGTCTCTGGGCCACCGTAGGTGATGATGACGTCTGGCAAAAAATGGCCATTTATGGTGGACAATTTTCCGTACTTCGCCGGCCCAAAGTGATCAACGCTTGCGACCTTAAAGTTTGCATCTTGAAATCTCCCTGCGACGGGCCCTTCTTTGAGGGGGGTCACCAATATTTCGTGCCCAAGATTTTGCGTGGCCTTTGCCATGCTAACGGCATACTCGCTAATGGCGCTATTCCAGCGATTTGAAATGAGGTGCCAAATTTTCATTTGTTTGAGGGCCCTTGGCGTTCAAGTTCTACCAGTTTTGCATACTTAACAAATCCATAGAAACTGCCAAACAAAGCCCAAAGAAATCCCTGCCACCCGTCAAGAAATCCAAGCTTCACGACATACCTGACCAGGAAATCTGCGGGCAATCTCAAGGCTAGAATGAGTGGGTGAGGGGAATGAATACCTCTCTTCCTTCGGGCTGCTGCCATGAGCGTGGTGTAGCGATTAAAGCGCGCAAAATAGTCGTCTAAATTATCATAGCTATAGTGCCAAAGAATGCCGGGCAAAGCTTGTATCGGGTCCTCATTTTGAACCTGTAAGGTTTCGTGAATTTCATTGGTATAGGCCGCAAAAGTCGGCCTAAAAAGCCTCGTTAATTGGTCTTTGGTTCGACCGTACTTCATGTTGCGGCCAAGAAAAACCAGCTGCCTTGACAGGTCATAAGCTCGCGCTTCAGGCGAGTTTTCGAAAACGGCCCCTAACACACTCTGCCAAAGTTCTTGGTTCGGACGCTCGTCGGCATCAAGGCACAGAACCCAGTTTGTCTTCGCTAGTGAAATGGCGTAATTTTTCTGAGCCGCATAATTGTCAAAGGACCGTGACTTAATGGTTGCACCAAAGGACTCGGCGATCTCTACCGTCTTATCCGTTGAGCCGCTGTCGACTACAATTAACTGAGCCCCCTTAGGAATATCCTTAAGGAGGCTCGGTAAATTATTTTCTTCATTTAAAGTAATGACAACAACAGAAAGACCGTCCCTTAGGGACGGTGAATTTAATGTTGGGTTGGAAACGCTGCTGCCCATTGAAGACTACTTGAGCGACTGTCTTTGTTAACGATAACTGGGTACCCTTTGCGAACGGTTTGGCTCGCATCGATTACAGATATGACGGCGAAATTTCCTTTTATCTTAATGATTCGGCCACCCGCGATCGGGCGAGCTTTCTCATCAAGGATTCGCACCTGATCTCCAATCGTCCCACTTTCGAGGCGGACCACACAGCGCTCGCCGTTGCCCGCACAGCTATAAATACTAGCCGCTTCGCTGTAGCCTGCCAACATTAATCCAGCCAGTGCCATAAGACTCAACACTTCTCGTGTCATAATCCTACGAAACCACTTACTGAGGTTGTCTTTTTTTATACCAATGTTCATATTGTTTCTCACAGTTCACTCCAAGGGATCATTTCAACATTAAGTCCAACAGTAGCACGACAGTCTTCTCAAAGAGGGCCCATACAAAAAGTGTAGGAGCTTCACTGCCAATCAAGCAAGGTATGTGCCATGTTTTCAGGTCTGTATTAACAGCCTGTTAGACGGCCCCCCCCTGTCAGGCAACCAGGCAAACTGTACGGTTCTGTGACACCTTGTCACTATCCTAGACAACGCTTCCACCCTTTATTGACAGTCCGCCCTAAGTCCCTTAAAGTTCAGTGTAGCTTTTTGCTCCTATTTTTTAGAGGTGTCTTCGTCATGAACCCAGAAAAACCGCTTAAAACCCCACTATATGAGGCCCACGTGGCTCGAAAAGCACGAATGGTACCGTTCGGCGGCTGGCTTATGCCGGTTAGTTACGAGAGTGTTTTGGTCGAGCATAAAACAGTCCGCGAGACGTGCGGAATTTTCGACGTCAGTCACATGGGTGAGGTGCGAGTTAAGGGGCAAGATGCCGAGAAATTTCTGCAGTCGATTACCATTAATGATCTGACAAGATTGCAAACAGGCGGAGGTCAGTATACGGCCATGCTCAACGAACGCGGCGGGATGATCGACGATCTCATCGTTTATAAATTAGGTGCTGACGAATTTTTCATTTGTATGAATGCAGGAAATCGGACCAAAGATTTTTCGTGGATTGAATCGTCCTGTAAAAAATCAAACCTCAACGTCACCGTTACCAACGAGTCTGATGTTTGGGCCCAAATTGCGGTGCAAGGGCCCAATTCTACGCCCGTAACGGCCTCCTTGTTATCGCCAAAAGAGGCCGAATTATTGCGAGCCCTTCCCTATACCAACATAATGCCTGTGACTCTTTACGGGAAACCGGCTCTCGTGGCTCGAACCGGTTACACGGGCGAGCATGGCTACGAAATTTACCTTCCCGTCTCCCTTGCAGAGAAAACTTGGATGGCCCTCCTTGAGCTCTCTGGCGAGCATGGCGTTCGTCCTATTGGACTTGGGGCTAGGGACACCCTTCGCCTTGAAGCGGGCTACTTACTTTACGGCAATGACATGAACGACGACGTCTCTCCACTAGAGGCGGGCATTGCTTGGGCGACCAAAATTGATAAGGGTCCGTTCATCGGTAGAGACGCTCTTATAGCCCAAAAAACAAAGGGTCTAAGTCGACGCATGGTCATGTTTAAAATGCTTGACGAGGGCATTCCTCGCCACGGGATGGCTGTGTTTGCAGGAGGCTCCAGTGCTGGAGAGGTGACCAGTGGTGGCGTTTTTCCAACCGTTGGCGGCGCTGGCGGCATGGCTCTTGTTTCTTCGAGCCTAAAGGAAGGAGACGAGTTTTATGTCGATATACGCGGCACCCAAAAGAGAGCCAAAATCGTAAAAAGGCCAATTTATTCGGCAAAAACCAAGTAGTGGGCTTTTGAACAGAAATTTAAACAGAAATTTGTATCGGTAACGGGCCAATCGGATTATTCTAGTGTTTATTGTTCGTTCGAATGACGATCAAGCGATCTCATACTCTTAAAGGAATACGACCATCATGGACTCTCAAAAAAATTTGAAATTTACTAAAGACCACGAATGGGTCGACGCCAATGGAACCACGGGCACGATCGGTGTAACCGCTTATGCCATCGAACAACTCGGCGACATCGTGCACATTGACCTCCCAGAGGCTGGTAAAACATACAAAACTGGAGAATCGTTTGGCACCATTGAATCCACGAAAACCGTCAGTGATTTGTATATGCCGGTTGCTGGTAAAATCACGGCCGTAAATGCTGCCGTCAAAAAGTCTCCGGAAAGTCTACAAACAGATGCCTACAAAAATGGTTGGCTCGTTAAAATTGAGATCTCAAATCCAAACGAGGTCGCGGCTCTACTTGACGCCAAAGGTTACGACTCTTTTATCAAAGAGTAGACCTTTTCTTTTTGTCTCAGTAATGCCTCTAATACCGCTACGGCCTCAACCGTAGCTTGCCGTTTCTGGACATGAACACACTAGATTGCGGTCGCCAAAAGCATTATCAATGCGCGCAACCGAAGGCCAAAATTTACGTTCCTTCGTCCAAGGGGCGGGAAATCCTGCCTCCTCTCGTGAATAGGGGCGGTCCCAGGCCGAAGCCGTCACGAGGCTTTGGGTATGTGGTGCGTGTTTTAGTGGATTATTTGTCTTGTCCCATACGCCACTTGCAATTTTATCAATCTCTTTTTTAATTGAAATCATTGCGTCACAAAACCGGTCTAACTCGGCCATGCTTTCACTTTCTGTGGGCTCAATCATCAGAGTTCCACCCACCGGAAAAGAAACCGTGGGGGCGTGAAATCCATAGTCCATCAGTCGTTTAGCAACGTCTTCCACCTCTACACCGGTGGACGCTTTGAAGCCTCGCACATCCACAATACACTCGTGGGCGACGAGTCCGCTTTGGCCTTTATACAAAACTGGAAAATGGGAGTCCAAACGTTTTGCGACGTAGTTCGCATTTAAAATCGCCGTTTCCGTTGCAAGCTTTAAGCCGTCAGCGCCCATCATGCGGATATACATCCAAGAAATGGGAAGAATGCTGGCACTTCCCCAAGGTGCGGCCGAAACGGCCGAGGTCGAATGGGTGCCGCCCATTTTTACGAGCGGATGCCCTGGAAGATGCGGGACCAAGTGTTTAGCAACACCGATTGGACCCATGCCCGGACCCCCGCCGCCGTGCGGGATACAGAAGGTTTTATGTAAATTTAAATGGCAAACATCCGCCCCAATGTCTCCAGGTCGGCACAGCCCAACTTGTGCATTCATATTGGCACCGTCCATATAAACTTGGCCGCCGTGGCTATGAATGATCGCACAAACTTCGCGAATACCCTCCTCAAACACACCGTGAGTCGACGGATACGTCACCATGAAACAAGCTAACTCTTTCGAGTGCTCGGCCGCCTTTTTTTGGAGATCAACAATGTCGATGTTCCCAGAATCATCACAAGCGACGATGACAATTTTCATTCCCGCCAATGCCGCACTCGCAGGATTAGTGCCGTGAGCAGACTGCGGGATGAGACATGTTTTCCGGTGCCCCTCACCCTTTGCTTTTAAGTACGCGCGAATGGCCAACAAGCCGGCATACTCACCTTGAGCCCCACTATTAGGTTGGAGGCTGACTGCGGCAAAGCCTGTGATCTCACTAAGCCACGCTTCCAGTTCCGCAAATACTTCTGCGTACCCTTGGGCCTGATCTTGGGGAACAAATGGATGTATCGCCCCGAACTCTGGCCAGCTAACAGGATACAGCTCCGCAGCCGCATTCAATTTCATGGTGCAAGAGCCGAGAGGAATCATGCTCGTCGTCAGTGACAAATCTTTGGCCTCAAGGCTCCGAATGTACCGCATCACATCGGTCTCGCTTTTAAGCCGGCTAAACACTGCATTAGGCAAAGCCTTGGTCGTACGAACAAGACTTTGGGGAATGGCTTTTTTTGCGCTGGCGGCGAAAGAGTCTAGACTTCCCTTAGCGCCAAACACTTCAAGCAAATCTTGAAGATCGCGCTCACTGACGGTCTCGTCAAAAGAAACCGACAGCGCGCCGTCCAAATCAACTCTAAGATTAATTTCTTTCGTTCGAGCCGCTTTAATAAACTGCTCTTTTTGGGCGTTACTTACGACGATACTTACCGTATCAAAGAATGAGTCGCTCACTAGCGTTAGCCCTGCACCCTTAACTCCGGCAGCAAAGATCGAAGCCCCAGCATGCACACGCTCTGCAATTTCTAGAATTCCTGCGGGCCCGTGATAACAAGCATACATACTCGCCATGATGGCGAGAAGTGCTTGCGCCGTACAGATGTTACTCGTCGCCTTCTCGCGCCGAATATGTTGCTCGCGCGTTTGAAGAGCCAGGCGGATGGCACTTCGTCCTTCTTTGTCCTTCGACACGCCTACGATGCGGCCGGGGAGGCGACGTTTTTGATCGTCGGTGGTGGCCATAAATCCTGCATGGGGACCACCGTAACCAAGAGGCACACCAAACCTTTGTGAATTTCCAACCGCAATATCTGCGCCGAGCGTTCCTGGAGATTCCAGCATGACGAGTGCTAAAATATCACACGACAACGTCACGAGTAGTTCTTTTTCTTTACACTTTTTAATAACCGTTTTGTAGTCGATCAGAGCTCCGTTGGTGCACGGGTACTGATAAAGAGCTCCGAAGTATTCTTCTGTTGGCTGAAATTTTTCGGCCTCACCAACCACGACATTTATGCCAAACGGCTCGGCTCTAGTTTTTACTAACTCTACAACTTGAGGGTGACAAGAATTGGCGACAAAATATTTCATCGTAGCATCATTTTTTTTGGCCGAATAACACATCATCATGGCTTCGGCTGCCGCGGTGGCCTCGTCCAAAAGACTAGAGTTTGCGACAGGAAGGCCCGTCAAATCTGAAACCATTGTTTGGAAATTCAAAAGGGCTTCTAGTCGGCCTTGGCTAATTTCTGCTTGGTATGGCGTATACTGCGTATACCAGCCTGGGTTTTCAAATATATTTCGTTGAATGGCCGGCGGCACAATGGTGCCGTTATATCCGGTACCAATGTAGCTCCTCCATACTTTGTTTTTACGAGCCATGGCACGAAGCTCGGTAACAGCCTCTTGCTCAGTCGCTGCCTTTGGTAAATTAAGCGGTTTGCTTACGCGAATACCCTTTGGCACAGCGCGGTCAGCTAACGCGACAACAGAATCCACGCCCAAGTATTTTGTAATTTTTGCATTTTCATCTGGCGTAGACCCCAAATGGCGGTCGACAAATTTTCTGTGTTGACCAAATTTCAATAGCATTTGATTCATGTCCTAATTCCCCGTTTCTTGAAAGGCCTAGGCAAGAATAATAGCGTTTTTTAAACTTTTTAAAAGGCTAAAGATCTCTATGGACGACGGTTACCTGAATGCCTTCCACCGGCCTTTCGGCGAGCTCTCTGGCAAGACGTTCAACCATAGAGACACTGCGGTGCTGGCCGCCAGTGCAGCCTATAGCCACACGAATGAAGTGCCGGCCTTCTGCAAAATAACTGGGCAGCGAGAACCGGTGCCAGTCTGCAATTTTTTGATACGTTTGTTCCGCAAGTTCCGTTGCAAATACAAACTGTTGGACGTCGCGGTCGCGACCATTTTTCTCTTTTAGCTGACGATCAAAATACGGATTTGGCAAGAAACGAACATCGTGAATGCCCTCCACCGGCCACATCGGTGAATGTTTAAACCCAAAACTGATCAAGACTAGTTGCAGGGACCTCAGAGGTCGGCCCTTGCCGCTATACCGGCCTTCGAGCACTTGCCGCAATTGCTGCGCTTGCAAATGAGTGGAGTCTAGAATGGCGTCTGCGGCTAGGGCCACGGGCTCTAGAAGTCGGTCTTCTTGCTGGATTTGTTCTTTTAAGCTGAGCTTTTGGGACCAAAGAGGATGCCTTCGCCGTGCCGTTCCAAATCTTTCTTCGAGAACCTGGTAGTCCGCGCGGACGAACAAAACATCAAGGTCTACTCGACTGGCGAGTTCTTTTTTAAGTTTAGGAAAGTTCGCCGCGAAATGTGCATTGCGAATATCCATTCCAAACGCATAGCCAGCTTCTGCGAAAATATCGCCCGCCTCGATCAAGCCTATCGTGTCCCAAAGCAATTCGATGGGAAGGTTGTCCACACAGTAGAAACCATTGTCTTGGAGTGTATGAATCGCCGTCGAGAGCCCTGCGCCAGATAGGCCTGTGACTATGACGACCTTTGGTCTACTGGGCATCAAAATGGCTTTCGTCGTTTGCTGCTAGGTAAAATACCTAGTTGTTCACGGTATTTTGCAATGGTTCGTCGACTAATGTCGACGTTCTCTTTAAGAAGCACATCTAAAAGCTGTTGGTCTGAATAGGGCTTAATTGGATCTTCCGTTTTAATGATTTCGGCCATTCTACTTTTAACAGCCTCATTAGCCACCGATTCACCGTCGCTTTTGCTAATGGCGCTGTTGAAAAAATACTTTAACTCAAAAATACCGCGCGGAGTGTGAACGTATTTATTGGTGGTCACACGGCTAATGGTGGATTCATGAAGTTCCAGAGCGTCGGCGATATCCCTCAACACCATGGGCTTTAGATACTGAATGCCGTACTCAAAAAAATCTTTTTGGCGTTCTAACACTTTTTCTGTGACCCGCAAAATGGTGCGCTGACGCTGCTCCATGCTTTTGATAATCCATCTTGCGCTCTTTATTTTTTCGTCAAGATAGTTTTTGCCTTCGTCGGCCTTGCCAGGTACAGCCTTGCCAGGTACAGCCTTTTTATCCCGCAGCATATCTTTGTAGAAAGGGCTTACCTTTAAACGTGGCAAACCATCTTCGTTCATACTGACGACCCACTCCGTCCCCATCTTGAAAACATAGACGTCCGGAATAATGTACTGAGTGGCTTCGGGACCAAACTGCCTGCCGGGGATGGGGTCCAAGCCGATAATGACCGCAACATTGGTGTAGACTTGGTCTAAAGTAATGCCAAGTGCTTTGGCAACAAGCGAATAATTTCTACTCTCTAGGGCGGCTAAGTGACTGCCGATAATTTTTTCAACGATTCCATTTCTAAGCTTAAAATGCCTAATCTGGATGAGTAAACATTCTTTAAGATCTCTGGCGGCTATTCCAGGTGGGTCAAAATGCTGAATGGTATCAAGCACACCTTCCGCTATCTCCTTGTCAAAGCCTTCTTTCGCACAAAGGTCGTCCAAAGAAACGGAAAGATATCCTCGGTCGTCAATATTGCCGGCAATCTGTTCGGCGACCTTAAACTCCTCGGCTGAAAAATCAACCTCCCGCACTAGCTCCAGCAGATGCTCTTGCAGAGTGTTCGCCTTAGTCACCATGTTTTCATAATTAGCTGTGTCGTCGTCAAACCCATTTTTTGAGCCTGCGGTCGATGCCTGAGATCTAGATTCTTCGTAATTGGAAAGACGCTCCCAATCAACTTCAGTGTCTTTATCTTTACCAATAGAATCGACGATGCCCGCCGCCTCTTCCATGCGGCCACTGACGGCCTCCGCTTCCGTAAATTCTTTTTCAATGGGCGAGAATTCGTCTAATCCTTCATTGGGCACTTCTTCAAGGACTGGATTTTCTGCCATCTGAGTTTCAACAAATTGCTCTAATTCTAAACGTGACAATTGCAAAAGTTTAATGGCTTGCTGAAGGGCAGGGGTCATGGCTAAGCCTTGACCTAGTCCGATGCCAAGTGAATGTCCCATTTTAATTGCCATTATTCCCCCCTCAACTGCTTCACTGCAAAGTATACCACCTCTGCACCTTATAACAACAAATGCCCCATCAAATACTGCGAATTTGGGCTTTTTTGCTTTAAAACTTGAAATTTTCTCCCAAATAGCTTTCGCGAACCGCTTTATTGTTAGCGACCTCGTCGGGTAGGCCGTGGGCTATAATTTGGCCGCTAGCAAGGATGTAGGCTCGGTCACAACTTCCTAAAGTTTCGCGCACATTGTGATCTGTAATCAAAACACCAAGGCCGTCATTTTTAAGGGACAAGATAATTTGTTGGATTTCGTGAACGGTCACAGGATCAATTCCAGCAAAAGGCTCATCTAATAGCAAAAATCTTGGCTCAATGATGAGGGCCCTTGCGATCTCCACTCGACGTCGTTCACCGCCGGAAAGTGTCGCCCCCATTGATTTTCGAATGTGCCCCACCTGAAATTTTTTGAGCAGCTCTTCAAGCCTATCTTGTCTTTGAATGCGTGGAACACCGGAAATCTCCATAACGGCTAGAAGATTATCTTCGACCGTCATGCGGCGAAAAATACTCATGTTTTGTGGCAAATAGGAAATGCCTTTTTTCGCACGAAGGTGCATGGGAAGATCGGTTATATCCAAGTCGTTCATCATTATTTTTCCCGACTGTGGTTGGAGTAGGCCTACGACCATGTAAAAACTAGTCGTTTTTCCTGCTCCATTCGGCCCAAGAAGTCCTACGACCTCACCCGTACGCACACGAAAACTAACGGAGTTTACAACCTGCCTAGTTTTAAATGATTTGCAAAGTTGGTCGGCTACGAGCTCTGCTCGATCCATTGGATTAGCTTCCATTTTCATTTTTGGGCCGCCTTCTTGTCGTCGGGCTGAACGACACCCTCAACTCGGTCCGCCTTCACCCAGCCGTTGGTGAGGTCATACTGGATTACTTTGCCGCGAACCGTGTCTGTTCCTCTATGCAAAATAGGGTCGCCCTTCATTATAACGATTCTTTTAGAGTTGTTGAAAAAGGCCTCTTGGCCCTCTGCCAAAATCGGCTGCCCCGTTTCTGGATCAATACGAGAAAATTTCACCGAGCCGATGGCATGAACTTCCGTCACCTCGTGGCCCTCTTTTTCAAAAAAAATCGTGGCCTTATCGGCCTCAATGCGGATGTCATTTTGAGTGACTACGACGTCTTGCTCCAGCATGAGAGACCCTTGCTCACGAAATCCTGACAGGCTCTTTCCCCAAAATTTGACGACACCGTTAGCCGCTGTCTTCGATGCATTTTTTGGGCGTGTTTTGTTTTTTGTTTGGCCCGCGTCTTTCGGGCTGGCGTCTTTGGGCGCGGTCTCTTTAGTGCCCGAATCCTTTTCTCCCGCACTTTTTTTGCTTCCGCTACTAGGGGTTTTACTTTGGGATTTTTCCTCATCCGTTTGTTGCAATGATGGCTTGGCGCCCGACTTAGTGGCCGCCGGAGAATCTTTTTCCTCGTCGTCATCGACTAGTTCTGCTCGGGCAATAGATGGCAAAAGAAGTTGGCTGAGGATAGGGGAGGTAAACGGTACGAACGTTGACATCAGAGTTACTATTTTGCGGCTAAATACATTCATTTCTTTTTCTTACCCTTCATACCGGACTCAACGGCCTCTGGCCTTATGGAGCCAAAAACTCCACCGCGTAAACGCAGTGATTCCTCTTGCATATTGTACGTCATACCGCCCTCGGCAGCAACGAACTCCTCCTTGGAGAGTATTTTAACGGCCTTGTCTGTGAATGCTTCTGCGGTTTTTTCCGTGTAAAGCAACCACTCCGTTTGAAAGCGGCTTTCGCCCTTGAGTAACTCGACCGCCCCCGTCAATTCAATGCTTACGATGGCACTTTTTTGCTGGGCTAACGCCGTATCATTAAGAAGTTGCACGACGGCCGAATCTGCCTCTAACTCTTCGCGTGTGTCGCCTCGCATACGCGACGCCCGCACCTTTTTATCAAAGACAAGCCTGCCATTCTCCATCAGCGTCGCCTTGTCGCTTGCCAATCGAGAAATCCATTCATCATCACGATACCGATTCATTTCAAAGCCGATCAACTGGGCCTTAATCGGAGAATTTACAATCACATGCGCAAGGTGAGTGTCACGCTGGTTGATATAAATCCATAGGGCCGTCGCCGTTAGTGACAGTGCCAACACCAAAAAAATTATTTTACCTACATTCATAATTACCCATAGCCTTTTACTTGCTAGGTAATATTATACGATCTTTGCGGCCAAAAGGTCATGCATCCGCAAAAGTCCGATCATTTCTTCGGGATTTGAGTCAGATAACACCAAAAGTGATGTTATTTGCGCCTGTTCCATTCGTCTAAAGGCATCGATCGCAAGACAAGAGCTGTTAATCGTCCTTGGATTTTTAGACATAATGGCCTCCGCGGAAAGTTCTAGAGCCTTTGCACCTTGTGCCAACAAGGCTCTGCGGATGTCGCCGTCTGAAATAATGCCAATAAGTTTGCCGGTCGCGTCTTGGACGGGCGCAATTCCGTAATTTTTTTTGGTAACAGCCTCCAGCACCATATGAAACGTCGTAGACGCAACGACACTGGGTCGAAGCTCGCTGATTGGCTTCATAAGATCAACCACGGTAGCTAACCTTCGGCCCAAGGCCCCAGAGGGATGAAGTTTAGCAAACTCTTCTTCCTTAAAATTTCTCGAGTCCATTAAAGCCATCGCCAACGCATCTCCGAGCGCCAAAGCTACGGTGGTTGAGGCGGTGGGCGCTAGATTGTGCGGACAAACCTCCCTCTCTACGGATCCATCAATGACGTGGTCTGAGAGTTTAGCTAAGGAAGAATCGAGCTTACCAGTAATGGAGACCACACAAACACCTAGTCTTTTGGCGTGACGGGCCACGCATAAAACTTCCTCTGTTTCGCCACCAAAAGCAATCGCCAACAAAACATCTTTGGTTTGGAGCATGCCTAAATCTCCATGCAGGGCCTCGGCGGGGTGCAGGAAAAAGGACGGTGCACCGGTGCTTGCCAACGTCGAAGATATTTTACGGGCCACATGCCCAGACTTTCCAAGCCCCGTGACAACAATTTTTCCGGTGGTCAATGCCATGGACTCGACGGCGCCAATAAATTCAACGCCAAGCCTTGCTGCGGCACTGGATAGCGCCTTCGCCTCAACCTCCAGAGTGCGCCTTCCGGAGGCCACAAAATCAATTTTTTTATTCATGTAATGTTTGGTTTCTTTGTTGGTTGTGACACGAGGGGCCTAGGCGTGATGGCTGCCGAAACGAAATCCCTAAACAACGGATGAGCATTCATGGGACGACTTTTTAGTTCTGGATGAAACTGACAAGCTACAAACCAAGGGTGCCCTTTCAACTCTAGAATCTCGGCCAGTTGTCCATCAGGTGAAAGTCCTGAAAAAATCATGCCCGCATCTTCAAATCTTTTTCGGTAGGCATTATTAAACTCAAAACGATGGCGGTGTCGCTCGCTAATATCTGAATTCCCATAAGCGGCGTGTGCTTTTGACCCGCCACTTAATTTGCATGGATAAGCACCAAGCCGCATCGTGCCGCCTTTTTCGGTTACCTTTTTTTGGTCATCCATTAGATGGATAATTTGGTCCGGGGACTGCGGATCAAACTCTTGGCTGTGCGCTAGCTGAAGATTTAAGGCATTGCGCGCAAATTCAATGGCCGCCACCTGCATCCCCAAACAGATGCCTAAAAAAGGCTTCTTTGCTTCGCGAGCATATTTTATGGCCGAAATTTTTCCTTCGACGCCTCTTGTGCCAAAACCACCAGGCACGAGGATGCCGTCAAATTTTTCGAGAATTGTTTCCGCGGTCGCAGGCGTAATTTCATCGGCATCAATATATTGAACGAGCATTTTTGTGTTGTTGGCAATTCCTGCATGAACAAGACTCTCGTCTATAGACTTATAGCTGTCAAATACCTCGACATATTTACCAACGACCGCTATTTTTGCGGTCGACGTGGGGTGATCTAAACTATGTACAATTCGTCGCCAAGCAGCCAGATCAGGAGCACCCGTCCAGATATTTAAGGATTCCACTAGAGCTTGATCAAAGCCCTGAGAATTCATGAGTAATGGCAAACGGTAAATACTGTCGGTGTCCAATGCCTCGAAGACTCTGTCTTGTTTTACGTTACAAAATTGTGCGATTTTTTTAAGTTGGTCATGAGGAATGGCTCGATCGCTTCGACAAACGAGCATATCGGGCTGTAAGCCGATCTGACGTAAATCACGCACCGAGTGCTGCGTTGGCTTTGTTTTTAGCTCTTTGGCTGCCGCAATATATGGAACCAATGTTAAATGAATCAAAAAACAATTTTTGTCGCCAAGATCATAACGAATTTGCCGAATCGCCTCTAAAAATGGAAGGCTTTCAATATCACCAACCGTCCCACCAACCTCCACTATCGAGATGTCGGCACCCTCACTGGCCTTAAAAATAAATTCCTTTATTTGATCCGTTATGTGTGGGATGACTTGGACTGTTCCACCTAAGTAATCACCGCGGCGCTCTTTGCCGAGAACGGTGTCGTAAACTCGGCCAGCAGAAAAACTATTCACACGCCGTAACGTCGCATGGGTAAAACGCTCATAATGGCCGATATCTAAATCCGTTTCCGCACCGTCATCGGTAACGAAAACCTCTCCGTGCTGATGAGGACTCATCGTCCCAGGATCGATATTTATGTAAGGGTCGGCCTTCGTCAAAGTGACTTTTAGGCCTCTGGTTTCAAGTAGTGCGCCTGCCGTCGCGGCAACGATGCCTTTGCCCAGTGAAGAAACGACACCGCCTGTTACAAAAATGTACTTCGTACGCTGTTTTGCACGCATGGTAACATCCGAAAATTATGAGACGTGTTAAAAGGCAAGATCTTCACGACCCGAACAACTAAAATTCTAGTCGTTGGAAAGATATCCTATAGAAGGCCACCTCGTATGGTCAAGCAAAACTAGACAATATTTGGCAACAAAAATGTCGCCAAAAGCTGCATAACGCCGATGTAGTAATTAGTTAGGTGACTTATCCAGGTCAAGCCTCCCGAAAAGGCCAAAAATAGAAAGATAAAGAACCCGTAAGGCCCCACAATCGCCTCATACCGGTCCCAAAGGTCTCGGTTTACAAAAGCTCGCATAATCGTAGCGCCATCCAAGGGGGGCAGGGGAATGAGATTTAAAAAGGCGAGCATACCATTCATATAGATCATCGCTGCTGCAAGCTTTATGATGGGCGCAAACAGCGTCCCAGGCTCGAATATACTCCATTGATATCGGTTGTTTAGGAGTACAAAGAGCATACAAAAAAATCCCAACACAAGGTTTGAAATCGGGCCCGCACTGGCCGTTAACATGGCGTCTCGAACTGGATATTTAAAATTCCGTTCGTCATACGGGACAGGCTTTGCCCAACCAAAAAACGGCATCCCGAACAATGAGCAGGCGAGAGGCAAGATTATAGTTCCCATTAGATCAATATGAACCGCTGGATTGAGGCTAAGCCGGCCTTGGGCCTTGGCTGTATTGTCGCCGAGCAAATGGGACGCAAAGGCGTGAGCAGACTCATGAAACGTAAGTGCAAAAAGTATGGCTAAAAAATAGGTTAGCCCTTGAGCGATGCTATTTACTGACATGAAAAGCCCTACCTCCGCCGGCACTGGCGTTGCTCTGGTGGATTTTTATATAAAACCAATGGATCCTAGGCCAAATATTATCCGTCTCGCCAAAGATTTGATAGAATAAAGTTGTAGCCGCCCGATAAATCTTGCGGCGCTACAGGATCCGAAAAACGTAATCAGCACTATTGCCCAACTTCTCTGAGTGTGGCAGTAGGATCTTCGCTCTCCAAACACCGTACCAGAAATCTTCCAAATAATGGTAACGCATAATCATAAGCACCCCGACGCACTTTGTAGATCACATTCTTGTTTTGCAACGTCAACAGGTACTGCTGCACCGTTCCCATCGTGACCTCTGCACCAAATGATTTGACGGCCTCGAGCACTTGGCTCGGAGTAAATGGTGCCACGATCTTAGCTGTCGCAAGCGTTATGGCTCGCTCCTTGAGTGTTAACGGATACAAACGACCCGCAAAAAAAGACTCGTCCAGCTGCGCATAGACTTCCGGCAAGACCCCTTCAAAATCTGCACGCGATATCGGCGAGTGTTCGAAGGTGCTGAACGCGATATCAGAAAAATATTGTACGAAGTAAGGATAGCCAGCCGTCTCCTGTGCAAGCAGATCCACGAGGTCCGGAGAGAAGCGACCAGGGACCTTTAGCTGTTTGAGAGGCTCTACAATCGCTTTACGCGTGTCCTTGTCTTCGAGGGCTGTCAGCGTTACGACTTGAGGGAATAGTCTCTCCACGTGCGGTTTTACCTCGATGCTTTTACCAAGGAGCGTCGGTAAGCCGGCCAGAACAAAATGCACTGGACTGGTGGTTGACGACTGCAGCCGAGAAATCGTATCGAGGATCAGGCTTAGGCCAAAGTGGCCATCGACATCGTCCAGGACTTGAAACTCATCCAGGAGCAACACCAGCCCTTGGTATTTGAGTTGCGTCGTGATGCCCGCAACATATGTGAGGGTATGAAGAAGTTTTTCGCCCTTGTCACCCGGGTGTTTCTCAAACACCGCGATCAGGTGGTCGAGATTAAGTTCCTCGGAAACTTTCTCAACCTTGGTGCCAATACCAATAGTCTTTTGCTGCCGTGAGATCGTGACACCTTTGAGACGCAAGGCAATCTCTGCGAGCAGCCCGCGAATAAATTCATCCTCTCGATTGCTACGCTTGGTCAATTCTCTGAGCACCGGAATCCAGCCGGCCTTGGCAGACTCAACAGCTAGGCGTTTTAAGAGCACGGACTTACCGACTCCTCGCAAGCCAGATATCACCATGTTCTTCCCGTAGGGGGCCGTTTTAGCTAGGCGCTTATTGTAGTCCTCGATGACTGACTCACGACCCGCCAGGAAGTTGGGCTCTATTCCGACGCCAGGGGTATAGGGACTCCGCATACTCACCTTTCATATTAGGACTTTACCATCCTAGAGCTAATATTAGTTTATGAGCCTAATATTAGGGGCAGGGCAGGTCAAGGCTAATATTAGTTTATGGACCTAATATTATCCGTCTCGCCAAAGATTTGATAGAATAAAGTTGTAGCCGCCCGATTTAAGTTAACGATAGCTCGGCAAGCTACCTGATTCGGCTATCGTTCTTAATGTGCGACACTTGTGGAAATGCTGAGGACTACTTTGCGTATGTCAATTAAATCTTGCGGCGGTACTGAAGTGGCCTTGTGTTTGGCTGTTGGCCTCATTTTGCCGTTATTAAACTCCTGCAAATTTTTTCCTAAGCCAAAGGCCATTCATCGCATCCACAATTCGTCTTCAAATGCTGTTCCATCGCTCGTTCTTTTGGACTCAATCGGGCTGGAGCGGTCCTTAGACGGCACTTCGATTGCGTTGACATTCGATACGAGTGCTGCGGTTGATTGCATGTTTAGTTTCTATCCCATCGGTGAAAAACCTGTTAAACCCCTGCCGCTAACTAGTTGTACGGGTAAGTCTGCAACCAAATTTTCAGAGCTCATTTCTGGCGTACCCAAAGACAGGCTTGTGACTATCGCCTTAAAGTCCTGGGCTTCAGTAGAAAAGGAGAAGACCGCTACCATCATCAATATCGACGAATCGGTGCCTGCCGCCGATGCCGTGTCACTAAATATGATTTCCGTAGATCTAGGCGCAAGCCGCCTTGAGTTTTCCACCCTCAATAGCTCTGACCTGCCGTCTGCCTTTGTAGCGTCAGGACAGGGAGAAACGGGGTGCTGGCTAAGTGACGAAAAAAATCCTGGGAAACCGGCCCAGAAAAAGGCCGCCATCGTCCAAAGCCTGTCCAGCCAAGGCTACATTAGTGCTGTGACCGCAAGAATCTCTCCTACGACGTTTGCCAGCACCTTTCAAATAACTCAAAGGCTTAGCACCGAGTGGAGCATCTCGGCTAAAACCGCCGCAGGCTTTGGTAAACTTCGCCTAGCCAAACCCACAATGCTTGCTTCCTCTGAATTTGCAGGCCAAAATAAGGCTGCCGGAAACTTTGATCGACTTGACGACATCGATGCTCCCGGCTTAAATTTGTCGGCCACGTCGGCCCTGGTAACCACTTGGACTCTTGATGGTGCCGGAAAGAACGCTACGGCGACCTTAACCATCGCCCCCTCGGGAGCCTTCCCTGGGATTAGTTGTCGAAGCCCCGCCACTGCATTAAAAATTTCGGTGCCCGCCACGTTGATTGCAAAAATCCCTGCAAATGTTCGCTTATGGTCCACACTTCGCATCGATTCTTGGCAGGCCCTAGAAAATGAACGCTGGGTCGTCCGGGTCAGTGACTGGACGAGCATGGGCGTTCAGAAAATATAATGCGTTTCGGGCTACAGTCCATTCAGGAATCCCACGGCATCAAATTTCTTGATGGCCTCTAGGAATATAAGCCACCGGGTTGTAATTTTCAAAGGCGTCGGCAAGAGATTTGAACGACTCGTCGGTCAAATATTCATACTCTATGCCAACTCCAGCAGGTAAACCAAAGGTTTCGGTTTCTCTGTGCCAGCGACAAATTCCTATCCCCTTAAACGGCACTTTTGGCAGGTTTGGCTTGGATGCAAAATTAATTTGAAAATCAATTGTGGCGCCAATAGCTGGCCTCTTTTCAATCGCCACAAACATTCCTCCACGGCCAATGCTAATCAAAGGTGACGGCATTTGAATGCAATCTGCCAGACTATCTGTTGATAGATTTAAATAGAGTGCCTCGTGGGGGCCAGGGCGCATTATTGATAGCCGCTCTTTTACGGGCAGAAGGTGCCGATTGGCAGCCCGAACGATCTCGTCGAGGTCACACGGCTTTGAAAAAATGGCCACAGCACCCTTTTGATTCGCTACGTCTGGCGGTAAGTCATGAAATCCAGAAACTATAATGACCAGTGGGAACTCGGACCCTTTTGTCTTGATTTTGTCTAACAGTTCAATGCCGTCTCCATGACTCATGCGGATGTCAGTAACAATCACGTCGATCACTTTGTTTGCGGCAATACCTAGGGCTTCTTGACCACTGCTTGCTTCTAGTACGTGTGCATTTGCGGACCTAAATGTCTCTGCCAACACATATCGAAAGTCCTCTTCGTCGTCAACTATGAGAACAGTGCGGCCTATTAGTGCTTTCATGTCTATACTCCCTGAAAAGTCTTCTTTTAATTAGAGGATAATTCTATCATAGGCGGCCGTCTTCTACGCTTGTAATTTTTTGGGCAAGCTCTTCCGCAAACATCCAAGAAAGAATGACTCCGCTTTTATAGTACCCAGCATTGATCCATAGTCCACCTTCGGGAATGACCTTAACACAATCGATCGCCGGCGAACGTGAGCGGTTTCGAACCCTAGCTCCCCACCTGACTTGCACGTTTTTAAAATCCTCAAGACTTAGGTGGCTCATAAATTTATGTAAATGAAATTCCGCGATTTTAGCTTCTTCTTCCCCAGTGCGAACACGTTTCACAAGCATTTGAGTGCCCGAACCCTGTCCACCACTTGTGGACGTTAGTGGAATGGCCGTCTCGCTTGCAGCCCCCCAGTGGAGTGTCCCTGCTTTAGATGTGAGGCCTGAGGTTCTTTTAACTAAACAGGTTTCTAACGCATCATAGGCTGCTTTATAGGTGTATCCAGACACCGCAAACCAATCATATTTGTGTACCCCCGCCATGTCCATGAGGCGAACAATGCTAGCACCGCCGCACAAAATAACGGTCTTTGCTGTGACCGCCTCTCCGGTGCTAAGCGTAATGGTGAACATCGTTTTGCTATTGGAGATGTTTTTCACGACGGCGTCTTGGGTGACGACGCCAAGTTTTTTAGCGGCCTCTTGCAATATACGGATAAGATATTCTGGGTCAATCCACCAGTCTCCTGGATAGTAGGCCTCGACATAGTTTTCTGTTTGCTCGGTCCTCAATACGACCTGCTTAGCCCCCATGAAGTCTTTGCGGTAAATCCAGCCAATGTCCTTTTGAAAATCTTGGCGATTGGGAAACCTCTCGGCAACACCCTCCGACCATGCGGCTTCGGGTCTTTTCACTCCCAAAAGACCTTCGATTTCCGAAAGCCAGGCGCTAAAACCTCTGTGTCCCAATAGTTTTAGCCCAAAGAGGGCCGCGTCACTCTCTAAAATCCCCTTGATCGTAGAAATACCGTGACACGCTTGAGTGGCCGCTAAGGGATCGGAGTGGTCGTAAATTATTTTTACTGGAATGTTTTTTCTTGCGAGCGCAATTGCGGTTGTGAGTCCGGCAAGCCCGCCGCCAACGACAATGAAATCCTCGCGGTGGGCCTCGAAATGGCTATTCATGACTGGGAGACGCTCTCAATAATGTCCCACAAATTTTTGAAGGCTTGGGCCCGAAATGTTTTAATCTCAGGAGTCATTCGTCCTGAAATAACCCTATTGGTCAGTACGACGCTGTAACTTTTGGTCAAGGGATCCACCCAAAAAGCGGTGCCCGTAAAACCTAAATGCCCGCACCCGCGTCCCATGGCAAAGGGTTGCGAGCTTGTGTCTTTCCCCTTCCTCCACCCCATGAGGGAATCTCCCAACGAGCCGGCTTCCGCAAAATTGGCGAGCATGACTTTTCGTCCAGCGGCCGACTGCCACAACTGTCGAAGGAAGAGGGTGACATCTTTTCCTGCTCCAAAAAGTCCGGTGTGCCCCGTAAAGCCCCCGAGTGCCCAGGCGTTCTCGTCATGAACCTCCCCACACAAATTACGGCCCCGCACTGGACAGTAGGCTGTGGGGATAGCCCGCCCACAGGCAAACTCTTCGCCTCGACCAAGAAGGTCGGACGCCGTGATTTGAAATCGATGGCACTCCCGCCGCCAGAGATCTAGTAGGGACATACCTGCATTAATTTCTAGAAGGGCCCCTAGGACCACAAACCCGATGTCACTGTACGTTTCCGAGTGGGCCCCCGTTTTGGGTACAGCTCGATCGAGAACCTCTCTCAGATTCTGAGATTTGGAATCTGAGGTTGTATAGAAATTTCTCCACGCAGGCAGGCCCGTCTCATGACGAAGGTAACTGGCCACCGTCCTATTAAATTTCCGACCTCCAACCTCGTCTACGGTGAGGTCGCCAAAAACATCAAGAATGGTAGCTGTTTTTGGATCTTTTCCAGATTCCATGCATTTCCACAAAACAAGTGGTGTCGTAACCAGTGCTTTGGTCAAACTTGATAAATCAAAAAGGTCGCGCTGCGCGTACATAGGCTCTATTGGCTCCAGAGAGCACTCGGCCACATTTTGAGAATCGTCTAAAAAACCACAGGCCGCATACACATGGGTGTATAGGCCTGAGGCTTGATAAGAAGCACATAGTTCTTTTAGGTTAGACAAATTCCTCGCCTTCAAATTTAAGGACCTTACAAACACCGATCACGGTTTCACCCTCGTCCACGTTAATCAGACGAACACCCTGGGTGTGGCGACTAATGACGCCGAGTTCCTGGACGCTGAAGCGAACAATTTTACCGCCGGTCGTCATCAACATCACATCATCCGTATCAGCCACCTGGAGAATACTGACGACCGTTCCGTTACGAGAGCTAAGCTTGATGGTGTAAATGCCCTTGCCGCCGCGAGTTTGCTTACGGTATTCGTCTAGGGGACTACGTTTTCCGTAGCCGTTTTCACAGACCGTTAAAATGGTGGACTCCGCATCGATGACTTCAAGGCCGATGACCATGTCTTTTTCTTCGCCAAAACGAATGCCCGTCACACCCCGAGAACTTCGTCCCATTGGTCGGATTTCTTCTTCGTTAAAACGAATTGCTTTACCTTGCTTGGTCGCTAGAACAACGTCGTATTTACCGTTGGAGATAGCACAACCGATCAACTGATCGTCGTCCTCTAGCTTCAGACCAATGATCCCTGTTTGTCTAATATTTTCATAGGCCATGAGCTCAGTCTTTTTAACGTACCCCATCGCTGTGGCACTAATAATGAATTTACCGTCGCTGAATTCTTTGACCGGAAGGACACTGACGACCTTTTCGCCTTCTTCAAGCTTGATCAGGTTAGCAAAGTGTTTGCCTTTGCTGCGAAGTGGGAGCTCAGGAACCGTATACACTTTAATGTCGTAGACTCGGCCCTTGTTGGTAAAACAGAGCAGGGACTGATGGTTCGAGGTCATAAAGAGACTTTTAACCATGTCTTCTTCACGGGTCAGCATGCCGCTTTTGCCCTTGCCACCACGTTTTTGTGCGCGAATTTCAACAAGCGGTGTTCGTTTAATATAGCCGGCTTGCGAAATAGTGACCGCTACCTCTTCATCGGCCACTAGACTTTCCATGGTCAAAGCATCGGCTGCGTCAGCAATAATTTCTGTTTTTCTTGGGTCCGCAAAACGTCGATTAAGCTCTTCAATGTCATCGGTAATGATTTTAGTCACGCGGGCAGGGGTTGCCAGGATGTCTTGTAAATCTTCGATGACTTTCATTGTTTCCATATACTCGGCAACGATTTTATCTCGCTCCATTCCAGTCAGTTTGCTGAGTCGCATTTCTAGGATGCCCTTAGCTTGGGTATCCGAAAGCTTGAATCTTGCCACCAAATCTTGATGGGCCGTTTCCGTATCCGCAGCTCCGCGAATGGTCCTAACCACCTCATCGATATTTTCGACCGCAATTTTCAAGCCAAGTAGGATGTGGCCCCTCGCCTCAGCTTGTCTCAATTCAAACGCGGTGCGTCGAACGATCACTTCCCTGCGGTGCAAGTAAAATTGCTCTAGCATTTGCTTGAGATTTAGGATGCGAGGAGCTCCATTAACCAAAGCAACGGTGTTGACTCCAAACGTGGTTTGCATCGGGGTGAGTTTGTAGAGGTTGTTCAGGACGATGTCCGGAATTTCGCCTTTTCGTAACTCAATAACGATTCTGATGTCTGACTCCGCAGACTCGTCTCGAAGGTCGGTGATACCCTCCAGTTTTTTCTCGCGAACAAGATCAGCAATCCGCTCAATAAGACGAGCCTTATTGACCTGGTAAGGAATTTCGGTGACGATGATTTGTTCTTTTCCGCTTGATTTAGACACCGGCTCAACATGAGACCTAGAACGCATGAGTATAGAGCCACGTCCAGTCATCAGCGCACTGCGAATGCCGGCAACTCCTACAATCATGGCCCTTGTCGGAAAGTCTGGGCCCTTAACATGATCCATCAACTCTTCGATGGAGATTCCCGGATTTTCGATTAACGCAAGTAGTGCTGAAACCACTTCTCCGAGGTTGTGGGGTGGAATATTCGTAGCCATACCAACGGCGATACCCGAAGCCCCGTTGACTAGAAGTTGCGGGAGGCGGGTAGGGAGGACTAGTGGCTCCTCTTCTTTATTGTCGTAGTTTGGCCCGAAATTTACAGTCTCTTTGTCGATGTCACTAAGTAACAACTCGGCGATTTCTTCGAGTCGACATTCGGTGTAACGCATAGCAGCCGCAGAATCGCCGTCAATTGATCCGAAATTTCCTTGGCCGTCTACGAGCGGATAACGCATAGCAAAATCTTGAGCCAAACGAACGAGAGCCTCGTAAACCGAACTATCACCGTGCGGGTGGTAGCGACCAATAACGTCGCCGACGATACGGGCCGATTTTAGATAGGGGCGATTGTGGTAGTTTTTCAAGCCGTGCATCGCAAATAAAATTCGACGGTGTACCGGCTTTAATCCATCTCGAACATCGGGAAGTGCACGCGACACAATAACCGACATGGAATAATCGAGAAATGACGTGCGCATTTCTTCTTCAATATTTATTGAAATAACGCCTTGTGGATGATCCATTGAGTGGCTCCTTAAAAAATTCAGTGGCAGATAGCTCTGCCGGTTTTATTCACTGGTTTAAAACTAATAATCTTGCGCCAAAATAATTCGGGTTTACTTGAATTTTTTAGGCATCCAAATTTCGAACGTTTAGTGCATTTTTTTGGATAAATTCGCGTCGAGGTTCAACATCATCACCCATCAATGTCGAGAATAATGAATCGGCCTCGATGGCATCTTCCACTTCGATTTGCAAAATGGTCCTGTGGGCCAATTTCATGGTGGTGTCAGCAAGCTGGTCTGCGTTCATTTCGCCTAAACCTTTGTATCGCTGTACATAGGCGCCTTTGCGGCCTTCGGCCACGATGAAATTCTTTAAATCTGCGATGGTTCGCAAAGTAGATGGAGGTGTTTCTTCGCTGCCTTCAGCTGCGTTTTCTTCGGACTCTTCTTTTTTGGTTTTTTTGAGGCTTATCCAACTAAACGGCGCTTGTGCAATCTCATCCATTTGCTTACGAAGGCGTTTAAGCTCAAGAATTTCTCCGCTCGCAAATAGAGCCGCATCAATTTGGCTCGTCATCGGAATGTCGCGTTCTCGAGTTTCGAGCAATAGGCGGTAACGACTATACTCTTGATCGAAAATAACAGACGCATTGGAATAGGCTTTTGGGTCGTAGGACCTAGCTTCTGCTGTAATGCGGGCGCCAAGTGCAAGGGCGGCTTCTTCACTCGCTAGATTTTGTGGGCCAATGTCATCATGCTGGACAATGTAATCCACAACACCGCGTGCTCGTCGGCGACAAGCCATCTCCATGAGCTGAAGATAGCGCTGCAACTTGGTCATTAGTCCCTTAAGAATGTTTTTGTCGATAATACGACCTTGGGCATCCTTCACTTCTAGGCTGCTAATGCCCGCTTCACTTAAAAAGTCTAAGAGGGCGGCATCATCTTTGATGTAACGTTCTAGCTTGCCCTTTTTATATTTATACAATGGCGGTTGAGCAATGTAGAGGTATCCACGCTCAATGATTTGCGGCATTTGTCTAAAAAAGAACGTTAACAACAAAGTTCTAATGTGGGCGCCGTCAACGTCAGCGTCTGTCATCATGATGATTTTATGGTAACGAAGCTTAGTGATATCAAAATCGTCTTTACCAATTCCCGTGCCGAGAGCTTGAATGAGAAGTTTAATCTCTTGGCTAGACAGCATCTTGTCGTAACGTGCTTTTTCTACGTTAAGAATTTTACCCCTAAGCGGCAAAACCGCTTGTGTTTTACGGTCTCTACCTTGTTTCGCTGAGCCACCCGCAGAGTCACCTTCTACTAAAAATAATTCGCAGGCTGCGGGATCTTTTTCTTGGCAATCGGCCATTTTCCCAGGTAGTCCCGCAAAATCAAGGGCTCCCTTTCTTCTGGTCAATTCTCTCGCTTTTTTAGCGGCAAGACGAGCCCGTGCAGCGTCAATAATTTTGCCGACGATGCGGCGGCCCACGTCCGGGTTTTCTTCGAAGTAGGTTGTAAGTTTATCTCCAACGACTTGCTCGACCCAGGCGCGAACTTCAGTGTTACCGAGTTTCGTTTTGGTTTGGCCTTGGAATTCTGGGTTTTTGATACGAATGGCGATGACGCCGCAGAGTCCTTCTCGGATATCGTCCCCGGTGATCCCCTCTTTAAATTGCTTAAGGGCCCCCGTTTTTTCTGCAAACGCATTGACGACTCGAGTTAAGGCTGCTCTGATTCCGGTGACGTGGGTTCCACCTTCAACCGTGTTGATGTTGTTTACGTAGGAGAAAAAACTTTCCGTATAAGCGTCCGTCCACTGCAGAGTGCAGTCGAGCATAAAGATTACTTTATCGCCCTCTTTTTGTTGTCCCTTAATCACCATTGGTTTTGGATGCAAAGGATTTTTTCCCTTGACCAAAAATTCACAGAATGAGGTTAAACCACCTTCAAAAAGAAATTGGGTTTTTTGATCGGAACGTTCGTCGATTAAATTAATTTCAAGGCCATGATTAAGAAAGGCCAGTTCTCGGATTCGTTTGGCTAAGGTATCAAATAGAAAATTTGTGTCCGGAAAAATTTCAGAATCTGGTTTAAATTTAGTTAACGTTCCTCGAGACTCAGTCGTACCGATCACGGCCACTTGTCCGTCGGGAACCCCGCGCTTATAACTTTGCATATGCACTTTGCCGGCTTGTCTAACTTCGACGCGACACCATTCCGAAAGTGCGTTTACGACCGAAGCGCCCACTCCGTGAAGACCACCCGAAAAAGCGAACGCTTTGTCATCAAATTTGCCGCCAGCATGAAGCACCGTCATTACAATTTCTAGGGCACTTTTGTTTTCTTTTTTGTGGATTTCAACGGGAATTCCCCGGCCATTATCACGTACGGAAACACTATTATCGAGGTGAATGGTCACGTCAATTTTAGTGCAATGTCCCCCCATGGCCTCATCGATTGAGTTATCCACCACTTCATAGACTAGGTGATGAAGACCGTCGACAGATGTTGAGCCAATATACATACCAGGTCTTTTTCTGACGGCTTCGAGGCCTTCAAGTACCTGAATATTATCTGCTGAATATTCGCCTGTTGTTGGGATTTGATCGGTATTTTCATTATCTGTCATTATGGAAGTCCCCTTAGCACCCTGTATGGCCAAATTTATATTGGAATTCGTGGTATTTTGTTGTCCGGTCTGCATTAGTTTTTTTATTCCGTAGTTAAAAATCGTTTGCAATGGCCTCGTTTTTTTGGCTACTTAGGCGTGAGTGTCAGTCCCGCCGGTAATCGGTACCAAAATATGTTTGGTGATACAATCGGCCGGTTCTCCATAGGGAGTTATTATAATTGGCTCGACAGCATCTCTAAACTGCAGCGACATTTTTTCAGCTCCGGTGACACCAACAATGTCAGTGATATATTTGCCACTGATTGCAATATCACACTTAGAGCCATGGTAACCTTCGAGACCAATTCGCTCCTTACCCTCGGAGTGTGCTGTATTCTTGGAACTAATGGTAAGTGATGCGTCTGAAAAGCTCAACTGTAAAACCCGACTCTTATCGGCGGCAAGCAAAACTCGACGTGCGACACTTTTTAGGTGGGACGTGTTCATTAAAACACCACGCTGCTTGATATCCGGGACGACTGATGAATAATTAGGATATTTGACGGCTGATAGACGGACAAATATTTGATAATTAGGGACTTGAGCGACGAGGGTGGTCTGATCGTTGGAGATACTTAGGGTAACGGTTTCAAATCCTTCAGAAGCAAGCCTAGTAAGCTCAGAGAGGGCTCGTTTGGTCAGGCTGATGCCTGTTTTGAGAAAAACGTCAGGCATGTCTACGCGTATGTCGCAGAACGATAATCTAAAAGAATCGGTGCCCACTAAACGCAATTGTGACTTGTCAGCGGCAGGTCGGTGTAAAAAAGCTACTGTGCCATAGTTTCGCGGCGAATCGACTGCGATACAAGAATTAACCTGCTCGATCATATACGCTAGTTTGGTCACGGAGATGTTAGCTGTGTTTTCGTATTTTACGATCGGGATTTCTCGCCAAGCACCGTCTTCGATGATCGGGATGATCATTTCAAAGGCGTTGTTTAGGCCTGCCGTAATCTTAAGGTGATTTCTCTCCTTGATGAGCTCGACATGTCCCTCTGGAAGCTCACGAGCTAGCTCTGAAAAGAGCTTAGCCGGCACAAAGAGCAGGCCCTCTTTTTTTACGTCACATGGAAAATCATTGTAGATGGCCAGAGATTGGTCGGCGGCAGCAACGAATAATCTACCGTTTGTTGCCCTGAGGCCAACATAAGATAAATTTCGTTCGGCCATGGCTCCCTGGACTCGCGCCATCGCCAGACTAAGAAGTGTGCGTTCAATTTTTATGTGTAGTGTCATGCTAGGTTCCTTTGTTGGGTTGGGGTTCGTGGCCGTATTGTTTTAAAGATATTTGTTTTTATATTATTGGTGATAGTATGTCGTAAGCCTTTTTGTGGATATCTTCCTAACCTTTTATATTTACAATTATAATTTAACTTTCTGGGCTGCGTTTGCTGTGGATTTTCTGAAGGTTCTCAAGGGGATTATTGGTGATGGCTTTTTGGGTTAAGACTTTTTGATGGTTTGCTCCACAAGTATTTCAGTTGGTATCCTCGTTTAATTCAGACTTGATTAAAGGGTTTATCTACAAGTTATACACAGTCTTTATGGGAGGTTTCTAGTGTCTAGTTTTGGATTTAAACGCTAGTGGAGGCTCTCCAAATGTCTTTGAATCGTGGTGACAACGGCCTTTAGATCCAAGTCTGATACGATCGCAGCCTCAATTTTTTTAACGTTGTGAAGCACTGTTGTGTGGTCCTTACCACCAAACCTGACGCCTAGCTCTGGGAGGGAGGCGGTCGTTAATTTTCGTGCTAGGAACATGGCTATTTGGCGCGGGTGAGCGATAGCGGTATGTTTTTTCTTTGAATTGATGTCTGCAATTTTTATTTTGAAATGATCAGCGACCGTTTTTTGGATCTGTTCAATAGAGAGCTTCTTAGGTGTTTCTGTGATGAACACGTCTTGAAATATAGTTTGGGCTAGGGCGAGATTGATGGGAACGTTATCGAACTCACTGAACGCACGAAGCCTGTGAATGGCGCCCTCTAGCTCCCTGACATCCTTTTTCTTATGCTTAGCAATGTATTCTGCGACCTCTAAATTTAGTTTAATTCCTAGTGCGGCCGCTTTCTTTAAGAGAATTGCGATTCGGTGCTCGGTATTAGGCGGCTGAATGTCGGCAATGAGACCCCACTGGAAGCGGTTTCTGAGACGATCTTCGATATCGGGTATGGACTGCGGTAGCACGTCAGAAGTCATCACGATTTGTTTTTTTGCGCCGTAGAGGCTATTAAAGGTGTGAAAAAATTCCTCTTGGGTTGCTTTTTTTCCGCCGGAAATAAATTGCACGTCATCAATGAGTAAGACGTCACAACTGCGATATTTTTGCCTAAATTCTAGTGTTTTTCCAAAGCGGATGCAGTAAATCATTTCGTTCATGAAACGTTCAGATGTGATGTAAACGATCGATGCGTCGGGATTATTTTTTAGGACTTCATTACCCACGGCGTGGAGAAGATGTGTTTTACCAAGACCTGATCCGCCGCAGAGAAATAGTGGATTGTAGGACTGTCCCGGCTTTGCTGCGACGGCTATGCAGGTCGAGAGAGCAAATTGATTACTCGTACCCTTGACGAATGTTGCGAACGTATAATTGGAATTTAAATGACCCTCTGCCGATCCAGATTTAATTGAAATGGCCTGTGAATCTGACGCGGTTTCCTTTGCGGAGGAAGAGGACTCGCATTCGACGTTTTCTGGCGTTACCTCATGATCGGGCTGAGGATTTAACGTATCGAATTCGATTAATAAGTGGTCGAGTCCGAGATCGGTTTTAATTTTTTCGATGAGCGGTAGGTACGCATCGTGGATACGTTGATAAAATAGGAGGTTTGGAGCTTTTATAAATAATTGGTTGCCCCCTGCAATGGAGGTGCACTCAAGCGGCGCTATCCAAGTCGTATATTCCTGGTTTGAAATTAGGGATTTGACGGCTTGTTTGATTTGCTGCCAGGGTGTAAAGGAGTTCTGAGTGGTCATGTAAGGGCCTTTAAATAGTATTCGTCTCAGGTGCTAGTCTGTACGTCGTCTTTTTTGAGGATCAGGTAACTGGTTTTTTTCTGTGAATTTGTTCGACGAAAGTTAGCAAACGAACATCTCTTGAGCAAGCATCTATTTGGATTAGTTTTTCGCTATAATTCTGAATAGTTGCGTTTTTCAATGGTTGCCAATAAATTAGGGTTATCCACAAGCAAATGATTAACATTGTAAGAGGTCTTAGTTATTTATTAGTTTTGTATTTTGAACTCGCCGCCATTATTGTTGCTGGTGTTTTCGGGGGCAGGTATTTGGATGATCATTATCCCGTCGGATTTCGGTGGGTTCTAGTAACGACAGCAATTTCGGTGGTGTTGTGTATTTATTTGCCATATCGATTTTTGGTATTTGTGATAAAAAGTGATGCAAAAAAAGAGTCGGGAGATTAAAATTTATACTGACGCTCTAAAAAGTCTGCGATTCAGTATGGCCGTGGCTGCATTGTCGGTAGTAGAGCTCGCGGGTACTTTTTTTCTCTGCCCAGCACGCCTGTGGTTGGGGTTTGCTTGTGGGGTTGGTGCCTTCGGAGCATCGTTCGCAGGAATGGAGGTGGTGTCTAGACGTGTTTTTTCGATGGGAAGCGTCAAGCAGGGGGTTATGGGGGGTGTTTTTTGGGTTTGTTTTAAGTTTTTTGTCCCATTAGTAGTGATCTACTATGGTTGCTTACGGGGTTTTTCGATTCTCGGCATTTTTTGCGGTTTTTTGGTTGGTTTGGTGAATGTTAGTGTCGTTTTGTTTGTTGCGAAGTAGAATTGAGAGCGAATTTTTTGACAATTAGTTAAGAAATTAATTGAGCCTATTGCAGGATTGCGTTAAACACAGGTTCCTATTTTTTTAATTGGCGTCGTTCAGGCTAAAATTTTTTATTTTTTGAGTTGTCGGTGGGGTAGGTTATGTGGCGTTTGTTTGGCATTTTAGTATTGATTGGAACATCTTCTGCCGCTTTTGCAAGTGGTGGCATCGTTAATTGGTATGACGAGGGATATAGGTTCCTGATGGGGCCTCATTACAATCCTGAGGCCGCAGAACAGTTTGTGGTTATCTGTGGTGGTCTGTTTACTCTGAGCGTCTGTACGCTGGTTGGCCTCCTATACAGTCGGTCCATTGCAAATGCCGGAGATGACATCGTGCCAGACGGCAAGATGGGCATTCGTACCGCTCTTGATATGGCGATGGATTTGGTAGTGGGAATGGCCAAGGATAACCTTGGACATGCATGGAAGACGTTTGCACCTCTGTTGGCTGGTGTGTTTTTGTATATTTTTGTTTCCAATTTAGGTGGGCTAGTCCCTGGGTTTATACCTGCGACGGAGAGTCTCTCAAACAATTTAGCGATCGGCCTAATGGTATTTATCATCTACAATATCGCAGGGTTAGTAGAGCACAAAGCGGCCTATATGAAGCAGTTTACGGGGCCCGTTCTGTGGTTGGCTCCGATGATGTTGATGATAGAGCTTGTGGGCCATATGTTTCGTCCAGTGAGCCTTAGTCTTCGTTTGATGGGAAATATTTACGCCGACCATTTCTTGGTGGGGCTATTCACGTCTGGTGTGCCGTATATAATTATTCCATCGGCCCTGATGTTTTTTGGGTTGTTGGTGGCATTGATTCAGAGTTTTGTTTTTACGCTGTTGACCAGCGTTTATATTTCGATGGCCGTTTCGCATGACCACTGAGTTTGGTTTGTGCGTTGGTATTTTGTGAGAGTTTGTTTTTTAACTGTAATTTAATTTTTTGAGGTGAATTGTGAAGATTTCTAATTTGTTGGCTGTTGTTTCTGGAGTTATGATTAGCGGCGCTGCATTTGCAGAAGGCGCTGAAGCGGCTGTTTCCAGTGGAAATGGTTTGATCGCGATTGGTTCTGCGTTGGCTATCGGTCTGGCTGCCATTGGTGCCAGTGGTGGACAAGGTAAAGCTGCAGGCGCGGCTTTGGAAGGTATCGCTCGTAATCCTGGCAGCAAAGACTCGGTCTTTGTTCCTATGTTGATCAGCCTTGCATTTATCGAGTTGCCAGCACTTTTGGGCTTCTTGGTTGCCGTCATGTGGTTTACATCTGTTAGCAAATAAGGTCCCCTGACTTTAATTGGTTTACGTATGCAATGGGCTCGACACCTCGGTGTTGGGCCCATTTTTTTGCACCCGAGGAGGGTAGGTGGGGAATGTTCCACGTGGAACAATCGTTGGCCGAATGCTTCTGGGCTCTCCTCGGGTGCGCGTAGTGTCGAGCGGAATAGTTACAGGAATAGTTACAGAAAGTGTTCCACGTGGAACAATTGTTGGCCGAATGCTTCTGGGCATTCCTCGGCCGCACGTAGTGTCGAGCGAATTAGTTATCAAGAATGTTCCACGTGGAACAATTGTTGGCCGAATGCTTCTGGGCCCTCCTCGGGTGCACGCAGTATCGAGCGGAATAGTTACAGGAATAGTTACAGAAAGTGTTCCACGTGGAACATTCTCGCATTATCAGTGCCGACCATTCACTTCCAAAATCTCCGAACTCCGAACGAGCACTAGGTAATCGCGGAGGGGCTCATCCCCGGTACTTGCACCCTCCAGAGTAACTCTCTTACTGACGCTTTTACTGACGCACTTCGCGCTCGATTGGGCCGAACAACAAAATTATACAATATAATCTGATAGTTATGATGCAAACAGCCATTCTCCTCAAGTTCCTGCAGCCAACGACCGAACATAATGATGGTGAAATTCTTTAACTAGGTTGGGGTGGGTATGTTTTCTCGGACTCGCATATATACAGCACAAGCTGTGGCTGTGATTTTCCTTGCAGCCTGCGGAGCAAAGTCGTCCATTGTGGCCGGTAAAGTGTCGTCAGTCAGCAGCTCTGCAAGTTCTGCCTCACTACAGCCGATGTCTGCAAAACCAGCCCCCTGCCTCCCCGGCATTTAGGAGTTATTTTGCATTTTTTCTGCCGCGGCTGCGGCACCTTCTTCTGCTCGCGTAGCAATGTGATTTTTTTGTAACTATTCAGCTCGACACTGCGTGCAACCGAGGAGAGCCCAAAGTTTAGGATCTTCCACCAGAAGCAATGGCCAAAATTCGATCGATCTGACTCGCAGCGTATAGAGGAAGAGATATCAAGATTCCACTGTTGCCGGCGTGTTGAAAATCTTGTGCTGATGGTCGGTTGATATCAAAACGGACTGCCATTTTTGGCGATCTCGCAGAACAAAACTCCCACAAAGAACGAAGTGTTCCACTTTTGCCAGCCTTAACCTCAACGGGAACAATTTTACCTTCTATCATTATTAAAAAATCTATTTCTGCATTATTGGTTTTTCCATCACGAAGCCAGTAGAATAATGTTTGGTTTCC
>CAMDKS010000011.1 GCA_945900755.1 Bdellovibrio sp. ZAP7
GCGTCGAATTTGAGTCCAGTGGCCATGGTGGGCAATGGTCTCAATGATGCTGCGGCAATGTTGCGTTCGACCGTGTCGATGGCTGTAGCCGGATCGTCAACCGCTGCGATGAATAGCGCTGACATCTGCATGCTGAAGCCGGACATTACGTTGGTAGCCACAAGTTTGCGATACGCAATCACAGCACGTCGACGAATGATGGCCGTCGCCGGCATCGCGTTTTTCTACAATGCTGTGGGTTTGGGGTTAGCTTCGATCGGTCTCGTTACGCCAGTCGTGGCGGCTATTTTGATGCCCTTGAGCAGTTTAACGATCACTCATGTTGCCACATCCTGGGCCATTCGGGCGACCCCAAGTCACCAAAAAATCAAAGCGTCCACGTACCGCAATTTTTTTCGGAGGCCAAGTCAATGGAAGCACTCTACCTTTTAATTCCAATTAGTCTATTGCTAGCGGGGGGAGCCCTAATTAGCTTTATTTGGGCCGCAAAAAGCGGTCAATTTTCTGATCTTTCCTCGCCTGGTGAACGTATTGTGTTTGAAGAATTCGAATAGTTTTTAGGCTGCCGCGTGGATGTTTTGCCGGCAGTGTGATGATAGTCGTTTAGCAGAGAAACTTTTTTTGGGGGGTGAAGTTATGTCGAGTCAGGCGAGGCAAAAAGAATTGGTCATCACTTATGACGACCAAATATCGAGGTGGTTTTTGATGGCCACTTTGCTGTGGGGTGTCGTTGGAATGCTCGTCGGCGTTATCGTCGCAGTGCAGCTAGCCTATTGGCCGGCGAATTTGAATACAAGTTGGCTGACTTTTGGCCGATTGCGCCCACTGCATACCAATGCCGTTGTGTTTGCTTTTGCTGCAAATGGATTTTTTGTTGGACTCTATTACTCGCTGCAAAGATTGCTAAAAACACGCATGTGGAGTGACCTCCTTAGTCGCATACACTTTTGGGGCTGGCAATTTATTATTGTCGCAGCCGCTATCTCAATTCCACTTGGCCTCACCCAAGGCAAGGAATACGCTGAGCTTGAGTGGCCGATTGATATTCTCATTGCCGTCATTTGGGTGCTGATGACCATCAACGTGTTGATGACCCTAAAAATTCGCCGCATTCAGCACATCTATGTCGCCATCTGGTTCTACCTTGCCTCCATCATCACCATTGCGATGCTGCATGTTGTTAATAGCCTTGCACTTCCAGTGTCGTTGTTTAAGAGCTACTCCATTTTCGCGGGCGTCCAAGATGCACTGGTGCAGTGGTGGTACGGCCACAATGCGGTTGGTTTTCTATTGACAACACCATTCCTTGGCATGATGTACTATTTTATTCCGAAGGCTGCTGGTCGTCCCGTTTACTCCTACCGATTATCAATCGTGCACTTTTGGTCTTTGGTGTTTTTGTATATTTGGACTGGACCCCATCACTTGCTCTACACCTCCCTGCCCGAATGGGTGCAAAGTCTGGGAATGGTATTTTCTTTGATGCTCATCGCCCCGAGCTGGGGTGGCATGATCAATGGACTTTTGACGCTTCGTGGAGCATGGCACAAAGTGCGGATTGACCCTGTGCTAAAATTCTTTGTCGTGGCCATGACCTTCTACGGAATGGCGACTTTGGAAGGCTCACTGATGGCCATAAAATCAGTGAATCTCATGACCCACTACACTGATTATACCATCGGCCACGTCCACGGCGGAGCCCTGGGTTGGCTTGGCGGCATGATTTTTGCAGTTTGCTATTGGCTAGCACCTCGCTTATTTGGCAAAGAACTTCACAGCCCTAAATTGGCGAACGTCCATTTCTGGTTGTTCACCATCGGCGTCCTTCTTTATGTTACCAGTATGTGGGCGGCAGGAATTACCCAAAGTTTGATGTGGTTTGCAACTGGAGACGACGGTCTGCTCAAGTACCCACAATTCCTTGAGGCTGTTCTTGCGACGAAATCACTTTACTGGATTCGCATGATTGGCGGCACCATTTACCTCGTCGGAATGATCGTGTGTTTCTACAACGTGTTAATGACGTCCAAGGGATCAAAACCAAAAGATGAATCCGTTAAGTTCATTCCAGAACGAACCTCTCACGAGCCAGGAACGCTGCATGAGAAGCTTGAGCACAACGCCTTTGCATTTAATATTGGAATTGCTATTGCGATTCTCATCGGTGGCATTATCGAATTTGTGCCCACGTTTATGATTAAATCAAACGTCCCTACGATTTCGGACGTGAAACCTTACTCGCCTCTCGAACTCGAGGGCAGAGACGTCTACATTCGCGAAGGATGCTACAACTGTCATAGCCAGATGATTCGGGCCGTAAGGGCAGAGACCATGCGTTACGGAGAATTCACGCGCGCAGGCGAATCCGTGTATGACCATCCGTTCCAATTCGGCTCCAAACGTACAGGGCCCGACCTCCAGAGAATTGGCGGGAAGTACCCTGATTTCTGGCACTATCGTCACATGCTCAACCCGCGGGATACCGCGCCAGGCTCAATTATGCCCAACTATCCTTGGCTTGCAGAAAATAAAGTTGGCGTCGATAAAATTGGCGACAAAATGAGTGCCATGCAAACACTGGGAGTTCCCTACACTGACGACGAGATTAGCCATGGCAAGGAACTCTATTTGGCTCAGGCTACAGCGGTGTCCGGTGGACTCGCCAAAGAAAACGTTCAGCTAGCGGCCGAAAGTGAGCTCACTGCTTTGATCGCTTACCTTCAACGCCTAGGCGTGGATGGTCGTGCAGCCATAAAAAATTCTGTGCCCGAAGCACTGCCGCAATAGTAAGAAAAGCAAACCTAATCGGTAACATCTAACTAATTTGTATAGGGGAACACACTAAATGAAAATAATTGCAGACCTCATGTCCCAAGCGCAACCGTCACTGGTAGCGATTCAGTCTGGAGTTCTTGTGTTGTTTATGGGCTCGTTTGTTTTTGTGGTGTTTCGCCTATTTGGGGCAGCAAAGCAAAAGCAATGCGAAGAGCTTGCTAACCGAATGCTCGGCGAATGAATGCCGAATGATTAATGAGTTGTTGCAGGGTAAGTGACAATATAGATGACACAGGTCGATGAACACATCAGGAGTATTTATGACAAACGACAATAAGACAGACGAGACACTGCTTAGGCCTTACGAGGCCGATGGAATTCAAGAGCTGAACAATAACTTGCCGACTTGGTGGGTTGGGGTACTCATATCTACCTCGATTTTTGCCGTGGTATACATGTTTTACGTTCACGGGATGGAGGGAGCGTCCATCAAAAAAGAATATGCTGAAAGTTTGCTTGTTAAATTTGCGGCGCAAAAATCCGAGGGTGGTGAGCCCACAGAGCTCAACGCGATGATTGGAAATAAATTGTCTATTGATAAGGGCAAGGAGGTCTTCGTCGCCAACTGTGCGCCATGTCACGGCGCAAATGGCGAAGGTGTGATCGGGCCAAATCTAACCGACGAATTTGCGGTCCATGGCAGCAAGCCAGATCAAATTTTCGCGACCATTATGGCCGGAGCTGTGGAAAAGGGGATGCCGCCATGGGGCCCTGTGATCGGAGAACAAAAAGCTAGACTCGTCACCGCATATATTGCAAGTTTAAAGGGTTCAAACCCAGCCAATGCAAAGGCGCCACAAGGCGACCACGATTAGAGGGCCAGTTGATGCCACCCAATACGCGAGATGATGAAATTCGACAACCGTCCGTCCCTACCATGGATCGGATGGGAAAGCGGCGTTGGCTCTATCCTGATCGTAGGAAAGGCGCCAACGCATCGAAGCGCAAAACAACAGCCTTCGGATTGATAGTCTTTTATCTTGTAGCGCCTTGGCTCCAGTGGAATGGCACACCCCTTCTTCGTTTCGACGTTATTGAGAAGAAGGGGTTTTTGTTTGGGCAAATACTTCATCTCAGCGACGCCGCTCTCATTGCGCCGGTGCTAGCTGCGTTTGCATTGTTGTTGTTTTTTGCTACGTCCATAAAAGGCAGAATTTGGTGCTCATACGGCTGCCCACAAACAGTCTTCGTCGAGTGGCTAATCAGGCCTATCGAGGAGCTTACGGAGGGGTCAGCACACCACAGGCGGCGCATGGATGCTGGGCCATTAACGATTTTACGGATGACTCGCAAAGCCATTAAACACATTCTTTTTCTGGTCGTGTCTTCAATTGTTGCGAATACTTTCTTGTCGTTTTTTTTCGGGCCTGCGCGTATTGCTACTTGGATGGTGAGTCCACCTCAGGAACATCCTGTTGCTTTTTTGGTTATGTCAGCGGTGATGCTCGGGTTCTACTTAGATTTGGCGTGGTTTAGGGAGCAATTTTGTGCATTTTTGTGTCCCTACGCTAGATTTCAATCCGTCATCATCGATCACGACACACCCACGGTCGTTTATGATTCCGTTCGCGGAGATCCTCGCGGTCAGGCAAGGAAAAGCGCTGTGGCTCCTGAAAAGAAATTTGGGGACTGCATTGACTGTCAACTTTGCGTTCGCGTTTGCCCAACAGGCATTGACATACGCAATGGTCTACAACTTGAGTGCATCATGTGTGCTAGGTGCATTGACGCCTGCGACATGGTGATGACAAATCTTGGTCGACCCAAGGCTCTGATTAAGATCGCAAGCCAAAATGAAATTTCAGGGCAGATGCGAGTGCCATTTTGGAAGCGGCCAAAAACTTTGGCCTATGGGGCGGCGCTGGTGCTTATGACTAGCGCTGGACTGGTTCGAGTTCTTAGTCGCAATGCCCTAGACGTCACCATCCTACGCGCCCCAGGCGCGCCGTATACACAAATGCCAGATGGTCGATTTGGAAATTTATTTATCATTCACGCCACCAACAATACGGCACAACCCATCCTCTTAAATTTTAAGATCAAAAGCCCTGATGGCGCAGAGCTCTTGTGTGCTCAGTGCCAAGTTAAAATTGAAGCGACAAACGACCTTAGGGTCTCTGCCGTTATCATGTTTGAGCAGAAGCTTGCAAACAAGGTGATTACGATCTTGAATTCTTCAACGGGTGATGAGGCGACATCGGTTCTCATTGGCCCTAATTAGTCTTTGGCGCTTTCGCACCAAAGACTAATTCATTTCACCAGTCTATGTCTTCTAGTTGCAGCCCTACCGTACGGCGTCGACATCGAATACGTGGTTGGTGGCCGCACCGCTGAGCCCTCGAACATGCACCATATATCGTCCTGGTTGACGCCATGGAATCATGGCCTCCATGGTTTTGTACGTCATCTCACGGGACACACAATCCGCTCGTTCTTCCAGACGGATGATTGGAATTACTATAACGGTAGAGCCTTCATCAATTATTTTAATCTCCTTCCAACGCATGCAACTATTTGTAAAGCGTCCTTCGATACTCGTTACGATGCTCTTTTGCGTCAAATCAACTCTCACATGAATATGATCTACAGGCGCGTACAAAAAATCATCTGGACCAACTCCGCTACTTTCTTTAACGTGAAGCGCCATTTTTTGGGCGCCAAGCGTTTCAATGATATAGTCGCCGGCAGGCACCTGGCCAAGTGTAGCCGATACGGTATAAGGCACCACATAAGTTCCGCAAGCGACATTGTCAGCCTCGAAGCTATTGGCCACTGTGGTCACTGTATAGGTATGGGTCGTGGAATCAAAGGCAATGCGTGGTTGCGCCAATTTGTAACAGGCATTTGGAAGGTAACCATCTAAGGTCACTTGCACTTGATCATTACTGTCAAAACCGCCTGGAATAAACATAAATCGTGCAGGAATATCCACTTCAACGCCGGCTGCAGACGCATGGGCAACACTCGCTGTGCCGAGTGTACATACGTACGCGACAGCACAAGCAACCTTGATTCCCCCACAAATATTTAAAGACTTCTTCATAAATTTTCCTCCAAAAAAAATGTTATTAACCACCTAAAAATTTATCGCTACTAAATGACAGCAAATCCGTTCCCTAGTTCACACGAGCTAAAGTGCAAGAATCGTGCCGCAGTTTTCTTTGGCCTGAAAGCTAAGCTACAGTGTAATTTTGCAAAATCGATGTCGACCTATCACTGTGCCATGTCGAGCAGATTTGTGATAAATGGCGCATCAAATGTCTACAGACTATTAGCGGATCCTATTTAGGAATATGAACGCCATCTTCATCAAAATTACCCGCTTCTGCTTTTGAGTGACACGCCACACAATTGGATGCGGTGACAATTGATTTGCGGAGCCACACTTTGGCACCAACCTCGTGGTGCTCACGTTTAAAGGCTTCTGTTTCGGACAAACTAAGTGGAGTCGTGTTCGCAGGAATGCGGCGAGTAATATTTTGATAGGAGTGAGCAGGACCGCGGTCTGAGGCGTTGGCCTCAAGGAATTTTGATAATTTGTCGACCTCCGGCTGGGTCATCTCTGCGTTTTCTCCAAAGTGATTTTTCAGTCCAGCTAACACAGCCTTCCAAGACCGTGATGGTAATAGCCACGGCGGATAAAGCATGTGACAACTTGAGCACTCCGCTTTGTAAAGAGGATCCTCGGCTGCGGGGGCCGTTGATGCCGAGGCTCGGGACTTGTGCTCGCGTTTACCATCGTCGTCGTCATCAGCAAGAGCCATGCTCGTCCACAGGGTCAAGCTCGCTGACAGCACAATCAAAAAAGCAGATAAAAATCTTGGATCGAATGTTTTTTTCGTCATGAAATTGTCGTCCTTGCGTGAATGATAACAGTCCCCATTCTCAATTAAAAACATGATGGGCGTCATTGGGTGAATTGTCCAGCTGAAAAGTCACTGTTGAGGGCTGGTGAAAATGACAATTAAACTATCAGTGCAACCAACGGTGCCGAAGGTGAGTTCCGACATTGCATTTTACTTGGCATGTGTTTTGCTTATCAATAGCTGATTAGATTTTTTTTTTGTTTAGGCTCAGGATTTGGGAGGTTGTTTTGCTAAGGGACTCAATGGCCAAATCTGGCAATAGCTCGATGGATAGGCTGTTATATCATAGGTTTGCTAAATTAAGTTTGCCGCGTCATACGTCTTACCCTGCGGTTCCATTTTGGTCCAACCGTGTGGATCATAGTGTCATTTCACACAGGATTGGGCAATTGGCTCATGGAAATCTGCCGACTTCGTTCTATGTGCATGTTCCCTTTTGTGAACGACTTTGCCATTATTGTGCCTGCAATAAATTGGTCATCGGTCGGGGTAATGCCGAGGCCGATAAGTATGCTCGACGCTTCATTGATGGTCTAGAGCAAGAGCTGAAATGGGTCAACGCGCAGTCGAACGGTAAACGCTGGAACGTCCACCAAATCCACTGGGGCGGCGGCACCCCTACCTGGCTTGGCGTTGAAGAAATAGCGGAAGTTTGGGCTCTGCTGACTGAGCATATGAGCATTGCAGCAGACGCCGAGATTAGCATTGAACTTGATCCACGTGTGACTAGTAGCGAGCAACTTCAATTACTTCGCAAGCTGGGTTTTAATCGTGTGAGTTTGGGAGTGCAGGATTTTGATTCAAATGTGCAGCAAGCGATCCAGAGAATTCAGCCGGCAGAAATGGTTGAGAGTTTTGTTAGAGAGTGCCGTCAGCTTGGATTCAAGAGTATAAATTTCGACTTGATTTATGGCCTTCCCATGCAAACCCTAGAAAGTATGGAGCGCACTCTCTCACGGGTTGTCGAGATGTCGCCGGATAGAATCGCTTTTTACCGACTTGCCATGTTGCCGGACGCCTATAAGTGGCAACGTACGTTCAAGGCGGTGGATATTCCAAGCAATGAATTGGTGCTGGATTTTATGCTGCGTGCCGTGGATGTTTTTGGGACAAACGGTTGGGACTTTATTGGGCTTGATCACTTTGCCAAAAAAACCGACGAACTATCTGTCGCCTACCGTGCAGGAACCCTTCGCCGCTCGTTCCAGGGCATGACCACGGGCGCCGAATTGCCGGTCATTGGCGTAGGTCCATCAGCCATCTCATGCCTTGGAGATCTATTTGCGCAAAACGAGACGCAATTTCCATTGTGGGCAAACCTTGTGAACGCAAGGGGCTGTGCCACCGTAAAGGGTCACCAACTCTCGGTCGATGACAGCATTCGGCAGTCGGTTCTGAATCAATTGTATTGCTACCGATACATTGATAAACAAAAATTTCATGGACAGCACAATTTGAATTTTGACGAATACTTTGCTTCCGCCACGGAGGCTTGGCTGGAGATGGAGGGGATTGGTCTAATAGAAAACTCGCCCAAAAGGCTAAGCTCCACACCTCTGACTGGGTGGCTGCTTTTGCGAGTTGTTGCGGCCACATTCGATGCCTACTTACCGGCTGATGGCTGGAAGAATGGCGTTTCTAGCAAAGTTGCATCGCAGGTTGGTTAACGAATTTTAGTCGGAGTGAATCAATATGACAAATGTACCTGGAACGACAACCGCGGAGATCAAGGCGAACAAGGCGACACGTTGCGAGCCTGAAGCCGTAGCCCTTAAGAGTTTTTTTCTTGGGCCTCAATCTGAAAATGCCGTTTGGTTGCAATCCACGATTAGCAATTTGCTCGTAAAGTGGTTTGATTGGCGTCAGGCAAGGCAGGTGGAGGATGGACGGGCCATTTCTTCGAAAGACCAAGCTAGCCCTGAATTTAAAAAACAGCGAAACAATATGGTTGAAGTGCTCAACGAATTATCTACAAGATTCGAAGACGAAGTTCCAAAGTATTCACCGCGATATGTTGGTCACATGTTTTCGGAGGTGGCCCTTCCCGCGATTCTAGGGCATGTGGCTGCACTACTGCACAATCCAAACACTATTTCTGGTGAATCTGCACGGGTTGGGGTTCAAATTGAAAATGAGGCCATTGAAGAATTGCTAAAGATGGTTGGGTATTCTACTACCGATGCGACGGGGCATTTTACTTCGGGTGGCACGGTTGCCAATTTTGAAGCGGTCTCACGCGCACGTGCACGGTCGGCCTTGTGGATGGCTTCGGGTGCGGCCTTCGCAGAACTACGCGGCACCATTCCTAATCCTTGTCAGGATGCGATGATGGGTTGGGAGGCCTTTGACTTGCAGCAGGCGGAGATGAATTCCATGAACCATGCATGGCAAGCACGACTGAATGCCTGGAATTTTGAAAACATTGGCATGCACCGATTTCTGATTCTCTTAAAAGAAATTTTTGGAGTCGACCTCGATCATCCTGTCATGCTTGTACCAAGTCATAAACATTATTCCTGGCAAAAAGCAGCCAAATTATTTGGGTTTGGCGACGAGACTATGAAGCTGGTTCGTCTTGATTCTCGAGGACGCATGGATGTTGCACACCTGCGGGAACGAATCAAGCAGGCCACAAATCACGGTCATCCGGTGATGATGGTGGTATCCGTGGCCGGCACGACTGAACTCGGCATCGTAGATCCGATTGAGGAAGCTTGTGCTGTGGTCAAGGAACACGGGTTTATTTGGCATCACGTCGATGGAGCGTACGGAGGTTTTTTTGCGGCCATGGGTCAAGATAAGGGCTCTGGCATCTCTGAAGAGGTGATGGAGGCTATGTCAGCGATCCCAGCCTCCGATTCAATCACAATAGATCCTCACAAGCTAGGTTACGTCCCATATTCTGCAGGCGTATTTATGGTGGCGCAAAAAATTAACTACAGTCTAGTTGCCATCGATGCTCCTTACATTCAATACTCGGAGGCGGACCATGGGCCTGTGACGTTAGAAGGTAGCCGATCGGCGACGGGGTCTGCCGCTACTTGGATGGTCGCCAAAACAATTGGACTAACGCCTAAGGGGTTTGGACAAATCTTAGCAAGAAATGTACAGGCTCGTCATGTACTGCAATTCGAGCTCTCAAAAACAATCATTCCAACAAGGGTGGTGCAGACGACGGATAGCAACGTACTTTGTTTCGTGTTGGCTAGAGAAGGCGAATCTTTGTCAGTAGTTAACGCTAGGACGCGTGAGCTTCACCGCAGCATGTCGAAGTCATCATCCAAATTTATCGTGTCGACCACGACGCTGCGCTGGCAACACTACAGTGCGTTGTGTGAGCGGTTTTCGGGGTCATGGGGGGCTGCATGTGATGTGCATGAAATTGTTTTGATTAGAATGTGCCTATTGAACCCGTTCTTTTTGTCGAAAGAGACGGCAACCTTTTATCCAGAAGCATTCGTGCGCGAAGTCAACGATATTGTCGACATAGAATGTTTGTGACTAAGATCTAAGGGATCTGTTTTTGTTTTTCTGTTTGAGGTTTAAATGGTACATAATATGTGAAATGGGTGGTCAATGCTCTAGAGGAAAAATTTTATTTTCAATGGATATTAGTAGGTAAACAATTAAGGGAGGCTCGTATGACAAATCGATTTATGAATCCAAATGGAAAAATTCTAGTTCCGGTCAATCTTGACGAAACCGCAGCAATCAATCTGAAGGCGGCAGCACAAATTGCGAAGCGCACGGGCCTTAAGCTTGAGATCGTTCATGTTAATGAGTATTGGGTTGGGCGTACTTGGCCAGCTGAGATGATGTTTGGTGGCCCCGTAACCGGCATGATTTCCTCCGTTGAGGAGGATGCGATGGTGGACGCAAAGGCATCGCTTAGTTTGTTGGTAAAAAAGAATTTACCCGGAGTGGATGTCCCATGCACAGTTCTTCTGGGCTACCCTGCCGAATGTATTCGGGCCCATGCGGTGGCGATTGGTGCAGAGTTAATAATTCTTGGCGGTACGGCGGACGACTACCGTTTTATCCCCAAAGGACTATCGACACTACTAAGTCTAATGGCAGATGCGCCATGCCCCGTGCTAGTGCTGCCAAAAGGTAAAGTTACCAATTGGGAGTCTCAAAGCCTTAAGGCTATTTTTTCAGATGATCTCCAGCCGCAGACAGAAAGTGCGGCTATGGTTGCTTATGATTGGGGTGCCGCTTTAGGAAACACTCAGTTAACCCTTGTCCACTCCAATCAAATGTCGAAGGATTCCCTTAAAACCGCAATGACCACCGCCGCCGCCGCCTCACATACACCGACGGGAGCGATAGACGTTGATGTGATTTGGAATGCCGCTATGAAGTCCATGGAAGAAAAGTTGCTGGCACGCGCTGCAGGCCAAAAGAAATTCCTTGAGGGGAGGGGGGGCGCCGTTAAAGCGATTGTTTTGCAGGGTCCCCCGGTCGAGTCCATACTAAATTTGGCGAACGAGACGAAGGCCGATGTCATGATTTTTGGAAGGCACAGGACGTGGCGACGTAAGCCGTTTGCTGTAGGGCAGTTGCCATTTCACTCTATGTTGAGAAGTCAGATGCCGGTGCTAATAGCAGAGCACTAAGCTTCAACGATTCCAATAAAAAAGCCGGTCTTTCGACCGGCTTTTTTCACTTGAGTTTCGAGCTAATTGATTCCAGTCGGACTTTTATAAATTCCGGAAGTCCATTTTTTGTTGTCACGCCATAAGAAGTGACCATAGACTCTTCGAGAGCATTGAAACATTTTTTGCTAAGGTCTGAGTCGCCACCCACTCGAGCACATTGCTCATAGTAGATGTCTTGTAGGGTCCAAAGATTAAAATTGCGCAAATAGAATGCCGATTCACCGGCTCTCCAAAGCATGTCTTGATAGTGGGGGCCGCCACGAACTCGTCCCAAAACCTCATGTAAAATAGTCGAAGCCCTCATGTGCTGTACCAAAGCGCCTCCAGGTGCCACCAACGCTGCGGCGTCAGCCTCTTTCATTAGACGAACAACGGCAAGGTATTTCTGGTCGTCATTTTCCAACTTCGATTTTTTTTCATCCAGCCAACTCTTAGCTCCACGGCGCCACTCGGCAACATCGGCCTGCAGTGCAGATGGCATGGAGTCTGGGTGGTCTTGGATTCGACTGATCATTTCCAGTGTCAAGAATGGATCATTTTTCACGCGGATGGTTACGGCCAGCATCTTATGTACGGCGGTACTCCATCCCTCAGGATTCGTTTTTGCGATTGAGGTGTCGATCAGAACGATTTCGTAGGCCTTAAGTGCATCTTCAAATTGTCGGGTTGCAAGTAGATATTCCGCCCTACTGAGAGCAGGCATTGATTTGAATGCACGGGGCAGGTTTACTTGCCCAAAATGGAGACCTTTGCCAGTTCTGGTGTGACAAGAAATGCAATAATCCGTGACGTTTCGTAAGATGCGGCGGGGCACGATGCGGTCACCCGTATTCCACATATCTATGGCATAGCGAATGTCGCCAGCAAAACGCTCGCTAATGTAGCCAATACTTGGGTCACTATCCGCAAATCTTGAGGTGTTAGCGGCCATTTTTTTAGTAAGTGTCGCCAATTTGTTCATTTGGCTAGATATCTCTTTTGCATTTTTTTTGTTTTCAAAATCGGCCTTACTCAGAACCAGTGGAAGTAAGTTGGAGACCGTCACAAAAAGTCCACCCATTTCCTCTTTTACCGGCACTACTTTTGGTGCCTTTTTTTCAGCGCCGAAGGCAGAAAATGGGCTCGCCATAAAAAAACATAAACCCACAATAGAAAAATAAAGCATCAGATCCTCCTCCCGATAATATAGCATTCTGATTAAGAATAGCAAAGAGGTCGAGGAAGTTGCCTGCCTCGACCTCAAAACTTAAGTCTACCCTCGATGCGATTAGTCAATCGAAAGGAACTGATTGACAGAATTTCCGTCTAGAACCCTGGTGTGTAGCAAGTACTCGCCAGTAGGAAGTGGTTGAGTGAATTTGGCTCGGTATTCAAAGCGATTGTTCACGGTGCCACGACACTCATCACCGTCAACGATTTTTGTTGTCGGCTGGACAACCAAAGTTCCATCACTGCCTAAAGACGTTTTGACCTCGTCAAACTTTACGCATCCAATGAGAAGGTACGGATGTTGACCCTTTAAGACCACTTCACGGCTTCCATCGGCGGCAGTTTCAAGATTTGCATAGGTTGCTGCCGCATATAAAAAATCATCTGCATCTTGACGTGTTGATTTGGCAACTCGCAGCATCGGTGTGGTAGCGTCCGGACGATCAACCACTGAGATGGTGTAACTGCCATCGGCCAAGTGACGATCAATTTCAACGCTTTTGATGAAAGGTGTCATCAACTGAATGCAAGTCGCACCATGATAATAATAGGCTTGAGCTGTGATGTTCACCTTTTTCGATACTTCATCAACGGCCGCACTTACTGGCCCCATTTTGTAGCAGCTACTAGTAAACTCACCGTGGACAATGACCTCTACTTTGTCATTGTCGTCAAATCCGGCCGGTACGAAAACTCTGTCAACTGGCGCTGTAATCAAGACGGAAGCATCAGCCATTGCCACACTCGACATTCCGATCATTCCAAAAACCACGAGCAAATTTCTAATAATCATAAAATAATCCTCCCCATCCCTAGTTAATTCACACGTCAGCTTGCGAACATCCGAATGACCATCATCCGAAAACCCTTAACTAACGAACACATTACTATCGATGCATAGATCGTGCCAAGTCAAATTTCGACCTTCAAATAGGCGTGGATTAAGCCGTTTGCGGTTGAGGGCAAAAAATAGACGTCGAAATTTGTGTGTATTGAAGCAACTATGGCGCCAAGCCTGCGGTATTTCCAACAATTGCACACAGCCTTGGAACGTTGGCAAAAAAATGGACCGTCCGTTCAAATTTTTTAATCCGTAACTCAGCTACCTAGTGCTTGTTCGGAGCTCTCTGAATCAAGGCGCGAGGAGTCGGAAAGGCGGAGTTTACTTCCGGTAAATGAGCATTTTCCGGCGACAAGCAACGCCGAGTCAGGGAACTCCGAGCAAGCACTAGCGACCAACCAAATAGCTAGAAATATCCATGGGAGGCAGCGGTTTTTCAGCGCGGCGTAAGTTCAAATTCGCCGAGGCTCCCGCACTTGGACCATCGGACTCTAAAGAGATCATTCCATTCATCGAAGCGGCAAACTGGGCGCACAGCCACAGGCCGAGTCCTTTGCCACCGCGCATGGACTTAGTTGTCTCAAAGGGCAAAAACTCGGTGCGCTCCATTTTTCTGATTAAGCCGATTCCTGTATCCACCACTCGCACTTTCCAACATGTGGGTCCATCCTCTGTAATTCTGATGGTAATGATCCCATGCTCCTTGCCGCATTCATTCATGGCGTCGACAGCATTCAATATAAAATTAATGAGCACTTGTTTAAGGCGTATTTCATCACAATGGACCCAGTGGAGATCATTGGTGTCCGTGCGGAAATCAATTCTGTGGGGCCTTGATGTTAGACTCATCAGATCGACTACTTCTCTAATCAATTTGTTTAGACTGAGAGGTTGCAGTCGAAGGGATGATTGACCAATAAAATCATTCATATTGCGGCAGATCTGCGCTAATAGTCGAGACGACGCTGTCAATCCTTTTAGAGCCTGTTGACCCGTCTCAGACTGCCCTACGCTCGAGGTGGAAAACGATGAGATCACTTGCTCTGCACTCACGAGAATGAGGGCCGCGAGGTTGCTTATTTCGTGATTGGCGGCCGCCAACATCCGCCCTGACATGGCGAGGCTTTCAGAGCTTTCGAGGGTTGCGCGAAGATTTTTAAAGGCCACGTAGCTGTCAATGGCGTGCTTAACCCGAATGACCAGCTCTTGATTGGCTATGGGTCTGACGATGTAGTCAACCGCTCCGAGGGTTAGGCCTGTAATTCTATTCTCATCCTCGGGCATAACGGCTGTAATGAGCAAAACAGGAATACTTCGAATTTTTTCCACAGAAATGGACATAGATCTTAGTAGGTCAAACCCAGTTTTGTCAGGCATCGAAATATCACTCAAAACGAGATTAAACGGACGACCCTTGCTCAACTCCGCCAGAGCCGCATCTACCGAGGAAACGCCAATGGTCTCATAGCCTTCAGCATCCATCAATGCAGCCATCAAATCAAGATTGTCTTGGACGTCGTCGACCAGCAGAATTCGATTGCACTCGACAGTGTCGGTCACAAGAATTGAATTTGAAGGGGCGGTCATCATGATTTCCTTGGAATTATTTTCGAAAAAAAGCTAGTTTTCGAGCGGCAAAAAATTAAACGTTACTGGGAGCCATTTCTCAAAAAAGGTACTTCGTCATAGAACCTAAAATACTTTTAAACCACACGAACCCCACCGAGGCAATAGACTTTAGTGTTAGACGACAACTTTGTGGACTAACAGCAGATGATATTCAGCTGGTTAGCGCTGTAGGCAAGGCTTTAGCCAACGATATACCCTCCATAGTCGAGGAATTCTATAGACGGCTGACCGAATTTGAATTTCTTCGGGCGATTATTGCAAAACACACGACCATTCCAAAACTAAAGCAAACCTTTGAGACTTATTGTTATGAATTGTTTTCAGGTAACTATGACGACGCTTATTATCGAAAGCGTACTCAAGTCGGATTTACTCATGAACGAGTTGGGCTGCCGGTCAATTGGTATATCGGAATGCTTGCCTATCTGCAGGAAATTTTGGTAGGCAGAATGATGAGTCAAGCGTTGGATAGCAATCAGCCTTCAATTATGGGCAGCATTGGTGCCATTCAGCGTGTGATATTGATGGACCAGCTCATCATTGTGGAGGCCTATGTGGGGGCTGCCACCAAACAATTGAGGGAAGATGCGCTCAAAGCGACCGACGCCAAAAAGGCGAAGGCTATGTTTTTAGCCTCAATGTCCCACGAGCTCCGTACACCAATGAATGCAATTCTCGGTTTTTCCGAGTTGATATTGAGTAAGTCCCCAGAAATTTCGCCGACCACAAGAAAGCATCTCAGTGCTGTGAAAAGAAATGCCGAAAACTTATTGGGATTAATCAATGATTTGCTAGATTTATCGAAGTCGGAAAGTGGCAAAATGCGACTCCAATTGAGCACTGGCTCAGTGTCGGATCTTTTGGAGGATTTGATTCACAATTTGCAGACATTAGTCGCACAAAAACCTATTACAATCATCCGCGATTTCGAATCCAAGTCCTTGGGGAGTCTGCCATTAGATTTTGGGAAATTGCGGCAGATCATTTTTAATTTGATTAGTAATGCGGCCAAATTTACCGCAAGCGGGACTATTTCCATCATTGCGCGGCGGAATATCGATAACCTGGAGGTTACCATTCGTGATACTGGTGTTGGCATTTCGACGGAGAATCAGGAGTTTCTATTTACCGAGTTTTATCAAGTTAAAACGTCGCATCAGGGAGGGACGGGTCTAGGTTTGGCCCTCTGTAAAAAACTAGTGCACCTTATGAACGGGGAAATTTCTCTGACGTCCAGCCTTGGTGGTGGGTGCTCTGTATCGCTCATTATTCCGTTGAATTTGGCTATTTGACCGTCGCCCCTTGACAACTCTAAATTGCGACCCACTCTATATATGGAGATTGTTTCACAGTGAATTTTTCGCTTTGGAATTAACTTTATAAATTCGGTCACATTGGAGGGTTCGTCCTATGGATTTAGCTAAATTCACACAAAAATCTCAAGAGGCCATTTCAGAGGCTCAGAAAATTGCGATCACCCATGGTCATACGGAAGTGGATCTTGATCACGTTGCAGCCGCACTCATTGAGCAAAAAGGCGGATTGATTTCTAGACTCTTGGACAAGATGGATCTTGTCCCTGCGGATATTCGTTTGATCATAGGCGCTGAACTCTCGAAAAAACCAAAAGTTGGCGGCTCTGGATACGACCCATCACGGGTCTTCGTGAGTCAGCGACTTTCGCGGATTTTGATTGATGCTGAAAAGGCGGCTGAGCGACTCAAGGACGAGTATGTTTCCGTAGAGCATATTTTTCTGGAGATTATTAAAAATGCTGCGAACACGCCGCTGGCTAAAATCTTTTCTGCGGCTGGCCTCAATCAACAAAATTTTCTTCAAGCACTAACGAGTGTGCGAGGCAATCAACGGGTCACCAGTGCAAGTCCTGAGGGGAGTTACGAGGCCTTGGAAAAGTACGGTCGAGATTTAGTGAAGGCCGCCCGCGACGGCAAGCTAGATCCCGTGATCGGGCGTGACGAAGAAATTAGGCGGGTCATTCGCATTCTTTCACGCAAAACAAAAAATAATCCGGTGTTGATCGGCGAACCTGGTGTCGGGAAAACAGCCATTGCCGAGGGACTGGCGCACCGCATCGTTCGAGGCGACGTACCTGAGGGACTCAAGGAAAGGATTATTTTTTCACTTGATATGGGAAGTTTGATCGCAGGGGCTAAGTATCGTGGCGAATTCGAAGAACGGCTTAAATCCGTTTTGAATGAAGTTAAAAAAAGCGAGGGCCGCATTATTTTGTTTATCGACGAGCTTCACACCATCGTCGGTGCGGGAAAAGCGGACGGTGCCATGGACGCCGGCAACATGCTAAAACCCATGCTGGCTCGTGGGGAATTGAACTGCATCGGTGCCACAACGCTCGACGAGTATCGCAAGCATATTGAAAAGGATGCAGCCCTTGAACGCAGGTTTCAGCCAGTTGTCGTCGAACAGCCCACGGTCGAAGATACCATTTCAATTCTTCGGGGACTCAAAGAGCGTTTTGAGGTCCATCACGGAGTTAAAATACATGATCAAGCATTGGTGAGTGCTGCTACACTTTCAGACCGCTACATCACAGAACGATTTTTGCCTGATAAAGCCATCGATTTGATCGACGAGGCCTGTGCCATGATTCGTACTGAAATGGACTCTATGCCGACGGAGGTGGATCAGGCGCAGCGACGTGTGATGCAGCTCCAAATTGAAGAGTCGTCCCTTAAAAAAGAGAAGGACAAGGCCAGCATTGACCGGCTTCAGGCGTTACAAAAAGAGCTTCAGGGAGAAAAGGAAAAGCTGCACACACTTCGTGCTCAGTATGAGTCCGAAAAAACCAAATTACATAGCCTTACCCTGATTAGAACTGAGATCGAGCAGGTGAGGCATGAGGTTGAGAAGGCTGAACGGGCCTACGACCTCAACAAAGTTGCCGAGTTAAAACACGGAAAACTTCCTGGTTTATTGAAAAAATTGGCCGACGAGGAGGCCAAGTTAGCTCAGCAGTCTGGAGGCACGGATCGGCTCTTGCGAGAAGAGGTCACCGACAATGAAATTGCAGAAGTGGTCGGACGCTGGACTGGAATTCCTGTCAAAAAACTGGTTGAGGGTGACCGTGAGAAGCTTCTTAAGCTGGACTCAATTCTTCATGAACGGGTGATCGGTCAAGATGAGGCTGTACAGTTGGTCGCCGATGCTGTCATCCGAGCTCGTGCGGGAATCAAGGACCCTAAACGTCCTATTGGTAGTTTCATGTTCTTGGGGCCAACTGGAGTAGGGAAGACTGAACTTGCAAAAACTCTTGCAGCCGCTCTATTTGATAGTGAAGAAAATATCATTCGCCTCGACATGTCCGAATATATGGAGAAGCATTCGGTGAGTCGCCTTATCGGGGCTCCTCCAGGATATGTGGGTTACGACGAAGGAGGGCAGTTGACCGAGGCCGTTCGCCGCAAGCCTTATAGTGTCCTTTTGTTTGATGAAATTGAAAAAGCACACCCAGATGTTTTTAACATTATGCTTCAAATTCTAGATGATGGTCGTCTAACGGACAATCAAGGTCGGGTCGTGAATTTTAAGGAAACAGTGGTGATCATGACGAGTAATATTGGAGCTCATTTTCTATTGGAAGGGGTCGATAAAAATGGCGAGTTAAAAGAAGGTGCTCGCAAACAAGTTATGGATACCCTCAAAGAACATTTCAGACCAGAGCTTTTAAACCGAATTGATGACGTGGTGATGTTTAAGCCCTTGAAGCTTGATGAAATTAGGAAAATTGTCCGACTTCTGACGACTTCTTTAGGGGCACGCCTTGCGGATCGGCACATTAGTTTGGATATTTCTGAAGCCGCAGTTTCGCATATTGCTACGACTGCGTATGACCCAGTTTACGGGGCTAGGCCTTTGAAGCGATATTTACAAAGAGACTTAGAGACCAAAATCGGTCGTGCATTGATTGCGGGTGGAATTGTGGAGGGTTCAAAAGTGAAGGTTGACGAAAAGGATGGACAACTCTCGATAGAGGTTAAATAGATTCTTGCGCTAGATGTTACATTTATTTGTGCGCAGACCCTAAGCTAACTTAATGCTTTCAGCACTCTTAAATAATCCTTCTGACTCTCCCAAACAATTTCGACAATAAAGTCTAAAAATGACTGCACTTGTCCCTTTTTGGCCAGTGCCACTGCTGAGATATACTGCGAGCGCAAAATTGGCGGAATGATCGCAAGGCCATATCCTGCTTGCAGTAGGGCTAGATTTAACAGCAGACGCGCCGTGCGTCCATTACCATCGATAAATGGATGTATATTGACGAAGTCAATGTGTAAATGCGCTGCGAAAACGACCGGATGAACCTTACTTTTCAAGGCCGGCACCCTAGCCACAAATTGTGTCATCAACTGCGGAATCTCGTGCGGCCTAGGGAACTCAGCATCTGATCCTGTTATAATCACAGGTTCAGTTCGATACTTTCCGGATTTTTCAGCATCGATTCGAAAATAAAAGAGGCGATGCAGCTCAAGAATATCTTTTTCAGAGATCGTTAAACGGCTCACTATTGAATGCATAAAGTCATAGGAATCACTGTGGCCCAAGGCTTCAAGATGATATTTAAGCGGCTTACCGCCAATAGTAATCCCATCTTCTAACACAACTTTCGTTTCTGATTCCGTCAAGGTATTGCCTTCTAAGGCATTGCTAGAATAGGTCAAGCCTATTTTAAAATACTCTCGCAGGCGTTTAACCACAGATTCCTTGAAAGGCCGGTAGGCATCAATCTCCTCTTTTTGTGAATCAATCTTTGCAGTGTCACAGGTCATTATGAAGGACTCCAGATTTCGTGGTAACAGATAATGTAACATTATCCTTGATATTGCCATAAAAAAACTGCGGTATCTCGTCTGGTTACAAAGCGTCAAACTATGTGACAATGACCAAGTTTCAACATCCGAAAGTTGTTATTGTGTCTAATGATTTTGGGATCTTATATTAGATTTTAGGTGGCACGTATATTGCTTAAGCGGAGTATCAAGGGATGCCTTGTCCCGTGCTTTTACCGTTCCCTCTCCCCGGAGTCTGTTGATGCTGCACCGCCCCTTGCCAGTCCTTAAAAGTGTTTTAGCTGTTTCAATCCTCATGCAGCTTGCTGCCTCGGGTTGTCGAGATTTAGAAAATCCACCTCAGAAAGCCTCTCCTGAAATTCAACGTCAGGACACCTCTCCAAGTGCAGACCTTCGCTGGCTTGCCAAAGAAGATCCTAGTTGTCAAGCGGATGGTCTCTCTGTGGCGGTGTCCGAGATTACTGTATACGAGTGGGATGGGCGTCAAACAGCGCCAAAGAAAGTTTCGTTCAAGGGCTCTGCAGGACCTGACCGGGAATTCGTGAGTCAGAATATTACGGGTTCTCTCATTGGTTTTGTCAGTGACTATAACTGTACTATTTCTGCAACTGGTGCCGAAATCTGCAAAGTGGATAAGGCGAAAGTACAGCCTGAGCCTACGGCCTTTAGAATGTGCCGAGCGAATGCTACTTATGCCCGCGAGTCACTCGAGTCCTTGACCCTCACGTCCCAATACTACACTGAAAGTGCGTATAGCTTTTACGAAGCGATTGCGGGTCGAAAATCGGGAATCATTAAATCAATTTTAGTGCCGCAGCCTATTTTTATGCGACACTTTACGAAGGCTGACGGTACCACCTCCGATCGAGTGGATGTCAATAACGCCTCGTTTGCTAGTATTCCTGCGGACGGAGATCAGGCCAAAATGGGTGCCTTTTTTATTTTCCCTACCTCGCAGAAATCGTTTGCGGCGTCGGGCGTAAATCTATGGGAAGTGCCATTTGTGATGCGTCATGAATTCGGCCATCACGTGTTAAGTCATTATTTAGACAAAACACTCGGCGCCACTAGCCTCAGACTTGCGAAGGACGTTTCACTTGAATCGATTATGCCAGTCTCGTATAGAAAACATTCCAGCGAAGCCGCCTTTGGGCTAGCCAGTGGCGTAACAGCGCCTCAGTTTGCGCTAGACGGCATCAACGAAACGTTCGCAGATCTCTTTGCTTACTTTGCAGGTAATAGTGCCAAAGCCCCGTTGGCCGGCGTGCGATGCCTCGACGTGTCGCGAGATCCGTCGAGCGCGGTGACTGCCCGTGGTAGTAAGAAAGGTTTAGACAGCGCAAGAGTCGCTATTTATGAAGGACGATCCGCACCGCTAAAAAGTGATGGGTGCAGCGAGCCTCAATTTGACGATGAGCACGACATCGCAACGGCCCTCGGGCAGCCGATGGCTTCGTTCATTGAACAAGCCACTCCAAATTTAGATGCTTCTGTGCGTGGAGAAGTCCTCTTGGCCTGGGCCTCTAACTTAAAGATTTTGGTGGCGACCCCTAGTAACGTAAGCCTAGATACGCTAGTCGTCGAATTGGTGAAGGCTGTGAAGCAAAAAAATCCGAACGTCACCTCTGCCTGCGTCCATTTTAAGGCTGCCATTACGGGACTTCCAAAAGCCTCGGCAGCGTGCGCAAATTAAGCTCTCTATTGAAAAAGGCCACGTACTAGGTACGTGGCCTTTTTTACTTTGTCTTAGACTTTTGTCCATGAAGCACAAGCTTTGCAGGCAAGCCTCTAGGAGGGCTTGTAAGCCCTCCTAGAGGCTTGCCTGGGGCTTAGCTTTGGTTTCCTTGAGCGCGGGTGAATGCCTCTGCAAATGCAGACTTAGAGCCAGATGCGGCGCCAACATATTGCTTCAGTTCTTCGCCCACAAGACCCTTGAGGATTGCTTTGCGGCTTAGTGAGAAGCGGCGTTCGTCAGCGTCAGTCGCTAATACGACAAACTCAACAATGTCGCCTTCCTTCACTGCGTCTTCAGTTTTAGCAAGCGGGCCGTCAGCAAGTTCACTGATGTGAATCATGCCTTCAACGCCTGGAGAGATTTCAACGAAGGCGCCGAAATCAGCAACTTTCGTGACTTTTCCTTTGCCTTTGGAGCCTGCAGGATTTGATTTTGCAACCGAAATCCATGGATCTTCAAGCAATTGCTTGATGCCAAGAGAGAATTTCTCGCCTTCGGTGTCGATGGAAAGAACTTTTGCCTCGACCTCGTCGCCCTTTTTGAATAGGTCGCCTGGGTGCTTGATACGATCGATCCAGCTGATGTCGCTGATGTGAATAAGGCCGTCGATACCATCTTCGATTCCAACGAATACGCCGAAATCTGTGATGTTGCGGATTTTTCCACGAATAACGTCGCCAACTTGGTATTTTTCTTTAACCACTTCCCAAGGATTTGGTTCCATTTGCTTCATGCCAAGGCTAATGCGACGGTTCTCGATGTCGATAGCAAGGATGACCACTTCTACTTCATCGGCAATATTGACGACTTTGCTTGGGTGGCGAACTCGTTTAGACCAGCTCATCTCGGAAACGTGAATGAGGCCTTCGATGCCACCTTCAAGCTCGATGAATGCGCCGTAGTCAGTTAGGCTGACCACTTTACCCTTGGTTTTTCCGCCAACGGTGTATTTGCCGCCTGCGATAACCCATGGATCGTTAAGTAGTTGTTTGAAGCCAAGGCTAACGCGCTGACGACCTTCGTCGTAGCTAAGTACCTTAACTTCAATTTCTTGGCCAACTTCAAACAATTCACTTGGGTGGTTGATGCGACCCCAGCTCATGTCTGTAATGTGGAGAAGGCCGTCTATGCCGCCAAGGTCAATGAATGCACCGTAGTCGGTGATGTTTTTGACGATGCCTTTAAGTGCTGCGCCTTCTTTGATGCTGCCAAGAGTTGACGCACGGAGTTTTTCGCGATCTTGCTCGAGCAGTACTCGGCGAGAAAGAACGATGTTGCCACGTTTCTTGTTGAACTTGATGATTTTGAATTGAAGCTTGCCGCCGATAAGTTTATCGAGATTGCGTACGGGGCGAAGATCAACTTGGGATCCAGGAAGAAATGCTTTCACGCCGATATCAACCGACAAGCCGCCTTTAACTCGGGAGTTAACGGTACCTTCAACAATTTCGTTGCGTTCAAAGGCCTCAGCAATACGATCCCACGCACGAAGAATTTCTGCACGCTCACGGCTAAGAACCATCTCGCCTGCGTGGTCTTCAAACCGATCAAGAAACACTTCGACGGTGTCGCCGACTTTTGGAATGTCTAAACCAAACTCTTGCTTTGGTACTTGGCCTTCAGATTTGTGGCCGATGTCGATAACAATGGAGTCATCTGTGTGGCGAACTACAAGACCTTTTACGATCATGCCTTCTTTGACATCTGAAGTTGATGGGTTGTCAGCAAGCATGATGGCGAAGTCTGACGTCAGGCGCGGATCGGCCTCAAATGCTGTGTCTTCGTCTTCCCAACGGATGCCTTTGAAACCGGACTTTGTTTGTTCTTGCAACATATTTCGAAGTTCTTTCTTTCCATCAAATTTGTTTTGGCAACAGGAAATTCTGTTGACGGAGGTAAGATGGAACCTGCTTAATATCATCTAATTGTCGAATATGTCAAAGAAATTTAGTCATAATTTCTAGAATTCTCAAGGCTGCAAACGTCCCCAATTAAAACACCTCAGCGACCATGCCTAAAAAGAGTAAATGCATGGTATAATTGACGAATCATTGCACCATGAGGCTCATTATCGGGGACGAATACTATGAAAACCATGATCATTCTTGCAGCCGCCCTTAGTTCCATCCCTCTGTTTGCGGAGACGGTAAAGGTCACTTGCCCAAATCCGCTGCCTGTGACTCCTACAAATTGGTCGCGTACGGACACTTATAAAAGCACTCCCTATAAAGCTGGTGAAGTCGCCGAGTATGCGGTGTCCTGGATGGGAATGCTAGCCGGCTACGGGACCATTGAAGTTCAAGCACCTCAAAAAGTGGATGGCGTTTGGCAACGGTCCTATCACGTTGAAGCTAGAACAGGAGACTGGTTTAAGGGCATCTATACGGCCAATGATTCGGCCTCGTCGGTGGTTAGACCGTGGGACGAGGCTGCTACAAAGTTCTATGTCGAACAACAAGAGGCCAAGTTTCTTGGAGGAAGCTTTACCATGAAAAAATGGCTAGATTTCTCCCACGATCGCTGCAAGGTCAATGAAAAAGTAGAGCACTCAAAATCAGGTAAAGAGACCGCCGAACGAGATCTCCAATATGGTGCATTGGATGCCCTCGGTGCGGTGTTTAAACTCCGTACTTTTGATTACTCATCGGGTAAAGCAGAGCGATTTCTGGTCTATACTTCAGAAAAAAATTGGTATCTAGAAGCCAAGCCGGTCGGCATCGAGGATATAACCGTTCCTGCAGGCAAATTTAAGGCCATGAAAGTCAAATTGCAAACCTATATCGGAAAAGAAATGCAACAAAAAGGCGATGTCTTCGCCTGGATTGCCGAGGATGCTCCTCGGACTCTCGTACAAATCCAAGGGGAAATTAAAATTGGCTCAGTCTATTTGCGGTTGTCCAAGTACACACCGGGGCCTGCGACAAACTAATCATTTTTCCAATGTTAGATTAGAGTCCCGCCTCTGCGAGCGACTGCACCAAATCCATCTGTTCGGTACTTAATTTTTCTGGAATATCGTATTCCACAACCGCATAGAAATCTCCGCGTATTGTTTTTCCTGGGATCGGAAATCCTAGGTTCTTTAATCGAATTTTAGTGCCAGGTTTGACTCCGATTGGCACTTTTACTTTTTTAATGCCGTCCAACGTGTCAAGAGACTTTGAACCTCCTAATAGCGCTTCAGATAGCCGCAATGGAAATCGGCCCTCAACGTCGTCGCCAACCCGCGTAAATTGAGGGTGAGGGGACACGGTAATCACGACAAATAGATCTCCTGGCGGCCCACCGTATGGGCTGTTGCCACCTTTGCCTGCGACCCGTAACTTTCCGCCGTCACGGATTCCGGCCGGAATTTTGATCGTCATCTCTCGCGACGTGCCGTCACTTAATCTAAAGCTAATATGACGATCCGACCCGTTGAACGCATCCATAAACGCAACCGAGGCGGGGTATTCCACATCTTGCCCCTTGCTCGGACCGCGGCGGCCACCGCCACCGCCTCCGCCGCCAAAGCCTTGGCCAAATATGCGGCTAAAAATATCGTTGCCGTCGAAGCCCGCATCGTTGAAAATATTTCCAAAATCAGCCCCGCGAAAAATATCCTCTTGACTGTAATTTTGGTGGAATTTTTGATCACCAAAGGTGTCGTATTGTTTCTTCTTTTCTGAATCACTCAGCACGGCATATGCGGCACTGATTGCCTTGAAGCTATCTTCTGCTGCTTTATTGTTTGGATTTTTATCGGGATGAAATTTCTTCGCAAGGGTGCGGTAAGATTTCTTGATCTCGTCGTCCGTTGCGTTTTTGTTGACGCCGAGGGTTTCGTAGTAGTCTGCCATGTGGTGTTCCGCCTGAGTCAGTTAGATTCGTTGCCTGTGACACAATAGGTCTAGTGCGCGTGATGTCAAGGGGGTAGACCGCGGGCCTTTGCCTATAATTCTTGCACCCAAGGTGCAGTCGGATTGATTTTTGACTCCATAGGGAGGGAAGTTTGAAAAAATCACCTGTCAAATTAGGGGTTTGTTTTTTATGTGGACGATTGCTGCAGAATCGGGTTTTCTACGGTCATCGAAATAGAATCCACTTTGGAAGGAAATACCTATGGTCACCGCAGCAGCACAGCATATCCTTGTATCCACTGAAGCAGAATGTTCAAAATTAAAAGCAGAGATTGAAGGCGGCGCTAATTTTTCAGACGTCGCTAAAAAGCATTCATCATGTCCATCTGGTAAATCTGGTGGAGCCTTGGGTTCGTTTACTCCAGGCCAAATGGTCCGCGAGTTTGACGAAGTCGTATTTAAGTGTGACTTAGGCGTTGTGCACGGCCCTGTTAAGACTCAGTTCGGGTACCACTTGATCAACATCACAGCCCGTTCTTAGGTATTAGAGAGGCAAGTTTAGCGCCTCTCTAAGCCATTCAATTTTATCAAATTGCCGGTGCATGCTTCGACTATTCGTCAAAGCACGCGCTTCTGCGAGCGAAAACCAGCGAACGTCATGAGACTCATCCGAAACTATCGGCATAGATTCTGATTCAGCAATCACAACATATCGGACATCAAAGTGCAGGTGCGAGGGATCCTTGTGGCTTGCGGGGATGCTGTGGCCATCGATATCAAATGGTAACGGTCCATTCGGCGAGGCGTCTGAAGGGTGGCCATGGATTCCGACTTGTTCGTAATTTAGAAATGAAAGATTTGTTAAACCAGATTCCTCGTAGGCTTCCGCCATGGCGACTTCGTGAAGAAGATGGTGACCATCTGCGTGGCCGCCGAGTTGTAGCCACAGGCCGAGTTTTTTATGATGGGTGAGTAGGACTGCGCTCATAGATTTATTTACGACGAGAGCTGATCCCGTGAAGTGTCCTGGCAACGTCGCCCGCAAAAAACAATCTGGAGTTTGTGCAATAAAGTCTAAAAAACGAGCGACAATCATCGATTCTTCGTCGTCAAACACTCGCTCTAAGGGTGGACCGGCCATCTCCTTGCCCGCAATCGAATGCGAAGCCCAAGTTCGGCCGTAATGATGTAGGGTGTCGAGAATATTTTGACGAAGTGGCATAAGCCCTCCCAAAGCAAATACTGTATTGAAATAAGTTTCGCACAGGTGGGCGCCTATAAATAGTAATTATTGTGTTAAGGCTACATTCGCGCAGCAATGCCAAGTTTGACAATGATGTCGGAAGCCAAAACGGCATCGTCGCCAACATCTTGAGCTGCCATCCACGCAGCACGGGCGAGAAGCGTGTAACCTCGCGCCGCTGAGAGTTCTTGGGAGCATCCTGCGGCTAAGTGGGCGGCCATAATTCCAGCAAGTAAATCCCCAGAACCCGCCCTCGCCAGCGCCACAAGTCCCGAAATGCAGATGATGGGGGCTGTATGGTCTGGTGAAATAATGACGGGTGCTGCATTTTTATAAACGATGTGAGCCCCGAGACTTGCCGCAAATCTTGAGGCCTCGGCAACAGCCGGTGGCGACAACGGCGGGGCTACGAGGCCGCCCTGAAGCTTCTGCCACTCACCGTGATGGGGGGTTAGGATAAAGGCATCTTTGGGGAGTGGGCCGTTCTTCTTTCCTAAATCTACTACACCATGCAAAGCCCCCGCATCGAGTACGATTTTTCCGCCGGCTCGCCCAAACTCGCGTAAACAATTTAAGGATTCGTCATCGAGGTGTTGTCCCATCCAGCCTGGACCAACCACCACAGATTTGACGTGCCGTTCTACCAGAAAAAGACTTAGTTTTTTTGCGTCAATTTTTTTTCCGTCGAAAAAACCTTCCACCGTTAGCTCGGGCGGGATTAGTGTGTCGACCGGAGTCTCGCCGCGCGGAACGGCAATACTACACCAGCCTGCACCGGTTCGAAGGGCCGCCAAGGCCGACAATATTGGTCCCCCAATTTTTCCCGTAGAGCCACCAATAATTAAAATGTGGCCGCGATCATACTTATGGGCACTTTTTGGAATATTCGCCCAAGGATCTATCTTTAAGATGCTTTGTGGATCTACTTCGCGCCAAATGGCGGGCCTTTGTCTGAGTGCTGAGGCCACGGCCGCTTTAGGAAATCCAATGTCAGCAACCGTGAGGTTGCCGCAACAGGCTGCACTTGGCATCAGGCGGTGTATTGGCCGCGATGAGCCAAAGGTCACCGTTTCGTGGGCAGGCAAAGGGGCAGACGACGCATGTCCATCGTCAGCAGAGAGGCCAGAAGGGATATCCACAGCGATCACGATGGCGTTCGTGATTTTCGCCGCTTCTGATAGCGCCTCTAACATCACACCGCCGCACGGAGACTTAAATCCGATGCCGGATATCGCATCAATAATAACAGGACGCAACTGCCCAAGCATCGTAATCGTGCCTGGACTCCAGGTGGCTACAGGAATTCCCATGGCGACAATGGTTTGGTGCTGTTTTGTAAAAAGTACGGAGGGTTCCTTAGCCTTGTCTTCCGCAATCACCACCGTAACTTGGGCTCCGTGATCGTGAAGAATTCTTGCGGCCACCAGCCCGTCACCACCATTGTTGCCTTGTCCACACAAGACTATGACCGGATGCTTCTCAGCTCCACGTTCAATAGCCTTTTCTGCGACGGCTCGCCCGGCCGTTTCCATCAGTGCACAAGAGTCGATAAAATACACCTTTGAGGATATATCATCCACAAGGCGAGCTAGTTCACGGTCCCAGACTACGTTTGTCCATAAGCTGGAAGAGGGCTCTACGAAGTAATGTGCAGGTTTACTGGATGTCATGAATCTAAAACGCTGCCTCCAGTTTTTTCGATGACGCTGATCAGCTTCAACTTCACCTCATCCTTAAACGCTTTGTGGGCAAACGCAATTTTTTCAGAGCTTAGTGTAAAGATTGCAAATTTACCCGATTCCTGACGATCAAATTGTAAGATGGACGTGCCAAGTTTTGAAATTTTAATGACAATTCCTTCCGGATGTTCTGAGATGGAAACCAAATCTCCGAGAGAGCGTCCTGACATCGCCGTTTGCAGGTTGGTGACGAGCTCTCCATTTTTTAAGGACTTGGGATATTGAATTTTCACGGTGGATTCCTTCAAATAAGACGGGATGGTTTGCTAACAAAAACGTGTGTTCGCCTATTTTCTAAAAATTAAAATTGATGGACCCACTGATGATTCCGGTTTCAATGTAGTCAGGTGTCGCCGCCTTAAACTCTGCCGCGCGATCCACTTGCTTGACGACCCAAGTGGATTTTGTTCGCGAATGACTGGCTTGAACGGTCAGCCACGTTACTGGCGCAACACTTAAGGCCGCTTTCCCCGTCATTATCTGACCATCGGCGGAAGCGGTTCCCGAAATGGGTAGTCCGCGAGCAATGTAATTGGTTTGCTGTTCAGTGACCCCCGTCAAGGCGAGAGTGATCCCTAACGGAAAGGCTTGCGCTACATTTAAAGAGCCGCTGACGGAGGAGTCGGGTCCAGGCAAAGTTGTGATTGTGTAGTTATAAAGAATATATTTTGCGCCGAGGGCTGCATACAGACCCATAGGCAGGGTTATATCAAAAGTGGACTCCGTGACGGTTTGAGTTGTCACTGGGATAGTTTCGGAATCTACCACCATATCGTAGGTCGCAGAGATCATGACCGATCTTGAAATGGGAGCGCTATTTTTCCATCCAAGGAGCCCAGACGCCCCTCGGAAGCCATAACGTTGGCCCCGCGCAAAATTAGGGTAGGTAAAGCCACCGTGCCCATCAGCGCCAATCCACATGCCAGCAGGAAGGGGAGCTTCGGCCCAAAGCTGAGCCGCCATATCACCAAGGGTCGTGGTTTCCCGCGGTTGATTTTCGGTTAAGGTTTTAATGATATCCTGACTGTCCTCATTGGCGACAAGGCGCTCTTTTTTGCCTTCGGTGGTCACGCTTGTGACAGCCAGATTAGTATTTGCACCGACTGCAGCCTTGCGATTATTGTCGCCTTTTAGTGATAACTCCACCACGGGGCTATGGCGGAATTGAAACGAACCCGTTTTGCTACTATAGTTTTTGCGCGCATAGCTGTGGAGATCTGAGGATCCATTGGTGGAGACAGATTGTAGGCGGACGTAGCTGCCTTCATTTACATAAAACCCTTTGTGAACATACTTTACGGGCGCAGCGGGTGCGGTAGGTGTCGCTGGAGGCGCAGCAGGCGGATTCTTCGCCCGTGCAGCGTCGCTATTCATGCGTTGTTTTTCGTCGATGGCGCTGCGTTCGAGGTCCGTTTTTTCCTGTAGCTGTCGCAAGGAAGCTACATGTTTTTGGTAGAGAGTTTTGCTGCGAGCTAGTTTATCGGGAAGCACCACTGCTTTGTCTAGAAGCTCCTCGGCTAAGGCATATTTTTTCATACGAATGGCGCACATGGACCCATAATAGCTTGCTAAATCATATAAGGGGTGGCCCGCAGGAACTCGCTGAAATGAATAAAGGGCTCCATCAAAATGACTTTGGATGTAAAACGAGTAACCGTACTCATAGGACGTTTCAGGATCTAGATACTGAGGGTTAATCCGAGCAAATAAATTGTAGCTTTCTTCAATACGGTCTAGTCGATAAAGTGTCTTGGCATATTGAATGATTGTTGGTTCGTGTGCAGGGAACTCTTTGTGAAGTGCAGAAAAAACGATCAACGCCTCTTCGAATTTTCCGCCATTAAAAAGAGTCATGCCACGATTGAATTTTGCGACGACGCCTTTCGGTGGCTTGGCCTTTGACGGTGCTTTGATGGCTTTAGATGGGGTTGAAGCGGACTTCTTGGTTGATTTGGAGCCTGATCCTAGAGGTTTTGATTTGGACGTTGCGCTATTTTGCGCAATCTCCATGGACGCCTTGAGGTCGCCGACCGCGAACGCAGCTGTGCCTACCCAAATGAGCGACAAAGACAATGATGCATGACTTACGATGGCTGTAATTTTCATTCGCAGGAACCCTTGCTATGCAATACATTTTGGTACTGCATATAATGATAGCTGCAATGATGGGTAATCACAAACTAATTTGCACAATTTATAAAGGAACTTCCGTAAACCAAGTGAGATTTTTTAGCGTTGGAAATGCAAAAATCAATTTTTCACGGAGCAATGCCCTGACGTTTTCTGTTAATGGATGATCGGGAGCTGTAAATTGCTGAGTGACGGAGGCTTCAAAAGCACGGGCGATTTCTGCAAGTTCATTTTCTGGAGATCCGCCACCTGCAGCCATTCTTTGATTTACTTGCTTGAGCCATCCGACGGCAAGATTTGCTAAGGCTGTCGAGGGACTTCGTTCGTGGGCAGGTGTGTACGTGGAAAATTGTAATATCCAGTGTGCGAAAATGGCACCTAAGCCGTGAGGAGAATGGGGAAGGGTTCCTTGGCAGTTTTCCATCGTTTCAAATTCTTGAAACATCATGCCGCTCGCATCACTGAGGCGAGTCAGAAGGGATTTGCTAATAATTTTGGCCATTCCCGTATTAAACTCGGGTAGCTCTGGTGATCGGTCAGCTCCAATACAGGGAATCCCTTTTAACGCACGGCTTGACATTCCTAGGCTTGCGTAAGCCATGATATCGGCGAAGCCTTCGCTGGCCGCAATTCTCATGTGACTTCGCTGCTCATCAAAATGATCTAAGGCCAACGACCGCTCAATGTGATGTCCAAATTCATGGCTAATCACAAAACTAGATTCCCACAAGCGCAGTGTCTCGCTCGAGCTCTTTCGTTTTGGCAGCAAGGCAATGTAAGGTGGCGTTTCGCTGGTTGGTGGAAAATAGGCGAGATTGTCACCTAGAACTTGCTCATACGTCACGTTCTTTCCGTTCATGATCCAGGGTAGCCACAAGGACTCAAAACGAGGGGTGACCATGACCGCAATGGCTGGGATGACCGTGTCGGGTGGAAGCAGGGGCTTAAGGGCCAAGGAGGCACTCTCAATGGCGGCAATGGCCGACAGGGCCAAGTGTTCAAGGGAGTCTCTGGCGGGGGCCATGGCGCTGCGACAGGCTTTGAGCGGCGTACCTGAGGATACCTGGCGCCAACCAACCGCATTATTGGAGGGAAGGGCGCATCGCGGGGGGGCAGCAATGTCTGAGTCACAAGATCGCCTAAAGACTCCGTCCATGTAGACCCCAGAGACTGCGTTTGAGGCTATTGGGGTGGTGTGAATACCAAGGGTCGAGAGGTCTAGGGTGCCACGATCGAGAATGCCGTCCTGCCAGCGGTAGAGTTCTAGGGTCTGAATCACGTCCGGAATTTGGCTTGTTGGGTCACATTGAGCCTCGCTCAGCGCATAAGTCTCAAGGTCTGAGGCATGGAATATCTGGAGGCCAAGGGTGGGGTCAGAAGGGTGAATGTCCCGTTTTGAGGTGTCATTGCAGCCCAAAGTTAGGAATAGAATCCCCTGAATCGCGAATCCTAGGACTAGGAGGCTAGGGTGGGCGAATTTGTGATCGAGGCTTTTTTCCATAAATCTTCCTAGCTTCAAATTTAAGCATTGACGAAGGCTAGTCCCTTCACTTAATAATAGCCACTCATTTTATTAGACCTAGGAGCTCCCATGGCCCGTGTATCAATTGAAGACTGTCTTGAATTTATGGAAAACCGTTTTGCGTTAGTCGCTGTTGCCGCTGACCGCGCCCGTCAATTGATGGCTGGCCAAGTACCGACGGTTCGAACAAAAAACAAAGAGGGCGTCACCGCCCTTCGTGAAATTGCTGATGGCAATATCCAAAGTGATCGCCCAGTCCTAACCAATGTTGGTAACGACGACTAACTCTACCGTTTTTATTGACGTAGATTTTTGAGATCGATTCTAGATATTGATTCTAGTGATATTCAATTTATATGACAAAGCTCCAAACAAGGCACTAGGCCAATTGTTGGAGCTTTTTTATTCTGCAGCTAATGCGATAGGCCCAAGAATTAAGTAACTAAGACAGCGCTCAGCGACCATTTCTCTTGAAACATAAGCGGCATCAAACCAAAATTGTTTTTGTAGGTCCGCATAAATCTCTGCGGCGATGTTAGCTTCAATCGAAGCTAGTAACGATTCTCTTACTTCGGAGTAATCCCAGCTAAGATCTTGTGATCCAACGTCGGGGATGTTTCGTTTGTTTGCGAGGCGGATCATCTCAGAACCGCAATCGGCAGGAACTCGTATCTTGATGAAATTATCAAGCCTAACCCTAAACCGGTTCATGTACTCCCGTTGCTTTGATTGTTTAAAACTTGCAAAATCTATTGTGCTCATAACATCTTGTGCCGCAAGCGGCACCCCTCCTTAAGTAAATGACCATTAAATTAATACCTCCTTCTTACATAATACCATATCGGCACAAATAGATGAAACTTTAGGCACACCTGTAAGTAGGCGTCTTTTTTGGGGGGCAAATAGGCAAAAAATACCCATCAAACCAGGCAAAAAGTATATAATTACAGATGGTTGCAATTGATTTCGGGGGGCTGTATGATAAATAATAGAGCAAGCCGGACTTTGATAATTAGGAGGTCTAATGAGCTACCGAGTGGGAGACACCTTATTTACGCAATCTGCAGCTCCTGCCACGATTGTCGGTAAGGACGAAATCAAAGGCACGGCTAAGTACGACAAAGACTTTAAAGCCTTTCAAGTAAGCTCACGTCACGGCCTTTTAAATGGGATGGAACCGGAAAGTCGCGATGAATTCAATGCCATTATGGATCAGGTTTCTGAAAATAAAGACAACGCATTGAGAGTGGAATCCCTGCGAAATAAAATTGAAGAGCTTTCTGTAGATCCTAAAAATTTTAGATTGGTGCAGTATTTGGACGGAGAGGTTCGACACTTGATGAATGTTAAAGGAGTTAAACCGCGCTATTTTTCGATCGATGAATTTAAGGCAAAGTGAAAGTTTAAAGGGCGAGCAGAGTGTTTTAGGATGTGGATAGACGTGCGAGAGAGATTATAAATTTAGAATTCTCAATTAAAAAAAAAGGGGGCTGCAATGGGACCAGTTAAAGGAGTGAACATCGGAGATGTCGTGGCTAGATCTGGAAACTATACTGAGCCAGGTGTTGTCGTCGATAAACGCAAGGATGGTTCTGTCATTGTTGATACAGAGCCAATGGTGGTCAATCAGTATCACCGGTATACGAACACAAGTGGCTTGACAGAAGACGAAAAAAATAAATTTAACGGCATTCTTGATCAGATCTACCAGAAAACAAATGAAGTTGAACGTATCAATGACATTCAGTTAGAAATTGATCAATTGCGAACTATGCCCGCCAATCAAAATGTTGTGCGTTACCTTCGTAACCAACAGGCATTCTTGATTCGTGAAGCTCGTGACTTGCCACGGACATATCAAACGGATGAGCGATTCGTTAAAGGATAATCGGACCGCCGCTTAGGCGGCAGCCTTCGAGGTCACGCTGACGGGGGTTTTTGTTCGGGCCCGAATCTGCTCCAGGAGGCGAATCGCTTTTTTGTAGTTGGGTTCTTTGATCACGGCTAAGACAAGGAACTCTTCGGCCATATTAAGGCGACCCCATTTAGCGTAGCAAAGAGCGATGTTGTATAATAACTGCGGCCCCTTTTCTTGTTGCGGAAGTATGTATTGTGCTTTGCTGTAGTGTTCCAAGGCGGCCTCGTAGGTGCCTGCTGTGACCAATTCAATCCCCTTGTTGTTAAGTTTTGCAGCGAATTGATAGGCGATCGGCGACTTCGCCAGTAGAAGTCTCGACTCGCCTAATTCGTTTTGCCAAAATTTCACTTCGCCTAAGCCATTCAAGGCCCGACCGGACCAGGCATCCTTGTCTAGTGCGCTTTGAAAATACGTTTCAGCTTTATCTAGATCGTTGAGGGCTAGTTGCTCTTCACCCATAGAGATGAGTCGCTTGACGGAGTTGCGATTCTGTAATTGCATTTTCTGCATCAGTGCATAAGCGCCTTTGTGATTACCTTGTTGCCGCATCAGATTGATGAGTGCGTTCCATGAGCGAAAGTAGTTGGGGTTTATTTGTATCGCATTGTGAAGCATTTTTGAGGCTTCAGCCGCGTTGCCCCGCTTAACTTCTATCGCGGCCAAGGCCTCCAAATACCTTGCAGTAGGTGGAGCTGACGAATCATTTAGCTTCCCAATGCTCTGCTCAATTTTTGCCAATATTCCAGCCGGAGGATCTGCGGGCAGCATGTCAAGGGCCACTATTATTTTCCGCCAAAGCCCGTCGATGGTTGGCTTCAACGCTGGATTCAGTATTTCGTGAACATGTTTCTTTAGTTCTTCGGAAGAAATTTCAATCTCTTGTGCTCTTGAACGGGCGCGGATCACACGCCGAATACCAAGCTCACTAAAGAAAACGACATCTTCATGAATTGGATTGGTTGTGACAATAATAATTTTATCTGCCGCATCATAACGTCGATCAATTTCTAGTATCTCCTCAATAATCGCGCCTCCAGAGCGTAGTTTGTTTTCCCAGTGGACAATCATGAATGGAGAATCGTGAAAACGACTCCAGCTTTGCCGCATTAAAACATTGGATGAGACTTGCGTGAAGTCGACGCCTGCGGAATTCAATGAATTGGCAACGAGCTCTCCAAGCCAGGAGTGGTCGTCCATAATTACGAGCGCCTCTTTAAAGCGTCGAGTGACAATCGTGGTCCCCGGCTTGGTTGTGTCGGGGGGGCTAGGCTCCATGGTACGTCCCTCTTATCAAAGGTTTGCGGTATTACGGGCGGCGTGCGGTACCTAATGCTTTCGGACGAAGCCCGACCACATCTTAGTGAGCACCCCATCAAGAGGGATGGTGATTTGTCAATTTAGGGCATTTATAAGCGATGTCACATAGGTTTAGGGCGGGGCGCAGAGCCATCACTATTGTTCAATTAGCTAGTCTCTTGTGAGAAAGCGCCAGCAACTTGTAACGATCAAAGCGAGGGAACTAGTGATTTCAGATCTTGACGGCGACATAATATCGTATGTCGCCAAACTTAAATGGAATGTTTAGGTCGCTTAAAGGAGTCCTCGCCAAAAGTTTTCTTAACGGGACTGCAAACGGGACTCCAAGTGAGTCTAATTTCATTAAGAAATAGTCTAACGTAATAATGTGGCAGTAGGTGTCGGCCCACGTCAATTTGAAGCCGTTACGACGCAGCATTTCTTCAATTATTTTGTCGTCGAAATAATATAAATGCATGTCCATCATCCACGGCCATTTTTCGCCCATCAGCCTTGCGTACCAATTATCCCAGTTCAAGGTGCTAAAAGCAAACGTGCCGCCTGTTTCTATTTGAGCGCTAATTTTACTTAGTTCAGCCATGGGAGAGAAGAAATGCTCCATCACATCCCAGCTTGTAATAATGTCAAACCGCTTGGCAGGATTCGGAAAATCCGCAAGGGTGCCGCTATGAACCTTTAACCCGAGTGTGTCTCGTGCATAGCTGGAGGCGGCAATGGAGGGCTCAATACCGGCTACATCGAAGCCGCTTTTTTGGGCATACTGAAGAAATATGCCGTAATAAGAGCCCACGTCGAGTAATTTTCCTGTCTTGGGTAAAAAACGGGTAATTTTTTTGAAGTTATATTCAAAGGTCTTAATGCGCGCGGGAATATTAGCAATGTAGGTTTGATCCACGACGTCCGAGTATAGGGTGGCGAGGTTTTCAGGCGACATTTTGGGGTTTGTGGCCACCAAGCCACAGACTAAACACTTAACAATCCTGCCGTGTAAATCGTGATGGGCGCTCGTGCAATTATACATTGCAGAATCGTGAAGCGGGGAATTGGCCGCATAGAGTTCAACGTGGAACGTCGTGCCGCAAACGTCGCAGGGCTCAGCATTTTTATGAGCGGAAGCTGTTGGCAGGAAGTTTTCGAATTTTTGCAGAATGCGGCGTACGGTCAAGCGGAACAGGCGAACGGCCGCGAGAGCAATTTCCTTTTTGGAAATTTTACTGGTTCCTGCACGGCGGTCTTCAAAATAAATCGGAAATTCTGAACTATGCTCAGCGATCCTGCAAGCATGAAAAATGGATTCAAAGAAGAAGGCGTACCCCTCAGCCTTGATTTTATCTACGGGAAGTCTCAAGAGTAAACTACGCCGAAATCCACGGTAGCTTGTTGTGGTTTCGTGCAATTTTATTCCAAGCAACGACCTTGCCAAAAAATTCGCACAGCGGCTGATCATTTGTCGACCGAGACCATAGTCACATTTTCCACCGTCAACATACCGGCTACCCGTCACGAACTCAGATGTTTCTAACGCCTTGATCATGGTCGGTAAGTATTTCGGATGATGGCTGTAGTCCGCATCCATCGTGATTAGAGTATCGTAGTTGCCTTGAGCTGCGAATTTGATGGCTAGTTTGTGAGCTGATCCAAGGCCAAGCTTGCGAGGGCGATGAATAACGTGGAGTTGGCCGGGGTATTGGGTTACGAGCTGATCTAGGAGCTGGCCGGTACCGTCTGCAGAATTGTCGTCTACCACTAACATGTGGGCGTCTGGTAATTGAGCCAAACAATCCCCTACAAGCGTCGACATATTGTCAAATTCATTGAGGGTGGCAGTGAATATCAAACACGTCATATCAAGTCCGCAGGTTTTGGTTATTGTAACGAAGTGGTATTGATACCTAAAAGCGGCCAAAAAGTCACCCAATATCGCCACATCAAATGATCAATTAAATTGCAGGCCCTAAAAATACAACTTGCTGATGCACGGATGGCGCTTTAACATCCGAAGCTCACCAAGTGTGCCGACCGATGGGGGGCCATTTGATTTGTGTGGCAGATAATTTGGGAGTGGCATGTCAAAATTAAACCGAGAAACTTTTACGACGTTCGCCAAAATTGTTTTAGGCTATACCGTGATCGTCATTTTGTGGGGGGCTTTCGTACGCGCCACCGGAAGTGGTGCCGGGTGTGGAGCTCATTGGCCCCTATGTAACGGCGAATTAATTCCTCGAAGCCCTGACTTGGCTCGCGTCATTGAATTTAGTCACCGATTAAGTAGCGGCCTATCACTAGTATTGGTGGCGCTATTATTGCTGGGCTCCCGCCGAGTTTTTGCAGTCGGCCATCCGGTTCGGCGGGCGGCTGTTTGGTCCTTTATTTTCATTATTGGCGAAGCCTTGGTTGGCGGTATGTTGGTTCTTTTGAAGTTAGTCGCGGGTAATGATTCGGTATTGCGTGCAGTCGTGATTGTACTGCATCTTCTAAATTCCTTTTTACTCTTGTATTGGCTGACGCGTGTTGCCTTTCTCGCACCAAGAGATTTGAGGGCATCCAAGGTTGCAATTCGATCGATAAACATAACGCGATTTTGTGTTTTGACATGTATGGTGGCTCTTGCGCTCACTGGCGGGGCTGGGGCGATTGCGGCATTGGGAGATACCTTATTTCCAGTAAAATCGTTGGCGGATGGCCTCGCCCAAGATTTTTCCTCGGCCGCACATTTCTTGATAAAGCTTCGAGTCTGGCACCCGATATTGGCTTGTTCGACGATGCTATATATCGTCGGACAAACAATATTCTTGTCGGCAAAATTTCCTGGAGTTTCGAGTCAAAGGCTGGGGACATTGATTTTTTGCTTGGTTATTTTTCAGGTGTTTGCTGGCTTTATGAATTTAGTTTTATTGGCACCCGTTTGGATGCAGTTGTTTCATTTGCTCATGGCAGATGTGATTTGGATTTCGTTGTGCGCTTGGTATTTTGGTATTGGGCAAGGATTCGATGCTGAAGTTGATTTGATTTAGATGTTAATTGTAATATTCTTGGAGAGCCTATGAATCGTAACCTTGCACTGGAATTTGTTCGTGTAACTGAAGCCGCAGCCTTGAGTGCTGGCCGGTGGATTGGCCGTGGCGAAAAGAACGCTGCCGATCAAGCGGCCGTGACGGCCATGCGGGAGTCCTTCAACTCTATCGATTTTGACGGTCTGATTGTTATTGGCGAAGGCGAAATGGACGAGGCGCCGATGCTGTACATTGGCGAAAAAGTCGGGCAGGGCAAAGGCATGCGGATTGATATTGCGTGTGATCCATTAGAGGGAACCAATACGACCGCTAAGGGTGGACCTGAAGCGATTGCTTGTATTGCAGCTGCGGAGGAGGGGGGCTTTTTGCATGCTCCCGACATGTATATGAATAAGATTGCTGTTGGTCCTGCAGCTCGCGGTGCTATTGATATTACGCAAAGTGTGACTTGGAACCTTAACTCAGTTGCGAAGGCTTCTCGCAAGGACGTTCAAGATCTGTGTGTCATCATTCTTGATCGCGAACGCCACCAGTCAATTGTTAAAGAAGCTAGAAAATGTGGTGCGCGGATTCGTTTTATCTCCGACGGAGATGTATCGGCAGCCCTCGCCACGGCGACCCCAGATAGTGGCGTCGATATTCTTATGGGGTGCGGTGGCGCACCTGAGGGTGTAATTGCGGCCGCCGCACTGCGCTGCATGGGTGGGGACATGCAGGCGACCTTAGAATTTACAAATGACGAGGAGTGGGTTCGGGCGAAAAAAATGGGCGTGAAAGATAAGAACCAGGTGTACGGCCTGACCGACCTTGCCAAGGGCAACGTCATGTTTGTTGCGACGGGCGTGACTGGCGGAAGTTTTCTAAAAGGTGTGCGCTATGTTAGCGGCGGTGCAGCCACTCACTCGATCGTCATGCGGTCACAGACCGGAACTGTTCGTGAAATCGAGACGCGTCATTCCTTTGATAAGAAGCCTCGCTACGGCTGGTAGTTCAATTAATGGAGCTGACGATGAGCCTTACGATACAAGACATGGCCGATAATATTCTTCGAAACCTAGAAAAAAATGGGTTCCCAGGCAATGCTGTGGCGTTGCCCTTGGAACGACTGTACGAATCAGCTCATAAATCGGGAATTAATTTTAACAAAGTCTTAGATGTACTTTTGACGATGGGCATTGCGAACACAAAAACGTCCGAAAAAATCACCTTTTCTAAAGCACTGCCTGCGGTCACTTCGGATGTTCAGGCAGCCAGCGGTGCCGAGAACGCCAGTCCGTTTGCGGGCCTCAACCTCGATGCTTTGAAAAATATGGATTTTAGTCAATTAGATTTTAAAGGTCTAAATCTTGGTTCGATGATGAGTCAAGCCTCTGCCATGATGAAAAATATGTCTAGCTCACAACTGGCAGACCTCAAGAAAATGTATGATCAAATGAGTCCCGAAGAGCGAGAAAAACTTATGGATAAAGTGAAATCCGTTGCCCCCAGGGATTAGATTTCGAAGGCAAACCATTCTCTAGGCAGCCGCAGGCGAGGGCCGTAAACTCCGCCCTGTCCACGTTTACCGACGGAAACCACCATGCATATTTCCGCACCGCAACCGAGGCCAAGAATTTTTTTGACCCGTTTAGAGTCAAACCCCTCCATCGGGCAAGTGTCAAATCCTTGTGCCCTGATCGCCAGCATAAAATTTTCAGACGCCAAGGCCGCTGATTTGTGAGTCCACACCCGAATATCGGCAAACGATTTTGGCTCTCGAGGAACCGGTCCCGCTAAGCCTTTTACGAAAAAATAAACGCGTTTAAAAAGTCCAAGGAGCCCAAGAGGCCCATTTCTGTAAGCTAATGGGACCAGCTTTTCATAGTAAGAGATGGCCGATTTTGGAGCGCCAGACTCGCGGAGTTGAGTGATGATAGCGGCCGAATTTCTCATCCAAGTGTTGGTGCGAGCCACAATCACCACTAACTCTTGGGAGGTCGCCGCCGCTGGTTGACTTAGACAAGCTTTGACCAGCGCCGCTTTACGCTCGGGGGACCTGGCCCAATAAAATTCCGTCTGCTGAAGGTTACTTGACGTCGGTGCTATTAATCCCGCATCAATCGCATTGCGTATAACGCTCGCAGGGACTGGTGTTTGATCAAAGACTCGAATACTTCGGCGAGAGGAGATCACTTTGAAATACTCATCCCAGGAACACTCTAACGCAAGTTCATGGTAGTTGTCGGGGCGAGCATCTTCAAGAATATTTGTTAAATCTAATTTTTTCTTCAAGGTTATTCTCCAGATTTTTTAGCAGGTTTTCTACGGCGTCGCGTCGCAGTCTTTGCTCCGGACACTGGGGTGGACGCGGGCTTTGCGGGCGTCTTGGGCGCAGCCTTCGCTGGGCCGCGGCTTGGGGCCCGAGGCTGAGGCACGCGAACTACCGCCTTAACGTCCGGTGGCGTTTCCGTTTTGGATTCTGACGTTTCGCTTAGAGGCACACTCGGCTCATCCAAGTTACTTTCCTCAGCTCGTTTTACAGAGGGCCGTTGGCTGTTTTGTGATCGACTTGAGGTTTTTGCAGAAGCCGTAGTGATGGGCTCCGAGACGTTTGCGGAAATGGGCGGCGCCGAAGTCACTGCTCTCACAACTATTGGTGGCGACGAATCCGACGCAGGTGGGGCTGGCGGCGTTTTCATTTCGTCGCCAAATCTAGCGACGACCCAAGTGCCGGATTTTTGATGAAGGGTTAGTTCTAGAAGGCCCTCTTTGGCGGCATCTTGCAGAAAGCTACTAAAACTCCTGTAACCAAATTGACTCTCGTTGAAGCCGGGATGCATTCGGCACATGGTGTTTTTAAGTAAGGCTGCACCTAACACTTCTCGGTCATCGCGACGAAGGGCTGCCAAGGCATCAAATAACATGTTGAATGCATTGCGACGAGGCTCGGTCACCGTCTTTGATAGTGGGATTGTCGTCTGGGCATCAGGTACGGGTACTAAATCTTCGTAATAGATAAACTCATCGCAATTGTCTCGAAGGAGTGCTGAGGTGCTGTCAGTCATGCCGAGCCCAATGACGTGTTTTCCGAGTTCCTTTAGCTTACTCACCAAGGGTGAAAAGTCACTGTCGCCGGACACGATGACGAAGGTGTTGATGTGGTCTTTGCTATAGGCCAAATCCATGGCGTCAACGCAAAGCCTAATGTCGGCACTATTTTTCCCGGTTTGGGAACGTTTTGGAATCTCGATCAGTTCGATCGCGGACTCGTGCAACGAAAACGTGTAGGAACTAAATCGACTCCAGTCGGCGTAGGATCTCTTCGCGACGATTTTGCCCGTTTCTAAAAGGCGTTTTAATACATATTTAATTTCGAAGCGACCCTGACGGTCCTTAAACCCTAGGGCTAAATTTTCAAAATCGATGAACACCGCAATTGAGCGGTTGCTTGGGTGAGTTGAACTCATAATATAATTTCTTTCTTTTGTTTTTTGAATGACCCTCAGTCAATCGAAACGAGTCGGCTGAGAGGTCAATATTTTTTTGTTATTGTTTGATAATTTGTTGATGTCTTGTTGGTCTCTAGTCTACTGTGTGCACCCGCACCCAGCAAACGTATCGATTCTCTAAATCCACACCATTCCATGTCGTTCATGACGTGAATTAGCCACACAAACGGTTTTCATTTCCGAGAAGAAGTCGAGGCTCGTCTGGCCGCCCTCTCGTCCCACACCACTTTGTTTCATGCCGCCGAAAGCAGTGTGGAGATTTCTAATAAACCAACAATTGATCCACACTAGACCCGTGCGGATTTTGTTGGCCGCATCATTTGCTTTGTCGATGTCTTTCGTCCAAACAGAACAACTCAAACCATACTTGGTGCCATTCACCATATTTATAGCCTCGTCAAAGGTTTTGAAGGTTTGCACCGTCAAGACCGGTCCAAAAATTTCTTCTTGAATTAAACGAGAATCCTGCGGCACATTTGTCAGCAACGTTGGCTCAAACCAAGCTCCCGCTTTGGGCATGTGCTCAGGAATATCGCCGCCCGCCTCGACCTTGACGCCTGGAATCGTCTTGGCAAAGTCCACATACCCTTTGACCTTATTTCGATGCTCTACACCGCAGAGAGCACCCAGCGTCGTCTCTGCGTCTAAAGGACTACCCATCTTGATTTTAGCGATTTCTGCTTTTACAATCTCAATGACTCGAGCTGACACAGATTCTTCCACGAGAAGTCGAGAACCCGCTAAACATACTTGGCCCTGATTACGCATGGCGGCTCGCGTCGCAATTTTTGCCGCTCGCTCGATGTCGCCATCCGCAAAAATAATGCTGGCGCCTTTGCCACCAAGTTCAAAGCTCATCTTTTTTAAGGATGGAGCCCCTGCAGCCATGATGGCTGAACCTGTTGACGTTTCACCAGTAAACGAAATAGCTTTCACGTCAGGATGTTTCACTAACGCCTCACCAGCGCTGCTCGGCCCAAAACCCTGGACGATATTGACGACTCCCGGCGGCATTCCCACTTTAATCATGATTTCGCCAAGGGCGTAAGCCGTCAGTGGTGTCAGTTCCGCAGGTTTCAACACGACGGAATTGCCTTGTGCCAAAGCGGGTGCCAGCTTCCACGTGGCCAGGTACAACGGCAAATTCCAAGGAGTGATTAAGCCCACAACTCCCAGAGGCTCCCTAATGGTCGTATGATGGCTTCCGTCGTCACTGCGATAGCTTGGGCTCATCTGATGATTGCAAAGATCCGCATAGAAATGGAAGTTGAATGCGGCCCTTGGGATATCTGCGTTCAAAGTTTCAGACAGGGGCTTGCCACTGTCTAGGGATTCTAATTCCGCAAACTCTTGCTTTCGTGCCAGCAACTCGTCACCAATTTTACGCAGCATAACGGCACGTTCGGTGGCCGTCGTCTTAGACCAGGGACCCTCACGCCAAGCCCTATCTGCGGCGGCAACCGCTAAGTCGATCTCCACTGCGCCGCCAAGGGCGACGTTGCAAAGAACCTCACCGTTTGCCGGATTGACCGAATCAAACGTGCGGCTATCAGAGGACGCAGTGAATGCGCCATTAATAAAATGAAAGGCCGTTCCAGAGGGATTTTTTGGTAATAATGGATTTTTGGAGGGCATTGGGATCGAGAAATTTTCCGACATAAACTTTAGTCCTTAGTAACTAGTGACATGGTACATGATTTTTCTTTCTGATGCCGCATATTTTTTAGCAAAGTGTCTCATTTGTTGACACTTTGCTGGAAAGGCGACAGGTGGAGGTTGATAAATAACGTAAATATAGGGAGTTACAGAAACCCGCTGGTGGCCGAGGTCTTGCTTAAGTGTTGGCAAGGAGGTCACTTGATAGTGATGTCTGGCCACTGGAATGTCTCTATTTTATTATTTCTTTGTCGTGGAGTTGATTGTGAATTCAGCGTTTATCATTCGGATCATAACCGCCATTTGTACTGGGCTATTGACTACGCTTGGGATTGCCGCCGGAATCGTGACTCATGCCGTATGGGAAACAAAAAATAGGTCTCAAGAGACGGCCTTTTCGTCAAAAAATTCGTTGATGGCTTTTTCCGTGGGAACTCCATCCCAATTTTCACTGACTGAAGGAAGCCGCACTAAATTTGAAGGAAAACCTTCCGTGAGTGGCGAATCTATCGCCATGGCCTTGGCGACGTTCAAAATTCGTGTTCCCAAAGGCGTCAAAGGTCCCTTTATAGACTTGAAGATTTCTGACCGCGGTATGACCATTCGTAACGGTGCGTTATCATCAATGACAGTCTTTGTTGGGCAGGAAGCCTTTTCAAGTTGGTCGTTACTTGGTAGCACACTTGCCCATGAAATCGAAGTTCATTGTCGTCAGAGTTTTCTCTCAATTCACTTTCAAGGTCTCGTAGGCTATGACGGGGTAGGCGACGCTGAGCGCGAAGCCTATTCCTATGAGTTGACGAATGCAGGTCGATTTGGATTGTCTGATTATGATAAAGCTCTCATTCGCAGCACAGTAGCCTATTACTATCCTGAGCGCAGTAACACCTTCGTGCAACGTCTAAAACCAATTAATAGTTGGTTCAATCGATTGGCCGCAAATGGATTTATAAACGGCACATTTTAAAGTAATTTCTCCTTATATTTTGTATTTACTCAAAATATTTTGCCTCATGAAAATTGAAATTCCTCCGATGGCCTGAATAGGAAGCGGAGGTTTTTTTATGAAAATTAGTGGACTAAATTCAGGTTTAGGCGTCGGGCCGGGTAGTGGGTCGCCGATGGTCGACCAAATTGTCGCGGCGGAGTCGGTTCCCGTAGAATCCTCTAAACAAAGACGCGAGTCGGTGATCGCAAAGAAAACAGAGTTTCAAAGCCTTGATTCACTTCTGTCAAAATTACAGGGGACCGCAGATAGTATCAAAATGCCGTCTGGCTTCCGAAAGCTACTTGTCGATTCCTCTCATCCCGATATTATCAGTGGTACCGTCTCGGACTCTGCTGAGGTGGGGAGCTATGAGATGGAGGTTTCCGGCCTTGCGCGTTCGGATAAACAGCTGGCCATTGGCTTTCCAGACAAAGACAAGACTGAGGTTGGATTTGGTTTTATGCGCGTAGGACTTAAAGGCTCCATGCACGAAGTGGTCATAGACCCAGGGTCTACCCTTAAAGATGTGGCGGCAAAAATAAATGAGTCCAGTAAAGGGGTTCGGGCCACCGTCATTAACACCGGTGCCAAAGAAGATCCATTTAGACTCCTTGTATCAAGTCTTGAATCCGGTGAGGAGGCGGTGGTTGATCTTGATCCCGACACGACCTTTACCGATTTCAAAAATCAGGTCAAAGGAAAAAACCTCGACGTTAAATTTGAAGGTGTCGACGTTAAACGAAAGACGAATGCGCTGGATGATTTGATTGACGGCGTAAATTTGAAGGTTGCGAAGGCAGAGCCTGGTACCAGCGTGACGGTAAATGTTCGGCACGATGTCGATAGAACGTCCGAGGGTGTAAAAGATTTTGTTAAACAGTACAATGAGGTCCAGTCGTTTAGCCACAAACAAGGGCAGAAGGATGCGGCCACAGGCCAGTCCGGCCAGTTGTCAGGAGATAGCTCCCTGCGGCAGGTTGGCCGTTCATTACAAAGTGCGGTCTCCAGCGTTTCCTTATCCACGGCCGGGATTACGACCAACCCAAAAAATGGCGAACTGCAAATTGATGAGGCTAAACTGAAGGAGGCTTTGACTTCTAATTATGATGGTGTAGCCAATTTATTTGCAAACGGAGAACATGGGCCTGGGTTGGCTGCCCGTATGAGTGATGCGATCAGGGGACTTCAAGATCGGACCAGCGGTGCGGTGGCAACCCGATTGAAGGGCATGGATCAACGCATCAAAGCACAGGACAAAGACATCGCACACAAAGAAGAACGGATGGAGCAGCGTCGCGTTCAACTTCAAAGAACCTTTGCCAATTTAGATTCGAAAATGGCAGGCATGCAGTCTCAGGGGCAAATGCTTTCAGCTCGCATAGGCGCACCCGCGCCGCAGACGAATGGGTCTGAGTCCACTTGAAGCGTTGTTAACAGCCGACTTGCCGGTCAAGGCCGGTGATGCTTAGCTTGATCCATTCGCCCCTTAAATTAAGGTGCTCCAGCTGAAGCTTCTTGATCGATTCGGGAAGGACACAGACATGGTTGCCGTCCAGCATTAAATAGCGAAGGTTGGTTAATTCACCGATTTGTGAAATATCGGAGATGTTGTTGTTGCGAATATTTAACCACCTTAAGGTCGTTAGGTCAGCCATCGCAGCAACGGTGAAAAAATTATTTCCTTCGATATTGATTGCATCAATTCGATCGAGATCTTCTAATCCAGTAACTGTCGAGAGTTGATTGCGAGCTACGTCAAGCAGGATTAACATCGATTTAGATCGCGTCACATCCAGTGACGTGATTTTGTTGTCTTCCACCAGCAAATGGGTAAACGATAAGGATGCAAGTGGTGTCGCATCAGATATTTGGTTCTGTCCCAAATAAAGGGTGCGAAGCTGATGGAGAGTGGTAAGGGGGCTGATATCTGTGAGGCGGGCCTCAGAGATCGAGAGTGTTTCAAGAGCCTTCAGGTTGGATAAGGGGCTCAAATCGGAAATATTGGTTCGAGAGGCATCCAATTCTCGAAGTCTTACTAATTGTGAGACACCGGAAATATCGGAAACTGGATTGAAGTTTATATTCAGTAGGGTGAGATTTCCTAAATTGGCAATAGGACTAAGGTCGGAGATCTCATTTTTGGCGATAGAGAGCGCCAACAAATGCGTTGCATCTTCGAGGGGGTGCAAATCGCGGGCCAAATTGCGAGGTGTTTCTAATGGGTCGGGCCACAACGAAAGATATTTGCGGTCTTCAAGGCGTGCTTGGGTCATTCTGCAATTCTCATCCGATGGATCGCCCCAGATGCCTAGTTTAGTCATGATCGCATCAACCGTATTTCGCTCATCTTGGTTTTCAGCCCCCACGCAGTAATCGTAGAATCCTTTGGATAGGGCTGGAGTGGTGGCCAAATTAAGGCTACCAAAGCTGGCGGCAAGTAAGATTATAGTTCTTAAGTTCATATAGATAGTGTTCTATGATCCAAGAATTCTGTCAAGGTCTTGATTCCTTACAACAGGGCTGGCGTCCCTGGTCCCATCAGTGGTAGCATGACTGAATTGTGGCTGGAGAATGAGGATAGGCATGACTGATACATTGAAGCATTCGCGACGAGAGTTCAAAAAGGGCGTCCTCCTTGAAGGGGATCTGCCCAAAAATCCTTTAGATTTACTTATGTCGTGGTATTACGATGCGGTGGACCAGGGCGTTGCGGATGCGAATGCGATGAGCCTTTCAACACTCGATGTGGATGGTTTTCCAGTCAGCAGGATTGTCTTGCTTCGAGACATTAAGAAGCTCGAATCGGAAAAAAATGAACTTATTTTCTTTACCAACTATGAAAGCAGCAAAGGCGGTGAAATCAAGGCGTGTCCTAAGGGGGGCTTGCTTTTTTTCTGGCAACCCCTTGAGCGGCAAGTGCGCGTTCGGGGCCGGTTTGAGAAAATTTCTGCTGCTGATTCAGAGGCTTATTTTTCCACTAGGCCTCGCGAAAGCCAGATCGGGGCTTGGGCCTCACCCCAGAGCCAAAAAGTAGGGTCGAGGGAGGCTCTAGAGGGCCGTGTGGCTGAGTTTGCAGCGAAGTTTGGTGCGGGCGGCATTCCTTGTCCGCCGCACTGGGGTGGCTATAGGCTCGTTCCGGACATGTTTGAATTTTGGCAGGGTCGGCCCAGCCGACTGCATGATCGTCTGCGTGCCACCCGCCGCAGTCAGGATTGGGAGTGGGAACGTCTGGCGCCCTGAGTCTCTGAAAGTGCTTGTCAGAAATGGGCTGTTTTTGTGTGGAGATGACTGATGAAAAGGTGCAGGCGCGAAACTAAGTTTCGCGCCTGCATTAATTTGAAAGGAGATATAAACGAAGAACTACTATTAGGTCCAACTTGTCGAAGGCGGTTAGTTTTTAACCGAGGCCTGTATCGGCGACTGAGCTGGCGACTGAGCTGGCGACTGAGCTGGCGACTGTGTTGGCGACTGTGTTGGCGACTGTGTTGGCGACTGAGGTTGGACGGGGCCAGATTTAGATACTTCGGCATCAATCGGTGCTGTAGGTTTGACATTCGGCGTAGTAGCAGGGACTTCTACGTATTTGTCTTTGCCATTGCCTTTGCACTGGGTTCCAGCCTTAATATCTACGATCGAGTGATGGCGTGACTCTGTTTCAGAACCGCTGTTTAGGACCTCGGTAACGTCAAATTTATTTGTTTGAGTATGATCATCGCGAACAATCACTTCGCGGCTGTAAGAAGCGCTTTCGCCCTTCGTTCCAAATGAGATCACTAAATCATGAACATAATCTAGACCATCTTTTACGCGGCTCACTGCGATCGAGCCAGAGGCGTCAGAAGGCTGGCCATCTTTTTCATAAGCGAGGTCAATCGTCGACGCAAATGAACCAACCTTATCGGCTCCAAGGGATCGTTCAAAATTGAGAGAAATAATTTCAACGTCATCGCTGTGCTTCGTTGCATCGTCAATGGTCTCGCCGGCGATAGGAAGGAGTTTAATGGTGACGATGCCTTTAGTCACCTTAATGCCATTTTCGTCCACGACGCTGCTTGTGCCGTCGATTTTAAGGCCGAGTTCGAGGGTGATAAACTGTGAAAGAGCTTGTGCCTCTTTCGCTAGGGAGGCATTAATTTTTCCAAGGTCAGTTTCGCTTAACTTGGCAAGGACGACTGTTTTCAAAAGTAGACCCAGAATTTCATGGCTATCATCGCCATTTACATTCAAACCGCTTTTGCGGCAGTAGTTTGCCTCGTCGCTATAGAAGCTATCTGCAAGGATGACCTTTTCGCCAGATTTCGCGATAATCAAGCCACGATATTTTCGAACAGATGAGCGAAATGTTCCTACATAGTCGTTCTTTGCAAATTCCTTGATGACAAGGTCAGCGGCAGCGTTATGAAGGTTGTCGAGGTGCTTCAAAAAATCTTCGGGTCCCGTGGCATTAAGGGGTGCCTCTGAAGTCGTCGACTTGAGTTGACTGCTCTTGCTGTCTTTTTTGACGTTAACTTTGACAACGCAGCTACTGATGATAAGTCCTGAGAGGATGGTCGCTATGATTCTAGTGTTCATGATTTTTCTCCGATGCGTGTGAAGGCCGTTAACGATGTAATCCTTGATGCAAGGAGCGAGCCAACAGGCAGTGAGGCCTGCATCCTCCGAAAAAATCTGCAATTACAGTGGGTTAAAATTTTTGCAAACGCATGAAAGGACACGGGAGTGTCGTGTTTTTTGACAGTTTGTAAAAACAGCCTCATCACGCACCTTTTGATTCTGCCGATAGATGACTCATAATAGAGAAGAAATCCCCATTGTTCCTTTCAATTTTTGCGGAAATATCGAATGCCAATAGGATTTGCTCCTAAAACCTCCGGACATCACCACTGGCTCGACCGCTACAGCTTGAGCGGCAGGACGGCAAGCTGCATTGCGGTGTGTTGGTGCCTCATTTTCCTCTACGCCTCCTGGAGTTCGGTTGGCGACTATTTGAATACCAAGATTGCAGATCCTCTAAATTTTAAAATCCGCGACCTGGTTGGGAAAACACAGGTGTTGGACTCACGGATCAAGGTGTTCGCATTCGACGATAAAGCTTACTCCCAGTATGGCGAAGGAACTATTTCGATTGAATCGTGGGCTGATGTCTTGGAGGCGGTGGTTGCCAAGCAGCCAAAAGTCATTGTAGTCGACAGCATGTTTAGCGAAAGCCCGCGAACCATATCGGAGGCAGCGCAAGCAAAATTTATGCGGGTAAAACAGACCGGAGTTCCTGTGGTTTCAGGATCCTTTACGCAAGATCAGGATCGGCTTAAGAGGAATCATTTACAACTGAGTGCGCCCCAATACTCCTTGGAAACGTACCTAGATATCGAGGTCTCCCCAAAAGATCTCAATCAGGGTCAAAAACAAATGCCAGACTGGATGAATCGTAAGGGCTGGACCGCATACGGTCCAAGTGAGATTTATGAACACGTGTTTGATAAAGTTGGGCATTTTCAGTTGACCCGGGAAAGTAGAGTTGAACCATTTCTTTGGTTAGGTGATCAATCTGTTATTCCGCATGTTGCGATGTTTGCTGCCGATTCAGTGAAATTTTCCGATCGCAATATGATCGTCAACGGCCATAGAGTGGTTCTTAATTCTAAAGGTGAATCACCTGTAAATTTTGTGGCACCCAGCCAGATTGACGTTCATTCTATGAACGGCCTATTGGATAAATCAAGACAAGCAAAGTGGCTTTCAAACGTCAAGGCAGGGGATGTGGTGGTGCTGCTTCCGGCCTACTTCACGGGAAACGTCGATGTGAGGCCTAGCCCGTATGGATTTATTCCTGGCGGTCACTATATAGTTAGCGTCATCAATAGTGTTATGACCGGGCGATGGTTGCAGCCGGTCATGGTGGATGAGGTACTAATCATAATTTTTGTTGTGATTTTTTCTGTCGCAGCCTTCCAATTAAAATCGCTGCAGTACTTGCTGGCATTTGGCATCTTTTCAGCTAGTGCGTTTGCCTGTGCACAGGCTTTATTTTTTAACTTTGGACTGGTCGTGCCGTACGTATTGCCACTCCTTGCAGGGGGCTTGTCTGGTGTCACAATTTTTCTAGTGAGCCGTCAGCATGAGGAAAGACGCTCCATCATCGTTCACGCAGCCCTCGATGGCTCAGTTTCTCCCGGACAGCTGGAAATGGTTTTGCGCAGTCCTGACGGTGCTAACCTTGAGACCAGAGAGCGCATAGTCTCGATCATGTTCATTGATATTGTCGGATTTTCGCTGTCTACAGAAGCCATGGTTCCACGAGCGGCGTTTGATTGTCTAAAAAATCTTCTCGGGAAGATGTCAGCCATCGTGCACTATCATGGTGGTGTTGTTGATAAAACCTTAGGAGATGGCTTGCTCTGCTATTTTGGGTATCGGTTTGACTCCGATGTTACGGTTTCACAACACGCCGAAATGGCCGTTCGTTGTGCCATTGAAATTCAAGAAACATTGCTTATAGAAAATTTGGCGGCGGCTCGAGCGTTGGCGCCAATTTTTCCGTTGAGGATTGGAATAAATACCGCATCGTGCTATTTGGGCGATTTAGGTTCCGGCAACAGGGTCGAGTTTACAGTCGTTGGCAACGGTGTGAATTTTGCAAAACGCTTAGAAGCATCCTGTGAAAATAATTGTGTGATGATTGGTCCGACGACCGCCGACCTCTTGACTGGTGCTGCTTTGGGTGAAGCGACCATGGAACCCAAAATGATTCAGATTAAACACTATCAAGAACCGATCGCAGCGTGGCAAATAAATCCAATCGTCACTCGTAAATCGGATGCCGAAGAGATTGACTTGGCCATTAGAGAAAGAGACCAATATCGGCGTAACAATGGGCGGGTGGTGTTGTCTGATCCTAATAGCATTGTTCTTACGACGGATCTCGGCTCAGCACAGCTCCTAAACTATAGCGCCACGGGCGTTAATATATTATTGGACTCCCCACTTGCGCCATCAAAAATTATTATTATTAATTTTGAGAGCCGAGAGCCAGGAATGAGTGCGGCGCTTCGGGCGTTGAAAGTGGAAGATGTCGAAGGCTATGTGTGCTGGACCTACGCCTCTGGGAGTTCCTTTGCTCATGGTATCAAGTTCATGAACTTATCGTCTGCGCAGCAAAGGGATTTTGTGCGAATTCTCTCAGAGCATGCGTTTTTGAAGCCGATTCAGAAAGTAGCAGGTGGGTTTTGAGACGGCCTATTCAAATAAGAATCGTCGGCCCGCTAAGTTACTGTCTATCCCTGTTGATTTTGTTTTTTGGGTGTGGGTCAATCCATTTCAAGGGCACCAAAAGTAAGGAAGTCGTGGACTCCGAAGAGCGGCGTGACGAGCTTGATTGGTTTTATTATGCGCCGGAGCGAATTAGCGTGATGGGAGACAATGCGTTTAGTCTGGAGCTGCGTCGTGATCCTGGGCGTCTAAGAATGGCGCAGGGATTTGGAGTAGAGAATCCAGAAATTTTGGATCTTGGAGTTTATGGAAAAGTTGGAAATGCGACGGTATTCGTGGCGAAGCAGAGTACAATTTCAAATTATGACCGTCTGTACTGGCCTCTCGTGCAGGTATTAAGTAAAAAGTATGGCTGTTTTATCAAAAACAAACGGACGCGGGGAAATACTCAGAGGTTTGAGTGTGCAGATCGTCGAGTTATTGTCGTTCAAAGAAGCATCGGTGGCGGTTTTGCTAAATTCTCCGGACGGCAATTTGACTTGTTGGGTCGGGAGCTCGTAGTGAAGCGCCGAGTTGCCGCCTATAGGCCTTAGGTTGACCTAGGGAGTCAACCTACCGCCGCAGAATCGCTCTAACAGGGCTGGCATCAAATCCCTCTAGGCGCAATGGTAGTGCAATTAATTCGTAATGGCCGTCTGCAGCGTTAGTTAGGACAATGCCTTCAAGATTCGCCATTTTATATTTAAACAAATTTTGATGTGACCGTAAATCCTTCGAAGAGAATGGATCGACCGAGGGTGTGTCGATGCCCACGAGAACGACTCCTGCTTGCCCCATCGCAGCAATAGCATCGGGATGAAACGCTGCAAAATCTTGATTAAAAACATCTGGATTTGGAAATGAGTTTGTTCGAAATAAAATTCGTTTCGCCCCTGAGGCCAATGGGATGCTGCAATCTGAGGGCATGATCATGGGCTTATTTTCAACCGTATGAACAAAGCAAGGTCCAATGTAGGTCTCTATATCAACGGCATGAATACCTACGCCGTCCCTATGATAATGGTGCGGCGCATCAGTATGGGCGCCGATGTGCACCGTTGCACGGAGGGTGGAAAGATCAATGTTCTCACCTTTAGAGATATCGACTAAAATTTCACGGCTGAGTGGGGTGTCGCCAGGCCACACCGCAAGCCGCGGAGAAATAAGCGGAGAAATATCCCAGTAATTCATACTTTGGTCGGTCCTAGGTCAGATTTCAGGGAGGTTTTGATGCGCCTTTGAATTTCGTTTACGGCACCGAGGTATTGAGCCGCAAGTTGGTCGTGGTCTAGTGTGGGCAGCGAGCGGTTCCAGAGGGCCCACTTTCCATTTATCATGACATGTTCCACGTCTCTTGCGCCCATGGAATAAATGACGTTGGCCAGCGGATTCTTACAAGGCTCGGCGCTGAGTGATTTTTTAAGGAAAACAAGATCGGCCTGTTTACCGGCTTCAAGCGTGCCGAGTTCTTTTGAAGCGCCCAGCACGGCCGCAGGTATGGTTGTAGCCATGGCCAATAGATGGTCCGGACTCAATTTGCTAGTCTCGACGCCTTGATGACGAGCAAATAGGCCAGCGATTTTTATTTCTCCTAAAGAATCTGCAGAGTCGTGGCTGGCAGCGCAATCTGTGCCAATGGCGAGTGGAATATCTAAGTCGTGCATCAATCTAATATTGGCCAACCGATCATAAATTAACGTGGACGTCGGACAATAGCCAATGGTAGCGCCAGAATCTTTAATGATTTTTAGGTCCTTCGCAGAGGCGCTGGTAAGATGGACGACCAGTGATCTTGGTCCGAGGGCGCCAGCCTTGTGAGCCGCTTCCACGGCGGTCAAATGATCGCGTGCTTGGACTCGATCCAATTCGCCTTGAGTTTGGGATAGGTGCATGTGCAAGGTTAAATTATTGGTCCGAGCGTAATCGGCGCATTCCTTGAGGAGAGCAGGAGAAACGGTGTCTGCGGCGTGAGGTGACACGACATGCCGGATTAATGGTCCAAAGGATGATTTTTCAATTAGATTCTTAGCCCGATCCCAGCTGTCGCGGCCAGAAAAGGCCCCCCCAAGATCGGCGACGGTTTCACCAATCCAAGCTCGTACCCCAAATTTTTCGAAGGCACGGCCAATGCCCTCACTAAAATAATAATGATCGACAAACGAGGTGACTCCCGCACGCAGCCCATCAAAAATATATGAAAACGATAGTGGCTCTAGCAATTCAGGGGTAAGACTCTTTTCGGCTGGAAAAAGAAAAGATTCGATCATGTTTGATTTACCGTGGCCTAGACCGCGAAAAAATCCCAAGGATACATGAGTGTGCGTGTTAAACAGTCCTGGGATAATAATAAATCCGTTGGCATTAATCGTTTTAATTTTTGGATACTGTGATCTTAGACTCTGCGACGACCCAGTGGCTAAGATTTTTCCTCCGCCGATAAGAATGGCGCCGTCTTCGATCACTGGTAAAAAGGCTCCAGTAATGATCGTTGCGTTCGTGATTAACACGTCTGTGTCAGGTGAAGCGTTGATCGTCGATTTCATTTAACACAAGCCTCGATGATTTTAATATTCTCAGCGTTTGAGTCTGGGCTCAATGGGCCGAATGAAAATCTTATGAAATTTGCGTGAGGTCCTTTTTCACCAAGACGATTCATGTCGCAAAGAGTGCCAGGCAAGATGGCCGCTTTGTGCTTATAAAGTCGTTGGTTGAATTCAAGGGCTGAGAGGCCCCGAGGCAGTCGTCCCCAGTGGTAGAAACCGCCGTCCCCAGTGCAAAGCTCAATGCCACATTTTGCAAGTCCGAGTTCATAGACGTCACGTTGCTTGTTATAAAAATTTGTGACAGCGGTTCTTGCCAGGGACACGCGAGCATGTTCCAAAAGATTTGTGACGCAGATTTGAGCCGGTCTCGATACACCGCCCATAGCAATAGAAGAAAAATTTCTAAAAATTTCGATATGCTTTTGGGCGGCAATAACCCAGCCAGTGCGCAGACCAGGAGCTTGGAGGCCCTTGGTGGCTGCGCCAACAACAAACAAGTTTGTTGTGTCTATGTCTTTAATAAATTTCAGGACACTCACTGGGCCGTCCTTGTGAAAAAACTCGTAGGCTTCATCAAATATTGCCGCATGATTTTCATTACTTGCAAACGCAACCAAATCCGAGAGTTGCTGCCCAGTCCAGGTTACGCCGGTTGGGTTGCATGGATTGCTTTTAATGATTAACGTACGCCCGGGCGTATTTTTTCTTGCCGCCTGATAATCGTCTAATTTCGGTCTGAAATTGTTATTGGGATTGCTTGGAATCAATGTGTGAGCACGCTTCAGGTTTTTCAGCATGTCGTAGTAAGGCGTATATTCTGTCTCTTCAATCATGACGTGGACATCGGATTGAAGGTGCATCAGTGCTGAAAAAATTGCAGGACGGCCGCCTGCAAAAACGGCGACGTTTTCTTCGGAAATATTTGAACCGTAAAATTTATTGTAGTAGTCGGCAATCGCTTTTCGCAGCGGTTCAGTACCTGTGGCTGCAGGATATTTAAGGTCGCTGGGCCCAAATTCGATCGAAGATGGCATCGCTGGTCCATCAGGTAGCTGGGTCGTCAGTGGGAAGCCCTGAGCCCACGGTCTGGTACCGTCGTCCCCCATATACAGCCCTGTAGCCGTTTGAAAATTAAACAGGGTTTCATAAACCCCCATCGGCGGGAATCGATTTAAAAACATAGGTAGTTCCTCCCTTTATTAAAGGATAATACACTAATTTTACAATTATTCATCACCCAAAAATCAGTGCCAACATTATTTGAGTTTGCGCTCTGCTTTGGCCTTATACTCAATGTATTCCTTAGAACTGTGAATCCAGCCAAAATCCTTTTGTGTTAGGGATAGTTGGAGCTCGGTTTTGTATTTTTTAGGATCAAGTAAAAAAGCTTCTAAATAGAAAATGGCGTCGGAAGCGCTCCCCGATTTTGCGTGGCATCGTGCCAGCAAAAATTGGCCTCGTCGAACGCTGAGTTCGTCTTCGGCCCAAACTTTATTAGATTTTTTTAGCGTCATTATTTTAGTGAGTGGGACTATGGCCTTGTCACACTTTTCAATCGCGCGATAAGCAAAACCCATGTGAAACAGGCCGGGAACATCCATGTCGTTTTCCCGCTCCGCCGCCAGATAGAGGTCTATCGCCTCTTGATATTTTCTTGCGGCATATTTTTTGTCGGCATCTATATATGCTTTTGTATGAGGCTTACGTGCAGGCCTAACTTCCGCAGGAGACCCAATTACGGCGCCCCCCATAACTTTAACATCAGTCAATAGGTAGCCGTTTTCAAGTAAGCAAGGGACGGCAGCACTTCCGTTGCAGCATTGTTCGTTAAGCATGGCCGATATTCGTTTTGATTTTATGGCTTCGCACGTGGTCTGCCCAGAGCGTATAAAAAAGGGTTCTTTTTGGCCGTGGAGGACTCCTTTACTTGTGCTGATGCCGGTGCGAACGGCATTGCTTAGCACTACGGTACCTCTGATAATAAGGCCGCTATAAGACTGAAATAAGTCATTTCGTTGTGCGGGATCTAGGTCTTTGATAAATTGGAATTCATGTTTGTTGCCATTAAAAACGTCAGGAGTAAATGGCGCACAAGCCGTCACGTCGATGGCAACACTGCCCTTGATGAGTTCGACACAAACATCCTGAGCCCTCGCAGGAGGGCTCAGATGCAAAAGAGAGATTGTAATAAGCATCCATACAGCGACGGTTATTTTGTCGCAGGGGGCGCAGCTTTTTTGTCTGTTCCATCTAACCAAAGTATTTTTCCCTCGCTAGCGTATTTGTTATTGTGTTGGTCACGATATTCAAATTTAACTTCTAACCCTGCTGGAGCGATTGTTTTATCTATTGTAATTGATGGCACCGAGAAATTGTAGTTAATAATGGAGGGAGTGAAATTTATTTCAGTCCAGTCATCAACGCCAACCACGCGGTATTTCATTAGGCCCTCTAAAATTTCGTTTGCGGCCAGTTTACTTAAGGTGCTAGCTAAATTGCCTGCTTGAACGGATCCAACGTGAAGCGGGGCTCCACCAATGTCTTTACTTGCGATATCGTTCTTCAAAATTGAGTCGTTACCACTGCCAAGCATAGCCGTACCAATGGTTACAGGAATTGACTTTCCTGCGATGCTGATGCCTGGACTTTTGAAGCGAGTAGCGAGCGCAGGGCCGGTAGTGTCTTCTGGTTCTCCGTCAGAAACGAAGTAGAGCTCCTTTATCGCATCAGAGCGACCGGCTGAAAGAATTGACTCCGCTGCCTTTAGGCCGGCTCCGTATTCGGTACCGCCGACGGCCCTGCAAAGCGCATCTGAGATGGATCCGGAACCTGATAGGTCAGTAAAAAGATTCGTGCGATCGCCAAACATTGTAGAGGATCGCGCAGTCACCCCAGTCGAAAATGTAACGATACCAAAACGGGTGTCTCCACCGCGACTCACTATATCATCAATGATGCTTTCAACCGCTTTAAGGCGGCCGCACGACTTATTCAAGAGAGGGTCGGCACCGCCTGTACCTCCCATAGATCCTGAGACATCGATGACAAAAACGATGTCGCGAGGAAGAGTCACAGGAGGGCAAATTTTTCCACTAAAAATAAGTGGCGTTTTGTCGAACGAGGAGGGCTTGAATTTATGTTCCCCTGGGCCAGATACTACGACATTGCTGCCCGCAGTTTCCGGAGGGGTTGCCGGTGCGCTGTCACATTGCCAAAACCATGTTAAATTTTCAATTTTTTGACCGGTATATCCTTTAGTGGCATTCGATGTTGATTTTCCGTTGCCGCTATTAAATTTAGCGTCGCTACCGCAGCTGGTATAAAGAGAAACTGCACTACCAGCAAATAAACACAATACGAGTAAATGATGCATAATTTGATTCCTCCAATAAGTTATGTGATGGCACTCCTCTCAGGAGCAGTGCCCACGTGAGAGTGTTCGGCGATGTCTGGCAATAATTTAGGACTGCAATGTAACTAATTGAATATATATGGATAATTGTTGGCAATTGGGGGCTGTCCAAAAGGGACTGCGGTGTCGAGGTGGGGATTTAAATATAAATGCTCAGTTCTCTAACGAAAGGGCGCAACCGATGGCCCCTCGCTAGGCTTTCTATCGATTATGTTAAAGAATGCTAAAAAGTGGCACGTAAGTCACGCCTCGATCCACAAGAACATCAGAACGTTCTTGGAGACATATGGATTGTTTTGTTTCTGGATAAGTTTTTAGAAATTGCAACAGGCTACGCAATTTTCCGCCGCGTCCTGATTTGACCTCAACAGGAATAATTTTTGATGATCTCACTATCAGAAAATCAACTTCAGCTTTGGCGTTCTTTTCACTGCGAAACCAGCAAAAAAGAGCTCCGCGCTCGGATCCTGCGTGTGGCCCTGCAAGAAGCTGCTGACCTACAAATTGCTCGGCAAGTCGTCCTTCCATAGCATCCAAGATCACACCGTCTAAGAGCAGTTGGGTGTATTGGCCTCCTGCCAAATGGAACATCAGCCCAATATCTAAAAATATACATTTAAAATGCTTTTCATTCGCACTTCCTCCCAGAGGAAGCCCACTTGCGTTTGCAGATCGAACGATATGGATTAATTTTGCTTTTGCCAATAATTCAAGCGAATTCTTTGTTCGCTTGTGATCATCGCTGGGATTGATTGTTGAATATGTTATCTCACTTCCTACTATTTTGCTTAATTTAACCCAAGTTGATTGAAGATTAGAGATTTGTTTGTCACCTTTGGTATATTTGAGAACATCGGCCTCAAAACTCTCGATGAGCGACGATTGAATTTTGCGAACACTTTCAAATGATTTTTTAGATGCAAAACTTGCGACGCACTCGGGCATTCCTCCGATTGCGCTATATTCACGACACGCCGTGTACAGGCTATTTGCCGCGGCCTCATTGATATTTTTAGGTTTAAAGTCTCCGTCATAAAAAAATGGGATTGATTTCAAAAGCATTTCGCGACCTGTTGCGTTTAAAAACTCTTGAAAGTTAAGTGGATAGATTGTTAAAAAATCGATGCGACCTACAGGAATCGAAATTTTTTCTAACGCAAATTCCAAGAGGCTTCCGGCGGCAATAATAAATATATTTTTCTTTTTTTCCTTAAAATAACGTAGGCAAGAAATGGCTTGAGGACACTCTTGAATTTCGTCAAAAAATATTAGATCCTGATGAAGGTTGATTTCCCGTTGCGCGAAGAGTTCTAGCTGGGACATGATTTTATCGATATCAAAATCACCAGCAAAGACTTTTTTCAGTTCCTTCTTTTCCTCAAAATTAAAGACGTGAACCTTGTTAAAAAAACGGCCTCCAAATTGTTCGACTAAAAAAGATTTCCCCACCTGCCTCGCCCCGCGGAGCGCCAAGGGCTTTCGCTCGGGGTCATTTTTCCAGTTGATGAGCTCAATTTCCGCATTTCTCTTAATAATCACCATGTAATACGCCTCTATTTAATTTTCATGAGAGCCGAACAACTCCATATTACCACCCATTTTAAAGTGTGTCACACCCTAAATACAACCATATTTAAGTCGTATTCTTTGCTGCGCCGCACATACTGCCCCCAGATGCCTAACAAGACATTCGGAAACTTAGTCGGCCAATGATGGCCGCACTATGCAACCATCTACTTGAAGTTTTTCAATTCTACAGTTGCTAGATGACGTTCGCCGGTGATTTCGGCTGGAGTTTTCCCGACGTGACTAGAGTACAGCCATAACAAATGGGTATAATCCGTCGTAATTCCCCGAAATGCGACGCGTCGCGACCTCTTTGGCTGCCCGAGTTACCCTTTGGTGTCTACAGTGCGGCCAATGATGGCCGACCAGTTTCCCGAATGCCTTGTTGCGCATCTGGGCGGCAAAATGAAAAAAGCTGCGTAGCTGATAAATAAGCATTAGCGAGTAGAGAAAGGAAAGAGGAAAACGCCCGTGGTGATTTGCCGAGATCCTTCGCTGCGCTCAGGACACGTCTCTGGCGCTTCCGCACCAGAGACTAACTAACTGAATATATATGGATAATTGTTGGCAATTGGGGGCTGTCCAAAAGGGACTGCGGTGTCGAGGTGGGGATTTAAATATAAATGCTCGGAATGCTCACGTTGTTGCGGAAAGTTTGTTAAAATAATCAACATGGTCGTTTTGATTTTTAATTAATTTGGGAGTGCATATATGTTGCTTACTAATATCACCGGTAAATTTCGTCGCAATATTTTATTTGCAGCATTCAGCGCATTAATAATGGCTGGATGCGCATCAAAATCAAATGACGAGAATGGGGAAGAACAGGAAGACCAGGAAGCCGTTTCTGCGGCAGAACCCACGTCCTCTCCCGCCGCGCCTCCTCCCGAAACCGCCGCGCCTGAATTAGCAGATCCCGAAGCAGCGGCACCTTCACTAGCAGTTCCTGATGCAGGTATCGCAGCTCCTAGGGGCGGCTCTGTTGCAGCGCCTTCAGCGAGTGAGCCAATGAATTCGACGCGGCGCGTTTTGTACGTCAAAGCCGGTGGTGCAAAAGTGTACGATAAAGCGGCTAATGGTGCCGTTGTCGGGAAACTTTCAAAAGGCGACCATTTGTTAGTAACGGTTGAAGGCGATTGGGCTAGAACGGATGATGGAAGGTTTATTCCCATGAGTAGCCTCAGCATGAAGGGCGTAGGACGTTTGAAGTCTCAGGCAAATTGGTCGGGAGGCTCAAAAAAGTCCCGCAAGGCAGCGACCGCTAAGAAGGCAAAAGTCATAAAGGCAGCCGCTCCCGCAGCCGCTCCCGCAGCCGCTCCAGAGGTTGCACCAAGTGCTGACGAGGCCGCGCCAGAGTGAAAATTGACACAAGCTGTATGACCATTTAAATATGCGGAAACGTGCGAGGAGCGTTGTGATAGGAAGCAGTGGAGTAAAAGGTAGTCCTTCTGGGGTGCGCGGTGTCATCGACGCCGTTATCACTGAGCCTGTCACGTTTACCGGATCGATGGTGACGTTTATTGGAAACATGCTGCTTCGGACTGTACGCCCTCGGATGTCATTTTCACTTTTTATTAAGCAATGCGAATTTGTTGGGAACCAAAGTATCCTCGTCATGATTCTTTCAGGAATGATGATCGGTGCGGTATTTGGACTTCAATTCGGTGAAATTTTCAGAATTTTTGGAGCCGAAGGAATGATTGGTGCTGCCGCAGGGTACGCCTTGAGTAAGGAGTTGGCTCCAGTCATTGGCTCCTTCCTAGTGACGGCCCGTTCAGGTAGTTCAATGGCTGCCGAGATTGCGACGATGCGGGTAAATGAGCAAATTGACGCAATGCGAGTGATGGCCGTGAATCCATACAACTACCTGGTGGCTCCACGAATCTGGGCGAGTGTTGCAATGATGCCTCTTTTGACGATGATTTTCATTATTTCGGGCGTGTTTTGCTCGTTTGTTATCGGGGTGGTCATATACGATGTCGACCTAGCCGTTTTTTTCGATAAAATTCAGTGGATCGTTAAGCCTAGACATCTGTGGGAGGGGGGGAAGAAGGCTATGATTTTCGGCCTAATTTTCTCGTCGGTTGGATGCTATAAGGGTTTTTTTGCCAGAGGCGGAGCAAAAGGCGTTGGACGAGCAACGACGGAAGCCGTCGTAATTTCATTGGTGACAATATTAATCGTTGATTTTTTTATTAGCTACTTGACCCACATAATGGCTCAAGACGCCCTTCTATAACACTCGACTCATGTTGAAAAGGATTTCTCCAATCGACCGTTGGGCAGTTGTTGCCTATTATCTGGGAGGCTTTGTACGTCTAAAATAGAGGTACAAGGAGTTTTTTAGAATGTGGCCAAAACTGCGACTTAATGTCGGTTTATCGCATCGGCAACTAAGAGGGAAAAATTCATTGGCGGCTACTATTGTAGTTCTCGTCTGTGGTTGCATGTTTGCGCTCGGAATTTATGTATCTAGGATCGTTGAGCGTGAAATTTCCAAATCCGTCGTAAGGAGTCTAGCCATTTTGCAAACAAAATCTGGTGTGACTGTTTTGATTGGGTCTATCAATACTGGCTTTGGAAAAGTAACTCTAAACGAAGTCAGAATTGGGCGGGAAGGTTGGGCTGTGATTGATCGCATTCAAGTAGAGGTGTCGCTGGTCCCCTGGCGCGACTTTCTAAGGGTTACCAACGTAGGTATAGGTCAATTGGTGATTAAGGCTCCATGGCGCCGAGAGCTGTGGCCCGCCGAAATGACGTTGCTTGTCGACCTAATTTCTAAAAGGGTTTTAGGTCAACGCAAAGATGGGGTCACAGTTAGTAGCACATCCAGCCGGTATCTGCCGATGGCCTTTTACCTAAATGCTGGGCGGATTGAATTTAGCGATCAAAAGACCACAAAAATTCTTGGTGAGAACATTTCACTTTCTGGAGATTTTTCGCAACGTCAGTTTCATCTTCGATTTGACCACCTAACGGCCCTCGGGCGTTTTGACGAATCTTTTGTCGAGGCAACCCTCAGCATGCCGCGCAATGAGAAGCCCACTTTGCTACTATCGAGTCGACCCAAGAGTGACGTGCCCCCAATCTGGAACGCCAACTGCGCTATGGACGTTTCTAAAAAGTCAGTCGCCTGTGACGTTGATGCACAAAATCTGCCTTCGTCACTGACCGCTCCACTACGAAGTCGTCTGGGTGCCGACTTTTCACCGGGGTTTCGCGGCAATATCTCTGTTGAGCCGCTTGCGATTGATTCTTTGAGCAAGGGCGTTACGTTAGGCGTGAAGGGTGAGTTCAACAAAATTCAAATCACGAACCCGGCTTTGGCCGTTGCGCGTGTTGGTCCGTCGAAAGTTCAAGTTTCAAGCGTGTCTCATTTGGACTTCGAAAAGAAATCTATAAATGTGGAAAAATCGTGGATTGTCTTGTTGGCTGGACAGCAGATGGTGAGAGAAGACGATCGAGGGATTCCCATAGAAGTCGAGGCCGCAGGATCCCTAGACAGGAAAGGGGATGGGTCCTACGTGCCGTCAGGTGTTCTTCGCGTTAAAATGAAACAAATAGAATGTGGAGAGGCTTTTAGGGCCATTCCAGGATCGTTTATGCCCGACTTGGGCAAGTTTGAACTTGCTGGGACGGCATCTTTGGTTGGCGCGGTCACTGTAGCCGCAGGCGTACCTAGTATTGCTATTCATTCGTCGACCTTTAACTGCATAGTCATGATCGCTCCCGAGCTGTATTCGTCGGCCTATTTGGACTCACCATTTATTATTGAGCGAGAATCTGACGTCGGACCAATTCACATCCCCGTTGATCCTGGTAGGCCGTACTTTGCAGCGTACACGGATATCCCAGAGTTGACGCGGTCGGCATTTGTGTCGAGTGAGGACAGTGGGTTTTACCAGCATCACGGCATTGAAATGTCGTCAATCGTCGGAGCGGCACAAAAGAATTCAGAAGCTGGTCGGGCCGTGATCGGAGGTTCAACCATCACCATGCAAACGGTGAAAAATCTATATTTGTCTCGCGACAAGACAATCTCAAGAAAGGCACAAGAAGTCTTTTTAGCGTGGCATATTGAGAGGATCGTTTCAAAAGAGCGCATTTTGGAAGTCTATCTAAATATGGTCGAATTTGGACCTGGATTATATGGGCTTGGTCAAGCCAGCCAAAGATTTTTTGGGAAAACTCCTCAGCAGTTAACACTTAAGGAATCTGTTTACCTCGCTTCGCTTTTGCCAGCGCCAGTGCCAAGATATCGCTATTTTTGTGAGGGGAAATTAACCCCAAATTACGAAAAAATTGTCAAACAACTACTGGATCGGATGTTGAGCTTAGGGAAAATCACGGCGGCAAAACATGCTGTCGCTGCTGCGGAAAGGATTCATTTTTCTGAAATTGAGCGTGAGAGCGCCTGTGGAGGCATGTCCGTTCATCTAGAAAAGCAAGACGAGACGGCTGGCTTGCTAGAAGATGTAGATTAAATGCTGTTTTTGCTAAGTGGAAACTTGATGGGTTTAGCCACGGCATTGTAGGCCTGATAGCGCCCTTTGCTGTCGCATTGTATGCGACTCATGGCGACTTCGTGGTCGTGGGTGTAGAAAACCCAGGAATTTTCATTGGCAAATTGATCGTAAAAAGATTTTTTTTCATCAATCACACATTCTGGGAAGCGGTCGTATCCCATGGTGATTGGGAGGTGTACCCAAGATTGCCCGGGGACTAAATCGCCAGCAAAGACCACTCGGTGACTAGCCGTCCATTTAGAATCGGGATCAGCAGAGACGCTTGTCGCGACAGTGTGCATTTGCCCAGGGGTGTGTCCATTCGAATAAACAAACGAAATAGCGTGCGGAAGAACGTCTTTGTGAGTAGCATTGTCGACGAGAATCAATCGTCCACTAGCTTCTAGGAGCTCTGTCATTCCAGGAATAAACGAGGCTCGGTCGCGAGGATGAGGCTTCTGAGCTCGTTCGAAGGCGATACGGCCAACGACGTATTTTGCCTTTGGGAATAGGAGTGTTAAGACCTCGTTTTGTTGTTCCTTCCATGCAGGGAGTAGGCCTCCAGCATGGTCAAAATGTAGATGCGACAAGATCACGAAATCAATATCGTTTTCAGATAAATTGAGTGCCTTGAGATTTTCCAATAATTTATGGGTGGTCTCTGTGACCCCATAGCGCTCTGCAAGTTTAGGTTCAAAAAACGCACCGATTCCGGTTTCGCACAAGATTTTTTTGCCGTCAATTTCGAGTAACATGGTTCGACAGTGGAGCATGATCCTGTTTTGATCGTCAGGTTCGATCCACTTGCTCCATACTGAGCGAGGTGCATTTCCAAACATGGCACCACCGTCAAGCTTTTGGCGATTTCCTTCGACAGCGGTGATGGTTACTTCAGACAAATTAGATGACTCCAGCCGTATTATTTAAAATCCTAAAGCAAAACAGAACATCCTGACAAAAAATATTAATTTGTGCAACGATATTGATTTTTTTTTTTAATTTTATTAACGGTGACGTGTAAAGATCCATTGATCAGTAGAGACACGTTACTGGCGCATTCGCGCCGGGGACTGATTAAGAGTTGTCTAATGACTATGCATGACGGTGAAGTCCTTGCCATATATGAACTTCACTTGTCAAATGACCATCATTATTAACAAGCCCTGTGGATGAATTTTGGATGGATTGAAGTAGCAACACACTTGAGGGCGCGATTTATCCGCTGTAGGTCAAATACTGTAGTTTTCAGGCGGCTGCTAACATATTGCGGCACTACACCATGTTTCCCACCAATCCATTTGGGCAGCCAGTCTCTGAGGTGAGTATTTAACCCTGTTTAAACAATGGGTTGAATTATTTTTTGATAATTGTGTTAAAGCCGTAGGCAGATTTTGCCGATGAACCTATTGAGCACAGGAGATCAAGGATGGCCTTGAGTATTCCTGGGTTTTGAGGTTGATCCTAATGCGGAAAATGTATTTCTTAAAATCAGTTCTTTTTGGCTCTATTGTTGCTGCTCCAACAATATTTGCGGAGACTACTTTTTCCACTCTTCCCGAGATGATTGAAAAAGAGTGGCAGTCCCACAGTGTCCTTAGGTCTACACGCATGCTGAGTGAAGCAATTAATGGCGGTGCTCCATTGCGACTGGGGCAAGGGTCTCCCGTTGATGCCCTGCGCAGCTACCTTCGCAAACAAGGTCTCCATCCATTACTTACTCTGGCCGCACCACAAAAAATTCAAGAATTCGGGCTTGCTAGCCACTCTGCTCTGAGTGTTACAAATTTTACTTTAAAAGCCGGAAACTATAATGTTTGTAAATCTTCAGTCAGATTGATTGAGACCCAGGCCGGTGACGCGTTCGTTTTGGGTGTAACTCCGAACGTGAACGCTGTATATGCCATGACGGACGATGCGTGGTCGTCAGCCGCTTCTGCGATTGCTTTAGCGACGGATGCCTTGGTGCAGGCCGGCGTGGACGTGACTGCGGTTCAGGTCACGAAACTTGCTAAGTGTGTTTTTCCAATAGACAGTGAGCTTAGGGCTGCGTGGCAAATTGTGTTGCGAGCAGGTTCGTCGCCGTATCAATTATTTGTTGGCGGCAACGGCATCATAGAAGGTGATATCTTGTCCTTTGATGCTGTTGATGCAACAATCCGCGCTTACAGCTCCAATCCGACATCTGGTACGTTAACGGACTTTACCATTAAGGTAAATGGTGATGGCTATTTAACGAATAGCTATTTTACAACCCTTGACGCTGGGACCACTGCCGTTGGGCGAGTTAATTCAACAACCAATGCGTTTACAAACGCCCCAGGAACATCGTTCTTCCCCGAGCAGTCGTCGTTTGCACATGTGAATCAGCATCGAGACTTCGCAGAGGCCAATGGTTACGTGTGGCCCGTAGATCCAAATTGGCCAAAGCCTTTGACGGTGAAAAATCACGTCGTATTCAGCGGTGGTAAAGTGAATAATGCACAGTATACGCCGTTTGACGGGACCTCAGGTCCATTTATTCAAATTGGCGATGGCGATGGATCGACGCTTACGAATCTATCTGTTGACAGTGATGTGGTCAGCCACGAATTTGGGCATCACATTGTTTTTGGATCCATCACAACCACGTCTGGGGAGTCCCTAGTATTACATGAGGGACTTGCGGATTCGATCACCTTTTTGCGAATGGGAGATTCTTGCCTTGGTGAGTCCATCTGTCCAGCCGCAAGCAGTCTTTGTGCTGTGGCCGGCAAGTGTTTGCGTACTGGCTCTAATACCATAAAGTATGGGGAAAAATCTTTTACCGATCTAAAATCAGCGGCCCATTTGCAGGGTCAGCTGGTTTCAGGATTTTTCTGGGATCTTTATCAAGGTACAGGTATTCCAAAAGCAGAGCTTAATAAACTGCTCATTAGCTCAATTACATTTTTGCCTGCTGCCGCACAGATAAAAGACTTAGTCATAGCCGTTTTGAATGCCGAATATGTACTCTTCGCAAAAACCTATCAGCCTGTTATTCTTGCTGCCGCAGAGGCGCGCGGCATGAGTGTCGCAAGTCTCGGAATTGATTTGTCTACAATTGATGGAAAAAAAGACTCAGTGGAGGCGACCGCCGCAGCGCCTGCGAAGTCTTCTAGCAAGAAATCAATTCTTGGTTTGTGTTCTATCGGTTCGGAGTCAGGATCCACCGTGTCTTCTCTTTGGATTGCAATGGGACTGCTGCTACCGGTCATCGTGCAAATTCTTCGCCGGCCACGTCCTGTTTTGGTTAAAGCACGTAAAAGATAAAAATCCATCAAACTCAATTATAATTCGCTAGTTATAAGCACTCGGAGGGCTCCGAAACAACGCATTTAATGCGGGGTGCTTTAGTTTCCTACCGCCTATCCGAAAAGTAATTTATTAAACCGACAGGCGAAGGCTCCGGAAAGGAATTCTATTCGTGTGCATTGAGTCAACGACCATTTTAGATCCGCTGACGTCACCTCGTGGCGAGGTTACATTTTCCTGTGTTTTACGCAAAGCGACCTTCGTCCTTGCAATAAGCGCCTGGATTCCCCTATTTTGTTTGGGAACTCCTGCCTCCTCTGCTTTTGCAGGGGATGGTGTTGAGATTGTGCCGATAGCGGTGTGGCAAGGGCAATACGGGCGGGCAATCGATGTGGAAGGCTTGCAGGAAATTCGCAAGGCGTTCCCAGGACGGCGTTTTGCTCATGCCGTTGATGCCGCATGGATTATGCGTGGGGATGCGGCCAGGGAACGCTTTCAAAGGCATTTTTCTCAAGTCGCCGATACCGCCGATGATGTGTTGATGCACCTGGCGCCTTGGAAAAGCATCACAGGAAGGGCGGGAGTGGCCTTTAAATATGGGCCCACGGCGTTTGGTGCTCCCATCTCTGACCTAGACTGCATCATCGACTGTGGGCTTGATTTGAGCTTCAGTGCATTTGCAATAAATGAGACATCGTCGATCATTTCCAGCGCCAAGAAAGCTCTGGAGGAGGCGGGTTTCGGCCATCCCAAGGCCGTATATTTCGATGAAGGCATTGTCGAACGAAGAACTCGATCTGCGGCCATCGGCCAGGGATTGCTAGAAGATTGGTCGGGGGCAGAATTGGCGCAGTTTAAAGACGTGATAGGAAGTCTTCCGGTGTACCTGCGCAATGAGCAAAATGTGCAGGATTTTCCAGTGGCTAATATGAAAGAAAGGACAAGTAGTGGACTTGTGCTCGATCACGTGCGGTACGGTATTCAAGCAGAAATTGGAGACATGGATGGAGCCTTGAAACTAATCAAAATGGCACTATCGACCGCAAAAGCTGAGGGGAGAGTCGTCAGAATTCCGATCATTTTTAATGTTGAAGATTTGGTACATACCAAAAACTATGTCAAAGAGGCTCTATGGACGGCAAATAAACTGGCTGTGGAAGCTGGAGTTCCCGTGGTAGACTGGACTGTTCTGAATACGACATGGGACATTAAAAAAATCGGATCTTTTGTGGCTTCGCAATCCCTTGTGACCCAAGACCCCTCCTCGAAGCCTAAGGATTTGGACGAGGCGGAGTTCGTTCCATCAAACGCGCCAGTGGCAGTAGATCTCGACGCTCATTAATTTTATAGACGGGTAAATCCCATGGTTTTTTTTGTTGATGTTCATACTCACCTAACTCACGATGATTTCAATCGGGATCGCGATCTCGTGATCGCACGGGCTAAACTGGCGGGCCTAGGTGCTATTGTCGTCAATGGACTTGAGCCAAAAAGCAATCGCATGATTTTGGACATGGCCAAGGCAGATGGCCTCATAAAACCGGCGTTAGGCATTTATCCTCTTGACGCCGTCTGTGAGATTATTCCTAAAGATTTTCCCTTTGAAGTGCGGAAATTTGATGTATTCGAAGAGGTTGCCTTTATACGCAGTGAGGCCTTGGCTGGACGGTTGGCTGCGATTGGAGAGTGCGGACTGGACGGGCACTATCTCGGGCCAGAGTATTTGCCGGGACAGGAAAAAGTATTTGAGGCACTGATCGGCGTGGCGATGGAGTGTAATCTTCCGATCATTATTCACACCAGAAAATGCGAACGACGAGCCGGAGAGATTCTTGCCGCACATGGTATCGAAAAGGTTAATTTTCATTGCTTTGGTGGACGAGTGAATCTCGCCAAAGAGCTAGCGGAGAAGTACGGGTGGTGGTTTTCCATCCCCGCAAATTGCACCGTCAATGAAGGTTTTCAGAAGATGTTAAGTGTCTTGCCACCAGACCAGATTCTCACGGAAACAGATGCGCCTTATTTGGGCCCTGTAAAGGGACAACGCAATGAGCCGGCCAACGTCGTCGGAACCGTTCAGCAACTGGCTAAGCTTCGTGGATGGACAGACGAAGACGCAAAAAAACGAGTGTACGATAATTACACTCGGCTCTTTGGTATTCTTTAGTACCTAACTTACAACCAAAGCGAGAATCCTGTGCCAAAGTTGGTCGTTTTAGAGGTGATCATCGTTGTGTCAGTATCACCACCAGAACGGACGGCGTGTTCATCGATCATTTTTCCTTGGCCAAATAACGAAACGCGCTCGCTTAAGAAGTAGTTAAATCCAAGGCTATAATAAGTTCCGCTACCATAAAAATCAGTGGTACTAAGATTGTGCTGGTAGTCGTAACGACTGCCAATGAGGCCGCCGCCAGCTTCAAGATTTGCAATTGGTGCAAGGAAAACAAGGCGCATTCCCGCCGTGAAGCGACTGCCGCCTAGGCGCTCTAGGCTTGTATTTGCGGAGCGCATATTCATCATGCTGTGGGCCACGTTAAATTGAACGAACTTTAAAAGTTCTAGGCCGAAGGTTTGGGTCAAATTATAGCCCTTCCATTTACCTGTGCTTGTACTTGTCGAGGCAGCCATGGAGGATGTGCTTTTATTCGATGTTAAACTGAAGTCTCCGTATTCGCCCTCAATGGATTGCGAAACAAAAACATGAGAGATTGAGCTTGAACGATAGCTGTTCACCAGATTATGTGACTGTGATTGCGCAAAGGCTGAGGGTGCTAGAAAGCAAAAGGATAGTGCTCCTAGAGACAAAGTCATCGCGTTTGATTTCAACCTATTCAACATAATTAAATTCTCCGCACAGGGGTTATTCGGATGAGGAAAATCATGTCCATTTGATCGTCGACAGGATTGGCCTTACTCCATTAAAGCAAACAGTGTGCCAACCTTGAGGCTTATTTATTGCCTACAAATACAGACAGTTAGGGATGACGGCCTGGGTTTTGTGTGTCAAAAGTGTAGACAGTTGTTATAGGTCTGAGAATATAGCGGAGTTTTGGTCACAGCACACCGCGGCCTCCTCCCCGTTAATTTTCGTTGATGGCCTATCGTCCCTATGCGAGACTATAGGAATGGTATTAGGTGGTGTTAAGGTTGGAGGAATATTGGCTTGAAACGTGTCCACCGCTTTTATAGTGACAATCTTTTTTTGCGTGCGACCTCTGTCATTTCAACAGATGTCGTACGAGAGATGTGCACGATACAAAAAGCAGCCCCCTTAGCTACGATGGCCTTAGGGCGGGCTGTTACTGGTGCCATATTGATGGCCGCACAACTTCGGGATAAACAAGTCGTCGCTTTGCACTTTCGTGGAAACGGCCCCCTTGGCTCCATCTATGCTGAGGCATCCTATGAAGGTGAATGCCGGGGATGGTGCGATCATCCAGAGGCCGCTGTCCCCTTTAAGAATGGGCGCATTGACGTGGCCGCAGGACTAGGTATCGGCTTGTTGAATGTTATTCGAAGCCAGCCCTTTGAAAAAGCTCCTCATATCGGAACCGTAGAGTTGGCCACGAGTGAAATTGGTGACGATATCGCCTATTACCTTCATCAAAGTCATCAAACCCCGTCAGTCATCGCACTTGGAGCCGTGTTAAACACGGACGGTCAGGTGGAAGTGGCGGGTGGAGTGTTGATTGAATTAATGCCTGGCGCTTCAGATGCGATTATCAGCGAACTTGAGGCCTCAGTTCGCACGGCGAAGCCGTTGGCAGAAATGCTCTCAAATGGATGCAATCCAATCGAGCTCCTCACAAACTTTGTCGGCACGATCCCAATGAATCCCTCGGAACATCCGTTTGATATAAAATATACTTGCCGCTGTAGCTTAGATCGCGCGGAGCGCTCGATCAACATGCTCGGACGTGACGAAATTAAGGAAATTGTTTCGCTAGGTGTCGCTTCAAACGTTCGATGTGACTTTTGCGGCCGGAGCTATAGCATTTCTTTAGAGCGACTTCGGGAGATGCTGACCCAGTTTGATGTCATGAACTAGATTTTTCCGTCGTTTCTATAAGCCCAGCAGCTAGTGATTTTTCTCGAGTGTCGAAAGGCGTGAGACGGCCGTCGACTTTTTCTCGACGGGTTGTTGTCCCGCAGCAAAATCAAGAATAGGATCTCCCGACTTGTTTCGGAACACCCTGCGTGCCGTGCCATTTAAAATATAGAGACCATCTTGTTGTTTGTCGAGGCGTCCAGTTAAAGTGATTGAACCAAGGCTTTCTTCAATTTGCCCGGTTTCGCCCAATCGGCGGTAGACTTCAAGCCGAACCTGATATTGTTGACTATTTCTAAGCCATCGCATGGGAACACTTTTAACACGCCAGTCTCCTAAGTAGAAATCATTGGCGCGTTCCATGCGTGCGCGTAGCACATGTGGTACCGGTTGGCTCACAATGCGGCTGGTCGTAGCCTGGCTTTTTGCATCTAGTGCTTCAACGGTTTGCCATGTTTTTAGCGTGATCGGTATTCTTACACGCTGTGTCTCTTTCGTGTCGATCGGACCCTCGCTTGGGGTCGTGTATAGGGCCTCACTGGCGACGCCAAGTGGGCTGGCGGTGCCGGCAAAGGCCATCGAGGGCAACATTGCGATGAGCACGGATTGAAGTAGTTTGGATCTTGAAAGTGACATATGAAAAACCTCCGAATTCTGAGTGAATTTTGAGTTCCAACTTTTAGATGAATATGTTGTGTATTATTTTATCACACTCTTAAGATTTCATAGCGTTCCCAGCGGATTTTGATGAGGATTGTTCGTGGGCGATGCGCTATCTGCATGATTCTATCTGAGAAATAGTCTAAAATAGCTAATCTGTAAAAAGTTCTATTCTGTCGAATAGTTTTCGGGGGGCGAGTTGGCAAGTGTGTCAGTAAAATCATTTTTGTATGGTCCTGTGGCCGCAATGATCACAATTGCCCTGTTGATTGGTGCGTATGAATACCGAGTGTCGCCTTGGTCTCGAGTACAAATAACAACAGACATGATTTTGGAAAACGATACGATTGTGCAGAATCACCTGCGGGTCTGGGGTGTCGTGCCAGAAACCTTAAATGAATTGCGTTTATTTGCGCGTGAGAACGGCAGACGTCTCAATTCCTATGACGCTTGGGGTGAGCGGATTGACTATCTTCGTCTTGATCCCGTGAACTACTTAATTAGAAGTTTTGGCGAAGACGGAATTCAAAATCGTCCGAATTCCGATGTCGATCTTGGCGTCAGCCATTTAGGTCCTTTGGAGCCTCAAGGACTCCAGTACAATGCTCATGAGGGAGTGGCGCATCCACGACTTTCGGCGGTTCTTTTTGCGGGATCCAGCGATGATTCGGGAAAATGGGCCGCTAAAATTTTCGTAGATCCCATGTCGGGTGCGAAGCACTTAATCGTTCGGAGCCAACAGCAAAAAGATCTAGTCATGATGGCCAACCATGACGGAGTCGAAGAGTTTCTTTGGCTTCCAAATCACGAAAAGATTGTTTTTACAGCAAGCCACAGTCTTCGCTATCCCGATGGACTCTATGTATGGGATTTGAAGACAGATGATTTTTATAATCTGTTTAACGAAGAACAGGGTGGGGCGACCATTGAAATGAATGGTGAACAAAAAAGATTACATATGGCTCTGGCGTATGTCACGGCTACGACTCCGTCGCAAATTGGCGTTTTTGAGGCATCAGCCGTGCAGTCTCGGCTTGATCCTAAAAAGTTTTTTCATCCTCAGAGCTTGCATGTGTTTATCTTGGATCAAGTCATTAAGCATATTAGGCCGCTGCCGGACGCAGCTACAAAAGCAAGCGTACATGACACCGAATTTCTGGGATCGATGACTGTCGTGCAGGGAGGGACAGGAACTGCGATTCAAAAGGCTTGGTTGGGGCTGCCTATGGGCGGAGACTGGGAAGAGTCCATGATTGCCTGGCAGGATTTTGCGGCTCAGCATTCAAAAACGCAGCTGGCGCCTTATGCGGTGTTTGGTCTTTCCATTTTTTATTCGGATGCGGCCGCTGTCGCGGGCTTGGCATCAAAGGAAGGAAAAGCCTTTGCAGGCCTAAGTGCGGAGATGGGAAACACTTTGAACTCAATTTCTAGTGCGCCTGGATATCTGAGGGCGATTGGTGCTTGGCTAGCTCAGCCGGAGTTGTGATTTTAACTGGATCTGTGAGGAGAAGAAAAATGTCGACACAAGACTTGCCAAAAAATGTCTATGCTGTGATTCTGGCTGGCGGTAGTGGAACTCGATTTTGGCCGAAATCCCGTCAAAAATGGCCTAAGCAGTTATGTGCACTGGGCGGAAGCGCCGAGACCATGTTGGAGACCACGTTGCGACGGCTGGATGGACTTGTCCCTGTAGAACGACGTTTAATTGTGACCCATAAGGATCAAGCGGTCGCCACCGCAAAGATTGCTGGCCATCGTTGTTCGATTATCATTGCAGAGCCAGAGGCCCGCAATACCGCAAATGCTTTGGCCCTGGCCGCCCTTGAAGTTTCAAATTTGAGTGAGGGATCCGATGCAATCATGATCAGTTTGCATGCGGATCATGTGATTGAGAAACTAGAAATGTTCCAAGACTGCGTCCGAACGGCCGTGTCTGTGGCGAGTTGTGAGGAAATTTGTTTAATTGGAGTGGTCCCAAAGTATCCTGAAATTGGATACGGTTACATTGAACGCGGGTGCGTACGACCAGAGCAAGGTGCTTTCAAAGTAGCTTCATTTCGTGAAAAACCAGAGAAAAAGACAGCCGAGGAATTCATAGCGAGTGGCAAATTCTACTGGAATGCCGGAATTTTTGTTTTTCATGTTGCCACTTTGCTCCGCGAGCTAGAGGCAAAATTGCCCACAACAGTACAGAGTCTTAATAAAATTCTTGGAACCGCAACGTCATTTACTAAAGTTAACAGTGAAGATTTTGCAAAAGCGTATTCGCTGCTTCCCCGGATTTCAATAGATCATGCGGTGCTTGAAGTTTCTAAGTGTGTGAGCGTGGTAGAGGCTGATATTGGCTGGCAGGATGTTGGAACGTGGGATGCTTTGTCCCAATGCTTTACGACAGATGGTGCTGGAAATTTTGTCCAGGGTGATGCGTTGTTAATTGATACAGTCGGGTGCACGGTAGACTCAGATGGGCCGATGGTGGCCATGCTAGGGGTTCGTGATTTGGTGGTGGTTCATGCCAAAGGGGCGATTTTAGTATGCCCCAAAAATCGCGCGCAAGATGTGAAGTTAATTGTTGATCGCTTAAAGGATGTCGGTCGAGCTGATCTTATTTGAGCGAAGCACATACAGAGACTTATTGAATCTGGTAGCCGTAGATGTTGTGTAAGCCAGTGGTTACAAACATTTGGTTTTCAGAAATTATAGGGGCCGTTGCAATTCTACTGCCAAGAGCATCAAACCATTGATAGGCTCCGCTCCCGATGTCTAAAGCGGAAATGCGGCCGTTGTTGCCAATGACAAAGAGACTGGTCTCGCTTGCGACCATAAAGGCAGGCGTCGTTCCTAATTGACTGCGCCAATTAACTCGGCCTGACGAGGCGTCATAAGCCACAACATCCCCGTTGGTCAAGCCTACGTATAATCGTCCAGATCTAAACGTTGACGTTGAAGCAGACGTCTGGCGATCTTGCCAAATAACCTGTCGCTCTTGGTCTATCGAAATAAGCGCCACCAGCCCGTCGTATCGACTTACCAGTAGCTTGCCATTGTGGACCACAAATTCGCCGATAAAATCCTTGAATTTAGTCTCCTGATAAAATGGATTGTATCGCCATATTTGTTTACCGTCCTCAATTTTTAGAGCAATGATATCGCCTGAGGCTAAGCCAATGATTAAACGACCGTCCTGGACAATGGGTGCTGGTGGACGTCGAACGGTAATCATGTCAGGAAAGCCAGCGTCTTGTACCCAGAGGCGTTTGCCTGAGACCGTGTCGACAGCGTAGGCCACTTGCCCAGTAGTCACGGCGTATAGCACGCCATTTGAAAACGTTATTGGACGCTCGATATAAGAATCAAGTTCGGTACTCCAAATGGAATCGCCTGTGGTCGCATTAACGGCCGCCAATTGGCCTGACCTAGTCGCATAAAACACAGTGTTTTCGACCAATAACGGTGGCGCTGTCAATTCGCCGTCGGTGGCATGCCACCACAAATTTTTTCGACTGTCGATATTGTAAGCTCGGATATTTGTGGCGTTGAAACTTCCAATTAAAATATTGCCGCGCTTAACGAAGCCGCCGGTATCCGATTCTGCCAGTGGTTTGACTTTGTCAATCTGGCGATTCATCGCAATGACCCCAAGTCGAAATGGCTTTAGGGTAGGGCTTGCAGCGTGAACGCCTTGTGACGATGAAAAATAGAAGGCTAGGCTCAGCCGTGTTATATAGAAGACATTTTTTTGCCAAATCATCGGGGCTCCTAGAAGCTTTAGTGAAAACTCTTAGGCTGGACCCATGCTCGCAACTAGGCTTCGTGCGGTTGTGGCTTCAGGAGTCGTGCCAAATTTTTCAATGAGCTCGTTCAAGACGATTCGAGCCTCTGGGAAGGCCTTTTTAAAATACTGCAAACGACCTTTTGTTAGGAGAGCCACCGGCTTCGTTTCATCCGTTGAAAGGCTAATGAGCACATCACTCTCTTTAATGGCGGCGTCGAATTCAGCGGTGTCCTCCAGAATGCCGATCAGCATGAGGCGTGAAGCCACCTGATAGAAATTACTTGAGGTGCTTGCCTTTGAGATAGCTTCGACAACAGGTCGAGCCTCAGCATCTTTGCCGTCGCTTAATTGCTGGCCGGCCCATGTGAGTCCAGCCATCCATCCCTCTTGATTAGATAGGTTTGCATCGTAGAATTTTTTATATTCAGCTGTAGATTTTGTTGTGTCTGGTTTTAGGTCGGCGATTTGTAATTCTAATTTTGTAACGGCCGCTAGACTATCGGCGGAGATATCTGTTTTTTTGCCGTCGGCAGCCGGTTTAGTCGTGCGCAATACGTCAATCTGCTTCTGTAGATTTTCGCGTACTTTGTCCATGTTTGTTTGTGCTTCCGCCTGAATGGCGCCGATGTTTGAAAGTTCTCCGCGGCGTTTCGACGCTTGGTGGCTAGTCCAAGAGAACGTTGCGTAGCCAATAATTCCTAACGCAAGCAGGGGGGTCATAAGCATGAAGGTTCGCTGCTTATTTCCTTTGACATACATTATGGCCTTGAGGATGTGATCCTGAAAGCTGTCGGGTCTTTTGAGTGCTTGTTCTATTTGCTTATGTCCAGCCATGGTGAAACCTCAAGAATAGGATAAAAGACTAATTGATTTAGTTGCGTACTGTAACCAGTGGGACTGATGTTGCCAGTCAATGGTCCGATTCACAACAACTTTTCCACAGGAACTGCAGTCTTCTATCAACATTGTGATAAAATTAAACAAACAGCAGAGATTGCCTAATATAAAGTCAAAACAAGTCGCAGGGGGCACGATGTCTCGTCTTGGTTCGTTAATGGTGGAAGAAGGAATTCTATCGGCGTCAGATCGCCAAATGATTAAACGCGAGAGCGCGAATCATCACGGAAGTTTTGCGCGAAGTATTCTCGCCCTAGGCCTCTTGGATGAGTATGAGCTAAGCGCACTCTTCGCTTCAAAAACTTGTTTCCGCCAATCGGCGAAAGATATTTTACAGGAATTGGATCTCGGGGTTATCAATGTGGCCCCCCTTCATATTCTGGGCTGGCTCGAAGTTCTTCCTTTGCACGTCAAAAATAGAGTTCTGTATGTTGGAATGCTTGACCCAACCGATCTAGATGCCATTAATCAATTAAGTTTTTTTACAGGTCTTAGGATTAGACCGGTGATCACAACGCAGTCAGAGCTACTGCGGGGCCTGAAGGAGATTGGCGCGAACGTGAAAATTGCCGACAGTCGATTCGAGTCGTTCATTAAAACCCATGGTCGAATGTCTCAAACAATTAGAAAACAAAAGGAAAAGCCAAAAGCGCGACCAATAATGACCGACGAGTCTGAGACACAGTTTGTCTTTTCTGAAATTGACCATGGAGAATTTGACAGTTTCGATAGTGAAGACTCCCTTCAGGATCCTTCTTCACAAAATGCTCAGTCCACGCTTGACCTCGGTGGAGCAGATTCGGAGGCGAGTGAGTGGAGCGATCAGATGGGTGACGAGAGTTCTGATGTTGGTGCAAATGAAGTGTCAGCCGCCCCAGCCGCAGCAGTGGAATCTGAAGCGGATTTTTCAAGTTTAGATGAGTCCCTAGATTTTGATTTGGATGACGACGGTAATGAAATTGTAAAGGCGACTGCCGCTCCGGCGGTGGCCGGTGCTGCACCGGACGGTGAATTTTCTGTTGCAGAAATTCCTGTCGATGACATTGCTAGTGGCATTGACGGTGATATTGACGGTGATATTGACGGAGATATTGACGGAGAT